>JARROA010000016.1:0-125662 GCA_037384425.1 Candidatus Thiodiazotropha sp. | reverse complement strand
AATGGACCATGCCCATCCGGAACTGGAAGACGGCACTGAACCGCTTTATGATCGAATTTGAAGACCGTCTCGCGGACTAGGTGTGAATCGGGCAGTTACACAGAATTATTTACAGGCTCCAAATTTACACTGACCCTAGGCGATTATTAGAATTCTCCCCACAATTTCATTGCTTCTGGATGATAGAACTGGGGATCTCCTTGACGGGGTCATAGTAAATTTCCTCTGACCCCAGGCGGTTCACTTTTGCTGTCTGAACCTATAAAACATTACAAAAATGTGTTTATATCATCTATCGCATCATCAATTCTACCTGATAACTCCTCCTCTAATAACAATGGCTTTAAAGCTTCTAGTAACTGGTTCTTGTCAGCTATTTCGTTCATCCTTGCTAAATGCCCGATACATGTGACAGTTGCTCCTCTTACTTCGACATCAGCATGTTTCAACAGCAAGGTATATTGTTGCAGCAACCAATCATAATCATGAATAAAGTGGACGGCACGAACAACTGCATCACATATTTGACTAACATCACCAGTGCGGACTATATCCATAAACTCTGATTTGGTAATTACCTTGGGTTCTTCGTACGTATAGCTCACAGTCCACCTCCCAAAATAATAATACCTTTTTTATCAACCATTCCAGCCTTGCGAAGAGCATTTTGCATCTGAGGAGTTAGGTCCTTCCAGCTTCTCACATGTCCATGAAATAAACCGTTTGAGGTTTGGTCAAATACCGTAAATTCTCCAGCTTGATAATCAATGCCGATCCGCCGAGGTGATGTACTTTTAACCCGGACTGACGTATCAAGGGCATTCTGCCCATTTGTTGGGGCCCTACTTTTAACAGTATTGTCAACTTTTCCATGATAAGGGGCAGCTTGATATTCCCTCCGTGCCATAGCCCCAGCACTACGATTGCTGTCTGCACCATCATTCTCAACCAGCATCGTACCACTATTCTCTGTGGTATCCGCGCCCCCTGTTTCATCCACCTGGCCTTTCCTAATACGGCGATTCTCAGGCTTCTTCAATCGCTCCTTCAGCCACTTTCCCGTACTGCTGACAACCTGCCTGCTTCCAGCCTTCAGCTTGAGCTTATTCGCCAATGGTATGAGCACCCTGCCCAAGCCTTTAAATTTTGTCAGATGCCGTACTTTGCTCAGTACCGCGATGGTGGCGCCGGCACCCAGGGTGAGCGCAGTAAGCACCAGGTCGAAGGCAACTTCGGCGATGAGCCCGCCGCCCGCTTCCGCCCACTCCAGGGGGTGTTGCGCTTCGAGGTACTGTTTCGCAAAGCCTGTCAGGGTCTCCCGTGTGGTCGGGTCGTTCCAGATGAAGTTGAGCAGGGCCTGAACCTCGGCCCACTGTTCCCGGCTGAGGCTGCTCGGGTCGAATCCGAGGGCCTCGACGAATTCCCGGAACTCCCGTTCGGCCAGTTGTTCGGTAAACCGTTCGGCAAAGCGGCCCTCATCGCTGTAGCGCCAGGCCTCCCAGGCCGCGCCCAGGGCGTGATTGAGATGTTGGGTGCCCAGGTCGCTCCACTCCTTCAGGCTGCTCAGGATGCCCCAGAGGGCTTGGCGCGCGCCTTTGCTGAAGGCGGCGTTCACCGTTATGGCTTTGCCGAGCAGACTCTGTTGCTCAAACTCGCTCTCTCTCGCCGCCCGCTCCTGGCGCTCGGCCTGCAGGATGTGCTGGAGTTCATCGGCTAGCGCTTTTCGCTCGGGTGCGAGCGCATCGGCTTGCAGCGGCATTCCAAAGCTGACGTCGACAGCACCGGCTTTCAAACCGTGGACTTGGGCCTGGCCCTGAGTGTCGAGCTTTCCCGTATGGATCGCCCCGCCGCTGTCTTTGAGACGGTAGGGGTAGCCCTGGGCCGGCACGCCGTCGGCCTCTTGCAGGCGGAGGCCGATCCAGTGGCTGGGCGGTTCGATCGGGGTGGACTCGGCGTAGATGCGCTCCCACTCGCGCAGGGAGATGCGCCTTCTCTCGAGCAGCAGCTCGGCCGGTGGCAGACCATAGGTGTCGAGATGGCGCCGGAGACTGCGGTGAAAGAAGACGTTGCTGATGGCCTCGTCATAGGCCAGCTGTCGCTCGTACTGGGCGGCCGGGCTGAGGGGGCGTTTCGGTTTTCCCTGGTGGCGACGGCGAAAGGCGAGCACCTGTTGACCGGGACGCGCGCCGTTGAGGGCGTTCAGGGGGATCCAGCCTTTGCGGGTCTGGAGAAAGATGCGGAGGTGATCACCGGAGCGCAAATCGTAGAGCGCTTCCGGGTCGTTGATCAACGCCCACTCACTGGGGTGGGATCCGCGGCGGCCGAGGGCGGTGCGGATCTCGTGCGGGAGATCCATCTCGTCGGCGTTGCGACCGCAGTGGGTTGGCTTCCTAGATTGATGCTTTGTTGCTTCAGTGTTCCGGTCGGCGCGGAAATCGCCACGCCTATGTAAACCGAAGTCAAGCCGGTCCTTGAGGTAGTGGTCCATGATACTGCGTCCATGCGTATCCTTAGGGAGTCAGGAGTCTAGAGAAAGCCGCCTTTGGCTGTCAACTCGATACAGGGCTGCTGGTAATGCCTGGTGTGATGAACCGCTGAATGCGGAGTTTACATCGAAGGGAGCTTGCTTGAGGTCTTTTGGTGGGGCAGGGCCCCACCCTACGACACCGTCTTTGTTCTACGATTGAGCAGGCTCAATCGAGCTGTCTGAGAGTCCTTGTCTGCTCATTCACCACCGCTGTGCGAATGTGCATCTTCTCCGCCAGCTCGGGATGGGACTGGCGGATCTGCTCGGCGGCGAAGTCCGAGAGGAAACGGGATTTGAGTTCGGCGCGGGCCATGTCGACGCCCACGTCCTGGTAGGGGGCGCAGGCGAGCAGGAGGAAGCCGTCATCGGGGATGCGGCCCTGGGCCATGTTGTCCTGGATGATGCCGGCCGCCTTGTGCACGGGCTCGGCCAGGTCGGGGCTGTAGGGGCCGATGATGAGGCCCAGGTTGGGGATGTGCAGGAAGTCGAAGCCGCGTCCCACGCAGATCATCCATTCGCGATGGACGTTGTCGAGCTCGCGCTGCTGGCGTCGAGCCTGTTCGATGTGGTTGAGGTTGCCGATCAGCAGCGGCAGCAGATCGTGGCGCATCTGCACGCTCATGTCGGGGTAGAGAGCCTCCAGGCGCGGCTGTAGGCTGTCGCGTTCGTTCGGACCCACCTCGGCCATGCTGAGCCTGTCGCCGTTGGTGCCGTGGAGGATGAGGGCGTCCTCATCGGTCTCGAAGCCGCAGACCATGGGATAGATGGTGCTGTGGCCCAGGCCGAAGACCTGCTCTACCTGCCGCTTGATCTCATAGGTGTGGGCCTTGGCCGCCTCGGTGTCGTAGTCGAAGCCGGCGCAGCCGCGGGCGGGATCGCCCTTGGAGTAGTGATAGGAGGCGATGAACAGGCTGCGGCGGCCCTCCTGGATCACGGACTGCACATGGTCAGACAGCACCTCGCTCAGGTAGGGCCAGCCCATGTTGAAGATGCCGCCCAGGTTCCGATAGGGCTGGATGATGCCCTGCGGGGTGTTGGTGGCGAAGGAGAAGTTGACCCGCCCGTCCATGCACTTGAGCACCATGATGTCGGTGGGATGTTCAGCCAGGTAGCGGCTGCGCGCCAGCCAGGTTTCGGGGCTGCCGTAGCTGGCCGAGTGTTCATTGGCGAGTTCGAACAGCCAGTCGATACGCTCTGAGATGGGTTTGTTGAAGGGATCCATGCTGACTCCTGACCGGTTTCCGGTGGAAACTGCCGGATCGGGGGCAGTGTGTCAATGGAAAATCCTGCCTGATTCGAATAGCACTTACTTCAGCGCAAAAGCACCCGTCTGTTGGTGTTATTCAACGCGCTTTGGTGGGGCAGGCCCCCACCCTACCGCTCGTTTCAGGGTGTAGGGTGGGGCCCTGCCCCACCGTTAATCCGAAATCAGCGACAAACCCTGCTTAAGTAAGTGCCATACCAGCCTGACCCTTCCGCTATCACTCGATAAATCCATACGAAAACCACTGCTTCTGCGAGGCGTATTTCACCTTCGGCATGGGAAGATATATGCTAACCCGCAATACCGAAGAGCGATGAACGGACACCGGCATTCGACAACCGAACGCTCTGTCGCAACGAAAACCAGGAAACGACCGATGAACGAACAAGACCTGATCAACCGCATCAAGGGCCTCTATCCGGATGCGGAGATCGCCGTGGCCGGCGAGAACTGCAGCTTCGAGGTCAGCGTCACCTCTCCCGCCTTCGCCGACATGAAGAGCCTGCAACGGCAGCGCTCCATCCTGACCCTGTTCAACAGCGAGATCGCCAGCGGCGAGCTGCATGCCCTTACCGTCAAGGCCAAGACCCCGGAAGAGCAGCAACAAGCCTGACCCCTGCCCCCACATGAGCGACGCCGACGCAAGCAGGCTGGCGCGGGTCCGGGCCTATCATGAGCGGACCAAGCATCGCCTGGAGCGCTATGCCGCCGGGCCCGACTTTCTCGACTGGGAGCAGCAGCCCGACCCCTTCCGGCGCTTCGCCGGAGCGCCGCTGATCCCCCTGCCCCTGGATTTCGCCGGGCTGCCTGACCCCTCCCTTGGCGAGCTGGACACCCAAAGCCCCACCCTCCCCTTGCCCCAGTGGACAACCTTGGAGATCTCCAGCCTGCTTCGCCACAGTCTGGGTCTGGCGGCCTGGAAGGTTTTCGGGCCCGATCGCTGGTCCCTGCGCTGCAACCCTTCCAGCGGTAATCTCCATCCCACCGAGGGCTATCTGATCGCCCGTGGCTTGCAGGGCCTGGCCGACGGCGTCTACCACTATGCGCCCCATGAGCACGCGCTGGAACAGCGTTGCGAATGCGCTCGAACCACCGCTGCGGAGGCGCCGCCCGGCCTGCTGCTGGGCCTGAGCAGCATCGCCTGGCGCGAGGCCTGGAAGTATGGGGAGCGGGCCTACCGCTATGTCCATCTCGATCTTGGCCACGCCATCGGCGCCCTCGCCTATGCCGCCGCCAGCCTGGGCTTTCGCCTGCGGCGGGTGGCTGCCGACGAGGGGCAGCTGGCGCGCCTCATGGGCCTCGACCGGGAACCGGACTTTGCTGACGCGGAGCGGGAACGGCCCGACCTGCTGCTGCAGCTCTTACCGCGAGGGGACGAGGCGAGCCAACCCGCTGGGGATCAGCCCGGCATCGATCACTGGCTGTCCCTGCTGGAGGAGGCGCAGTGGCAGGGCCAAGCCAACATCCTGAGCCGGCACCCCAGCCATCGCTGGCCGATCATCGACCAGGTGGCGGATGACACGCCCGCCCTGCCCGGCAGCCTTGAACCACCCGATCCACCCACCGACTATCCGCCACCGCTGGTAATGTCCGACAGGTCAGCCAGGGAGCTGATGCTGCAGCGGCGCAGCGCCCAGGCCTTCAGCGGCAAAACCAGCCTGCCGGGCGCGACCTTCTACGCCCTGCTCGACAGTCTGCTGCCCCGTCGCGGCCGGGTGCCCTGGGAGAGCTGGCCCTACGCCCCCCAGATCCATCCGGTGCTGTTCGTGCACCGGGTGGACGAGCTGCCGCCCGGCCTCTATCTGCTGGCCAGAGACCCCCAGGCCGTCGACGGGCTGAGAACGGCTCTGCGGACGGAGTTCGAATGGCAACCGCCGGCCGGCTGTCCGGCCCATTTGCCGTTCTACCGACTCGTCGCCGCCGACGCCAAGCGGGCCGCACGCACCCTCTCCTGCCACCAGGACATCGCCGCCAGCAGTTACTTCAGCCTCGGCATGCTGGCCGATTTCGATCGCAGCCTGGAGACCCGGGGCGCGCGCGCCTACCCGGAACTCTTCTGGGAGGCGGGGCTGCTCGGCCAGGTGCTCTATCTGCAGGCGGAGGCGGCCGGTATCCGGGGTACCGGGATCGGCTGCTTCTTCGACGACGCGGTGCACGAGACCCTGGGCCTTACCGACAGCCGCTATCAGAGTCTCTACCACTTCACGGTGGGTCTGCCGAAACCCGACAACCGGTTGCAGACCCTGCCGCCCTACGATCACTTGCAAAGGAGTTGAGTCCCATGTTCATTGTCGCCAACCGGGTTCCCGTAGCCGACGACTATCGGCAGATGTTCGAGGAGCGCTTCCGTGCGCGTGCCGGACAGATCGAGAAACAGGCCGGCTTTGTCCGCATGCAGGTACTGCAACCGGCGAAACCGGGAGTACCCTATGTGGTGTTGACCACCTGGCGCGACAAGGCCGCTTTCGACGCCTGGGTGGGCAGCGAGGACTTCCGCGCCGCGCACGCCAATCCGATGCCGAAAGAGGCCTTCGACGGCGAAGGGGCGATCGAGATGCACGAAGTGATCATCAGCGCGGAAGCGGCTTCGTGAACCGCCCCCAGCAGCATCCCCAGGAGTCGGAACTACAGCGGCTGAAAAGCCGTATCGCCGAAGTGGTCGCCGAGCGCGAGGCTCTCAAACAGGCCATCGAGTCGGGCCGGCTGGGCATGACTGAAGGCTTGCGCCGCCTGGAACCGCTGGACAATGAACTGTCTGCGCTGGACACCGCTTTCAAGCAAGGCTGGGACGCCCAGCAATAGTCCGGGATCGTGGGTAAAGGATGACAAGGTGGGGGTACGAACCCAATCGACCGGGATGATAAGATCGGCTGTCGGGGCCATAAGATGACACTATACTTGTTGCTCGATCCAACAAACTAATAATCAATGAGGAGCCGTCACATGAAACCCGCTGTAAAAGTCACCATCACCGGCGCCGCAGGGCATATCGGATATGCCCTCGTGTTTCGCATCGCATCCGGCGCCATGCTGGGCCAGGAGCAACCCGTGATCCTGAGGCTGCTTGAGATTCCGCAGTCGATGTCGGCCCTCAGCGGTGTTCGCATGGAACTCGAAGACTGCGCCTTTCCGCTGCTGCACGACATCGTCACCACCGACGACCCGGCGATCGGCTTTCGGGATACCGACTACGCCATCCTGGTCGGCGCCAAACCGCGCGGCAAAGGGATGGAGCGCAAGGACCTGATTACCGAGAATGCGAAAATCTTCGCCAAACAGGGCCGCGCCATCAACGACTACGGTTCACCGGACGTACACGTGCTGGTGGTCGGCAATCCGGCCAACACCAATGCCCTGATCGCGGCAGCCAACGCGCCCGACCTGGATCGTAGCCAGTTCACCGCCATGACCCGCCTCGACCACAACCGCGCACTCGGCCAGCTGGCCAACAAGACCAACACCCGGGTCGCCGACATTACCCGTATGACCGTCTGGGGCAATCACTCCATGACCCAGTATCCTCACATCGACCACTGTCTGGTCGAAGGAAAACCGGTCTACGACCTGGTGACACGTGACTGGGCCATCGATCACTTCATTCCCCGCATCCAGCGCCGCGGCGCGGAGATCATCGAAGCGCGCGGCCTCTCCTCAGCGGCCTCGGCGGCGGACGCGGTGGTCGATCACGTGCACGACTGGGCCCTGGGCACCCGCGAGGGCGACTGGGTCAGCATGTCGATCCACTCCGACGGCAGCTACGGCATCGACGAGGGGGTGGTCTTCTCCTATCCGGTGAGCTGCAAGGACGGTCAGTACGAAATCGTCCAGGGCCTGGAGCTGGACGACTTCAGCATCGCCAGGCTCAAAGCCTCTGAGCGGGAGCTGCGGGAGGAACGGGCCATCATTGCCGATCTGCTGCCGAAGGGGCGGTGAGTCTGCTGGCGGATGGCAAGTTTGTAGGGGCTTGGTTCCCTCCTCTCCCCAACCCCTCTCCCGCGAGGGGAGAGGGGCTTTGAGTTGGATGCCAGGTTGTGCGCGGTGATCGCTGTCGACTATCCCGATGGAGGGTCCCCTCTCCCCTCGCGGGAGAGGGACAGGGAGAGGGGGAGGAAGGTTTAAATAAACTGTCGGCATTGCAGAGACTGACAACTCAAATTTCAATCAAGGATCGTTCCGAACCCGAAGGTTCCCATCACAGGCAGTCACGTGAACAATACCAACCCCACCAAAATCAGCGCCTCGGTGCGCCCTCAGGGCAGCCTCGAAGTCCTCTCCCAGCTCGAGGTCAACGCTCTGCTCGACACCAGCGCACGCGGTCTCTACCGGCTGTTCCGTCGCTGCGCCCTGGCGGTGCTCAATTGCGGCAGCCAGACGGACAATGCACGCGAGATCTTCGAGAGTTACCGCGATTTCGGCATCCACCTGATGCAACGCAACCGGGGCGTCAAGCTGCGCCTGGAGAACGCCCCCGGCAGCGCCTTCGTCGACGGCAAGATGATCCGCGGCATCCAGGAGCATCTGTTTGCCGTATTGCGCGACATCATCTATGTCCACAATGAGATCCAGAACGATCCGGCCTTCGACCTGAACCAGCCCAGCCACATCACCTCGGCGGTCTTTCATATCCTGAGAAACGCCCGTGTGTTGCACACCGGCACCGATCCCAATCTGATCGTCTGCTGGGGTGGCCATTCCATCGACCGCAGCGAGTACGACTATTCCAAGGAGGTGGGTTACGAACTGGGACTGCGTGGCCTGAATGTCTGCACCGGCTGCGGCCCCGGCGCCATGAAAGGCCCCATGAAAGGCGCCACCATCGGCCATGCCAAACAACGCATACACGACGGTCGTTATCTTGGCATCACCGAACCGGGCATCATCGCTTCCGAGCCTCCCAATCCGATCGTCAACGAACTGGTCATCATGCCCGATATCGAGAAGCGGCTGGAGGCTTTCGTCCGTATCGGTCACGGTATTCTGATCTTTCCCGGTGGCGCCGGCACCACCGAGGAATTGCTCTACCTGCTCGGTATTCTCATGCATCCCGCCAACAGCGAACACCCGCTGCCGCTGGTCTTGACCGGCCCGCGTGAAAGTGCCGGCTACTTCGAAGCGCTGGATCATTTCGTGGTGCAATCCCTGGGCCCGGAGACACGCAAACACTACCAGATCATCATCGACGATCCACCCGCCGTGGCCCAGGCCATGAAGTCGGAGATGAGGCGGGTGAAGCGTTTTCGCACCGACGGCAATGACGCCTTCTATTACAACTGGCGACTCAAGATCGAGCACGATTTGCAACAGCCTTTTCAGCCGACCCACGACGCCATGGCCGGACTCTCTCTCAACCGGGGGCAGGAACCCTATCGGCTGGCGGCGCACCTGCGACGGGCTTTCTCTGGCATCGTCTCCGGCAATGTCAAGGAGGACGGCATCAAGGCGGTGGAGAAGTACGGCCCCTTCGTCATCCGGGGCGAGCCGGACATCGTCACCGCCATGGACCGGCTACTGATGGACTTCGTTGAACAGAGCCGCATGAAACTGCAGGGGGAGTATTCGCCCTGTTATCATCTCCACACCGTCTAGTCGCTGCCACTTCACCCCCGCTACCTATCGAAGGACACCTCGCAACATGGTTCAGCCGGTGCTCCAGGCGCGAGGTCGTCTCATGCCGGCAATCTTGCAGGCCTGTTTCACATATCCGTAAGGGAAAAGCTCGAACAGGCGCCGTTTTGCCAGCCGGCCGTAACCGCATTCCCGATCCAGAAACCTGATGACAAAACGGGCATCCGCCGCCACCCGGTGTTCATCATAGAAGGAGCGCATGAAGCCAATCACTTTCCAGTGGTCGGCGACCAATTCCAGTTCCTCCGTCCGGGCCAAGTACCGGGCAACCGACGCGTCCCACTGTTCCGGATCGATCAGGTAACCCTCTTCATCCTGAAATGCATGTATGTCTTCGGCGGTATTCATCGTACTCATCTCCCATCAATCCCAATCCAAGCGTTCCGTCTTCTTCTGTCAGACCTGACATCGAGAGGAGCGCGGCGTTGAAGATCAGTCTATATGTGGCTTTTATATTTAACAAATGATTAATTATTGCTTTTAATATCGAAATAATCGATATATATTAAACATCAACTCCACAGGCCTTAAGCCATCATGGACATCGAATCGGCTCGCACCTTTCTGGTGGTCTCCGCAACCGGCAACTTCATCGGTGCCGCCGACAAGCTGCACATCACCCAGTCGACGGTCAGCAACCGCATTAAGACCCTCGAACAGCAGCTCGGCACGACCTTGTTCAAACGCGGCCGAGGCGGTGCCGTACTGACCGCATCGGGGAAACGTTTTTTGCCGCACGCCAAGGTGTTGCTGCGGACCTATGAGCAGGCGCGACACGAAGTCGCCCTCTCACGCGGTTTTTCATCGGAACTGACGCTGTGCGGACGCATCGCCCTGTGGGACGGCTTTCTCCTGGACTGGTCAAGTTGGATGAGGCAGAGGGCTCCCCATGTTTCTCTGCGGCTCGAAATCGGATTCGAAGAGGAGATCATGCAGGGATTGGTGCAAGGACTGATCGACGTTGGTGTCATGTATACCCCGCAGAGCCGACCCCATATCGCCGTCGAACACCTGTTTGGCGAACCCCTGATACTGGTCACCAGCTCGCCGGACAGATACTGGCGCGACACCGGATACGTCCATGTGGACTGGGGACCTGAATTTCAAGCCCAGTTCGCGGCCCGTTTTCCTGCCCTGGACACACCGGCCCAACGCGTCAATATCGGTTGGCTGGCCCTCCAGTTGCTCAACGACCAGGGAGGGTCAGCCTACCTACCCATACGACTGGTACGTCGGATGCTCGATGAGGGACTGCTGTTTCCAGTCGACGACAGTCCGCTGATTACGCTTCCGGTCTACATGGCCTATCCCCTGGATCGAGAGGAGCCTGATCTCACGACCGCGCTCATCGGTATGCGGCGTCTCGGAAAGGCGGAAGCCGAGCGTTATGTCGAACGGTCATGAAGATGCCGGAACCACGGGTCTGTAGCGATCGCACGGCGCCAGTCCATTGATCGAAGGATCCGGATCCAGATGAAAACATGGTTTCGCAAGGAACTGGGTGACGCCACGCTGGCCTGGGAAGTCCTCGAACGAATCAAGCACAGCTTCGAATCGGTCTATCGTACGGCAGGAGAACCCGAGGATATGGCGATATTCATCCGCCATGAATCAGAAGGTCGCCTGCATTGCCAGGCCGTACTCTACTTCACGCCCAGTTCAGCCCTGGTGGCGAAGGCATTCGAAGCGTCTTCATGCCAACCACCAGCTTCCGCTGATTTGAGCCTGCTGGCCGGTTCGCACATGGCGCGAAATCTTCTTATTGTCTCTGACGACTGAGAGCGTGGAGCACGGCCGGAACCTCCAGTCGACGTCAACCCTGACATATGACATACCGGGCGTGCATCGATGAGTTTCATCAACTTGGCGACTAGATCCGGTCCAGCCAGCGCAAACTTATCCACATCGCCCCATCGTCCGACAGCTCCAGCTCTTTCCTCTGATTGCCCATGATAACGAGCAGTCGGCTGCCCTCCTCTGGGCCAGCCCCGCGGTTGCGTTCTGAAGTGATAAACAGTCAGGGTGAACTGTGTCCGTCTTCGACCATCGCATTATGTATTGGTATGCGTTGGGTTCGCGGGAATAGATTTCATCCAGCAGCGTGACCATATCGCCATCGCTTTGATGTGCTGATGCAGTATGGCCGTATTGATCTGAGGCTGCGCCATCGTGCATTCACCTGACTCGTTTCAGGGCTCCAGTATGCCCCGCTGCAGTCCCGCAGTTATCACGAAAATCCAGGGACAATCGACACCGTGCAACATCGTTGCCTGTTGTCAGGAGGGAGTTCGGGTCCGGCTCAGCAAGCGTTTCAAGAGTCCGTTGAGTTCTTTCAAGTTGACCGGTTTCTCGAGACAGCTGTCGATATTCAGCTGTTGCATGACTTGATCGTTGATCAACTCACTGCAACCGCTGCAGAGTACAACCGGCAGATCGTATCCCCTTTCACGCAATTCCCGCACCAGCTCCAGACCGGTCATCCGCGGCATGATCTGGTCAGTTACGATGAGGTCCACCGAGTAATCCTCCCGCTCCAACTGTTCGAGCGCCTGTTCACCGTCCTCCGCCGACAGGAACTCGTAACCATTATTGGCCAGTGCTTCAGAAAAAAGTTGACGCATCGACGGCTCGTCATCGACCACCAGCACCTTTATGCCACGGGTTGATGGCAGATCCTCACCCCGGGGTGATGAAGGGATTTGTGTTACCTCTGTTTCCGGCGTGGGTGTATAGAGCGGCAACAGAATGCGGAAGCGGCTGCCCTTCTCAGGTGTCGAATCGACAAGAATATGTCCACCATAACCGGAGACGATGCCATGCACTACCGAGAGTCCCATTCCAGTCCCCTTCTCTCGACCTTTAGTGGTAAAGAAAGGTTCGAAGATTCGCTCCATATCGAGGTCCGGGATTCCGCCGCCACTGTTCTCCACTGATAAGGAGACCCATTCGCCCGTCACCGATTCGGGGCATATCACGCAGCGTTCACCCCGACCGAGATACCATTCCAGTTTGACCTCGATGCGGCCTTTGCCCTCCATTGCGTCACGAGCGTTGATGCAGAGATTGAGTAGAACCTGTTCGATCTGCACCGGATCGCAGACAACCAGAAACGGCTTGTCGGACAGATCGACCTCTATGGAGATACTGGAGGGCAACAGGGAACGAACCATCTCCATGGAACTGGCGACTACCTGTCCGATATCGTGCGCGCTGGATGATTGGGATTCCGGACCACGACTGAAGATCAGCAGTTGTTTGATCAACTGCTTGGCACGTTCTGAATTCTCTTGGGATTTCTCGAGATAGCCACGGATTTTGTCCACATCGGCGGTTCCAAGCCGCGAAGCCGCCAGTTCGATGAAGCCGGTGATGGCGCCGAGAATATTGTTGAAGTCGTGCGCGATGCCATCAGCAAGCCGCCCAAGCGCCTCGAGGCGATAGGTCCGCATCAGTTCCCTCTGCAGTCTGTTGCGTTCTGTTTGTGCTGTCTCCAGCGCAGTGACGTCTTCAGTGATGGCGTAGATAAATTCCCTTTCGTGCTCGTCGTCGTAGAGCACACCGATGGCGACATCGGATGTCAGTCTGCTCTTATCCTCTAGGTTATAGCGGGTCTGGAAACGGTATCGCTCCAGACGTCCAGACAGCAGATCATCCACCCTGTCGGCGATCTCATTGTACTCGTCGCTCACCAGTAAATCACGCAGTGGCCTGCCGATCGCCTGCTCCCTTTCGATGGCGAACATGTTTGCAAATGATTTATTGACCTCCTGTGCAACACCCTGACTGTCGGCAATCACCAGACCGACCGAAAGATCCTCGAAGAAGCCGCGAAACTTCTCTTCGCTCCGCTTCAACGCCTCGGCGGAGCGGTGCTCCTTCGTCGCGTCCCTGAACACCGCGACGACCTCCCCGGATGGAAGTTTGAAGACTTGATTCTCGACCCACAGTTCGATGCGCTCGTCATGATAGGCACTGACTGGACAACCCGCGGATTGACCCTCTTTCGCAACCTTTCTGATCGTAGCCAACAGACCGAACTCCTCCACGCCGGGAAACATCACATTGATCAGCTGGCCGATCACCTCATCCTTGGAAAGCCCCGTTATGCGTTCGGCGGCATGATTGAAATTGGTGATGATAAAATCATCCGTATCACCAAGCCGCTGATAGACGGCGACCCCGTCACTCATGTTGTCGACCAGATCCCGATAACGGGTTTCGCTCTCTCGCAGTGCAAACTCGGCCTGTTTCTGTTGCGTGATGTCGCGCCCAACGCCGATGATCTCGATCACCTGCTGGTCTTCGTTCAATACTGCAGTGTCCGACCAGCCGAACCAGCGCCAGCCCCGGGCCGTCATCGCACGCTGCTCCAGATAGACGGAAAAGGGCGGATAGAAGAGCCCCTTCATCGCCTCCCGGGTGGCCGCCTGATCCTCTTCGTGCACCAAGGGCATGAAGGCTTTGCCCAACAGTTGATGTTCCGATTTGCCGAATGTGCGACAGTAGCTCGGACTGACGAAGAGTAAATGGCCATCCGTATCGAACTTGACCACCAGGTCTTCTGCATGCTCGACCAGCAGCCGATACTTTGCCTCCCGCTCCGAGAGTTCCGCTTCATACTGTTTTCGTTCGGTCACATCCTCGGCAATGCCGACCACGCTGGCCAGCTTGCCCTCGGCATCATAGGCGGGAAAACCCTTTGTCGAGATCCAGCGGATGGTGCCATCACGACGCTCGATGCGGTAGAGAGGAAACACAATGCTCGTGTAGTCGCCCCCCTCCAGCCCGGTAATATAATCGAGCACCTGTTGACGATCGTCCTGCACCACCGAGGCCAACCAGGAATTGGGACTCCGATACAGGCTCTCGACCGAACGCTGCCAGACATATTCATAAGCCGGGTTGATATAGAGCACCTGTTTCCAATCGGGCGTCACCACCCAGAAGACCTCCTGAATGGTCTCTGCAATCTGTCGGAACCTTGCCTCGCTGGTGCGCAGTTCCGACTCGACCGCAAATCGGGTTTCGACCATGGACAGTATCTGTGACTCCAAGGCACGTAACTCTGAAAACCCGCTCACCTCAGGCAGCGAGTTCACCTCGCCATGACCCAAGGCTTTGGTATAGTCCAGCAGCTGTCGCAGAGGTCTTACCACACCATGTCGGAGCCACCAAAGCATTACCCCGAAGAGGACCATCAATGCCAAGCCGCTCAGCAACAGGCCATTCCAGAACCCTATGCCGGCAGTCTCGAGCGCAGTCGCAAGGGGCAGAGTGACGCCAAGAGTGAGTGACGGCTTATCGGCTTCTGTCCGCAGTGTCCTGTAGGCATGGACGGACTCCGTCCCCGAAACGTCGGTTGACGACAGTATCACCGTTCCCCTGTCCATCCCTGCTTGCCGTGTCTCGTAACCATAGGTATCGGAGAACAACCCGAGGACCCGCTTATTGAGGGGATAGTGAGCGATGATGATTTGGTTCGCATCGACCACAAAGGCCTGTGCACCGGCAGGCAACGACACTTCTCCGAGCTTGCGACTCCAGGTATCGAAAGAGACGGTGGCAATCACCACACCGTTCACCCGGCCATATACCGGATCGATGATGGGGTAGGCAAAAGCAATACTGCTCTGTTTGCTAACCCTGTCGACCTGGGAGTTACCGATGGCGAATCGTTTTTTCGTCAGCGCCATCTGCATGTAGTGACGATCCGCCACAGTAACCCGGCCCGACAGCGGCAACGCGCTGCATACCAGTTCCCCGTCAGACCGTGCCAGCGCCAGATTCAAATACTCGGTGTTGATGCCTGCGAACGCTTGCAGAAACGGGGTACACGACTGTGCGTCGGGATTGCTCACTGCAGGCGTTTTGGCAAGACGCTCCAGGTAGCCCCGGGTGCGTGAAATAAAGTCGTCCTGTAACGCCGCCAATGCCTCAACCAGGGAAGCGGCTTCCTGTCGCCTGTCGAGATTGAACTGATCGTGAGACTGCCAGAGCAGCAGCATCTGAATCACCATTACCGGCGCTGCCGCCAATAGCAACAACACAAACAGACGCGACTGGAGTGTCAAAGGAAGGCCTTTCATGATCAGATCAAAGTTCCGATGGCCACACTGTGTTTAAAGGCTGATTAGTGAGGACATGCCCATCAGCTGTTGGGGTTTCCATCGACACAGGAAATGAGCAGCCACCTCCAAGTGTAGACACAATCCCGATGCTAGACAGGCTTCCTGCCGAGTTCTTGCGACTAGTTGCTGGTTTCGCTTGAAAGCCTGTCTGTGTTCCTGCGGACTACATCACTTGCGCTGCCAAAAAGAATTCGTAAAAGCGATCAGGCCGCCGGCTGATCCAACACCACTACGCCGTCCTCATCGGCATAGAGCCACTCACCGGGTCGGAACCTCACTCCGGCAAAATCGATCGCCCCGCCGACCTCGCCAGCGCCCTTTTTCACACTCTTACGCGGATGGGTGGCCAAGGCCAGAACCCCCAGGGGCATACCGCCGATTTCAACCGCATCGCGAATGCAGCCATACATCACCACCCCCGACCAGCCGTTATCGACGGCCAGCTGCGCCAACTGGTCTCCAAGCATGGCGCAGCGCAGTGAGCCACCCGCATCCACCACCAGCACCCGTCCCTCCCCGGGCTGTTCGAGCTGTTCACGCACCAGGGAGTTGTCCTCAAAGCATTTAAGGGTGGCGATGGTCCCGCTAAAATCGTGTCGGCCACCATAGTGGCGGAAGATCGGGCTGCAGACCTGCAACGCCTCGCCGTGAATATCGTAGAGATCCGCGGTTTTCAATCGATTGTCTGTCAAACTCATGGTTCACACCTCCATCTGTCCACACGTCGCATTTGTATCGCGCGCTTGACCGTCTCGCCCGTGGAAGACAAAAAAGCCGTGCCAGAAGGCACGGCCGAAGGGCAGAAATCAACAGATCGTTAAGCGTACTGAGGAATCTACATGCTGGCCGCGTCGTCGAACTGAGCCTCTTCCGTGGAACCGGTCAGCGCGGTCACCGAGGAGGCACCGCCCTGGATCACGGTGGTGACGTCGTCGAAATAGCCGGCGCCCACTTCCTGCTGGTGGGAGACGAAAGTGTAACCCTTGTCGCGGGCGGCAAACTCGGGCTGCTGCACCTTCTCCACGTAGTGCTTCATGCCTTCGCCACGAGCGTAGTCATAGGCCAGGTCGAACATGTTGAACCACATGTTGTGGATACCGGCCAGGGTGATGAACTGGTACTTGTAGCCCATGTCGGCGAGCTCGTCCTGGAACTTGGCGATGGTGGCGTCGTCCAGGTTCTTCTTCCAGTTGAACGACGGCGAGCAGTTGTAGGCCAGCAGCTTGTTCGGGTTCTCCGCCAGCACCGCCTGGGCGAACTCGCGGGCGAAGCCGAGATCGGGCGTACCCGTCTCGCACCAGACCAGGTCGGCGTAGGGGGCGTAGGCCAAGCCGCGGGAGATGGCCTGCTCAAGGCCGTTCTTGACCCGGTAGAAGCCCTCATTGGTGCGCTCGCCGGTGAGGAAAGGCTGGTCGTTGGGGTCCACGTCGGAGGTCAGCAGGTTGGCCGCCTCGGAGTCGGTGCGCGCCAGCACCAGAGTGGGTACGCCCATGACATCGGCCGCCAGACGGGCCGCGATCAGCTTCTGCACCGCTTCCTGAGTCGGCACCAGCACCTTGCCACCCATGTGGCCGCACTTCTTCACCGCCGCCAGCTGATCCTCGTAGTGCACGCCTGCCGCGCCGGCGGCAATCATGTTTTTCATCAGCTCATAGGCGTTGAGCACACCGCCGAAGCCGGCTTCCGCGTCAGCCACGATAGGCAGAAAGTAGTCCACATAACCCTCGTCACCAGGCTCGATATTGCGCGACCATTGGATCTCGTCGGCCCGTTTGAAGGCGTTGTTGATGCGCCGCACCATGGTCGGTACCGAATCGTAGGCGTAGAGAGACTGATCGGGGTACATGGTCTCGGAGGTGTTGCCGTCGGCCGCCACCTGCCAGCCGGAGAGATAGATCGCCTCGATGCCGGCCTTCGCCTGCTGCATGGCCTGGCCGCCGGTGATGGCGCCCATACAGTTCACATAACCCTTCTTGGCGTCGCCGCGCACCAGCTTCCACAGCTTCTCCGCGCCATTCTTGGCGTAGGTGTACTCAGGCTGCACGGAGCCGCGCAGGCGCACCACGTCTTCGGCACTGTAACCGCGTTGAACATCCTGCCAGCGGGGGTTTTCTGCCCAGTCCTTCTGCAAGGCCTCGATCTGCTCTTTTCGTGTCATGACTTATCTCCAGGGTGATCGTTTTTACTTCATATCTATCGCATCCTCGCCAAAGCGATGGCGGCGATGGTTGGCACCGGAGCATGGCTGTGGTTACAAAAGGTGCGGACCTCGGGTCCGTCACCGGGGAAAGTCTCCCCTGCATACCAAAAACATCCATCCTCTCGATCCTTTGCACATCACAGGTGCGGTTGTTCGCTGGGCGTCAATCCTATGCATCTGGATGTGACAGGGTCAGTTTTTTGTGCACTGCGTTAAAGCATAGTGAATTGGTCAAGAAATTTGCAATAAAAATGAGCTAAACCTTAGTAAAGGAGTCAAGTAATCGATCAACTATTCACAAAACGCACTAAAATGACGCAAGACCTTCCGCAACAGATCGCTCAGGCCATTCTCATCGGCTTCGATCGCCACTTTTCGTTCTTCCAGGAGATCAGCAGCGCCGCCCGCCAACGCTTTGAACGGGCCGACTGGGAGTCGGTACGGGAGGCTTCGTCGAAGCGGATCAGCTTCTACGACATACGGGTTCAGGAGGCGATCACCAAAGTCAGCAGCCATTTCGGCATCAAAGCGCTGGACGAAGGCCTGTGGCAGGAAGTGAAACAGCGCTACACCGCCCTGTTACGCAACCACAGCCGTCCGGAACTGGCCGAGACCTTCTACAACTCGGTCTTCTGCCGCTTGTTCGAGCGCAAGTACTACGACAACGACAAGATCTTCATCGAATCGCAGGTCAACCGCGAAGAGCTGGCGGCCCGCTATCGGGTCTTCATGTCATTCCAGGTAGCCGATGGCGGTCTGCGCAACAGCTTCTGGGAGATTCTCTCTTCCTTCTATTTCAATCTCCCCTACGAAGACATCGAGCGCGACAGCCAGCAGCTGGAGCAGGCATTCATGGAGCAGACAGGATTCACGACCATCCCGCCCGACCTGCGTTTCGACATGCTGGAATCGCCGTTCTACCGCAACAAGGCGGGCTATCTGGTGGGCCGCATGGTCTACGACGACATCATGCGCCCCATCATCATCCCACTGATGAACAACGAGGTGGGAGGGATCTATGCCGACACCCTGCTGACCCAGCACCGCCGGGTCAAAGCCGTGTTCAGCTTCGCCCGAGCCTACTTCATGGTGAAGTCGCCGGTGCCCACCGCCACGGTCGAATTCCTGCGCAGCATCATGCCGGACAAGACCCTGGCCGACCTCTACATGAGTATCGGCCTGCACAAACAGGCCAAGAACGAGTTCTACCGCGACCTGCTCAACCATCTGCAACGCAGCCGGGACCGCTTCATCGTCGCACCCGGCACACCCGGACTGGTGATGCAGGTCTTCACCCTGCCCTCCTTCCCCTATGTCTTCAAGGTGATCCGGGACAGGTTCCCACCCCAGAAGGAGGTGACCCATCAGCTGGTCAAAGAGCGCTACCTGCAGGTCAAGAAGCACGACCGGGTGGGACGCATGGCCGATACCCTCGATTTTATCGATGTGGCCCTGCCAGTGGATCGCATCGATCCGCAATTGCTGGAGGAGCTGCACGCCTCGGTGCCCTCCCAGCTCGAGTACGAGGGTGACCTTCTGGTCATCAAGCACCTCTATACCGAACACCGCATGACGCCGCTTAACCTCTATCTGGAGGAGACCGACGAAGAGGAGACACGGGAGATCCTCTACGACTGGGGCAAGGCGGTGAAGCAGTTGATGGGGGTCAACATCTTCCCCGGCGACCTGCTGTTCAAGAACTTCGGCGTAAACAGCCAGGGCAAGGTGGTGTTCTACGATTACGACGAGATCTGCTATCTGACCGAGTGCAATTTCCGCAAGATCCCCGAACCGCGCACGCCGGAGGATCTCTATCGCGATGAACCCTGGTACAGCGTCAATCCCAATGACATCTTCCCTGAGGAGTTCATCACCTTCATCAGTACCGATCCGAAAGTGCGCAAGATCCTTAAGGAGATTCACCCGGAGCTGTTCGATGCCGAGTACTGGCGCCATCACCAGGAAGATGTGCGTGCCGGGCGTCAGGCCGATGTCTTCCCCTACTCCGTGCAGATGCGCTTCCCTCGACCTGAAATCGTCACCGAAAAGGTGCAATTGGCCTCATTCGCCTAAATCGAATGCGGGTTATCCCTGAAGCCCTAAGACCCTGATGTAAATGCAGTTATATTTCCTTGTACAGGCTGCTCTGATCTGGTCTATCCTGGACTTAAGGGACTCTTAAGATAAGGCTGCAGGCCGGTGTGCCTTGCAGAGGTGAAAGAATAACGAATCAGATTCAGGAACACACAAATGGTTGGGGAAAAACGTTTCGGCATGGGACCGGTTCCCGGTGCTCCCGAGTATTACCTGAACGAACAACAAGTCAACGGCATGTCCATTCTCAGAAAATTCGGCTGGAAACTGGTCTGCATCCGCCGCCCTTCAATCGATGAAGTCACCACCATCTTTCGCAACAAACAGGAAGGTTCGGTGGGTGTTCTGGGACAGGACGGGATCCTGAGAATCAGCAACAACCTGAAAATCAGGAAGGCCAGCATCTAAGGCCTGTTAACAGGCCCTAACACGCTCACGCAGATTTCCGGAACGGGTCTGACGAATGCGGACCTGATCCGGGCTGGCGCTATGGCTGAGTCCCCAGTGGAACCGGCCAAGGGTGTGGTCTGGCCCGCGTCATCCTGGCCCTCTTCGCCGGGTGCCGAACCATTCCGGGATCAAACGAAGTTACTGGCATGGGGGTTCAACTCGAGCCCGTCTCCGCAATCACGGGCGCTTCAGGTTCCGCGAATCCCAGTCCCATCTGGTCTTCCTGTTTCTCCCAATCGAAACGGGGCAGATTGTTGAAGATCTCTATCAGCCCGTTGGTCCAGGAGTTCTGCAGTTCCTTGAGGTAATCGCCCCCCTCCTCGAACTTGCAGCGGCTGGTGACGTGAAACTGGTCGACGTGATAGACGGCCAGCTCGTAGGGTGGCCCCACGGTGATGTTCGACATGGTGGTGGAACTGAGTGAGACCAGTCCGAGGCGCGCCGCGTCGTTCAGGGGCAGGTCGTACTTCAGCACCCGGTCGAGCACCGGCTTGCCGTACTTGGTCTCACCGATCTGCAGATAGGGGGTACTGCGGGAGGCCTCGATATGGTTACCCTGGGGATAGATCAGCATCAGACCGTGGGGCTGCCCCTGGATCTGCCCGCCCAGAATCAGCGACACCTCGCCGCTGACGCCGGCCTGCTGCAGGGCCACACCGTGCTGTTGCTGCACCATCTGACTGACCCGTCCCACATAATCGGCCGCCTCGAACAGATAGCGGGCTGTCAGCAGGTTCTCGCCTCCGTTGGGGTAGTCGATGTCCCGCTGGATGATATTGACGATCTCCTGCGTGGTGGCCAGATTGCCGGCGGAAAGAAGAACGAAGACACGGTCGGGTGCCGGTTCGAAGACATGCATCTTGGAATAGGTGGTGACGTAATCCACACCGGCGTTGGTACGGGAATCCGAAGCGAACATCAGCCCGTCCTTGACACAGATACCGAGGCAGTAAGTCATGTTGGTCGATCTTCCGGTTGGCTAGAGTCCACTCATAGTAATACAAATCGAGCGACTGAAAAGGGCTTCTTCGGAATTGAAATCCCGACTCGATTTCAACTGGCAATTCACTGCATTTGTCCCACAATTATCGTGTTGTTCCCAAGCCCGTTGCATGGCATAGAATCTGCTCATACAACGGAATCGGGTGATAAAGACAACCAATAATCACCTCTCGGCACCATTCTGGAGCATCACGCGCACCATGTCAGTTCGTATTGCGATTCACCACCGGACCGAATATCACTACGACCGTCCCGTCAGCCTTTCACCTCACTTGATCCGCCTGCGACCGGCACCCCATACGCGTACCCCGTTGCACCACTACTCCCTGAAGGTGGAACCGGAAGAGCACTTCCTCAATTGGCAGCAGGACCCCTTCGGCAACTACATCGCCCGCTACGTCTTCCCCAAGCCGGCGCGACGGCTGGTGGTGGAGGTCAACCTGGTGGCCGACCTGGTGACCATCAATCCGTTCGACTTTTTCGTCGAGGAGTATGCGCAACACTACCCCTTCAAGTACGAAGCCCAGCTGAAGCGGGAGTTGACACCCTATTTCGAGATCAAAGAGTCAGGCCCCCTGCTGAGTGCATGGCTGCAGGCGCTTCGCGACGACCCACCCGGCTTCGCCTTCATCGAGAAGTCGGATCATGTCAGCGATGCGGACAAACCCGTGGAGGGTCGCCCCAACATCGTCCACTATCTGGTCGAACTCAATCAACGCCTGCAGCAGGCGATCGGCTACACCATCCGCATGGAGCCGGGCGTGCAGAGCTGCGACGAGACCCTCGCCAAGGCCACCGGCTCCTGCCGCGACACCGGCTGGCTGCTGGTGCAGATCCTGCGCCATCTGGGACTGGCGGCCCGCTTCGTCTCCGGCTATCTGGTGCAGCTTACCGCCGATCAGAAGGCCCTCGACGGCCCCTCCGGACCGGAGGCCGACTTCACCGACCTGCACGCCTGGGCCGAGGTCTTCATCCCCGGCGCCGGCTGGGTCGGGCTCGACCCCACCTCGGGGCTGTTCGCCGGCGAGGGCCACATCCCGCTGGCCTGCACCCCGGACCCGGTGAGCGCGGCCCCGGTCGTCGGCGCCACCGGGAAATGCGAGGTCACCTTCCACCACGAAAACAAGGTGACCCGGGTGCACGAAGACCCGCGCGTCACCAAGCCCTATAGCGAAGACCAGTGGCAGGCGATCCTGGCCCTGGGCGATTTCATCGACAACCACCTGACGACAGGCGACGTCCGCCTCACCATGGGCGGCGAACCCACCTTCGTCTCCATCGACGACATGGACAGCCCGCAATGGAACACCGCCGCCCTGGGCGAACACAAACTGGAGCGGGCCGGCATCCTGCTGCGGCGGCTGAAGGAGGCCTTTGGTAGCGACGCCGTGCTCCACTACGGTCAGGGCAAATGGTATCCGGGGGAGCAGCTACCACGCTGGGCGCTGACCTGCGCCTGGCGCAAGGACGGCAAACCGGTCTGGCAGCACCCGGAGCTGCTCGACCATCCCGACTCGTCGAAGCAGTACAACAGCGACCACGCACGGCGGCTGATCGAGCGCATCGCCACACATCTCGGAGTCGACACCCGGCATGCCCTGCCCGCTTTCGAGGACAATCTCTACTACCTCTGGAAAGAGGGCACCCTGCCCGACAACCTGGACGTTTACGACAACCGACTCAAGGATCCCCTGGAACGGGCACGCCTGCGCAAGGTCTTCGATCAGGGACTCGACAGGATCATCGGCTTCGGCCTGCCCATCGCCTGGGACTACGGCGGCGAGCGCTGGATCTCCAGCCGCTGGAACTTCCGCCGCGGCAGTATGTTCCTGATCCCCGGCGACTCTCCCATGGGCTACCGACTGCCCCTCGACTCCCTGATCTGGGAACGGGAGACGACGCGTCAGACGGTACTGCCCAGGGACCCCTTCGACACCCGCAACCAGCTACCCGCGATCCGCGACCGCTTACGCATGGTGCGCAGCGGCCAGCCTTCGCCCCTGCCGTCACCCCCGCTGGCTGCGGACGACCGGGAACTGTTCAGGGATACCAGGGGCCGCACGTTCATGGACAGCCTGATCCGCACCGCCCTCTGCGTGGAACCGCGCGGCGGCCATCTGCACATCTTCCTGCCGCCGCTGACCGAGCTGGAGCACTACCTCGACCTGGTCAACGCCATCGAAGCGGCGGCGGTCGACACCAGCCTGCCGGTGGTGATGGAGGGCTACGAGCCGCCCCATGACGCCCGTCTGCAGCGCATGCAGGTGACTCCCGATCCGGGTGTCATCGAAGTCAACATCCACCCCAGCGAGAACTGGCGCGAGCTCGTTGATCGCACCGAAACCCTCTACGATGAGGCCCGCCAGTCGCGCCTCGGCACAGAGAAGTTCATGCTTGACGGCCGCCACACCGGCACCGGTGGCGGCAATCACGTCACCATTGGCGCGGCGAACTCGGCCGACAGTCCGATTCTGCGCCGGCCCCATCTGCTGCGCAGCCTGCTCACCTACTGGCAGAACCACCCGGGGCTCTCCTACCTCTTCTCCGGGCTGTTCATCGGACCCACCTCCCAGGCGCCCCGTGTCGACGAGGCGCGGGACGATTCCCTGTATGAACTCGGCATCGCCTTCAAGGAGCTGCCTCCGGGCGAGACCGTCGCTCCCTGGATCGTCGACCGGGTGCTGCGCCACCTGCTGGTGGATCTGACCGGCAACACCCACCGCTCGGAGTTCTGCATCGACAAGCTCTACTCGCCCGACAGCCCGGCCGGCCGTCTGGGCCTGGTCGAGTTTCGCGGTTTCGAGATGCCGCCCCACGCCCGCATGAGCAGCGTGCAGATGCTGTTGCTGAGAGCATTGATCGCACGCTTCTGGGACCAGCCCTATGCGCAGGAGCCGGTACGCTGGGGTACCGAACTGCACGACCGCTTCATGCTGCCCCACTACGTGGAGCGGGATCTGGCTGACGTGGTCGGCGACCTGCGGCGCAGCGGCTATGCTTTCGAGATGGGCTGGTTCGCACCCTTCATCGAATTCCGCTTTCCGCGCTACGGCACCCTCAATGTGGATGACCTCGAACTGGAGCTGCGATTCGCCATCGAGCCCTGGAACGTGCTGGGCGAGGAGGTGACGGCACAGGGCACCGCCCGTTTCGTCGACTCCTCGGTGGAGCGACTGCAGGTGAAGGCCAACGGTCTGACCCCGGGGCGCCACGCCATCGCCTGTAACGGCCGGCGGGTGCCCCTGCGCAATACCGGCACCCGCGGCGAGTACGTCGCCGGTGTGCGTTACAAGGCCTGGCAACCGCCATCCGGTCTCCATCCCACGATCGGCGTGCACACACCGCTGGTATTCGATGTGGTCGATACCTGGAACGAACGTTCGCTCGGTGGCTGCACCTACCATGTGGCCCATCCCGGAGGGCGTCACTACGAGACCTTCCCGGTCAACGCCAACGAGGCCGAGTCCCGGCGTCTGGCCCGTTTTGTCGAACACGGCCATACCGGGGGCCATATGCCGCTGACGGACGAACCCCTCAATGCCGATTTCCCCTGGACTTTGGATCTGCGTAGCGCTGCCAATCAAGGAGGTGTCGCATGACCATCAACTGGGAGTCGTTCGAAAACCACGACTTCTATGACGAGCTGATCACCCCCAACGGCAACGCCCGCGGCTACGCACGCAAGCTGATCGCCTACCTGCGCAAACTCGACGAGGGGGAACTGGAGGCGCGCCAGCAGGGTGCCGACCTGGCGATCAAACAGATGGGCATCACCTTCCGTGTCTACACCGAAGAGGAGGGCTCCATCGACCGCGCCTGGCCCTTCGACATCATTCCGCGCCTGATTCCGAAGAAGGAGTGGGACCAGGTCGAGGCGGGATTGAAACAGCGGGTTCAGGCGCTCAACCTCTTCATCGACGACCTCTACCACAAGCAGCAGATCATCAAGGACAAGGTCTTCCCTGCCGCAGTGCTGGCCGAGTCGGTCAACTTCCGCGAACAGTGTGTCGGCATCGACCCGCCGTTGGGTATCTGGGCCCACATCTGCGGCAGCGACCTGGTGCGCGACCGTGACGGCACCATGTACGTGCTGGAGGACAACCTGCGGGTCCCCTCCGGCGTCTCCTACATGCTGGAGAACCGGCTGGTGACCAAACGGGTATTCCCCGAGCTGTTCGAGACCTACAGCCCGCTGCCGGTGGACGACTATCCTTCCGAGCTGTTCGATACCCTGGCAGCGCTGTCGCCGCGCCCGGGCGACAACCCGGAAATCGTGGTGATGACCCCGGGCATTTACAACTCGGCCTATTTCGAGCACGCCTATCTGGCCCAGCAGATGGGCTGCGAACTGGTGGAGGGGCGCGATCTGGTGGTGTGCGACGACGACTGCGTCTACATGCGCAACATCGAGGGGCTCTCCCGGGTCGATGTGATCTACCGCCGTATCGACGACCTCTTCATCGATCCCGAAGCCTTCGATCCCGAATCCATGCTCGGCGTGCCGGGACTGATGCGGGCCTGGAAGGCGGGCAAGGTGGCGTTGGCCAATGCGCCGGGTGCGGGTGTGGCTGACGACAAAGTGGTCTACTCCTACGTCCCCGACATCATCCGTTACTACCTGGACCAGGAGCCGATCGTCCCCAACGTCCCCACCTGGCGCTGCATGGACAAGGCGTCGCTGGCCCATGTGCTGGAGAACATCAAGGACCTGGTGGTGAAGCCGGCCAACGAATCGGGCGGCTACGGCATGCTGGTGGGCCCCGCCTCCACCAAGGCGGAACGCGACGAGTTCGCCAAACTGATCAAGGCCAATCCACGCAACTACATCGCCCAGCCGACGATCGGTATCTCCACCGTACCGACCATCGCGCGTGGCCTGTTGGAACCGCGCCACGTGGATCTGCGCCCCTTCATCCTCAGCGGCAAGACTCAGGAGGTCACCACCGGTGGCCTGACCCGGGTGGCGCTGCGCAAGGGGTCGCTGGTGGTCAATTCCTCCCAGGGCGGCGGCAGCAAGGACACCTGGATCGTGGACAGTTGAACGGATGAGCGCTATCGATCACCCGTCAATACAAAGGGGCGACTTACCCACCCTAGCGCGAATCTGGATGTAGGGTGCGGCTTGCCGCACCCTACGGGATTTAGGAATCGAGGAGAGAGATATGCTTTCCCGCGTCGCAGAAACCATCTACTGGATCGGACGCTATCAGGAGCGGGTGGAAAACACCGCCCGCCTGGTCACCGTCAATACCAACCTGATGCTGGACCTGCCACCCCAGGTGGCACCTGGCTGGGATGCCCTGATCAGCCTGTTGGGTTGCAATGACGCCTATGACGAACGCCATCCGGAGTTCACCGAACGCCGGGTGGCCAACTTCCTGATCTCCGACGAGACCAATCCCAGCTCCATCATCAGCACCCTCTCGGTACTGCGCGAGAATGTCCGCACCATCCGCGAGATCCTGCCGCGCGAGGCCTGGGAGGCGATCAACGGCTTTTATCAGAAAGCGGTGGACAACAAACAGGGCAGTTTCTCGCGCCAGGGGCGGCATCGTTATCTGCAGGAGATCATCGCCGGCTCCCAACTGTTCACCGGCCTGCTGGCTGGCAGTATGAGCCACGACACGGCCTACCATTTTCTCAACCTAGGACGCAAACTGGAGCGCGCCGACATGACCACACGCATCATCGATGTGCGCTCGGAGAATCCGATCCCGGACGATGCACCGGAGTTGAGCCCATTCGAGGACATCCTCTGGATGAGCATGCTGAAATCCCTCAGCGCCTATCAGATGTACCGCCAGCACATGCAGGTACGTATCCGTCGACGCGAGGTGCTGAAGTTCCTGTTCCAGACCCAGACCTTTCCCCGCTCCCTCAGCTACTGTCTGGAAAACATGTCCTTCAACCTCTCACGGCTGCCGAAGAACCGCGCGCCGTTGAAAATCCTGCGCCAGATCGAGAAAGAGATCGAGGCGATGCCGCTGGACAAAATGGACAACCAGATCCTGCACGATTTCATCGACGAGATGCAGGTCAGGCTCGGCGAGCTGCATGAATGCATGGCGAAAACCTACTTTCCTCCCGCGCTTGGAGATGCCGCCTGAGCGACCGCCTATCCCATCGCTGCGCTTCTATTTCGGCCCGGGCAGCCAGGATGAAATGCAGTGGAATCTGGGCTACTCGCTCTATCGCAAAGGGCAACATGTAGAGGAGGTTCAGAATCAAGCTCCCGCGACGATCGAGGCGGCGAGCTCACCAATGACAGAAATCTGTATGGACTAAAAGCAGGGGGTTTTCATTGCACAATCAATATCCATATACTATATAGGGTAATTACGAACAATAAAAACTGATTGCAAGCGCGCTTCATCACGGCCGATTGACCCGTAGGGAATCGCAACTCGCGAGAGAGACCGCGTCTGACAGGGGAGGTCACACGATGCGTGCGCATATCCGTTTTATCCTTGTTACTCTGCTGCTCCTGTTTCTGCTTCTGATCGCCGGCACGGTTTCCGCTGCGGGCTCGCTGTCGGGCAGGGTCACCGAATATGGCAGCGGTGTTCCGCGACAAGGGATTGAACTCACACTCTTCCGTAGCGAGGATCCCAATTCCGCAGGAGATGACGCCTGGATCCCTGTCCATTCGGTCTACAGCGATATCAACGGCGAATACCTCTTCGCCAATCTGGAGCCACGGCAGTACCGCGTCCATATCTGGGCCCTCACCGACAGCAGCGGCCGACACTTTGTAGAAGCCGATCTCTACAACGTTCAGGTGTTCGACAATAGCGAGACGGTCGATATGGATCTGCTGTTGCACGAAGCCGGCTTCATCTGGGGATACGTGCGCACAGCTTCCGGCACCCCGATCCCCGGCGTCACCGTGTGGGCCCATGCGGAATGGTTCAAGGAGGGCCCGGGCTGGCATGACGCGACAACCGACGAAACCGGACTCTACAGAATCTGGGTGCTCCCCTCGCCCGGTGAGTTCTATGTGTTAGTGACTCGAGGCGCCGTTCTGAATATAGACACGCCGGATCCGACAATCTATACGGCAGAGATTGCCCCAGGTCTCTATCAAGTCACGATTCAGGGAGCACGCGGACCGGATTTCGCCCTGACCGAGGGGGGGTGTATATCGGGACGTGTCGTCAACGAGCAGGGAGTGGGGGTTCAGGACGTAGAGGTCTGGCCACACACCGGTATCCTCGAAGTCCCTCGTGTAAGGACCGGCTGGGGTGGATATTATAGTACGTCGCTCCCTGTCACCGATCAGGCTTACGCCTTCATCCAAACCGGTGATTTAGATCCGATAGTCCTCGATGGGATCAAGTACGGCAGCGGCGAGCGCTTTGTCGGCCCCTTTTCAATCACGCCAGGCCTCCCCTGCACCGAGGCGCCCGACATGGTGATGCTGCCGTCCGGCAGCATCGAAGGGGTGGTGACCGACACGGCGGGCATTCCGATCGTTGGGGCAGAGATCGAAATCCAAGGCTTCGACGCGGACGGTAACGAGTTGGACGTTGGAGAACTCCCCTTTACCGACGCCCTGGGTCAGTACACGCTGGACTTCGTACCTCCTGGCGAATACACCGTACGTGCGTTGAAAAACGGCTGGGTCATGACGACCAGAAACGGGGTTGTCGTCACTTCGGGAGAGCAGACCGATCTCGATCTGGTACTGCGCAGAGCCGATCAGGCAACCGCTGTCTCCGGCCAAGTGGCTGACTTCCTCAGCAACACCTGCCAAAAAGACAGCAACGGTATTCTGTTACCCCACTATCTCGATAACGGATATGAAATCGGAAACCAAGATATTTGCCAGAACGGTATCGTCGCCATTCCCAGCGACTATCTCTATCGCACACAAGAACCAATTTCAATTCTCGCTTTAGGTGAAATTGATGACGGCTACACCGGTTACTTCCTGCCGCATCCAACAGAGATCGTCGGCAATTACCATCTGGCCTTACCACCCGGCATGGTGGATGGGCTGCTCTATTCGGAGTATCGAACAGATCGGGGAGAATACATACTGATAAAAGACCGTCTCCAGTGGACTCTGGCCAAAGGCGAAACACTCACCGATCAGGATTTCCAGCTGCTGCCTACCACTGACACCGGGGTACTGGAGGGAGTCATCAACTATCCCTCAGAAGCCGATTTCAATCCGCGCATGACCGTCATCATTGCCTTCAACGAAGATCACCCGTCGGGCTCCACCCTCGGCGATGCTTTCGCTTGGCCCACTTTCGCACCAGTCTATCGCATCGGTCACCTGCCGACAGGTCGCTACACCTTGCGCGTCCTCTCCCAGGGTTTTGTCGACCAAACCTACGAAGGCGTCGTGGTGACCAGTGGCGCCACCACGGTACAGGACATTACCCTCTCTACCGGCGCCACACTCAGTGGCTCGATCACGAACGCCGTTACCGGACTACCTGTTGCGGGCGCTCGCGTGGAGTTCTCCAGCAACAGCAAAACGGGCGTGAGCGACACGACCGGGGCCTATGCCGTCAGCGGTCTGGCTGCGGACGACTACAATCTCCTCGTCACCAAGCCGGGTTATGCCGATTTCAGCGCGACGGTAAGCGTGAGCCTTCCCAACACGAGCTATGACATCGCCCTCGACCCACAAGCCGGTTCGATCAGCGGGCAGGTGGTCGACGTAACCGCCACAGCCATCAATGACGCGCAAGTGGTGGCCTATAATCCGGCCCTCGACAGTTACAAGACAGGCATTACCATCGCCGGCCATTTCGCCATCGCCGATCTCCCGGCCGGCGACTACGTACTTGGCATCCACGCCACGGGTTACTCGACGGTTCAGTATCCGGCCAGCGGCACACTGACGCTGAATCCGAACCAGACACTGGTTCTTTCCAATCCGATCATGCTCAGTCCCACGCCGCCCCTGTTCGACAGCTGGTCGACGGTTAGCGAGAGCGCCGGCGTGAAGACCCTGCAGGTCACCTTCACCACCGACATCGCCCTGCTTGCGGCACCGATCATCACTGCACACGGACATGACACCACCAACGGCTGCAACAGCTTAGACTGGCAGACGATCACCGCCGGCAAGTATCTGGCCACCTGCGAGGTGGCGACGGGTGAGAGCCTGGTCCGCATCGACATCGCCGAGAGTAGTCAGCCGGTGATTCCAGGCTACCCGGCCAGCGCCAGTTTCAGCTTCGAGGTGGCGGACAATCTGCTCAGCACCTCCAGCACCAACTTCTTCAATGCCATCGGCGGCGACACATCCATCATGGGCACCCAGGATAACACCCAGGTCTATGTTCCGCCGTTCGCCCTCGTTGGCAGCGACACCCAGGCGGTGAAGCTGACAGTCAAACGCTACGGAAATCCGGATGACGCCGCATCCAGCAACAGCGACCAGACAGTGAGCGCCGTCTATGACTTTTTCTTCGAGGATGACGCGGTCCGCATCGATACCAACCACCGGGTGACAATCACCCTCCAGTTCGAGAAACCTGTTGACATGAGCCAGGAGGCTTTCGAGGCCGACCTCAAGATCGGTTACTTTCGGGTGAGCGACCAGCAATGGGTCTATCAAAACGACCCTGACTCGGGGATCGACAATATCCATATCAACTGGCTGAACAGCACGGTCACCTTCGACACCAGCCACTTCACCCGTTTTGCCGCCTTCGTGCCGAAAGCCGAGACCATACCGGGCGACTACGACAGCGATGGCGATGTGGACCGCGACGATCTAAGCATCCTTCTGCTCGACCGCAACAAGACAGTGGAAGCATCCGCTTGCGGCCCGGCTTGTGATCTGGATCAAGATGGGCTGATCACCGCGCTGGATGCTAGAACGCTCGTCCTGCTATGCAGCCGTCCAAGATGCGCAACAGAGTAGTTCTTATCAACTGTCAGTGAAGGAGAGAGAAATGCAATGGATCACACGCTCGTTCTGCCTCTGCGGCTGGCTGATGCTGGCCACTACAGGCCCTGTACAAGCCATTACCATCGACCTGATCCCGAACTATCAGGAGCTCGAGGTCGGTACACCGCTCACTGTCGAAATCGCCATCTCGGAGCTTACCGGTGGCGCTGCCCCATCCCTGGGCGTGTTTGATTTGGATCTCGTGTACGACGCCACGATGCTCTCCTTTGCGGGAGCCGATGGCGTGAACTTCGGCAATCAACTGGATCTTTTTGACCTGGGAAGTGTACGTGCGATCGAAGACAGCACTCCCGGCGTCGTCAACCTGTTCGAACTGTCGCTGGATCTAGCCGATGATTTGGACAACCTCCAGCTAGCCGACTTCAGCCTGGCCACCTTGACCTTCGATACTTTGATCGAAGGGATGAGTACGCTTGCCTTGAGCATCAACGCGCTGGGCGACAGCATCGGCGCGCCTTTGACGGCGCAAGTCAACGGCGTGGAAATCAACATCACCGCGAGCACACAGGTCCCGGAACCCGCTCCCGTGCTCCTGCTCATTACGAGCCTTGCCGGTCTCTACTGGCTGAGGCGCAAAAATCCGGATTGATCGGATCGACAAGCACAGGGGTCAAATCGCAGCTTCCTCTAGCATTAGGGAATATTTAGTTCTGACCCGAATGGCGATTTCTTAAGCCATGTTTCGGCACGGCAAACCGCACCCTACGGCCTGATCACGTATAAGTGCGGCTTGCCACACCGTAATCCTTCAACCATCTCTGCACCATTTCGCTTAAGTAAGTGCCATTCAGACCTGATCCCGTTTTGTCTATCAGGAGGAAACACCATCAGGAAAGCAAGTGACAGGAAGGTTGCAGTCGTCTTCCATCGCCGTATCGACGACTGATCGTCGAAAGCCATGAGATCCAGCTCATGATCGATCAGGCGCATAGAGAATATTCGAAACTATTGGGAAGAATCTGGCTTTCAAAGGAGAGCGGGATCTTTTAGAGGCACATCGATGAAATTGAAATCCATCTATATCGACTTATACTCCATGTTCGCACTATTTTGCATTATATATCCAACTACTGCTCATTCAGTCGAGTTGGCAAATGCAACCAAATGCGGTCCCTATTTTAGTTATGTCGACACCCAGTTACCCACTGATGCGGAAAAATGCAAACCCACCGGTCGCTGCATGACATTTTCTTTGACGCCGCCTGAAGAAGATTTAGACGAGGTCAAAGAATCATTCACGATTTACTGGGATGGCATGAATTCGAGTGTGGTTTCATCGGACAGAGAAGTTCCGCGGGAACGCTTGGTGCCGATGCCTTTTAAAACTGATCCCGCCGCATTTGTATCGTTATTATCACTACCTAAATCGTTTATAGATCTGCTTATAATGGCGCAGCAAGTAGGGAATGTCGGGGATTACATTAATGTTCGCGGCAAAAAGCATTTTTGCGGTCCGCACAGCTTTTTTCCCATAAACCGAGAAGAAGAAGGTGTTGCTGGTACGCATTCTTCGCCTTTCCATTCACCAAAAGTATCATCCGGCACATTTATTTGTAACGGGACAACCAAACTCGTCTCCTTCGCATCATTTACGGAGCACTGGAGAAATGAAAATGAGTTCGATCCAGAGAGAATAATTGTTGTGCGAGGATGGTTTAACATGGATCCTGATGAATGTATAAATATAAGAAATCAGCTAGGGGTAGGATCGATAGGTATTCTCTATATAACTTACGACGGCAAGGGAAGAGCCTATAACCTGAACCCTGAATTTAGAATTCAGGGCGATTATTCAGGGTATTCTGGATACGGAGATGAAAATGTCCACTTCTGCGTAAAACAAGGACGCTCATTTCGTTACGAAGTGCCTTTAGGCCATACGTTTCAATCCTGCACTGGCGGTTTACAGAAGATTAGCGCATCGTTAGTTGTTCGCGACACTCTGTCCGATAGGCGCCCTTTCACCATCACGATAACTGAGTGAAGGACCAATCCACTTGGACGGGTTCAGAGATATCCTGCCAAGCCCCCTCTCCCCGTCGGGAGATGAGACTTGGCAGGATATTGAATCCGCACCGATACCCCGGTTGCGTCAGAAGCTGACACTCAAGCCCGCCGTGTAGCTGCGCCCGGGATTGACGACGATAGAGACATCATTCGCATTGTAGACACCGTCGTAAGTGTCGTAGATGCCGTCGCCATCGCTATCGACGGTCTTGGCGTCTCCGGTACCGCCGCGGGCGGTATTGTAGTAATCCTGATCGAATAGGTTATCGACCCGCAGGAACCAGGACCATTCGGAACACCCCAATTTGTGATCGTAGCTGACCAGCAGGTTGAAGGTCTCGTGACCCTCGACCTCCACCCGGTTGATCTCGTCGACAAGGTAGGCGCTGGAGGCGTCGAACTCGCCGCTAACTGTCCAATGGTTCGCCACACGCCAGCCCACGGAGAGATTGAGATGATGTTTAGGCACCCTGGGCACCCGGTTGCCGTTGTTGTCGTAGTGCTCGATGCAGTAGGAGTTGTCGGGATCGAGCACCGAGCAATCCACCTGTCCGTTGCGCCCGTAGCGGTTGCCCAGCAGCAGATTGAAGTTGTCGTAGTCGGTATAGTGGGCATCCAGAAATGTGTAGGCAAGATTCCAACTGATATCGCTTGACGGTTGCCCGCTCAGGGCCAGTTCGAGCCCGCGGTTACGCACTCCGCCGATGTTGTCGTAATAGTCGTTGGTGACGTCGTTTTCCGAATATTGGCCGGAGGTGGACATGATGTAGTCCTTGCGGTCGATCTGAAAGATGGCCAGATCCAGGTCGGCCGGCGCACCGAACAGGGTTGTTTTGGCGCGGAAACCGATCTCCTTGTTGATGGCGTGCTCGGGCTCCAGATCAGGATTGCTGTCAGTGCTGCCGGTGGGACTGATGTCGCCGGCGAAGAGCTGTGTGATGGAGGGAGCACGGAAGCCGGTGGAGACATTGGCATAAATGTCCTTGGTCTCTGCCAGCTGGTAATTCATCCCCAGGCGCCAGGACCTCACGTCGAAAGCCTTGTTCAGTTCCAGACTGCTCAGCTTCGAACCGTAGTCATACTCGATGTGGTCGTAGCGGCCGTTAATGGTCACCGTCAGAGGCTGCATCAAATGGTATTTCACTTCGCCGTAGACAGCCTGCACCGTCTCGTCGGTGGCATCGTCCGACAGGGTATCACCCGCCGTATCGGTAAGATTGCCGCGACGGTCGTAGATATCAATCGCCGCCAGTGTGTTGTTCTCATAGCGATTGTCACGCAAGTCCAGCGCCGCCATCCAGGCCAGGGACTCACCACCTGAGCGGAATTCCGATTTCAGGCCCCGCTGCACCTGATCGTAGAGGTTCAGGTTCTCGTACAGTCTGGGGTCGATGCTGTTGGGTTTGGAATAGAATTGGGTCTCATCCCCGTAGCGGTAGAGATTGACCATCAGATTGTCACTCTCGTTGAAGTTCTTGGAGTAAGTGATGAAGTATTTCGCCAGCTCCACGTCGTAGTGGTTGGAGTAGTCGTTATAGCTGTAGATGTCGGTGCTCTTCGGATCCTCCTCTGCAGCGACCTCCCCTTTCACCGCACCATGGCTGTTCTTGTTGCGATCCGACAGCTCCAACCCCAGAGAAATTTCGCTGGTGTCGTCAAGGTAGTACATCAATTTGCCGTTGAGATACTCGGCGGTGGAACCCGAATCGTCGTGGTAGCCGTCCGTATTCCGACGGCTTACCTGCACATGTCCGCTGGCGCTTTCATTGGAGAATCCGGCCCGGGCCAGACCCTTGGTGTAGCCGAAACTGCCCACCTCGGCCGCCAGGGTGTAGCCCTGATATTTGGCACCCCGCTTCGTGGTGATGATCACCGCACCGGCCAGGGCGTCATCGCCGAAAAGGTAGGAAGCGCCACCCTTGACCACTTTGATCGACTCGATGTTGTCCATATCGATGTTGACCCTTCCGGTGCGCTCGAACACCGGTACGCCATCGATGACAATGGCGACCCCGGGCTTTTCGCCCATGTAGACCTGGTTTTCGATACCGCGGATATGGATCTTCAGCGAGTCTCCGGCCTGCAGTTCGGTGGTTACCCCAGGCACGCTCTGCAACAACTGCTGGATATTCTCGGCATGCGCCTTGTCCACCTTTTCACCGCTGATCACCGCGATATTGGAGGACTCACCCCGTTTGTTCTCGAATTTATCGTCTATGGTGGTCGATTCCACATGAATCACGTTGACATCATCCATATCCCCCGCGTGACCCCATTGCCCTGTGGCGAACAAGACACCCGCCATAAGCCCGCTAAGCGCCTGCTTGTGACCTCGAAACAAAATCCAATTGCGCATGCAACACCCCTTTGTCATGAATTGGACCAATACACTTAAAAAGCCAGAGGGAGTGCAAAACATGAGCCATACCGTATCTCTATGAGATTGATGCGTTTTTTCTCTGAATAACGAAATGCGCTGTGTCATATGACGATTTGGCGTGGAATTACACCCACCCATGGCCGGTACCAAACGGAGATTTCTTCGTCATTGTCCACGCACCCAACGCTTGCGCCAGACCAACTCATCCCGCGCCCACGAGAGACTCAGCGATCAGGAACTCCTGGCCCAGCAACACTTAACCCGTTCCAGCACCTGCCGATCGGGACATGAGCATCCTGGCTGACAATACCGGGATATGCGCAAAAAACTGATGCCACCTGATTGACAACACAATCGATCGGTGGCGTCATGTTGCGGTAACAGACACGTGTTCTGATAGTTGAAGCCGGCAATGAAAGACCGGCAGCGATGTAACGAAATAAGAAGGGTGGATGGAATATGAATACCAATCCCCGCGAAGCGACCTCCAGCGACCTCGCCGCCGGCCTGTTCCTGTTCGTCCTGCTGTTCGTGCTCTGGCTGCTGCTCACCGGCAGCCTCGATCCGGCCGAACTGATCGCCGGCCTGCTGGTGGCGCTGGTGATCACCCTGATCAGCCGACCCCATCTGGAGATCTTCGCCGGCCTGCGTTTCACACTCGCCGCCATCCCGGCCTTCCTCGCCTACCTCGGTGTCTTTCTGCTCGCGCTGGTACGCGCCAACCTGGACATGGCGCGCCGGGTCCTCTCACCCTCCCTGCCGTTGCAGCCCGCGCTGGTGGAAGTACGCACTGAACTGAAATCACAACTGGGACGCCTCATCCTGGCCAACAGCATTACCCTCACCCCGGGCACACTCACGGTCGACGTCAAAGACCAGATCCTGCTGATCCATTGGATCGACGCCCCGCCCGATCTCGATATCGAGGGCGCCACCGAAACCATCACCCGCCAATTCGAACGCACGCTGAAGGGCTTCGTTAAATGACATTGACGCTTCTGGAAACCATCGCCCTGGCGATGCTGGGACTGGCCGTGCTGTTGAGCCTGCTGCGGCTGCTGCTCGGCCCCGCCGCCCCCGACCGGGTGGTGGCCGCCGACACCCTGGCGGTCATCACCACCTCGGGACTGGCGGTGATCGCCGCTCTCCTGAGCAGCCCGCTCTACCTGGACGTAGCCCTGATCTACGGCACCCTGGCCTTCGTCGGCATCGTCGCCCTGGCCCGCGCCATCGAGGGGAACGGATCATGAGACTGCTGGCCGACATTCTGCTGCTGATCGGTGCCGCCTTCACCCTGCTCGGCGCCCTGGGCCTGCTGCGCATGCCCGATGTCTACAACCGGATCCAGGCCGGCACCAAGGCGGTGACCCTGGGCGCGCTGTCGCTGCTGCTCGGCGTCGCCCTGCTCTATCCCGCCTGGTGGACAAAACTGCTGGTGATCGCGGTGATGATCCTGGTCACCAATCCTCTCGGCTCCTCCACCATCGCCCGGGCGCTGTTGATGGCCGGGGTGCAGCCGTGGCGCAGGCCGGACACCGAAACCGCCAGGGAGGAGAAGTCATGAGCGCGATTGAAATCTGGATCCTGCTGGTTCTGTGCCTGATGATGCTGACCGCCGCCGCCATGGTGCTGCTGGTCCGCAATCACATCGCCGCGGTCGCCGCCGCCTCGGTGGTCTCGCTCGGTCTCGCCCTGCTCTTCGCCCTGCTGCGGGCGCCTGACGTGGCCATGACGGAAGCGGCCGTGGGCGCCGGTCTCAGCAGCCTGATTCTTGCGCTGGCCCTGCGCCGCCTGGGGATCTGGCGATTGGAGAACGCCAAACCGGGACGCAACCTGTTGCGAGCCCACCGGCGGGAGGAGCCTCATGCGTAACCTCACCGGACTGCTCTTCGCCGGCGGCCTTGGCTTCATGCTGCTGGCCATCGCCAGCGCCATCGACTTCGGCGCCACCCCGATGCTGATCGGCGGCGCCATCCAGTCCGCCGCACCCCAGCAGACCGGGGCCGCCAATATCGTCACCTCGGTGGTGCTGGCCTATCGTGGCATCGACACCCTGGGCGAGCTGTCGATCCTGTTCGCCGCCGCCAGCGGTGCCGGCCTGATACTCGGTCGTCGCCACACCACCGCCGGCACCCTGACCGAGGGCGGATTCGTGTTGCGTTCCGGCGGCGCCCTGCTCTTCCCCCTGCTGATGACCATCGGTTTCTACATCATCTTTCACGGCCACCTGACACCGGGGGGCGGCTTCCAGGGCGGCGTGATCCTGGCCGCCGCCTTCTTCCTGCCGCTGCTGGCACGGCCCGGCGCACGACTGCATCACGGCATGCTCAGCATCATCGAGGGCTTTGCCGGCGCCAGTTTCATTCTCATCGGTGTGGTCGCCCTGTTCGAAGGCGAGGCCTTCCTGCAGCCCATGTTGATCCAGGACAGCCTGGGGCAGCTGGTCTCCGCCGGCACCCTGCCGCTGCTCTATATCGCGGTCGGCCTCAAGGTAGGCGCCGAACTGGCCAGCCTGTTGTCGAATCTGGCGCAGACGGAGGCGGAAGCATGATCCCGTTACCGAATCCCGAGCTGATCCTCTTCACCACCGCACTCGGCCTGGTGGCCATCGGCCTGGCCGGCCTGGCGCTGTCGCGCCACCTCTTCCGCACGGTGCTGGCGCTGGTCATCGCCGAGGCCGGGGCCAATCTGATGCTGGTACTGGCCGGTTATCGCTGGGATGCGGTGGCGCCGATCCTGACCCACCTGGGCGAACAACCCCCCATGGTCGATCCGGTACCTCAGGCCATGGTGCTGACCGCCATCGTCATCGGTGTCGGCGTGCAGGCACTGGCGGTCAGCATTCTGATTCGTATCCGTCAGCTCTACGGCACCCTGGAGCGGTCCACGGTGGCGGAAAAGATGTCGGCGGAGATCGCCGCCAGCGCCGGCACGGCCCGCGATATCAGCCAGGAGGCTCCTCTCGGCGAACGCCCGCTGCCCCCGTTACCCGGCGCCATCTCAGAGGCCCGTGGAGGTAAGTCATGAACAGCCTGATCGTGCTGCCCATCGTACTGCCCCTGCTCGGTGCCTTCCTGCTGCCGCTATTGATGCGGCTCTCGGTCGGCCTCGGCGTCTGGGTGGGCCCGGCCATCCTGATCTACGACGGCTGGCTGCTGGCTGAACAGTGGTTCTCTGGTACCGCCCTGCCCTTCTCCCTCGCCATCGGCGGCTTCGCCCCGCCGCTGGGCATCAACCTCTACATCGACGCCCTGGCGCTGCTGTTCGCCTTCTCGGTGCAGCTGCTGGGCCTGTTGTTCTGGCCCTTCAGGCTCGATCAGGAGAGCGCCAGGCGCCAGTCGCTGATGCTGTTGCTGGTAGCCTCCTCCACCGGACTCGCCCTCTCCGGCGACCTGTTCAACCTCTATGTCTTCTACGAGCTGGTGGCGGTGGCCACTTTCGGCCTGATCGCCGTCTCCGCCACCGGAGCGGCCTACGCCGCCACCCTGCGCTACCTGATCCTGAGCGGCATCGGCTCGGTGCTGACCCTGCTCGGCATCGCCCTGATCTACGGCCAGACCGGCACCCTCAACCTGGCTCACCTGGCGCAACTCGCGCCCCATCAGTTGAACGACACCCTGGGCCTGACCGCCTTTCTCTTGATCCTCATCGGGGTCGGGGTGAAGGCGGAGCTGTTCCCGGTCAACACCTGGGTACCCGAGGTCTACGCCACCGCTTCCAGCAGACTCTCCGCCTTTCTCGCCGGCCTGGTCTCCAAGTTGGCCCTGCTGATCATCCTGCGGCTGCTGGTGCTGGTCTTCTATCAGCCCGAAGCGCTCCAGGTGATGCTGGTGCTCGGCATTCTGGGCGTGGTCAGCGGCGAGCTGGCCGCCTGGCGGGCCAAGGACGTGCGGCGCATGCTGGCCTTCTCATCCATCGGGCAGCTGGGCATGATCTTCATCGCCCTGGCGATGCCCGACGGCGCCGGCCTGCTGGCGGTACTGGCACTGGCCTTCCACCATCTGGTGATCAAATCAGGGCTGTTCTCCCTGGCCGATGGTTGGGGCGGCGCCATCGATCAGCTGCGCGGGGCGGCCAAGGCCTCACCCCTGGCCGCGGCGCTGTTCGTGCTTTTCGCCCTCTCCCTGATCGGTTTTCCGCCGCTGCCGGGTTTCTGGGCCAAGTTCACGCTGATTACCGAACTGGCGTCGCAGACCTCGCCGCTCTACCTGATCGGTCTCACCGTGTTCCTGCTCGCCACCGTGGTGGAGGCGAGCTATCTGTTCAGACTGGTGGCGACCCTCTATGAAAAGTCACCCGATGAGACAGAGCCGGCCGAGACGCCCAAGCCGGCAGGACTCTCACTGGTGACCGCTTCCCTGTTCGGCCTCGGACTGCTGGCGACGACACTCTTCATTGCGCCGGTGGGTGACCTGCTGAGTCATGTCTCGGCACAAACCGGGAACGTGAACCTCTATATCGATACCGTGATGGCCGGCCAGACAGGAGGCAGTCGATGACATTCACTCCGTTGGACGAACTCCTGCTCTACTCGGGCGCCACCGTGCTGGTGGCCCTGCTGCTGGGCCGTCGACTGGCCGCGGGCTGGATGGTGACCATCCTCTACGGGGTGCAGCTGCTCGGTCTGCTCAAGATGGCCAGCCTGGGTTATGGCGGCACGCCGATATCCTCGTCCCTCTCCTTCCAGGTGCTGGGTCAGACCCTCTCTTGGCGCTTCGACGCCCTGAGCTGGTTCTTCGCGCTGATCACCCTCGGCTCCGCCCTGCTCAGCAGCTGGTACAGCTGTGGCGAGTGGGAGCGCGCCTTCCGCCGCCAGGGCGGCAATCTCTGGCTGTTCCATCTGGCCATGGCGCTGAACGTGCTCAGCATGCTGATCCTGCTCGCCAGCGGCGACCTGCTCTCGCTCTTCATTGGCTGGGAACTGGTCAGCTGGGCCGGCTTCCTGCTCATGGCCATGGCGGGCGGCATCGCCACCAAGGCGGCCATGCGCTACATCACCTATGCCATGGCCGGCGCCATGATGATCTTCGGCGGCATCGCCCTGGTCTACGTCTCGGCCGGTTCCCTGCAGTACGAGGCGATCCTCACCGCCGTCGGCCGCATGGGTACGGCCCACCTCTGGATGCTGGTGATCCTCTTCGGCGCCGGATTCGGGATCAAGATGGGCCTGCTGCCGTTCCATCTCTGGCAGGCGCCCGCTTATGCGGAGACACCGGGACCCGGCAGTGCTTTCCTCGGCGCCATCTCCTCACGCATGGGGCTGTTCGCCATCGCCCTGGTACTGGTAAAACTCTTCGGCGTGGTCAATATCGAGAGCCTGAAGATCCCCTTCACCCTGATCGACGCCCGCGACCTGCTGGCCTGGATCGCGGTGCTGACCATCATCCTGCCCACCTTTACCGCCATGAAGCAGAACGACGCCCGCCACCTGCTGGCCTGGCACGGCATCGGCCAGGGCGGCTACATGCTGCTCGGCCTGGTGGTGGCCGACGCCATGGGCGGCGCCGGCGGCCTGCTGCATGTCTTCAACCACGCCACCTACCAGGCGGCCCTGTTCATGGCGGTCACCGCCGTGATCCACCGCACCGGCACCGCCGACCTGAACAAGCTGGGTGGCCTGGTGGTGCGCATGCCGCTCTCCTTCCTGGTGCTGCTGGTGGGCATCATCGGTCTGGCCGGACTGCCGCCGATGAACGGCTTCGTCTCCAAGTGGCTGGTCTACCGTTCCCTGCTCAACCAGGGCATGCCGCTGCTGTTCCTGGCCTCGGTGATCGGCACCCTGGGCACCATCCTCTCGGTCTACAAGCTGATCCACAACATCTTCCTCGGTCAGCTGCGGGTGGAGCACGAACAGGTGCGCGAAGCCCCCTGGAGCATGATGATCCCGATGTTGATCCTGACCGCGATCATCTTCATAACCGGTCTCTTCCCCGGCATCCCGCTGGCCTGGGTCGCTTCCGTGCAACAGGCGGTGGGGCTGCCGGTACCCGACTACACCCTCGGCGGCGTCACCGCCAGCAGCGGCTCTCTCGACATGATCTGGGTCATCGGCGTGCTCTTCGCCGGCTTCGGCATCGGTGCCCTGATCTTCTACGGCGCCGGCCCCAGCAAGCGGGTGCACCAGCTCGACAACTACGCCGGCGGCCACTTCCTCACCGCCGATGTGCGCTATCAGTACAGCGATAACTTCTACGCCGGCCTCATGCACCTGATCAAAGGCTGGTATCGCGGCAGCTTTCTCTGGCTCGAGAGCAGCGTCAAGTCGCTGGTCGAGTTTCTCTCCCTTGGCATGCAGGGTATCTACCGGCGAGCTAATGCGGAATTCTACCTCCTGAGCATCGCGCTCTTCGTCATAGCCTGGGTGGTGATCTGATGGCCCCTGTCGAACTTCTGATTGAACTGACCCTGATGCCTCTGGTCGCCTTCGTGGTCGGCCTGATGATGGTGTTGATGATGCGACGCATCGCCGCCAAGCTGCAGCGTCGTGTCGGCCCGCCTTTCTTCCAGCCGCTCTACGACATCGTCAAGCTGCACGGCAAGAAGACCCAGGTCTCCCACGGCCTGATCCATGACATCGGCATCGTCATGGCCATGGGCGGTTACATCGCCGCCGAGACCCTGCTGCCTGTGCCCGGTATGAACGGCATCGCCGACAAGGGGGACATCGTCACCCTGCTCTACCTGATGATGATTCCATCGCTCGGCCTGGCCCTCGGGGTCGGTCAGTGCGCCAATCCCAACGGCTCCATCGGCATCGCCCGTGCGCTGACCGCCATGCTGGCCTACGACATTCCGCTGGTGATCGTCATCTTCGGCGTCTCCTTCGCCTACGGCAGCACCAATCTGGTTACGCTGATCCAGGCACAGCAGGCGGGCGGCTTCGAAACCTGGGGCGCGGTGCAGATGCCCCTGCTGGCCATCGCCGGCCTGATTGCCATGCACGCCTCCCTGGGCAAGCAGCCCTTCGAGATCTACATCGCCCCGGCGGAGATCGCCACCGGCCCGATGGTGGAGATGGGCGGCAAGTATCTGGGCGGCCTCTTCGTCATGCAGTGTTTTCAGCTCTACACCACTTCGGTGCTCTACGTCAGCCTCTTCCTCGGCGGCGGCACCACCTGGTTCGATTTTCTGCTGAAGAGTTTTCTGGTGCTGGCGATCCCGGTCAGTATCGCCTACCTGTTCCCCCGCTACCGCACCGAGGACCTGCTGCGGCTGATGTGGAAGTGGCCGGTGATACTGGGGCTGATCGGACTGGCGTTTGTTATGTAGTTTTTACAGTTTTTAGTGTTGAGTTTTGAGTTGAGGAGTGCGCTTCGCGCACACCTGTTCAAATATGCCGTGAGCGCTGTGAACACCACCAACTCAAAACTGAAAACTCAACACTCAAAACTACAAAAACCCGCAATTGGGCAACTATGATGAACTCGATAAACAAGATTCCGGTAATCGAAGCGAAGAAGGGCAATCCGCTAGCTAGGGTTTTTGACGACCTGGTGCGCTTCTGCCGTTCACGTTCCCTCTTTCTTCTCCACTACTGCACCGGTTGTGGCGCCATCGAGCTGCCGCCGGCCATGACCTCCCGTTTCGATATGGAGCGACTCGGCATCCAGCCCATGGTCTCGCCCCGCCAGGCGGACATCCTGCTGATCACCGGTTATGTCTCGATCAAGACCCTGAAGCGGGTGATCCTCACCTACGAACAGATGAACGCGCCAAAATATGTGATCGGCATCTGCTCCTGCACCGTCAATGGCGGCATGTACTGGCAGAGCTACGCCACCGCCAAGAAGCTGGACGAGTATATGCCGGTGGATCTCTATATCGCGGGTTGCATGCCGCGTCCCGAAGCGGTCATCTCCGGTCTGCAAAAACTGATGGACCGCATCAACAGCGGCAAGGCCAACGGCTGGGAGGACTACTACCGCAACTACGACTACTACCTGGGCAATCAGCAGAAACTTTTCGGCGAGAACTGGCAGACCCCCACCGACGTCATCACCGAGGCCAAGCATTACGGCCTGCTGGGCGAGGGCACCCTGGGCGAACATACGAAACTGCTGGAACAGCACCAGCAGCCGCTCGAAGCCCTCGACATGCGCCTGGGTCACAACCTGAAGGAGCCGGCAGAATGAGTAAAGAGATCACCCACTGGCTGGATGACCTGCTGGCCGAGATCGAGGATATAAAGGTACACCGCAAGAGCAGCCGCCGGGTGCGGGTCGACGTTCCGGCTGACACCCTGCCCGCCCTGCTGGAGCTGCTGCAGGGCCGTGCCGGCTATATCCACCTCTCCGCCATCAGCTGTGTCGACTGGATCGACAAAGACCAATTCGAGTTGGTCTACCACGTCTGGTCCTACGAGAGCCACTCCCTGGTCTCGGCCCACATCCGTATCGCGCGCGAGCCGGGCGTCTACCTCTCGGTCTACGATCTCTACCAACCGGCGGCCTTTTTCGAGCGTGACATCCATGAGATGTACGGCATCCACTTCGAAGGCAGCCCCAACATGGAGAAGTTCATCCTCACCGAGTGGGACGGCCCGCCGCCCATGCGCAAGGAGTTCGACAGCGAGGCCTACATCAACGAACACCTGAGCTGGCAGAACTACAACCCGGAGTGGCTGCAGCAGCTGGTCGCCGAAGGCGGCGGCGTTGTTATTCCGCCGGAGGAGCAGCGGTTCAGTCAGAAGAAAAGATAGTTATGAGTTTTTAGTTTTGAGTTGTCGGTGTGCGCTTCGCGCACGTTTATCTGAAATAGATGTGCACGAAGCGCACACATCAACTCAAAACTCAAAACTTACAAGCGAAGCGAGTACAAATGAGACCTGAGAACTACGAAGCCCAACGCCAGCCGCCGAGCAATGAGTTCGAACTCAACTTCGGCCCCAACCATCCCGGCATCGAGGGCAACTACGCCCTCAAGGTGAAGTTGCACGGCGATGTGGTGCTGGAGGCCAAGGCCGACGGCGGCTACCTCCATCGCGGTTTCGAGAAGCTGATGGAGCAGCGGCTGTGGATCCAGAATATCGCCCTGGTACCCCGTATCTGCGTGCCCGATCCGTCGCCGATGGAACTCTGCTACTCCATGGCGGTGGAGGAGCTGTGCGGCCTGGAGGTTCCGCAGCGGGCACAGTGGATCCGCGTCATGCAGCTGGAGCTGTCGCGCATCGCCGCCCATCTCTTCACCTTCGGCGGCCACGCCGCCACCACCGGCATGTACAGCACCATGTACTGGGGTGTGGCCGACCGTGACCTGTTGCTCGATCTGTTCGAGGAGTTCACCGGCGGTCGGGTCTACAGCATCTACAACATTCCGGGCGGGGTGCGCCGGGAATTGCCGCAGGGATTCCTGCAGCGGGTCAGCGAGACCCTCGACTATATCGAGTCGCGCCTGGCCGACTACGACAACCTTTTCTTCAAGAACCAGGTCTTCGTGCGACGTGCCAAAGGTGTCGGCGTGATGAGTCAGGAACAGGCCCTGGCCTGGGGCGTTACCGGCCCCAATCTGCGTGCCACCGGCCTCGCCTTCGACGTGCGCCGGGACGACCCCTACCTGATCTATGACCAGCTCGACTTCGAGATCCCCACCGAACAGAGCGGTGACGCCTGGGCCCGCACCCTGGTGCGCCGTCAGGAGCTGATGCAGAGCATCCGTATCCTGCGCCAGGTGGTGAAGGCGCTGCCCGATATCAGCGGACCGATCCGTGCTCCGATACCCAACCCGCTGGCCTGGAACGTCCCTGCCGGTGAGGTCTATACCCGGGTCGAATCCTCCAAGGGCGAGCTCTGCTACTTCGTGGTCTCCAACGGCGGTCCCAAACCCTACCGGGTGCATGTGCGAGGTCCCTCTTCCATGCATGCTGTGCAGGTGTTGGAGAAACTCTCGGTCGGCTCGCGCATCGAGGATATCGCGCAGACCATGTTTTCCCTCGATGCCTGTCCGCCGGAGGTGGATCGATAAATGCTGGCTTTTTGGTTGTGCACGGTGCGGCAAGCCGCACCCTAAGGAAAATTGAGGTGTAGGGTGCGGCTTGCCGCACCGAAACCTAACCGTTGACAACATCTGTTGTCAGAACGAGCCAAGAGAATTAGACAATGGCAAAATCCAGTAAAAACACCGATCTCAAGCCTCGCGACTCGAGCGTGATCGAGCACGAAGATCGCGGCTCCATCCTCTCGCCTCTGAAGGCGCTGCAGTTCTTCGCTCGCAAGCCGGTCACCGTGCCGCTGGAACCGCGTCCGGCCGCCGCCAACTATCGCGGCTTCCATCTCAACGACCACGAGAAGTGCATCGGCTGCAGTTCCTGCCAGAAGGTCTGTGACAACGCGGCCATCACCATGGTCAAAGTGCCGCACCTGCCCGAGGATCCGGTGCAGGGTATCCGCAACCTGCGTCCCGCCATCGACTACGGACGCTGCTGCTGGTGCGCGCTCTGTGTCGACATCTGCCCCACCGGCGCCATCTCCCTCTCCCGGGAATATGTGCACACCTGCACCCAGGAAGAGATCGACAGCTACTTCGTTTTTCCGAAAGAGATCGGCATACACGGGGTCGACTTCGGCCTCGGCTGGACCAAGACCGCCGACTCCGATCTACTCGACCTGGAGCGTCAAGCGATGGCCGAAATGGAGCCAGAGGCCCGTATCGGCAATTTCGATGAGATCGTCGACGGCTTTACCACCCAGCAGGCGGTGGTCGAGGCCTCACGCTGCGTCCAGTGCGGCATGTGCCACGACGCCTGCCCCACCCACATGGACGCGCCCGAGTACATCCGCGCCATCTGGCAGGGCGATCTGGAGGAAGCGGTAAGACAGATCTATCGCAGCAACCCCTTCTCCCACGTCTGCGGTCGGGTCTGCACGCATAAATGCGAAGACGCCTGCTCCATCGGCCGGCGCGGCGAACCGGTCTCGATCCGCTGGCTGAAGCGCTACGCCATGGACTCGGTGGACCACGACCGCGTCAAGGCCATCGCCGCGGAAGGCAAGGTAGACTATCTGAGTGGTCATCGCATCGCCATCATTGGCGCCGGGCCTGCTGGGCTCACCGCCGCTTATGATCTGGTACGCAAGGGCCATGAGGTGACCGTCTTCGAGGCGCGTGAGAAAGCGGGCGGCATGCCCCGCTACGGCATCCCCGAATACCGGCTTCCCTACGACATGATGGATCGCGATATCGACGTCATCGCTTCGCTCGGCGTGAAGATACAGACCAACACCCGGATCGGCAGCGACATCGGCATGGATCAACTGCAGGCGGAGTACGACGCCGTGGTGCTGGCTATCGGCTTGCACCTGGGCCGTTCCACCCGCATCCCCGGCAGCGACCACAAACAGGTGCGCAAGGCGGTGGAACTGCTACGCATGATCACCGACGGGGAGAAATTCAAGGTACCCAAGCAGGCGGTGGTGATCGGCGGCGGCAATGTGGCCATGGACATCGCACGCAGCCTGGCGCGACTGCAGAAGCAGCAGCATGGCGAGGTGAAGATCACCGTCACCGCGCTGGAGGACAAAGCCCACTTTCTGGCCGATCCGGAGGAGGTCAAGGAGTGCGGCGAGGAAGGGATCGAAATCTTCGATGCCCGCGGCCCCCAGGAGTGCCTGGTGGAAAGAGGCCGACTCAGGGGACTGCGAACCTGGAAGGTCCGCTCCATCTTCGATGAACAGGGCCGCTTTGCCCCCGCCTATGATGAGAGCGACGAAATGCTGCACGAAGGCGAAATGGTGATCGAGGCCATCGGTCAGATGTCGGACGTCTCTCTGCTCGGCGAGGCGTTGACCGAAGAGCTGGAGTGGAACCGCGGCCGCCTCAAAGTGGATGACAACGGCCGCACATCAGCGCAATGGCTGTGGGCCGCGGGTGACTGCGTCAACGGCCCAGACGTGGTGCATGCCGTGGCAGACGGTCATCGGGTGGCCGCCAGTATCGAGGCCTGGCTGGGTGAGAAAACAGGAGTCGGCGCATGAAAGAAGGGCATACCAGCGGCTATGAGAAGCTGCAATCGAAAAAGACTCTCGGTGAGATTCTGGAGGTGGCAGTTGAATTTGAAAAAACTGCACGAGACTTCTATACCGCGCTGATACCCAAGGTGAGCAAACAGATCCGCTACCTGGTGGAGGAACTGGCTCAGGAGGAGCAGCGCCACTACGATCTCTTCACCGAATTGAAAGCGCGCCCCGATCTCGACAAGCAGGTCCAGGAGCTGGTCGAGGTGCCCGCCAGCGACAAGCGTTTCTCGGACGCTGTCCTACTGCCAGATCTCGGAGAGCATCCCGACGACCAGGCCGTGCTCCAATACGCGCTCGGACGTGAGCACGCCGCCATGGAGCAGTACCGGTCATTGGCAGAAAACACCGCCGAAGGGCCGATCAAAGAGCTTTTCACCTATCTCGCCAATGAAGAGACACTGCACAAGAACCAACTGGAGCGACTCTACTACGAAACGGTGCACAGTGGCGGCGTGTAGGCCCATCGACTCAAGAACTATCTGATTTGTCACACATGGATTGTGTGATCTAGGCTATCCTTCGATATGACAGGTTTGTTGATATTTTAGTCTCTTTGGTTGGCATCAAAGAAGAATCAGATTCGGACGACTCGGAATCAAGGTAGAATCCGCGTTCAAAGTGGGTCCTATAATGACGACAGAGTTACACTTATCGCGCGTCCTATGTCACGCCCGATTTTCCTATTATAAAGTCAGACAATTACCATCATTTATAATCCTTGTACTCTCACTCGGACCCGGCTTACTGGCTGCCGGTGAGAGGATCGCCTACGATCTCGATTCCGCCATTGCCGTGGCTCTGGAGAACAACCGACTGCGCACCATCTCCCAGCAGTCTATGGCGATCGCCGAAGCTCAGTACAAACAGGCCGTTTCCAGCTATTGGCCCTCTCTCAATCTCAGCGTGGGTTTTCAACGCCGTGATGAGACAGCCACATTCGAATACCCCGAGCAAACTTTCGACCTGGCACCCGGCCTGCTGCCGCCAGTGTCCGTGCCGCCCCAGGATATCGACTTACTCGGCCGGGACACCTCCCTCTATTCACTGGAGATGACCTACCCGCTCTACACCGGAGGCAAACGCTCGAGTCTGATGGAACAGGCCAAGATCGGCGTGGATATCGCGGCCAAAGAGGTAAGACGCACCGACCTCCAAGTGATTCAAGACGTCAAGCGCTACTACTATGCCGCACTTTACACCCGGCAGCTCTTGGAACTGGCCGACGACATCACCCTCTCATTCGAAGTCCTGCGTGACATCACCCAGGCCTTTTTCGAAGGCGGCTCGAACTCGGTCGACAAGCTCGACCTGCTGCAGAGTAAGCTTGCCTACACCATGGCCGCATCGACTCTCGCCGAACTCAAGTCCAAACATGAGGCGGCACTCTCCGCACTTTCGTTCGCCATGGGACTGGACTGGCGGGATCAGATCGAACTCGGCAGCCACGGCTACCCAGTCCACTTTGCTTCGAAAAACCTGGATCAGTTGATCGAGCAGGCTCTGGAGTTCAATCCTGAGGTCGAAAAGCTCACTCTTGTGGTGGACGCCTATGAGGCCAAGATCGACGAGGCCAAGAGCGGCTATTACCCCACGCTTGCTTTAGTCGGATCCTACGACGGTTTCAACAACGACCTGAACGGGGGGCTCGATAACGAGGTAAACCGTCGTTCCTGGAAGATCGGCATCGGCATGCGCATCAACCTGTTCGAGGGCGGATTAACCAAGCACAAGGTTTCATCCGCCAAGATCGAGCGGGAGAAGATGGAACAACAGCGTCTGTTGGCCAGTGACGCCGTGGCGACCCAGGTGAAGAGCCTGTTCCTGCAAACCAAGGCTGCTCAGGAACAGGTAAAATTCACTGAGCAGGCCGTGGCTACTTCCAGGGAAAACAGGGATTTAACCAGCCGAGCCTACCAGACCGGAGCGGTCGAGACCCAAAAGGTGATCGAAGCCAATCTGTTCGACGCCATGGTCCGCGCCAACCATTATCGTGCCATGCACGATCAGGCGCTGCATCTTGCTGAAATATCGTATCTATTGGGAAGGGAAACCATGAATTAGACTCAGAGATGATTTGAAATGTCATTCCGCCGCTTATTCGTTGTCACCCTGCTCAGTCTGCTTTGGCTGCTATCCGGCAGCGTTCTCTCCGCCACGCAGACTTACCCCAATCCTCCTATCCAGGTAGGCGGCAGCGCCGATGGTTTACATGACTCGACGGTCACAGACGCCGAGATTGGTTTCAAGCTGATCTTCAATGAACTTCTGGCCAAGGGTGCCGAGAGCTTCGAAACCAAGATCTATGACTCCAATGACAAGTTGTTGGAGGATTTCAAAAACGGCAAGCTACAGGCGCTGTTTGTCAGCAGCCTTAAATTCATCGAGCTGGGTGACTTGATTCACCCGACCGGACGATACGCCGTCCAATTCGGACCCTCGTTGAAACAGCGCTACTTGATCCTGGTACGCAGAGAGCAGGAGGGCTTCAGCTTGGCTGACTTACGAGACAAGAAATTGTCTATGGCCAAGGGACATGTGGTCGGCAAACGGTTTCTTGATGTAACCCTCCTGAAACAGGGTCTGCCGATATCCGATCGCTTTTTCGGCGAGATCCAGTTGGTAAAAGAGGTCAATACTGCGGTTATCGATCTGTTCTTCCGTAAAGCCGATGTTGCCCTGGTTCCTGAATTCAGCTTTGAACTGGCACGCGAACTCAATCCGCAGATCAGTTCTTCCATCACAGCAATCGCCACATCCGAACCTCTTGTCTATATGTTAGCGGGAATGCGCTACGATTTCCCGAAACAGCGACTAGACAATATTGAGCCCTACATCCTCAACATCAACCACTCTTCCAGAATGCAACACCTGCTGAAGACCTTCCGAATCACGGGAATTTATCGCGTCGATGAAGAGACATTGAAAGAGGTGAAAACGCTCAACGAAGCATACCGGAAATTCACTCAACATTCGCCATGATGACGAGGAACACCATATTCCAGCATCTATTCATCCGCATGGCGATCATTTTGCTCGGTGGCAGCGTGGCCTTCTCTTTCGCCTTGATGCCGATCTACAACGACAAGCTTGTTCGCATGCTTGCCGCACAAGGCAATACTTTTGCCAATACGACCATTGCAGCGTGCGGCGAGGCGCTGTATACCGAGGACTTCAGTTTTGTAATCACATACACCACCAAAGTACTGAAGAAAACACCGGAAATCTTGTTTGTGACCTTTGTCTCCAAAGAGGGAATGCGGCTCAACCTCACATCCAAGGGCTGGAGCGTTGAGACTATCAGCGTAATCTCTGAGCAAACCGGCCTGCCAGAGGCTGACGAGTACGAGATCTGGCATTCGAGCGAGTTCGAAGGCAGCACTGACAATGACGCCTTTATCTTCACAAAGCCCGTGAATATCAGCGGACTCGACTGGGGCAACATCGAACTCGGGATCGCTGATGCTGAGTATCAATCGTTGATGCAAAACTATTTTCGCAATGTAGTGATCTCCAGTCTCATTCTGGTCACCATATCGCTATTGATACTGAACGGTGTATCTTTAAAACTGGCGCACCAATTATCACGTTTGCGCGATACTGCCCTCGCACTCTCCGATGGAAATTTGTCTGCGCGCGCCACCACCGAATCAATAGGAGAAATCCAACTCCTGGCCAATACGCTCAACAGCATGGCTGAGAGTCTCGATGCAAAGACACGTAATGTCCGCCAACTGGCCTGCCTAGTTGAAGACACCAACGATGCAATCGCGATCTTCGGTGACGACGAGACGATCTCATTCGTCAATCCCGCGTTCATGAGCATCACCAATTACACCTATGATTTCTATCAAGGCATGACTTTACATGAGCTTTTCGAGCACCTCGGTATCGAGAAAATGAAGCAGCGTGAGCTCACCGTAGGCATGGCACACATGGAACAGCTCGACTGGTCCACTGACATCGTCATCTCCACCCAGGAACGCGGTCCGGTCCACATGACCCTGCGCATAGAAGCCTTCGATTCCGAAGACACACGCAACAATGGGTTTTTCGTCGTACTCAGTGACATCACACGACGCAAGCAACTTGAGTTCGAACTCGAGACACTGGCATATATCGACAAACTCACCAAGCTCCCCAATCGACGATTCTTTATGGATCGCCTCTGTGAGGCGGTAAAAGAGGCGGAAGTTTTCGGCAGTGGTCTAGCCGTTTTCTTTCTCGACTTGGACAATTTCAAAATCATCAACGACTCGCTTGGACATGAGGTTGGTGATTTTGTGCTCACGGAGGCGGCGTGGCGTATTCAGGACGCGTTGCGTTCCGACGATATAGTCTGCAGGCTTGGCGGCGATGAATTCACGGTAATAATCAAAGGCGTTCATACACAGGAGGAGCTTGCAATGATCGCCAACTCCATCATCAAGGAGTTAAACAAGCCGATCGATTGCAATGACCGGGAACTGCGCATCAGCACCAGCATCGGTATCGTTCAGTTTCCTGCCAACGGATACGACGAAAAGGACTTGATCAAGAATGCGGATACTGCAATGTACTCCGCCAAACATGCCGGAAAGAATGCTTTCCGTTTCTTTACTCAGGACATGCATCGTGATTTGCATGACTTTCTCGAACTCGAAAACGCCCTTCGTAAAGCCATATCCGAGTCAAAACTCGAGTTGTTATATCAGCCCTTCGTTGATGTCGATACGCAAACCATCTGCAACTGCGAGGCATTGGTTCGCTGGAAACACCCCCAGCGAGGTTATATCCCCCCATCTCGTTTCATACCCATCGCAGAGCAATCCGGTTTGATCGGCGCTATCGGCGACTGGGTCTTTACTGAAGTGTGCAGGCAACTCAGTCGCTGGACATTTGATATGAATGTTTCCATCAACGTTTCGGGCAGCGAATTACTCGACAAGCGATTCACAGCCCGCCTGCAAAATACGTTGATCGAATATGGCGTCGAGGCCCATAGATTGCAACTCGAGTTTACGGAGCATGTCCTCGTTAGCGAGGATGGCAGCAACATCTCTCTCCTCAACGCATTGAAGAGAACGGGATTCCGCATTGCAGTAGACGACTTCGGCACCGGTTTCTCATCGCTCAGCTACCTCACCGAACTACCGATCGATGTCATAAAGATCGATAAATCATTTATCAAAAAACTCCCGCATGACCGACGCACAATCGCCGTTGTCAACTCAATCATATCTCTTGCCGAGAGTCTTGGCATGGAAACAATCGGCGAGGGCGCAGAAAACAAAGCGCAGGTCGACTGGCTACATAGTCATGGCTGCAAGACAATACAAGGCTACTATTTCCACAAACCACTGCCCGCGGATCAGTTCGAGAAACTGGTCACTGCCGGCAATGTATCCCGCCTCCCTTTGTCAGATAGAACCACATTTCGGGACAGCTAACGACAACTATTTTTCCCTCGATCATCAGACTACGGGACAGCACTCGATATCTTTTGACCAAGCCGATCCGGCAATCCCTTCGGATGTCGACTACACGTTGGCCAATGAGCTCCACTCGCAGCATCACAAGAAGATCGATATTCTTCATGCTTCATGATCCATATTTCCCCTTTGTTATTGGCGTCAACAAACGCGTGCCGAGCAGATACACCGCTTCTGTCGACAAGATTCTCCGACCTCAAGCACGAGCCAAAACCACGCCACATTCTCTCTCGTTTAGTGCAACGGACATCGTCAATGTAAGATCAGACCAGCTCGAGACCTTGCACTCCCTGAAAAGAGAGCATACAGCCCTACTCAAAGACAACTAAACAGACATACATTGGATTTCAGTTTATTACCCCTCGCGGTCACGCGGTCAGGGGAATCGTTTCCTCATACCGGGCGTGATGTGCTACATCACGCCCGATTGGATAAGGTTGACAATCAACTCACCGTTCAGAGTTCGTTATCGTGACAGTGAGTACAGTTCACCATTTCACCCTGGGAGATCTGAACCGTTCTGCCTTCGTTACTCAACGTGCGGTCCACTGCGGCACGCGACAGTACGGTGCCTTCACCATTGCGTCCATGGCAGGCTCGGCAGGCGTCCCTGTTACGCTCGGCCAAGTCTTCATGGCCGCCGTTCGAGAAGCGCGTATTGCCCACCGGATGCATGCCATGAGGACCACCGAGTGTGACTCCGAGATCACCTTCATGACAGGTACTGCACTCGCTGATGACACCCTTGTGTCCCTGCAGTTGAGTGGCCGCTACGTTATCGTTGGCCAGGTCATTCTTGTTCGGCCAGATACCATGGGTCGAACCATGGCAGGCTTCGCAGAAGATCCCTTCATGTCCCGTGCTGACCCGATAGAGCATGGGGTTGCCGATTCTCGGATCATCTGAGCCAGACACCGCCGGATTGTCCGCTTCGATCACGTTTTCCGCGAAGCGCTTGTTATCAGGCACGATCGGCGTAGCCTTCGAGTCGCCGGTACGATATGCCTGGAACAGACGGATATTGTCTGGATTCCCGTTTGAATCGACCTCGTTGGTCATGGTATCGGAGGTCCCCGCCAGGTTGCTCATGGCGTCACCGGTGTGGCATGAGCCGCATCCAGGCTCGTTGGCCCAAGGCACGCGTGGCTGCGCCGCGTTGGTATAAAAATCACCACCCAGCTCGAAGGCACCGGGGTTGTCCGGATTGACCTCACGGGTGAAATCGTTACCCACCTGAGTCATGTCGCCGTGGCAATCCTGGCACAGCATTCCACCATTGGCCATGGCACCACGCAGACAGTCGGTGCGGCGTCCCGGATGACACTGATAGCAGGTCTCTTCCAGCACCTGCCGACGCTCCTGCGCATTCACGACGAAGCCGAACTCATCCTTGATCGCCGCCGGCATGTCTGGGAACAACTTGTTGCCATCGGCGTCGGTAACACTGCCATGGTGGCTGTGCATGACGTTCGACATACTCTTGACCTTGATCTGATCACGCCCATTGGCGAAACCGCCATAGGGGTCGAACTCCGGTCCCAGCGGTCCCAGCTGCGCCAGATCCAAAGCTGGCGTGTAATGGCACTGCTGACAGACAACGGGAGTCTGATTCTCCAAGTCCGTACCATGTTTCAGGTCATGCAGGCGTACCAGATTGAGATCGGCGGCGTACTCCTTGCTGACTTCAAGCGGTAACACACCCTCTTGAGGATCGTCCAGTACGGTCGCCACAGTTACGCCATTGTCGATCAGGCGCGCCGTAGCGGATCCGTTGCCGCCATCCACCACATCGTTGTGACAGGCACCACAATTGGCTTCACCCGAGATCGGTACCACCGTATCGACCGAGGCCAGGGTGGTATCCCCGATCTTGGCCTGCACGCGAAAGAGCGGCCAGGGATTCTCGCGCCCGTAGTCGTCGAATGCGGTAACCGGAATACCAGGCGCCTCATACCAATTGACGCCTTCCACCACGTAGCCGAATTGGAAGTTGCGATCTAGCGTACCCAGCATGTCGATGAAGAAAGGCTGATCGACCACATAGGCTTCGAACCGCTCCACGGCATTTTCAACATATGGGCCGAAGCGTCCCGGCATCTGCTGCTGATCGGCTGTCAGTGCACCATCACCGAGGTAGAGCTGTTCAACGTTGGGCATCGGCAGACCAAGATCCAGGATACCCTCCACCGGACCCGCCGGATAGAATGCGGGCAATATTCCCGGCGGGTAGAAAGGATCGTAGGCTTCACGCGCCACATCCCAGAAGTTGGTCTTGAACACCACCCCGTTGACCATGCTGGAGTAGACCGGACCACTGCCGGCTGAATTGATCCCGCTCAGAATCGGATCATCGGGATTGGAAGCCGCCGAGTAATAGACTTCGACGCCATCCGCGGGACTCAGGACGTCAGGCTCGGCCCCGCGCTGAATTACGGTGGCATGCATCACATTGAAGGGCGGCAGTATGCTCGAAACACGCGTATCGAAGTCGCCACAGTGCATACCGAGGTCGTTGACTGCAAACACGCGGTATCCACTCTGGTTGACAAAGGATTGTTCCGGTACCGGATTACCTGGCACGCCGTTCTGACTGGTCGAGTTGATCGATACGTCAGACACAGGCTGCGACTCGGAGACGGTAACGGTCGCTGTCTGGCTATCGCTGGCGCCATCCGCATCGGTTACCGTCAAAGTGGCTGTATAGCCGCCTGCCGCAGAATAGGCGTGACTCGGATTGGCTTGCGTGCTGCTGTTGCCATCGCCGAAATCCCACACATAGCTCAGCGTCGTCCCGTCCGGGTCATTTGAACCCGCACTGCTGAACGAGATCGGCTGTCCTGCAATTCCGCTGTAGGGTCCGTTCGCATTGGCTACTGGCGGGGTGTTGCCACCACCACCGCCACCGCCACCGCCGGCATCACAATCACTCGGCGCGTCGCGTACATCACTTTCCGCGAACTGGCCATCCGACTGTAACGCGAACACGCGGCATGGCACGCTGGTGGGATTACGGACTTCGACATGCCATCCGTGACGGCCTACATTGTCGCTGCCGATAAAGTCCGAGGTGTCGGCATTGGAGACAGTGACTGTCGCGCCACGCGTTCCGCTGCCACGTATATCCAATCGCGCTCTGCGCTCGCTCCAGCGTGCGGAATCGATGGCAAAGGTGTTGGAACTACTATCTTGATATCTGTCAGCTCGATGTCTGTCAGCGAATGCCGCAGATGATGAAATCAGCAGAAATGAAAACAGGATGAGAATATAACTGATAAGAAAGTACTGCCTGCCTCTTGCGACCATGGCTTGTCCCCCCACGCTTTAGTTCTATTAATTTGAGGTAGCCGCAGGCATTGCTGCCTTTCCATGTGCCAAGAGCGGAGCGGCTGCGCAAATGAAAATTAGCAGACCAGGATTAAGGTTTACTTAACCCGGGGAGGAACAGGTTCACAATCAGACCAGAGCCCCCTTCCTTGTCGCTCAGACTGATCGATGCCTGATGCAGCTGACAGATCTCTTTCACAATGGAAAGCCCAAGACCGCTACCACCACCTTTTGAGACTCGGTTGAGGCGTTCGAAAACCCAGGCCTTTTTCCCCTCGGGAATACCCGGCCCCGTATCCTCTACCGATAGGGAAATACCATTAGCTGCTTTGGTGATACTCACTAGGATCCGACCACTATCCGGCGTAAACCTGATTGCATTACTGACCAGGTTGGAGATCATTATCGTCATCAATTCACGATTGCCGAACACCTCTGGCGATTCGGGCGCCTTCAGTTCCAGTTCAAGCTGTTTCTCCAGCGCCATCGGCGCAAGCTCAGACATCACATCGCCGGAGATGTCCGCGAGGTCGAAGCGCTCGAAGGAGTGACGAATCCTCTCGGGTTCTATTGAGGCCAACACCAGCAATTGATTGACCACATGATTCAGCCGTTCCAGTCCCCGCCGTACTTTTTCGATAATCTTTTTTCGTTCTTCTTCGTCGATATCCATATCGTTGGATTGGAGTTGTATCAGCATGCCTGCAATCGGCGTACGCAATTCGTGGGCCACATCGGCGGTAAACCGGCTGTTACGCTCTATCGATTCTTTGAGACGTTTCAGTAACGCATTGATCTCGTCAACCAGACGTGAACTCTCCTCAGGGATATGCTCAACCGTAACCGGATTGAGATGGCGATAGTCCCGTTCGGCAATCAGGCGTGACACATGGCGCAAGGGTTCCAGTCCTCGATGAACCACCAGCCACAGCATGCCGAACAGGGGCAACGCCAGCAGGAGAGGCTTGACCACGTCGATGACAAACTCGTTGACCATGAGCTGCATCTCACTGTGCGAACGCGCCACCTGAACGCGAAAATCCTTGTCGGCCAGATTCATGGTATAGACACGCCAGCCGTCGCCTTTGATCGTCACATCGGAAAACCCGTCGCTACGCGCTGCTGAAAGGGGATGGCTGGGCGCATCCGGTCCCCTGACCATGAGACGATCGGAGTGATTCCAAATTTGGAAAATCAGCGGAAATTTGTATCCCGCATGGCTCAGGTCTGCTTCATAATCCTCGAGATCGTGTTCCGCGGCTTCATGTGACGTCGCCACGGCAAGCAGTTTGGCAACCTGTATGAGTTCAGCGTCATAGACACTGTTAATGTCCCGGTTGGTCCGCCACCAGGTAAAACAAAGCACCGCTGTCCACAGCAGGAGGACAGTCAGCAATATCATCAACAGGAGACGAAAACGGATGGAGTGCGTCGCCATCAGCGCGGTTTCTCGATGACATACCCGACCCCCCTGACGGTGCGGATCGGATGGTCACCGAGCTTTTTGCGCAAATGATGGATGTGCACCTCGATCGCATTGCTCTCCACCTCGTCATCCAGGCAGTAGATGGTCTCATTGAGTTTGCGCCGGGACATCACCCGCCCCATGTTCTCCATCAATGCCCGGAGTATGTCGAACTCCTTGGCGGACAGTGCGATTTCACTGTCACGCAGGGTCACGGTCCGCGACGAAGGGTCGAGTGCCAGATCACCGTGCTGCAGACGCAATGGTTCGCGTCCATGATGCCGCCGATGCAGCGCCCGAATGCGCGCGCACAGCTCGTCGATGTCGAACGGTTTGACCATATAGTCGTCGGCACCACTATCGAGTGCCGTCACCCGGTCCACCACCTCGGAACGCGCCGTCAACACCAGCACAGGAATCTGATTCCCACTCCCCCGCAGGCGCGTCAACACTTCCAGCCCCGAGAGCCAGGGAATGTTCAGATCGAGTAACAGAACGTCGTAACGCGCGCTCTTCAAGGACTCCATGGCGGCCATACCGTCCCGCACCCAGTCCGTGACCATGCCTCGGCGCTGCAGCACGCTTTGGATGCCATCACCCAACATCTCGTCATCTTCGACGAGCAGTAGATCCATAGCCCCCGACATACGCTTCTCTCCGGTAATCAAGCCGATATCGCGAGCGATGGCATCTCTAGCGCCACCACGATACGGCACCACAATCGAGCGTTCCCTCTGGAATTAGCGCCCTTCCAAAACCCGGTCACGCAGAGACAGGGAGCGCTGGGCAATTATTGGGAATTATAGACCAATAACGATTAAGACTGAACGGAATATAATCGCAAAACGATCACAACCAGTTCTCAAATCAGGAGAAAAAAGGCGATAGCCGCCGCCGTCACCAGACTGATCGTGGTCGGCATGGTCACCAGCATGACACCGGCCCCCAGCATCAGATAGGCGGTCACCACCACCAGGATCGCCATCGCGATACCCAGCGCGCGGGGTGTCGGGACCCATTTCGTGACACCGGCCAGGGAGATGATCGCCAACCCCAGCAGTGCGGCCCCCATCATCCCGGCAAACGCCTGGTTCACCGGTTCCGCGGTGAAATAACCGGCCACCAGATAGGGATCGACGATCAAAATCACTCCCCAACTGGTGAGCATGACGATGGCAAGAATCAACGCGAGTCGCTGCAGAACCCGATTTGGCATGATGTCCCTCAAAATATCTTTTAATTATCATGTGAATATAGAGAGTTTCTCGATCAATTACAAAAGCGCTCATCACACAATAACGGCCATCTTGCCGCGCAGCGAATTCCCCGTCACCTCTCCTCCGTTCGGTCCGCAGCACCTACCGGGGCGAACCACAGCCCCGGAGCTCGCAGCCATCGGTCCCCATGGACACGCTATGACAAATACCGAACCAGTCAGATACTCCCAATACATTGAATAGAACACCATTGACCGCCCCATATTCCATTGCCGGCCCCACGCCATCCCTTGCTCCTTCAGGAGACAGCGGGAACCGCCCCATTTACAGTTCTCCATATGTTCTATACTCTAAGGCAGTCTGACAGAACATTCGGAGAACCTTCATGCTGACCCCCACCCAGGACCGGACCCTCGCCTTCATCCGCCGCTACCTGAAACGACGGGGCTACGCCCCCTCGCTGATCGAGATCGCCGAGGGCATCGGCATCACCTCCAAGGGCACCGCCCACCGCCATGTGCAGGCGCTGGCCGACGCCGGGCGCATCCGCCTGATCCCGGGGCGAAAACGCGGTATCGAACTGGTCGACGAAGACGAGTCCGACAAATCGAGCCTGCCGCTGCTGGGGCGCATCGCCGCGGGTCAGCCGATCGAGGCCATCGCCGGCCAGGACCGCCTCGACCTCAGCGACCTGCTCGGCCCCAACCGCTACGCCCTGCAGGTGAAGGGGGACTCCATGATCGGCGCCGGCATCCTCGATGGCGACCTGGTGGTAATCGAGCGCTGCGACACCGCCGACGACGGCGCCATCGTGGTGGCCCTGATCGACGACGAGGAGGCCACCCTCAAGCGTCTCAAGCGCCTCAAGAGCGGCCGCATCAAGCTGATCGCCGAGAACCCGGAGATGCCTCCTCTCACCTATGCGGCGAAACGGGTGCGCATCCAGGGGGTGCTGGTGTGCCAGATGAGACGATATCGATGAATAGGGAGTTTTGAGTGATGAGTTTTTAGTTTTGAGTTGGAATGTTCGCTGCGCTCACAGTTTTTTTGATCCCCCTCTCCCTGGCCCTCTCCCGCGAGGGGAGAGGGGAAGCTCGCTTCGAGTGCGGTGGAAGCTTCCAGTCCGGTTGTAGAAACAAGCGGTCCGGCTACATCCGTTCCCGATCTGTGCGTCCCCTCTCCCCTCGCGGGAGAGGGCCAGGGAGAGGGGGGACGCAAACAGCCTGCGCAAAGCGCACTCATCCACTCAAAACTCATCACTAAAAACTCAAAGCTTTCAACCGACATGAATTACGACGACACCACCCCCGAAACCCACTGGTCCCGAGCCATCATCCTGGTGGACATGAACGCCTTCTTCTGCAGCGTGGAGCAACTGGACCACCCGGAGCTGCAGGGGCGCCCCATCGGCATCACCAACGGCGCGCAGGGAACCTGCATCATCACCAGCTCCTACGAGGCGCGGGCCTACGGGGTGCGCACCGGCATGCGTCTGAAAGAGGCGCAGCGGCGCTGTCCCGGCTTTCTGCAGGTGCCGGCCCACCCGGAGCGCTACGCCGAAGTCTCTTCACGCATCATGCAGGCCCTCGAGACCATCACCCCCGACCTGGAGGTCTTCTCGGTGGACGAGGCTTTCCTCGACATCACCCGCTGCCAGCGGCTGCTCGGCACCCCGCAACGCATCGCCCGGCTGGTCAAGCAGACAGTGCTGGAGGCCTCCGGCGGCGTGCTCTGCTCGGTGGGGGCCGGAGGCGACAAGACCACCGCCAAATACGCCGCCAAGCTGCACAAGCCCGACGGCCTGACCCTGATCCCGCCGGGCCGGGCCCGCGAGACCCTGGAGAAGATCCCGGTCACCGAGCTGTGCGGTGTCGCCAACGGCATCGGCCGCTACCTGGCGGAACGGGGGGTGCACACCTGCGGCGACATGCGCCGCCTGCCCATCGGCGAGATCGGCCGCCGCTTCGGCAATCCGGGCCGGCGCATCTGGCTCATGACCCAGGGACTCGACCCCGACCCGGTACACATCGGCGTGGAGGCCCCCAAGTCGATCGGCCACGGCAAGGTGATGCCCCCGGACACCAAGAGCCGGGCGGTGATCGAGGTCTTCCTGCTGCACATGGTGGTCAAGCTGGCGGCGCGCCTGCGCCAGCACCACTTCCGCGCCAGCCACTTCTTCATCGGGGTGCGCATCGACGCGGGCTACCTCGGCCGCAAATACCGCTGCGACCCGCCCACCGACCACGCCCCCGATATCCTCGCCCTGTGCCACGACTTCCTCGACCACCACTGGGCCGGCCAGGGCTGCCACCAGGTGCAGGTGACCGCCCTCGACCCCCGCTACGCCGACTATCAGGTCGACTTTTTGGAACCGGACCACCAGCGGCGCGACCGTCTCAACCAGGCCATGGACAATGTCAACCGACGCTACGGCGAATTCGCCGTCGCCCCGATGCGTCTGCTGGCGCGCTCGCGCATGCCCAACGTCATCGCGCCGGCGTGGAAGCCGTTCGGGCACAGGGAGACCATTCTGCAAGCCCATGCCGCGACCGGATCGCATCCCGCTCATGACCGGTAGTTTTGAGTTTTTAGTTTTTAGTTTTGAGTTCATGAGTGCGCTACGCGCACGTCCACTTTTGAAAAGCGTGAGCGCAGCGAATATCGAAACTCAAAACTCAAAACTCATAATTCAACCCCCCCTTTCCCCTCTCTGCAGGCGAAGCACCACAGGTTGAGTCATGTGCGGCGGCGTCTACTACATCATCGACGGCCAGGAGGTGCGGACCTACTTTCCGAACCCCAAGGCCACCCTGCCGGTGAAGACCAAACAGGGCGGCATCGAACTGCTGCCTTGGGGCCGGCGTCAGAATCAGGCGGGCAGGCTCCCCCTGGGCGGCTGGGCCAGGCTCGATTCGATCTACGGCGGACGCTGGGATCGCTGGCGACCGATCCCGGTCAAGCTCGCCGTCAGTCAGTTCATGGAGAAGGACATCGAGGAGGTCAGCCACTGGTTCGACGTCACCCCAGGCAAATGGATCCAGGGGCTGGTGGCCCACTGGGAGCATGAACGCCGCGTCTACGTGGTGACCATCACACCGGAACTCGAAGACGCGGTGCATGACCGTTGGCCGAGAATCCTGAGCGGCAGCACGTCGCACCGTTGATACCGGTCGACCGCCGTTCGATGCGAAAAAGAAGGCACGGAGCCCTCTCCCTCCATCGCTTCCTTGAGTGGATGCGCCTTACACAATTCCGTTGTAGCCGGCTAAAGAATTGTCGACACTGTCCGATACCCCTTCGCAAGCGTATAAAGATGTGAAAGGGATTTCTTCTCGTAGTCTTCTAATTCCCTTCACAACGATAATCAGAGTCTGCATCCGGCCCGCAGTGGAAGTTCGGGCACAGGTCAAGGCATCGAAAGGCCGTGCAGACGCCGCTGGACACAGGCACATTTGATACCGGGGAGCGACCATGCAAAGACTACTCAACCGATTGACAATACGCATGAAACTCTGGGTCGGTTTCGGCCTGATTCTCGCCATTCTCTCACTCAGTTCCGCAGTGACGCTGATCAGCCTCGACGGCGTCGGCAGCGATGTCAACGGCGTGGTGAAGGATAGACAGCCCACCCTGATACTGGCGAAAGACCTGGCCAGCAGTCTCGAGCAGGCCGCCGGCTCCCTGGGATTCTATCTATTGACCAAGGAAACGCAGCACCGGGATGCTTACACCCGACAGCTCGATCTGGCCAAAGTGGCGCTGACGCAACTGCAACAGATGCCGGCGGTGATGCGGGACTCCCGCTCGATCCAATTGATGGAAGGTCTGCAGCAAAAACTACAGGCTTTCGAAACCACAGGCCAAACGCTGTTGAGTAAGGCCAGCTCCTACGAAAGCAACTTTCCCGGTATCGCCTATGCCAATGAGCAGATCAATCCGCTAAGCCGCGTCCACTTGCAGCTCAGCACGCAGATGATCATGTCCGAAATGGAAGAGGAGGCTGATGATGAGCGCCGGCAGCTGCTCGCCAACCTGGCGGAACTGCGCTATGCCTGGAGCAACATCATGAACGGTATCCGCGGTTACCTGGCTTTCCGCAGTGACGCCAACATCAAGGATATGACGCTCTACATCGAGCGCACCGAACAGCTGCTGCAACAACTGGAAGAACAGGATGATCTGCTGACGTTGGATCAGGCCGATTCGCTGGCGCAGTTCACCGAAAGCATGCAGTTATTCAAACAGCGCTATCAGAAGCTGCTGGAGATTCACGGCAGCGAACGCTGGCGAAGCGATTCCTGGCTGGTGCGCAGCGAGCTCGGACCGTTGTTGAAAGCGCTGAACACCGATCTGGCCAGCCTGGTCGACCTGCAGGGATCGGCGATAGAACAAACCAGTAGCGCGTTGATAGAGGGCACCGAAGCCACCGACCGGCTGGTGATCGGCTTGCTGGTCTTCGGTCTGGTGGCCGGTCTGCTGATCAGCTGGCTGATCTCGCGCGCCATCTGCAACCCCATTCTGCTCACAGCCGACACCATGCGGGATATCGCCAACGGTGAAGGCAACCTGATGATCTCTCTCGACGACAACGGCCAAAACGAACTGAGCAGTCTGGCCGGTTCTTTCAATCAATTCGTCGCCAAGATCCGTCAACTGATCCAACGTACCGCTCACTCCACCGAATCGGTGATCGCGGCGGTGGCCCAGACTTCGGACACCACCCAACAGATCATCCAACGCATACTGGAACAGGAACAGGAGACCGAGCAGGTTGCCACGGCGATGAATCAGATGACGACCAGCATTACCGATGTCGCCAAGAACGCCGCCATTGCGGAAGAGGCCGCCGAGGCGGCAAACCGCGAAACCCAAAACGGCCGCAGTCTGGTGCAGGAGAGCGCCGACGCCATCAACGAACTGGCGCGGGAAGTGGAACATGCGGAGCAGACGATCCAGGAGGTGGAGCATGAGAGTGAACGCATCGGTTCGGTGATCGACGTCATCAAGAGCATCGCCGAACAGACCAACCTGCTGGCCCTGAACGCCGCCATCGAGGCCGCCCGCGCCGGCGAGCAGGGACGCGGCTTCGCCGTGGTGGCGGATGAGGTTCGCAGCCTGGCCACCCGCACCCACGAATCGACGGGAGAGATCGAGTCGATGATTCAATCCCTGCAGAGCGGCACCCAAAGGGCGGTCTCCGTGATGGCCTCGGGGCGGGAGAAAGTCGATCACAACGTGGCTCAGTCCGGCCAGACACTCGACGCCCTCGACCAGATCGGTCAGGCGGTGGCCACCATTAACCGCATGAATTCGCAGATTGCCACCGCCGCGGAGGAGCAACGCGCCGTGGCCGAAGAGATCAAGCAGAACATCTTCAATATCAATGACCGCAGCAAACAGACGGCGCAACGGGCCAGGCAGACCTCAGAGACCGTGAGTGACCTCGGCGGCCACGCCGCCAACCTGCAAGGGGTCATCCAGCAGTTCAAGTTCTCCGGCGACAGCGGACTCGATTTCAGTGCCGCGAAATCGGCCCACCTGGCCTGGAAGGCGAGATTGCGGGACTTTCTCGATGGGGAAAAATACCTGACCAGGAACGAGGCCGTGTCTCACCATGAGTGCGTGTTGGGTAAATGGTATTACGGCGAGGGGCTGACCCACTATGGCCACATACCCGGTATGCGAGAGGTCGAGACGCCACATGCCGAGATGCATCAATTGATCCATCAGATCATCAGCCTGAAAGAGGCCGGCAAACACCAGGAGGCTGAAGCGCACTACGAGAAGATCGCCCCGCTCTCCCAGGCCATTATCGGGCATCTGAATCAAGTGGAGGCGAGAATCAACTCAGAGGCAAGCTGAAGTCCCGGCTGCCATAGACACAGACCGCAATGGCGGGTGACAACGATAGATGTTGTCACCACGCATCCCGGCCCCGGATTGAGCCGGCGTCGTGTACAGGCTCGATTGCCTATACTTAAGTTAGACAATGTCCACGCGTATCAGCCACCATGCGGCCTGCCTTCCTGTTTCCGCTTTTCCTGCTCTTGAACCTGAGCGGGGCCTTCTCTTCAGGCATGGAGGCGTCAACCTGCACTGACGCTGAAATACTTGTCATACCCGCCGCGCATGAGGACCGTCAAGAAGTGTGCGTGGCAGCGATAGCGACCATTGAGTTGATGCAGAATTACGGGTTCGAACCACCGCCACGACTCGAAATCGAGATCCGCGATTCGGTCGATGCACGGCAGGTCAATCGGCATTTCGGCCATTTCGATCCCTTTGAAGGCAGGATTGCGGTCATGTCCTGGAAAGCCTGTTTGCAGGTCGACCGCGCACGGAAACCGTTCGGCCTGGAGATGAGTCACGCCCTGCATCGAAGCATCATCGCACATGAAGTGGCGCATGCCGTGGCCGAGTGGAATTTCCTGGTCGCCGAACCCAGCCTGGCGGCGCACGAATACCTGGCCTATGTCTTTCAGATTGCCGGCATGCCACACGTGTTGCAGCAAGCGGTGTTGAAACAGATCGATGTGCCGGCCTTTGAAAAGGCGGAAGAGATTACTGAAACCTATTACAGCCTCAATCCTGATTACTTTGCACTGAAGTCCTTCCGCCACTTCATGCAGGCGGAGGACAAACTCAGGCTGATACGCCGCCTGCTCTCAGGCAAGCTGATCCGCTGACATCGAATCACTTTCGATCCTGGCGTCGTTTTCGGTTCCAGAACGCGACACCCAAGGTCGTGATGCCCAGGGCGATACCCGTGGACAACACCATGCGTCCCAGCCACTCCGGCCAGGCCGGCTGCGGTGTAATCAGCGAAAAGACGCCGATGACGATGAGCCAAAATGCGACTTTTCCAAGTAGTGCGGATTTCAACAAAGGTTTCTCTCCAAACAATCGGGCGTTTCGGTCGAGGTGGAGTTATGCATGGGGGAACAGGACAAATTTATAAAACCCTATTGCCGAATCCTCAGGTCACCCGCTTTTCGACGTAGTCTACCATGTGCCGTCGCATTGTCTGATCGGGCAGCTCGCCCGAGGCGGCCTGCAGATTTTCTAGCATATGGTCCACCCGGGTGGTCGCCGGGATCGCACAGGTGACTGCGGGGTGGGAGAGAATGAACTTGAGAAAGTACTGCGCCCAACTCGAGCAGCCGATCTCCCCGGCCCATGCCGGCAAGGGCTTGCCCGCCAGCCGCTCGAACAGACCCCCGCGTTGAAACGGTCGATTGACGATGACCGCGATCCCTCGCTCGGCTGCCAGGGGAAGCAGGCGCGCTTCGGCCTCCCGGTCGAGCAGGTTGTAGGTGAACTGGACAACGTCGAAAGGCTCCCGCTTCAGCGCCTCGATCAGCTCCTCATGCCGGCGCCCATGCGAGGTGGTGATGCCGATATAGCGCAGCCTCCCCTCCCCCTTCCACGCCTTCAGGGTCTCGATGTGGGTCTGCCAGTCGAGCATGTTGTGAATCTGCATCAGATCGAATCGCTTCACTCCCCAGAGTTCCATCGAGGTCTCCATCTGCTGGATGCCCAGCCAGCGGGTGGGCGTCCAGACCTTGGTCGCGGTGAACAGATCGCCATGGTCGTCGAGCAGACGCAGACAGGCCCCAACAGCCTGCTCCGAGGAGCCGTACATCGGCGACGAGTCGATCATGCCGCCGCCCTTTTCGAAAAAAGCCTTCAGTACCTGCGCCCGCTGGGCGATCAGGTTGGGATAGGCCGCCACGTCGAAGGTCAGCCAGGTACCCATGCCGAGAATGGGGATGCGTTCCCCGCTGGAGGGGATCGCCCGCTTCGGCACCCGCCGCGCGAGCGCCGCCGCGGGCAGGGCGGCGCCCACGCTCAGTGCCGCCACACTCTGCAGCAGCCTGCGTCTTGTCATCACCCAATCGGAACCGGCCACAATCGACGCCCTCCCTCTATACTTTGAACCAATGAAAGGACGGTGGTTCAAAATCAAAATGACAGACAGAAACCTGTTCAGTGCCGGCCAGGTCGGTGCTCAGTCCCGATCCAATCCCTAGGCTCACCATGCCTCACCTCTACTACATCCACGACCCGATGTGCAGCTGGTGCTGGGGCTTCCGACCGGCGCTGGAGGAACTGCTGCGACGACTGCCCGACGGGATCGGCTTCAGCCGCCTGCTCGGTGGGCTGGCGCCGGACACCGATCAACCCATGCCCGAGGAGATGCGCCTGCAGTTGCAGGCGACCTGGCGGCACATCCAGGAGCGCATCCCTCAGACCCGCTTCAATTTCGATTTCTGGAACCGCAACACGCCGCGACGCGCCACCTATCCGGCCTGTCGCGCCGTCATCGCCGCCCGTGCGTTGTCGGCCGAGAGTGAAGACCGCATGATCCTCGCCATCCAGCAGGCCTACTATCTGCAGGCGCGCAATCCCTCTGACGACGAGACCCTGATTGCCCTGGCCGCAGAGATCGGTCTCGATGCCAAGACCTTTGCCGACCGCTTGCACGCCCCGGACACCCGGCAGCGGCTCGAACAGGAAATCGCCGGGGTCCATGCGATGGGAGTGCACAGTTTTCCCTCCCTGGTGTACGAGGATGACAACAGCCGCTGGCCGGTGGCGATCGATTACCGCTCGGCCGACACCATGCTGGAGACGCTACAGCTGGTGCGCTCATAGTCACCCGCAAAGCAATCACCCCCAGCCTTATCGGCCAAGGCGCTGAGATTGACTTCACGCCGGTCGCGGGCGACACTCCGCCCCCATGCTGAATCAAGAGACACTCGACAAGCTGCGGCGCGATATCGTGATCGATGCCGACCTGGCCGGCGAGCATCTGGAGCTGCACTCGACTTGGGGTATCTTCTCCCCGCGCGAAATCGACGAAGGCACCCGGCTGCTGGTGGAGCGTCTGCAGATCGCCCCCGCCGACGACTGCCTCGACCTGGGTTGCGGCTACGGCCCCATCGGGCTCTTCATGGCCCGTCGTGCCCCGCAGGGACAGACCCTGATGGTGGACAAGGACTTCATGGCGGTCGAATACGCCAACGCCAACGCACGGCGCAACCGACTCGGCAATGCACGGGCAATCCTCAGCAACGCCTTCGATCACATCGATCCCGAACTGCGTTTCGATGTCATCGCCTCCAACATCCCGGCCAAGGTCGGCAAAGAGATGCTGAGCCTGATCCTGCACGATGCCTGGCAGCGCCTGAAACCGGGCGGCCGCCTCTACATAGTCACCATCAACGGCCTGCGCCAGTACATGAAGCGCAATCTCAGCGAGGTCTTCGGCAACTACGACAAGCTCAAGCAGGGGCGCGCCTATACCGTGGCCCTGGCAAGCAAGGAGTAGTGGGTGGTGTGCGCCGTCCCGGCCGCCCGCTGGCGGCGGCTGATCGCCTTCGTCATTGACGTCGCCGTCTGGTCACTGGTGCTGATTCCCGCTGTACGGGTGGTGATGAGCGGCGACGAAGCGCATATCGGCGCCATGATCATGAACAGTTTCACCGGCTGGGTGGGCGTGACCGGCATCAATCTCTATCTCCTGCATGCCCGCAGCCAGACCATCGGCAAATGGGTGATGCAACTGCAGATACGGCGACGCGACGCCAGCCACGCCGGTCTCACCCGAAAACTGTTGCTGCGCTATCTGCTGCCCGGGCTGTTGCTCGCGATCCCCTATCTCGGACCACTGCTCCTAGCCATCGACCTGGCAAGCCTGTTCAGCGCCGATCGACGCACCCTGCACGATCGCCTGGCGGATACCCAGGTGTTCCCCTATCCGCGACCCGAATCGGGCTGAACATTTCCCTCCGCGAGCCGCTTCAACACGTGCGACACCGCCACCAGCCCGAAACTGGCGGTCACCGTCATGGCCGAACCGTAACCCCCGCAGTTGAGTGAACTCTCGATGGCGGTCGGCCGATCGAGGCAGACCATGCCGTCCGCATCGGGATAACGCTGCTGCTCGGTGGAGTAGACGCAGGGCACCTCGAAGCGACGTTTCGGATTGCTCGGAAATCCGTACTCCCGTCGCAGCAGCTTGCGCGTCCTGGAGAGCAGCGGGTCCTGCTCGCTGCGGCTGAGATCGGCCAGTCGGATTCGGGTCGGATCGATCTGTCCGCCGGCCCCGCCGACGGTGATCACCGGCAGCCTGCTTCTGCGGCAGGCGGCGATGAGCGCCGCCTTGATGCGAAAACTGTCGATACAGTCGACCACATAGTCGAAAGCGCCCTGGGTCAGGGTGGCGAGATTATCCGCTTCGATGAAGGCCTCGACCGGCGTCACCTGGCACTCTGGATTGATCGCCTCTACCCGCTGCGCCATGGCTGCAACCTTGGCCATGCCGAAGTTCCCCTCCAGGGCGTGCAACTGTCGGTTCACATTGGATTCGGCCACATGGTCGAGGTCGTAGAGCGTAATGCCCCCGATGCCGCTGCGGGCCAGGGCCTCCACCGCCCAGGAGCCGACCCCACCGATACCGATGACCGCGACCCGAGAGGCCCGAAAACGCTCCAAACCCTGCTGGCCGTAGAGTCGGGCGATTCCACCAAAGCGTCGTTGAGCGTCCATCAGCAATTTTGGCTTCGAACGCCACCCAAGGGGTAAATGAAGCGAACGTAACAATGAATAAGGTACATGACGATCCGGTGGGCTTGAGACAGAGCCAATTCGATGAGGCGCTATTGTGCACCATCGGTTCACCAAGGCAAATCAAACCCGTTTAGTGGATCGAAATCTTCGTCCGATGATCGGCGGATAGGGACTTAGTGGGTAACCGATCAACAAGCTCGACAAAACGGTCCCGCATCAACTCGATTTCCCCTATCCGACTCTGGGCCTGCTGTCTGAAGCCGTGACTGGACAAGTCGTAGAGTTCCTGACCCAGTTCATGCACCCACTCGTGATATTTCCTGATCTCTTCGTAGATGGGCAGATGACCATAGTGCAGGTAACCCACTCCGTGGAACCAGCGACCGAAGGCGCAATGGCGACTGTCGAGATGGATCTTCAGCTCAGCGTGATCCTGGCGCAACATGGTGATTAAAGCCTCCACCCACTGTCGGTGACTGGCGATGGCGGCCTGGATGTCGATCCCCTCCTCCCGCGTGAAACGCCGTTTGAGGTCATGCCACTCCCGATTGCGGTCCCAGTCCCGCTTCCAATCCGACAACGCTTCGAGCGGCATCGGCCGGGCAATGCCGTAACCCTGGCCCAGTTGACAACCGAGCCGCAACAAGGCGGCGCCGTGTTCGAGACTTTCGACCCCTTCCGCAATGACAGGGTGTCTGAATGCGCCTGCCAACCTCACCACACTGTCGACGATGGTCAGATCCTGAGGGTCTTCCAACATATCCTGCACGAAGGTCTGATCGATTTTGAGACTGTCCACGGGCAGGCGATGGAAGTAGGCCAGCGATGAGTAACCGGTGCCGAAATCATCCAGCGAGAAGCGGACCCCAAGGTCGTGGCAACTGACCAGCGTGTGAAAGATGTTGGTCATATCCTCGATTGAGGCCGTTTCCAGAATTTCGAACTCCAGATCACCCGCCTCTTGTAGCGGCAGTTCGCTGAGCAGGCCGCGGATCTCGGCGACCAGGCCGGGATACTGCAGATGATGGGCACTGATATTGACGCTGAAAGGCAGTGCCAGCCCCCTTTCACGCAGTTCGATCTGCTGCTCGAGAGCACGTCGGATCACCCAGTTGCCGAGTTCGATCTCGAGGCCGGTATTGGTGAGATAGTAGAGAAAATCGCCCGGCGGTAGAACGCCTTTTTCAGGATGATTCCAGCGAATCAACGCTTCCACGCCGATCACCTCGCAGGTGAGCATATTCACCTTCGGCTGATAGTGCAGAATGAATTGATCTTCATGCAACGCCTGTTCGAGTTGCTGGAGTGTCTCCCTGTGAGCCCTGACCTGTCTGTCTTCAACCGGATCGAACAGATGGTAGCGGTTCTTTCCATTCTCCTTGGCCACGTACATGGCCTTGTCGGCATGCCGTACCAGGATATCGGCATCCGCGTCATCCTCTGGGTAGAGGGTCAGGCCGATACTGGCACGCACCTCCACCACCTGATCGTCGATGGCGATGGGTTGAGCGATGCAGTGCAGGATACGATCGAGAATCAACAGGCACTGCTCCAGGCCGGTGAGTTCGCCAAGAATCAGTACGAACTCGTCACCACCGATACGCGACACCGTATCACCTTCGCGCACGCTGGCCTGCAGCCGTTGCGCGGTTTCAATCAGTATCAGGTCGCCAATATCGTGACCGTAGGTGTCGTTGATCGGTTTGAATCCGTCGATGTCGAGGTAGCAGACCGCCACGCTGGTGTCGTTGCGGTGACAGCGGGCGATGGCCTGGCGCAGCCGATCCGACTTCAGCAACCGGTTGGGCAGGCCGGTCAGGGCGTCATAGTGAGCGATGTGCTTGAGTTCCTCTTCCGCCCGCTTCCTGTCGGTGATGTCGTGTACGATCGAATAGAGCACCGATCGATTGTCCCAGCTCATCGGCCCGGAATGCACCTCCACATCGCGTATCTCTCCGCCAGCGAGCCTATGACGAAAATAGAAATGGCTTCGCTCCTCCTGCTGCGCACGTTTCATCTCACGGGAGATCTCTTCGTTGGAGAGGGTGTTGATATCGCTGATTTTCATCTCCAGCAACCGATTCAGCGGATGACCGTAGTAGGCAATGGCCACCTTGTTGGCAGCGATGATCTGTCCGTCCTGCGGTTCGATGATCAGCATCACCGCTTTATTCTGCTCGAACAGCATGCGGAATCGCTCTTCGCTGCGTCTCAACGCCTCGGACAAGTCGCGCTCGCGCTGCAGCGCCTGCTTCAGGTTTCTGTTACTTGTCTGCAGGATAGTGTTGGTCTGAGCCAGCTGGCGGGTGCGCGCCCGCACCTTATCCTCCAGCACCTGTCCACCGCTGCTCAGGGCTTCGATCTGTTGCTTAAGCGTTGCGCTCATGCGCACCAGGGAACCGGAGAGTAGACCGATCTCGTCGCCCCGGTCGATGCGTATCGTCTCGTAAGGCACTCCCTTGGCGATCGATTCCGCGTAGCTGGAAAGACATTTTATCGGTTCCACCACCTCCCTGCGCAAGAAGATATTGAGCACCAGGGCAATCAGCAAAAAGGTCAGGATGCCATTGATCAGCAGTTGTTGAATGGCCATCACGACCTTGTCGTCGATCACGCTCTCGGGAAAACCCATACGAATGGCGCCGATCCGATGACCCTCGTCTAACAAGGGAAGAAGCAGATCGATGTAATGGACGCCATCCTCGTGTTGATGGGACACCCAGGTTGGCTTGTTGCCCCCCAACAACAGCCGATCCAAACCGTCGGCCATATGGTTTTCCCCGGATGTCTGCCGGCTTTGAAACAGCATCCTGCCCGCACTGTTGAGCACATAGGCATAGCTGATGTGCCCGCTCTTCTCCACCACCTCGGACAGTTTGCGGTCGATACCGGAGAGTGACTCCAGAGGCAGGCCCAAGGCGAGCATCTCGTTCAAGAGGCTCTCGATGCTGTGTGCGACACCGAAACTCCCTGTAATCAAGGCATCGGCGTAGTGCTTGCGGAAATTCTGGATACTGGCCACGGAACTGATCAGCAGCGAGAGGGCCAGTACGCCGATGGTGAAAAGCAGAATCTTGCGTTTCAACGGCATATTTCTGGATAACCTGGGCCAAAGCGATCTCATCGCCGGATATTCTCCCCGGCGAGCTGCAGGATACCGATGGGTATCGCAACACCATAGGCCTGCGCCCGTTCGAGATTCACGGCATAGCCGAAGCGACCGGGCCGACGTGGCTCGATTTCACTGACCGCCTTGCCTGCAAACAGATCACGCAGCATACTGGCAGCCATGTGTCCGCGGTAGCCGTACTCCGCGAGTGCATCCAAGAACCTATGCCGAATCTCGTCATAGGGGCTGTTGGACTGGGAATCGAGGATGAGCAGACGGTAGAGCCGTCCGGGCTCAGGGGCTGCCTGGGTGACATCTATGGCCAATAACCCGATCAGCTTCAACGGCAGAACCGAACGCCAGAACCTTGTCCCTGATAGCATGTGCATTTCCAAAGAGCGAACCCCATTCGCACCGGCCAGACTGCATCCCGGTATCTGTTCAATACCAAGGGCCTTCCGGATCCTTTGGAACGCCATCCCCCCACTATGGACTCAGGCGAAAACCCTCACCCCGAGGCGGATGTTCGGCCTAATCCGCCACATATTTGTTTTTCTCCATGCCTTCAAGGATTTGGTTATCGAACTCTCGACCTTTGCAGTGTCCGTTCTCCGACCGAAACAGGGCCATTGAACGTAAATCGGACAGCGGCCGATTTCGATATTCTCAGAATACATGAAATTCAGATAGATTATCGACCGATCGATTTGAAGCTTGAAGGCAAATTGACAACTGCCGACCGCATGCGACCTCAAGGGGCCATTTCATCTGAGGTACGCACCGAATACACGATCGACCGACGACTAAGCTGCAGCAATGGTTTCGGTCACAGCGGCGGGATTGCGGGAGCGGAGGGGATGGTCACAAAGCCTATACCTTAACAGAACGATCGGAATATCGACTCCGGTCGATTTGGCTCCACTCAGCGTTTGCGCGGGTTCAACCGATAGACTTTTCCGCGCTGCTTCTGCTCGTACATCTTGTGATCGGCTGTCTTCAGAAGCTGGTCGAGATCCTCACCCTCGTCGGGAAACAGGGCACACCCCAGACTGGCCCGAATCTCCACTTTCTGACCGTCCACAAAGGCATTGCCATGCAGATCGGTCATCAGGGAATCCCCCAGACGCTTCAGCAGATCGGCATCGGAAATGCCATCGACCAGCACGATGAACTCGTCCCCGCCAACCCGCGCCACGGTGTCCGCTTGCCGTATCCCGGCAAGCAGACGCTTGGCCACCTCCACCAGCAGTCCGTCGCCGACCCGATGGCCATACTGGTCGTTCACCGCCTTGAATCCGTCGAGATCGATATAGAGCAGACCAAACGCGCTTCCGGTACGCTGGCAGCGGGCAATGGCCTGATCGAAGCGATCCTCCAGCAATCGACGATTGGGCAGTGTGGTGAGGTGATCGTGCAGAGCCAGCGCCTGATTCACCTCCCGGGCCCGTATCAGCATGGCGATGAGAAAACCGATTGCCAGGGCGATCAGCCAGCCGCCCATCCTCAGCGGCCAGATCAATCCACCGTCACCACTCCAGCCACCAATGGGCCGGGCACCGATTTGCCAGCTGCCGTTCGGCAGTATCACCGACTGGGTCACGGGGTCGGCATCGAAGACGGCGGCATCCCCAAGGATCATCCCGCCCGCCGCCCCCTTGCCGTCCTTACCGCGCAACGCAATCAGCAAACCGTTCAGCTCCGGCTTGATCCCGGCCGAGCTGAAGAGGGTGGGCATATCGATCACGATGGAGGCCATACCCCAATAGGTCGGTTTGTGCTGGTCGAGGTGACCACCGAGTCCACTCCGGGTATAGATCGGGGTACGCGCGATGAAGGCGCGCCCTCCCTGCACCAGGTCGACGGGACCGGCGACAATGGTCCCCCGCTTGTCCATTGCTTCCCGGATTGCGGGCCATTGATCCAGTTGGGTTTCGTAATTGAGCCCGAGTGCGGTCTCGTTGCCGGCGAGGGGAAAGATATGCGTGATGACGTTGTTCCGGGCCAGGCCGATATTGCGGATATTACGACCTACGGCGATGAGTTCGCTGGCCAGGGCATCGAACTCGTCAGCGTTGACATCGGGGTTGATGGCCACATTCGCTATCAGTCCTCTGGTCAAATGCAGCGAGGAGTTGATCTCGGATTCCAGCCGGCCGCGCAGACCAGCGACCTGGTTCAGGACTTCGATGCGCTGACGTTCGACCTGGTTGCGTTGCAACAGTTCGACAATCACCTCGGAGGCACTCAACACCAGCAACACGGCCACCAGGCCGCCCAGCCAGTAGCTCTTGAACCACCGCTTCACCAGTTCCCTGTACATAGCATCTGCGCTCGAAAGACACTCCTCCAGTCATGGCAACACTATAGAGGAAGCCTGCCCCCAATAGACACATCGAAATTGTGACAATTGGCGGATCAACCGCCAGGCAGTGAGATGCCCGTGACCTTTTTGTAGAGTGACACGGCATAGGAGTCGGTCATGCCGGAGACGAAATCGGTCAGACGCAACAGCCGGGTATAGTCATCCTCTGCCGGCCGATGGCCGGGACCGAGAAACTGCTCCGGAATCAGTCGGATCATCATCTTGCTGCGCGGGCTGGCCGCGGCCCCGTGTTGCGCCACATCGTCGATGATGGGGATGAAACGCTCCAGCAGTTCACTGATGACTTGGAAACCGGCGGTTTCTATCTCGATCACCTCGGGTGCGACATAGATCTTATCGGTGGCGACGGCGATCAGCTCATCCATCTCCCGCCGATGAGGAATATGGCTCATCAGCGGCTCATCGAAGCGGCCTTCGAGTATTTCCGCCTCGTGATTCAGAAAGCAGGCCAGAATCTCACTGATCGCCTGGCTGATCACCTTGGCGCGGAGGAACTCGATCTTCTCCTTCTGCCCCGTGATCCGGTTCAGGCGCGCGGTCTGCCCCGCCGAGTCGGGCAGCACGCCGCTGAACAGCTCCATCGCCTCCTGGAAACTGAGGTGACCCAATCTGAAGCCGTCCTCGATGTCGATCACGCGATAGCAGATATCGTCCGCCGCCTCCACCAGAAAGGCGAGCGGATGTCGGTGCCAGACCGCCAGTACCGGATCACGCCGGATCAGACCGACCGTCTCGGCCACCTCGGTGAAGTTGGCCTGATCCTCGGCGGTGAAGCCCGGCTTCTTGGCACTCACCCCGTCGAAGCGGCCGCTGCCGATGCACGATTCCCGGGGGTATTTGGTAAAGGCCGCCAGGGTAGCGCAGGTCAGCTGCAGTCCGCCGGGGTTGTCCCGGTTCTGCAAGCGGGTGATGACGCGAAAGCCCTGGGCATTGCCCTCGAAATTGAGGAAGTCCTCGCGCTGACTGCGCTGCAGCACCGCCACCCGCTGCCTGCCGTACTCGGCGCAGGCGGCCCAGTGGCGGATGGCATCCTCACCCGAGTGTCCGAAGGGGGGATTGCCGATGTCGTGGGCGAGACAGGCGGCGGCGCAGATGTCGCCGAAATCCGAGGCCTCGAATCCGACCAGACCATGGCGGGCGATGATCTGCTCGCCGACCAGGGTACCGAGCGAGCGCCCCACGCTGGAGGACTCGAGACTGTGGGTCAAGCGCGTGCGCACATAGTCGATCTTGGAGAGGGGAAAGATCTGGGTCTTGTCCTGCATGCGGCGGAAGGCGGAAGAGAAGACGATGCGGTCATGGTCGCGCTGAAAATCGGTCCGCGTGGCGCTGCCCGAGGGCTGCTCGCTGGAGCCCAGCCGTTTGCGCGACAATAGTTGTGGCCAGTTCATCGACATCTCACGATCCCCTCAACACCGGACCTGGTTACAGCTTGCGGCGATCCGCCGCGGTGGGCCATTGTATCAGGGTCTGGCCGCATCGCTGACCAGGAGGTTTTCCGACGGCTGCCGCCCGTGCAGGGCCAGCACCCCCGCCAGAGCGATCAGCGATGCCCCGACGATGAACTGAAGGCTGATCATCTCGTCCCAGAAGAGATAACCATAGAGTGCGCCGAACAGCACCGAGGCATAGGTGAAGGGGCTGACCGTGGCCGCGCTGGCGATCGCATACCCGCGGGTTAGCAGGAGCTGTCCCAGGGTCCCCATCAGGCCCACCAGGGCGAACAGCGCCCACTGTTGCGGATTGGGTGTCTGCCAGTACCAGAACATGGGCAGCGTTGAAATCAGGGTGCTCAGCAGGGCGAAGTAGAAGACCACCCGCACCGAGGGCTCGCTGCGCCCCAGACGCCGCAGACTCACCTTGGCCAACGAGGCCAGCGCCCCGCCCAGCAGACCGACCAGGGCGACCCGATTGAACTCCCCTTCCGGATTGAGTACCAGCACCACACCGAAGAAGCCGATGCCGAGGGCGATGAGAATACGCTTGCGCAGCGCCTCGCCGAGCCAGAACAGAGCGATCAGCGGCATGAACAGGGGTGCGGTCATCTTCAGCAACATGCCGTCGGCCAGCTGCAGCTGGGAAAGGGCATAGAAAAAGCAGTACATGGCGGAGACACCGGCAACCGAGCGCAACAGATGGATCGGAAATATGGTGGTCTTCAGTCCGCTCAGGCCGCTGCGCCAGACTAGGGGGATCATCAATCCCAGGCCGAACAGATTGCGCATGAAAACCGCCATCTCGCTGGGCAGATCCGCGGTCACCAGTTTGACGGCGGCGCCCATGGAGGCGAAAAACCACTCGGCGAGCAGGATGAAGAGGGCCCCGAGAAGAAGATTTTGACGATATAGCATGTCACCTCTGATTCCGAATTGATGGCCCATGGCTTCCCTGGCCGCCCGCCCCGCTCCCCCGCATCGCCATGGATGACGTTTGTGTGGCAGAATTGATCAATCTATCAGAAATCGAGTGCGACTGTTCACATGTCCCCACTACGCCTTTTTACCTTTCTTCCTCTCCTGCTGTTGCTGAACGCCTGCTCAACTGTCTACTACGACACCATGGAGTCGGTCGGTATCCACAAACGGGACATCCTGGTGGACCGGGTCGAATCGGCGCGGGACGCCCAGAGCGAGGCTCAGGAGCAGTTCCAGTCGGCGCTGCAACAGTTCGCCTCCGTCATCCGTCTGGGTGAGAGCGATCTCAAGCAGGCTTACGAGGAGTTGGACAACGAGTATGAGGCCTGTGAATCGGCGGCATCCGCGGTCAGCAGTCGTATCGAGAAGGTCGAATCGGTCGCCGAGGCCCTGTTCGAGGAGTGGCAACAGGAACTGAAACTGTATGCGAACCAGAGCCTCAAGGCCTCGAGCGCGAAGAAGCTGAGCCAGACCCAGGCCCGCTACAAGGAGATGCTGAACAGCATGAAGCAGGCCGAGAAGAGCATGCAGCCTGTCCTCACCACACTGCGTGACAACGTGCTCTATCTCAAACACAACCTGAACGCCCAGGCGATCGGCGCGTTGCGCGCGGAGTTCGGCAGCCTGAAAGCCGACATCGATTCCCTGATCAAACGCATGAACCAGTCGATCGAACGCTCCAACGCCTTCATCCAGAACATGCAGGCCGGCTGATCCCACCGATAGCCGTGCGGCCAGCCAACCGCGCAACCCGCTGACGAGACCCGAACAGGGGCCTGACGATCTTGCTGAAGCCGAGCACACAAGCCGACAATGCACTCTCCCGATCGGGACGTTACCTGCTGACACTGCTGTTCTTCGTCGCCATCCTGTTTTCCGCGCGCCACTACGCCGACGGCTTCGGCGAACACGCCATCCTGCTGCTGGCCGCACTCCTTGGCGGTTACATGGCACTCAACATCGGCGCCAATGATGCCGGCAACAACATCGGCCCGCTGGTGGGATCCCGGGTCATCGGCCTGGCCAGCGCCATGCTGCTGGCCGGGGTGTTCGAGGCGGCCGGCGCCTATCTCGCCGGTGGCGAGGTCATCAGCACCATTGAGCGCGGCATCGTCGATCCGGCACTGTTGAGTGAGCGCGAGACGGTGATCCGGGTGATGTTGTCCGCCCTGCTCGCCGGCGGCCTCTGGCTCAATCTCGCCACCTTGAGCGGCACCCCGGTCTCCACCACGCACACCATCGTCGGTGGCGTGATCGGCGCAGCCGCAGCCATGGGCGGCCTGGGCATGGTCGATTGGGCGACCATCGGCACCATCAGCGTCAGCTGGGTCCTGTCACCACTCCTGGGCGGTATCATCGCGGCCCTGCTGCTCTATCTGATCAAGCGCACCATCACCTATCAGCGTCACATGACCCTGGCGGCCAGCCGGGTACTGCCCCTGCTGGTTGGCCTCATGAGCTGGAGCTTCACCAGTTATCTGCTGTTGAAGGGGCTCAAGACGAGCTGGCGAGTCGATTCCACCACAGCGATCCTGAGTGGCCTGACGATCGGCCTCGGCATCTATCTGATCATCAGCCCCATCATCAACCAGCGGACCGCCCTGCTGCCGAACACGAAATCCGCGCTCAACCGGCTGTTCAACATCCCGCTGCTGCTGGCGGCCGGTCTGCTCAGCTTCGCCCACGGTTCCAATGATGTGGCGAATGCCATCGGACCGCTGATTGCGTTGGTGCAAGCGCTGTCGTCCAGCAATCCGCTACCGACGGACACCCTCTTCCCCTGGCTGCTGCTGATCGGTGCCCTGGGCATCCCTCTGGGACTGGTGCTCTTCGGCGGGCGTCTGGTCGAGACCATCGGCTCCGGTATCACCGAATTGGATCAGATCCGGGCCTTCTGCATCGTTACCTCGGTGAGTATCACGGTGCTGCTGGCCAGCCAGTTCGGCCTGCCTGTCAGCAGCACCCATATCGCCGTCGGCGCCATCTTCGGCATCGGCTTTCTGCGTGAGCGCCTGAAGACGAACTACGCCATATTGCGCGAAGCGGTCCGCCGCCATCAGCAGGAGCATGCTCCCGAGGCCATCGAGGCCTTCATGCAGCGATTTGAACAGGCCTCCTTCTCCGATAAGGGACGCATGCTGGAGGATCTGGAGCGATCGCAACGGCCGATCGGCATCGAACCCAAAGAGCGCAGGGCCCTGCAGAAACTCTATCGTCGGGCTCTGGTCGAACGTTCCGCACTGATACGCATCCTCTCGGCCTGGTTCCTGACCTTGCCAGCCGCGGGTCTGCTGTCGGCTATGATCTACAAAATCCTGGAATTTTTTATATAGGGGGACCACATTCCATGCGCATGCTACATACCATGATCCGGGTCGGTGACCTGCAACGCTCCATCGACTTCTACACCCAGGTGCTCGGCATGAAACTACTGCGCCAGCAGGACTATCCGGATGGTCGTTTCACACTGGCTTTTGTCGGCTACGGTGACGAGAGCACAGATACGGTGATCGAACTGACCCACAATTGGGATACCGACCACTACGACCTGGGCAGCGGTTTCGGCCATCTCGCCATCGAGGTGGATGATGTCTATGCGGCGACGGAGCAGATTCGTCAGCGGGGCGGCAATATCATCCGCGATGCCGGACCGATGAATGCCGGCACCACCATCATCGCCTTCGTGGAGGACCCGGACGGATACGCTATCGAGTTGCTGGGTGCCAAATGAGCGCTTTCATATCGCGTTGAGTGATGGCAAGACGTGATCAGCCGTTTTCGGGGGCTGTGTTTGTAGGCGACTCGACCACTACCAGATCCTCTGGTGGTGGCATACGGCGAACTATTCCGTTCGGCACCTCGCCACGCCCGGCCTGATAGATCGAGCCCGATTCCAGTACGAAACAGACCATCACGGTCAACAGCGTGGGGACCACCGCCACCCGCGAAATGGCGACCATCATGATACCCGCCTTGTCGCTGCCGGAGGTGGCCAGCAACGCCATGCCCAGGATCACCGCGCTGATGGTGTACCCGATCAGCAGGATACGGGTGCGATTGGCGGAGAGCCGCCAGTGGGCGGCGACGAACCAGGGATCCCGCTTGGCGCCGATAGCGGCACGGTACCAGATAAAGGCGATCACACTCAGCGAAAGTGCCAGCGGAATCAAGAAGCCCAAAAAGCCGACGTCGAGTACAATGGAGGCCGGTGCTGCAATCAGATGACAGGCAACCAGATTCATCATCGAGAGTTCATGCGGCGATTTACCCCGCTTGCGTAGTGTTTCGTCGATCTCGAAAATCATGGGTGCTCTCCGCTGTCATCCACTAGTGACAATTGTGCACTATGGCACTCCGTGTCACCAAGATCGTTGAGAATCCGCAAAACAGACCCAAATCAGGGCCTGTCAACACAAATCCAACAGGCCCTAGGAAGCAGTCACTTGTCTATCGATATTCCCCAGCTGCGCAACCTGGTCGTCGAAGCCGCCGATGAGGAGATCCTGCCCCGTTTCCAGCAGATCGAGAGCCGAAAGAAGGCCGACGGTTCTCTCGTTACCGAAGCCGACCTGGCGGTCCAGCAGCGCCTCATCGGGCGTTTACAGGCGATCTATCCCGACATCCCGCTGCTGGGGGAGGAGATGTCCGCTGATCAACAGACCCGGATACTGGCCGAGTCGGCGTCCGGTTTCTGGTGCCTCGATCCGCTCGACGGCACTTCCAACTATGTGGCCGGAATGCCCTGCTTCGCCACCTCCCTTGCCTATATCCATCAGGGTGTGGTGCGTATCGGCATCATCTACGACCCCCTGCGCCAGGAGTGCTTTCATGCGATACGCGGCGAGGGGGCCTGGCTGAACGGCTCTCGCCTGCGCTTGCAACCCTCGATCCGTGAATTGAAGGGGTGTGTCGCCATGGTGGATTTCAAACGGCTCTCGGAGCCACTCGCCGTTCGACTGGCCACTCACCCACCCTATCGCTCCCAGCGCAGCATCGGCAGTGTGGCCCTGGACTGGTGCTGGCTGGCGGCCGGCCGGCTGCAACTCTATCTGCACGGCGGGGCCAAGCTCTGGGATTACGCGGCAGGCAGCCTCATCCACCGTGAGGCCGGCGGTCATCTGCGTCTGACCCAGGGTCATGTCAGCCAGCCTGAGCAAAGCAGACCGACCCTGCAGCCCTGCATGGCGGTGGCGGCTGCCGACGAGGTGCTGTTCCGGGCCTGGCTCGAATGGCTGGAACAATATGACTGATTTTTGTTGACCTCGACGCGAAAAACCTTAAACTACCGCGCTTCTCCTTCGGAGCGGTAGTTCAGTTGGTTAGAATACCGGCCTGTCACGCCGGGGGTCGCGGGTTCGAGTCCCGTCCGCTCCGCCACTTCCCTTATCCACGTCTCTCATGCGTCCGTTCCACCTGGGTGGAGTGCGGTAATGCCAGTGCCTGCGCCAGTCCTTCCAGGCTGAGTTCGTCCCAATCAGGTCTCGGCAGTCCGACAGGCCAGGCAGCGTCAGCCCCGAAGCGTCCGCTGCGCACCAGTGCCGTGCGCAGCCCCAATCCGGCCGCGCCGGCGATATCGGTATCGGGTCTGTCGCCGACCATCAGACACTCTTCAGCCGCGCAACCGAGCCTTTCCAGCGCCATCTCGAACAGCAGCGGGCGAGGCTTGCCGATCACCACCGGCTCGACCCCGGTGGCGACGGCGAACGGGGCCACCAGGGCGCCACCGCCCGGCAGCAGGCGATGTTCACCGCCGATTTCCGCGTCCACGTTGTGGTCGGGATTGGTGACGATCAGACGGGCTCCGCATTTGACGATCAGGTGAATGCCCCGGCTCAGCGTCTCGTAGTCGAGACCGGGCCCCTCCCCTACCACCACGAAGTCGGCGGCTTGATCGTCCGCATGGCCGAATTGACTCAACGCCTGCGCCAGTCCCGGTGCGCCGACGGCATAGTAGCCGAATCCCGGCTTTTCCCGCTGCAGCCAGACCGCGGCAGCCAGTGCCGAGGTGAGCACCTGGGACGGCTCCACGGCCGGAAATCCCATACGCCAGAGTTTCTCCGCCACCGCCTCCGGGCTGCGGATCGGATTGTTGGTGAGAAAAAGATGGGGTATGTCGGCCAGTCGACCGACGAAGTCTATGGCCCCAGGCAGGGGGACATCACCATGATAGAGCACTCCGTCCATGTCGAGCAGGACGGCGCGGATGGTCACTTTCGCAGGCCCAGCGGATCGTTCGGATCTATACCTTCCATGAAGGGGATGGCGCGGTCCTGATGGGTAACCTGGTAGACCAGGCCGATCCAGTTGCCAATCACCGCCTCGGCGGTGTCGTGCCAGGTGTTGTCGAGGGTCTCCAGTATCAAATGTTCGGGAAAATCCGGCAGTGAGCCATTGCCAGACCGGGCCTGTTCAGCCCGTTCCCGGTACTCATCGAAAATCGCCTGTGTGCGCAAGGTGAAATAGTTTTCCGGAAAGGGGGGATAGTCTTCCCGCATACCGGCCAGATAGAGATTGACCTCCCGCTTGTACTCCTTGAGCAGACTGATGGTGTCGTACTCGGGATGGCCCTGGAAATAGACCACCCGCAAACCGTCCGCACTGACCGCCAGGTGGACGCCCGCCTGCTCGCTCTCCACCAGTACCTGCAGGCCCGCCTGCTCGAACTGTGCCCGGGTGATCTGGTTGAAACGCGAGTGCGGCACGTCGAAGCGGGTGTTGATATCGTTCACCAGCGGGTGGTGCTGTGCCATCACACGATGGCTGTAGACGCCCCAGAGCTTGTCTCCCATATGGGTGCGTTTCTGACCGTGGTGGGACTCGACCACGGCATGGGTGGCGAGACAGGAGCAGAGCACCGAGGTGACGTTGTCGTAGGCCCAGTCGACCACCTCGGTGAGCGGCTGCCAGAACGGCTCCTCGGAGAGATTGGGATGGCTGACATTGGCGCCGGTAATGATCAGGGCGTCGAGGCCGTCCCGCTTGATCTGCGCGAAATCCTCGTAGTAGGCGTCGATATGGGCTCGCGCCTTCTCTCCCCTGGGAAGTTCTTCCAGGGTAAAGGGATGCACAAAGAACTGGCAGATGGGATTGGCCTCCCCCACCAGGCGGAAGAATTGGCGCTCGGTCGCTTCGATGGCGGCGTCCGGCATCATGTTGAGCAGACCGATGTGCAGCTCCCGGATGTGCTGATGGGTGGCACGTTCGGGCGTCAGCACCGTCTGTCCCTCCATGCGAAGACGCTTGAAGGTGGGCAATTCGGTATGGGCGACCAGTGGCATTAAGGCTTATTCCTCAGGCATGGATAGGAAAACGGGATCGGAGCACGGGCACTTCGACATCGGCAGCCAGTGTATTGTATGACACTGAAAATGGTACCCCCCCTCACGGGAAAAGCAACGGAGCCCGAACCCACGGGGCTTCAGGACAGGTGGCTGGTTTGTGTCGTTCAGCTGCCGCGCGCAACCACCGCCTCGAGCATCTCCAGGAAGCTCCGCTCATCACTGACCTGGGAAAGCTCCTCGGTGGTGACGGTGTAACCGTAGCGTTCCGCTATCGCTTCATAGCGGGGAATACGTGCACGAAACAACCTCGGAAAGACCCAGCTGGAGAAATCTTTCGGGTCGATCAAAGAGACATATTCGAGCCCTTTCATCTCCATGTAGACAGCCAGCTGTTCGTCGAGAAAGGCCGCGCGATAGTAAAGCGGCTTCGGCGAGGAGACGGCACGGGCGATCAGGGCCTCTTCGTCGGCATGGCTCGCCTTGATATAGAGCAGCAGCGAGTGTTCGGCCAGGAAGTCGAGCAGACCGGGCTCATCCAGTTCACACAGACTGCCGCCCACATCGTTGATGAAGTGTTGATATCCGTAGATCAGCTCGGCCTTGTGCATGAAACTGGGCACGTCATACATGGCAGCGATCTCCGCCTGCCGGTGAAGATGCTGTCGCCGCTTGAATTCGCTCAAACCGATCCCGCCGCGCTCAGGATTTCCCAGCATGCCGAGAAAGGTGGAGACCGGCGTGAGGTTGTGGAAGGTGATGTTGTTGCGAATGAAGATCGAGTCCGAGCGCAGCAGATCGCGCAGCAGCGGCACCTGCATGGCCTGCTCCTTGATGCTGTCGAGTATCGCCTCATCCAGATAGCGGGTGCCGATCCGGTAGTCGCCGGAATAGTGGAACCAGTCCGCCTCCCGCAACATGTTCGAGAGGCGGGTCTTGCCCACACCCGACATCCCCATCAAGGTGACGCACTTACGATCCCAGGCACGAAACGCTTCTACGCTGAACTTCACAAACTCTCTCCCCTCAGTCGAGGGGCCCAATTCTACGGGCTGCGGGACAGCCTGAAAAGCCGCCCGACGACCGCAGGGTCGACACCTGGGCCTGTGCTATGCTTGCGCAAGTAGAGTACCCAACCCAAGGTGCAGGCGGATGCAACTCAGCGATCTCTCCATTCTGCTCGTTGAGCCCTCGCTGACTCAGCGGCATATCATCCAGCAACAGTTCGATGAGTTGGGACTGCGTTACATCGATCTCGCCACCACTGGCGGGGAAGCCATCGCTGCCATGCGTAAAAGCAGGCCCGACGTGGTCATCAGCAGCCTCTACCTGCCGGACATGACCGGTACCGACCTGGTGTTCCTGATGCGGGATGACGACGAGCTGTTGGAGATCGCCTTCATGCTGATCTCCAGCGAAACACGTCTGGCCATACTCGATCCTATCCGCCAGTCCGGCGCCGTGGCGATTTTGCCGAAGCCCTTCAGCGCGGCCAATCTGCAGACGGCGCTGGAAACCACGCTGGACTACCTGGAGACACCCCATTTCGAACTCGAGGACATTGAGACGGAGATGCTGCAGGTGCTGATCGTCGACGACAGCAGCATGTCACGCAAACACCTGCGCCGCCTGCTGGAGGCGGTCGGCATCGAGCGCATCCACGAAGCCCATGACGGCGCAGAGGGCGCGATCCTGATCAATCAACACTTTTTCGATCTGGTCATCTCCGACTACAACATGCCGGAGATGAATGGACAGGAGTTACTCGATTTTATCCGCCACCAGAGCGGCCAGCCCGGCGTACCGGTACTCATGGTCACCAGCGAGTCGAATCAAAACCGACTGGCGGCGGTTCAACGTTCGGGCGTCTCCGCAATCTGCGACAAACCCTTCACCAGCGAGACTATATATCGTCTCCTGCGGCAGACACTACAGGAACCCAGCTGAGCTGAGGCAGGCAATTCGCAAAGCGCAAACTTATCAGTTAACATTCTGGGAATCTATTTCTTTTTCGCGAAGGATTTTTCACCTAAATAGCTGCTATTGTTAGACTTACGGCTTGTGACCTGCCGTTTCTCCCGCATCGAGTTCGGCATTCGGTTACCGTATGATAATGGAAGGATGAGAGGGACATTCAGGGTCAAGCTTCTCTCCCCTTCGCCGCTAAACCCCAGACCAGGCAGCATGAACCATGCCCTACTCAATCGGAACAGAGAGCATCGTACCCTCAACCACTATGTCCAATGTACTCATCATCGACGATCAGTCGATTACACGGATGATCCTGCAGGAGCTGATCGGATCGATCGATAGGGACGTCAAACCCACCTGTTTCGCCGATCCCACCGAGGCGTTGGAGTGGGCCAAGCACAACGATGTCGACCTGGTCATCACCGACTACAAGATGCCGCAGATGGATGGCGTGGAGTTCATCAAATGGTTTCGCCGGATTCCGGGACACAGCGACGTGCCGGTGATGATAGTCACCTGTATCGAAGACCAGTCGGTACGCTACCTGGCCTTGGAATCGGGCGCCACCGATTTCATCACCAAACCCATCGACCACACCGAGTGCCGGGCCCGCTGCAACAACCTGCTGACCATGAGTCTGCAACGCAAGTTGATCAAAGACCGTGCGCTACTGCTGGAAGCCGAGATCCGCAAGACTACCCAGGAACTGCACGATCGGGAGGAAGAGACACTGATCCGGTTGGCGAAGGCGGGTGAGTATCGGGACGAGGATACCGGCAACCACATCCACCGTATCTCCCGCTATTCTCGACTGATCGCCGAGAATCTCGGTCTATCAGGGGAACTTTGCGATTTGATCGCGCAGGCCGCGCCCATGCATGATATCGGTAAGATAGGCATCCCGGATGCCATACTGCTCAAACCCGGACGACTGACGCCTGACGAGTTCAAAATCATGCAACACCACACCGAGGTCGGCTACGAGATTCTCAAGGACAGCCCATCGAAGTATCTGCAGACGGGAGCGATCATAGCCCTCAGCCATCACGAGAAGTACAATGGACAGGGGTACCCACAAGGCCTGCAGGGCAACAAGATACCGCTGGAAGCCCGTATCGTGGCGGTAGCCGATGTCTTCGATGCACTGGTCAGCAATCGTCCGTACAAAAAGAGCTGGCCGGTTGAGAAAGCTTTCGACTACATCAGACAGGAGCGAGGCGAACACTTCGACCCTGATTGTGCAGAAATTTTTATAAACGAATCGTCGCAGGTACTCTCGATCCACAACGCCTTGAGCGAGACCAATTAATCGGCCAGGTTAGACAGGGAAGCAATATCCGGCATGCCACGAATAACGCCCCACACCTATCTCCGTATCGGCAGCTATGCCATAGCTGCTGTTATGTTCAGCCTGCTGCTGCTGTTTCTCACCTCGACATCACTGGACCCGCTGATCCAGTCCATTACGCTCGCCTTCTACATTGCAGCTATCCTCGCCATGGCCGCCACCCTGCGCAGCCATTTCATAAACCGCCGGCATTGGCTGGATCAAGAACACCCACAACACGCGATGCTGTCCGACGACGGGGAGCCCAAAGACACTGCCATCATCCAGACCACTGACAGCGATGCCCCGTCAAACGACACCTTGCGCGGAGGCAAGCGGGGACAAGCATGCATCATCCTGCTCACCCGGCATGACCATGTCGCAAAAGGTATCCGGGCAAAGCTCTCGGACTGGAATCAGGACCTCGATACTGTCAACAGTTGCGCGGAAGCCAGTCAGCAACTCCTCAATCGCATACTGAACTGCGAGACTGCGGCAGGCTTGACGCTGATCGTCGATGCGCATGACTTGGAGATGGACCCCATCCATCTGCCGGCACTGATCAAGCGCGAGAAAAAGCTGAACAAGGTGAAGCTGGTGTGTATCGTCGACCGGGTTGACAACTCCCGCGCTCAAAAGCTGTTGGATGCCGGTTATTCCGCCATGTTGGACACACCTATAGACAAGTCCCAGCTCTTCGCGGTGATCAACTGTCGCGAGGAACAATCCGTCGCAAACTCCAAGGTGGTCGATCTCGCCCGATTCAGGCAACGCAGCGGACTGCAGCCAAAACGACGCATCCTGCTGGCCGATCAGCATACCGCCGACCGCAAAAGAGTCGCCTCCCTGCTGCAGGCGGCCGGTCATCGCGTGAAATCGGTCGAGAACGGCGAACAGGCTCTCGATGCGCTTGAGCGCCAGCGCTTCGATGTCGCCCTGATCAATCTTCAATTGCCAATCATGAGCGGTACTCAGGTCATCAAACTCCACCGCTTCACGACGCCGCATACGCAATGGGCCAGTTTCATCGTGATGACCGACCAGACCACACCGGCAACCTTGAGATTATGTCGGGAACTGCAGGTTCGGGCTTGCCTTTTCAAACCTGTACCCACTGACTCGCTGCTGGAGATGATCAATGCGGCACCGGCGGTCTCCCCGCCTGTGCCAGCCACGATTCGACAGCTTGCGGAAAATGGCAGCCAAGCGCCTAAAACGCGCTTCCTCCACGCCGACCTCCTCGACGTCAAGGTGCTGCAGATGTTGGACCAGCTCGACAACGAGAGTGGTTTCGTGCCCGACCTCATTGCCATCTTCAAGCGCGACAGCGTGGCCATATTGGAAGGCATGGAAGACGCCTTGGAAAGCATGGACACCAAGCGCTTCATCGAACTCTCGAGCATCCTGATGGACAATGCGGGACAACTCGGCGCCTTTGCCCTCTACGAGATGTGTTTGACGCTGAAGCAGATCAGCCAGCGTGAACTCAATACCACGCTTTCGACCAAATTCACGCGTCTGGATGAACTCGTTGCGCGTACCAATCGGGCGTTTGAACACTATCTCGAAGAACGCGAGGAGCAGCAGTCCGACCGTAGCTGACGCGTTACCTTGCACGCAATCCGACTCACTCCTCTAAGACCTGTTACTGATCCGAAAGTAACACTAGCGAGGCTGGATTGCTCAAGCAACCTCTGATCAGTTCATGGATCGGCGCGTGGTATCTCAAAGGATCCGGCTGTGCATTGAGAGGCTTCACAATCGCCGGCTGATACTCGTGCCTCTCGTCTTGAACCAAAACCTTTCATCACACCACAAACCCGTGCCAGAATTATTCCGGAGCTCCATGAGTCCGCCACCTTGCCAATTCGCTCAACGAAGCCAGAATCCGGGAGAGAGCAGCACCAGCAGGGTGAATATCTCCAACCGGCCCAGGAGCATGGCGAGAATGGAAAGCAGTTTCCCCATGTCACTGACGCTCTGGAAGGTGTAGGCCACCTCACCCAATCCCGGGCCTAGATTGTTCATGCAAGTCGCCACCGCGGCGAATGCCGAACGCTCATCGAGACCGGCGTGGATCATCAACAGGACCAGCAGGGCAAACGTCGCCATGTAGAGTCCGAAAAATCCCCAAATACTCTGCATCAGGCGGGGGTCCACCGTACGCTTCCCGATACGAACGGGGATCAAAGCGTGAGGATGAATCAGCGAACGGATCTGTTGCATCCCCTGCTGGATCAGCAACATCACCCGCATCACCTTCATGCCTCCCGCGGTCGATCCACCACAGCCACCCACGAAGCTGATGAAGATCAGGAGCATGGGCAGAAAGTCCGGCCAGTGGGAAAAATCCACCTTGGCGAAACCGGTACTGGTGACCAGGGACACCACCTCGAAGAGGGCATCCTGCACACTCCTGCCGAGATGACTGTACTCCCCTTCGAGCAGCAGCACGGTGCTGACAACGAGTACCACGGCGACCACAAAGCGCAGAAAGGTATTGGCCTCAGGATCACGCCAATAGTGGAGTGGATTGCGGTGATGCCAGGCGGTGAAATGGACACCGAAGTTGATCGCCGCCAACAACATGAAGACGACTGCGACCAACTCCACCACTTTGCTGTCGTAATAGCCGATGCTGGCATCATGTGTGGAGAAGCCGCCGGTGGAGACGGTGGAGAGGCTGTGAGCAACCGCATCGAACAGACTCATGCCTGCCAGCCAGTAGCCTGCGGCACAGGCCACGGTCATGGCAAAATAGAGCAACCACAGGGCACGTGCCGTCTGTGCCAGCCGCGGAGTCAACTTCTCCTCCTTGGTGGGGCCCGGAACTTCCGCGCGATAGAGCTGCATACCGCCAATTCCCAGCATGGGGAGTACCGCCACACCCAGCACGATGAGCCCCATGCCTCCGAGCCATTGCAACTGCTGCCGATAGAACAGCACCGATTTCGGCAGCTCGTCCAGACCGGTCATGACCGTAGCCCCGGTCGTCGTGACACCCGAAACAGCTTCGAACAGCGCATCCAACGGCTTCAGGTCGGTGCTGATCATCAACGGCCAGGCGCCCAGGACGCTGAGAATGACCCAGAACAGCACCACGATGAGAAAACCGTCCCGGGTACCGAGATTGGCCGGTTCACGGCGGCCGATGAGCCAGAGCGACCCGCCAAGCACCAGAGAGCCGATGAGCGGTATGAGAAAATCGACGACTTCCTGCAACTCGCCATAACCGATGGCAATCGCGATCGGCACCATCAGGGTGAAACCGAATATCACCGAGAAGACGCCAATGGTCAGGGCAATGGAATAGGCGTGCACGCTATGCTCACTGGAATTGGGGAAGCCAACCGTATGCCACCATCATAACCCAAGTTAGTGGCCCTGACCCAAGCCTTACGGGCCTCGACGCCCCCTATCCGAGACGACTACGCTTCCCCATAACCCGACAGGCAAACGGCCGTTCAGTCGGACTTCTCATGGTGGCACTGCGATCTTGACGGGCGGGACGTCCGGAGAGGGATACCGACTGTTCGCTCCGCAGCGCCGCTCCACCAAAGGACGGCGGCTATGCCATGCGGTAATCAGTATCTGTATTGGAGCAGGCAATCTGACGGCTATTGCATCCCGCTGACATCCCGGGAGGCAAGATAGTCGGTCAGCGCCTTATGTGTCAGCGAGTAGGTGGAGGAGATCTCCGCGAACAAGGCTTCAGCCTGCTGTGCAAACTGCACATCATCGAGCGAGGCGGCCGATGAACAGATCGCTTTGAGGGTATGGGCCCCCATACCGGCGGCATTTCCCGCCAGGGCATGAGCCGCTTCACGGTAGTCGGATAAGGAAGTCGTCTCTACGGCTTTCTCCATGGAGTCGAGCAACTGCTCGGAGTCCTGATAGAACTTCGTCATCAACTGGTGCAGGAAATCGGGGGTTTGGCTGAGCTTTGCCAGATCCTCCAATACCGTGGCATCGATGAGTAATCCCTGCTTGTCGGATTGCTCCGCATCGGAAAGTCGATTCTCAATCTGTTGATCATCCAGTTGCGAGGGATATTTACCCTGCATCACCTCATCGACAATCCTGACCAGTTGGGCCGAACGAACCGGCTTGGTGAGAAACGCGCTGACGCCGAGCTTGTGACACTGCTGTTGGGCTTCCACTGTGGCATTGGCCGTCAGCATCATAAACGGCATCTCCAGGTTTGCCCCATCGCTGGCATGATAGCGTTTGATCACCTCGACGCCTCCCATGTCAGGCATCTGCATGTCGAGGATAGCCAGATCGTACTCATGCTCCAGCAGCGCCTGCAGGGTCTGCTCGCCCGTATCGGCGACACTCACTTGATGTCCCGCACGCTGCAGGATCTTCTGTACCACTTTTTGATTGATGTAGTTGTCCTCGGCCAGTAGAACGCGGTAACGGCATCTGGCCAGACTGATCAAAGAGTAACCCGCTTCATCGCTCGCCACATCGAATTTCCCTCTCGCCGCCAGGGCATAGTAGAGGGCGTGTTGGAAGGTCTCTGGACTGTCCTCGGACGAGACGATGACAAGATAACCGGCTTGTCGCAGAAACTGCTTGCGTTCCTGCGTCAACGGTTCGGGCGTGACCAGCATCAGCACGAGGTCTTGCAGTTTCGGTTCACTGCGTATCGCATTGGCCAACTGGTCGACCGGGATGCTCACCCGTTGCTCATCCACGATCGCCACATCATAGGCTTTGTTCATTGAAACCGCATTCAGCAGTTCCTGAAACCCGCTGGCTCCCGATTGAGTGACTTTGGTGATCAGATCGTGCTTTTCCAGCGCCGCCAGCGTGGTCGATTCCTGATAGCCGTCATCGGTGAACAGAATCCACTGCGCGGCCTGCAGACGGGCCTCGTCCAGGCGCCGTGACGGCATCTCCAGAGGCAGCTCGAACCAAAAACGACTGCCGCTGCCGAGATGACTTTCAACCCCAATCCTACCGTGCATCAGTTCCACCAGTTGCTTGGTGATCGTGGTGCCGAGTCCGGTGCCTGAATAGCGCCGGGTCACGGAGTCGTCCAGCTGAGTGAAACGTTCGAAGATACGTTGCAGATGGTGTTCCGAGATGCCGATTCCTGTGTCGATGACTTCGAACAGGAGCGACTCTCCGGGTTCCTGATCCGAGTTCGATGACTTGCGGGAGATACGTACCGTAACGCTACCCTGCTCGGTGAACTTCACCGCATTGGAGAGCAGATTGAGCAGCACTTGACGCAGCATCAGTGGATCGATCCGCACCACCGGAGGCACTTCGGGTTCGATCCAGAGATCGAGCCGAATCGGCTTGTTCAGGGTCTGGGTGCGGATCATCACCATGGTGTCGTAGACCAGCATATAGAGGTCCTGATCGACCAGGTGAATCTCGACCTTACCCGCCTCGATCTTCGAGATATCCAGGATATCCTCGATCAAGCTGACCAAAGACTCAGCGGAAGCCTGAATACTGCGCACGATGTCCTTCTGTTCATCGTTCAGGGGCGTGCCAACCAACAAATCAGCCATGCCCACGACACCGTTGAGCGGTGTACGGATCTCATGGCTCATGTTGGCCAGGAACCGGCTCTTGGCCTGGTTCGCGGTCTCTGCACGTTGCTTTTCCAATTCCAACCGCTTGAGCAAAGAGGAGACAAACAGCGGGATGATCAGCAGACCCACCAGCAGACCGAGGCTCAGCACAACTTCCTGCCGCCAGAAATCGCTGAACAGGATGACGCCCGCAAAACCGGTGATACTCAGGCCGCAGGCCAGCAACAGATCATGTCGCCCGTAGCGCAAGCCATTGCCGAGGGTGATCCAGAGATAGAGGATGTAGAGAAAGGAGGTAACCTCCCCACCCAACAGCATGGCCAAACTGACCATGAGTGCATCACAGGCAGTGGTCAGCGACCTGCGTAGACGATTGCTGGTCGGCCAGATCGAGATAGCGGCGACAAACGCCAAGGAGATCACCTGATAGAAGAATCCCAGCCGGAGGAGATAGTGGCCAAGTCCATCAAGCTGGCCAAGCAGCTGCAGAAGATAGGCATAGACAATGAACAGCGAGACAAAACCGAAACGCACGAACGATTGCTCGAACTCACTGTCTTTCCTGCCTTTCAGGCGTAGAAAGTACGAGCTGATCTCTACCAGCCGTCGTTTTGTTGCGCTGCTAGTGTCCATTATTCCCTGTGTCAATCCATGCCCTGTTCGTGCTGCCGTTGACCCGCCTCAGCAAGCTGTCACTCCTTGACGCCGACAACCCGATCATGGGACTTCATGCTCAGCGAGAGAGAATTCGTTATCATCTGTGTATAGACTTCGCGGGTTCGTTAACCCTTCCCGGGTGGCTGAAACTCACATGGGTGCGTAACCCTGGGGCCGCAATCCCCCATGACTGCGGGTAGATGTCAACGTTATCCGACAGTCCTAATTTTGTCACATTCATCAGAAAGTTGCTGAAATTTATGCTACCGAGCACCAGCGCGACATCGCCTATCCGCGCGAAAAAAGCGCTCGAGGAAATTCATTCCTTCTGTTCCTTACACGAATGCCATGCAGACAACTGCACACGTGCAGTTCCGATCCCTCTCGCCTGCCGAATACTTCATCGTCTGGGCTTGGCCCGTGCCGTGGCGACCGCCCGCAGCGGATCGTCGGGCCAGTAGTGTTTTGGATAGCGACCTTTCAACTCCTTTTTGACCTCGGGATAGGTCCGCTGCCAGAAACCCGCGAGATCGTCTGTAATCTGCATCGGACGCTGCGCGGGCGAGAGCAGGTGTAGCATGACCGGCACGCGACCGCGCCCGAGCCGAGGGGTCTCGGCAAGGCCGAACAGTTCCTGCAGCCGTACCGCCAGCACCGGCGCCGCACCCGGCTCATAGTGCAGGGGAATCCTGGAACCACTGGGCACCTGAAGATGGGAAGGGGCCTCCTGTTCGATCAGTTGCTGCTGCTGCCAGCTCAGTCGGCTGCGCAGAACGGCATCCAGGTCGATTCGCTGCAGTTGCGCCAGCTGTGTCATACCATCGAGCCAGGGGGCCAGCCACAGGTCGAGATGACGCAATAACCAGTCGTCTGAAAGGTCGGGCAGATCACTTTCCTGCAGTGCCGTTCGTAGCCAAACGACTCGCGCCTGCCAACGGCGCAGCCCCTTGTTCCAGGGCAGCACCCCGAGTCCCTGTTCGGCGACACCCTGAAGCAGGGCGCCGCGCAGCGCCTCCGGATCGGCATCCCTTAGTGGCTGACGGGACAACTCCAAGGCACCTATCGTCTCTACCCGCAGGGCCCTGACACGTTGATCGGCGCTGTCCCAATAGACCCTGTCCCGATGCGTGATCGTCAGGTCCGGCAGCTCCCGCAGCTCGGACAAGCCGATCGCCGCAGCCAGCCGTACCCACCCCTCTTTTTTACCGGCGTCCAACTGCGCCGCAACCAGAAAATCGGCGGCGGCCAGCGGATCCTCCTCCGACAGACGCACCGCCCGACCACTGACCAGACGGAAGCGGGCATGCGCTGTCCGTTGCGCGATCCGGTCCGGATAGGCCAGGGCCAGAGATTGTGCCGTGGTGAGATCGTGCTGCGCATGCGCATCGGCAACCCTCGCGATGCGACCGGACCAATCCCGGCTGACCCGGTCGAGCTGGCGGCAGGCCGTTATGTTCAGCGTCGAAGACGAGCGCTTGCCGCCGGCCTCACGCCATGCTTCCAACAGTCGCAGCCGCAACTCCACATCGACACTCCCGGCCTCCCGCGAGAGGATATCCCGCTCGCTCAGCAGCGCGGCCAGATCGCACAGCTGGCGGCGTTGTCGTTTGCCGCTGCGCAGCAGCATATGAGCCAGTCTGGGATGCAGCGGCAACCTGGCCATGTCGCGGCCCAGCGACGTCAGACACTGCTGGGCATCGAGCGCGCCGAGTCTCTGCAACAGGGCCTGTGCCTGTTCGACGGCCGGCTTTGGCGGCAGCTCCGGCCAACGCAGCTGGGTGGGATCGCTGACGCCCCAGCGCGCCAGCTCCAGCACCAACGGCGTCAGGTCGGCCTGCAGGATCTCCGCCGAATGGAATGCCGCTAGCCGCGACTGCCGGAACTCAGACCACAGCCGGTAGCAACTACCGGGACCCAACCGCCCCGCACGCCCCGCCCGTTGCGCGGCCGCCGCCTGTGACACGGGCTGTGTCTCCAGCCGGGTCAGCCCCAGGCCGGGTAGAAACACGGGCCTTCTCGACCATCCGCTGTCAACCACCGTGGAGACCCCCTCGATGGTGAGACTGGTCTCGGCGATCGACGTCGTGAGGACAATCCGGCGGCGTCCTTCGGCATCAGGCACCAGAGCGCGATCCTGCTCGGCCCTCGGCAGCTCACCATAGAGCGGCATCATCAACGGCGGGGATCGCTCATCCCGCAATGACTCGCTCAGACGGGAAGCTGTCTCGCGTATCTCCCGCACACCGGGCAGAAACACCAGCAGATCACCCGTCTGCTCGCGCAGGGCCTGGCGCACTGCGGCAGCGGTCTGTTGCGGGATGCGCCGTCGGTCGGGTGTCTGATCCAGATAGTGGAGCGACACCGGATAACTGCGCCCCTGCGCCTCGATCACCGGGGCCTCACCCAACAGAGCGCTGACCCGCTCGGCGTCCAGTGTCGCCGACATCACCAGCAGGCGCAGGTCTTCGCGCAGCCCCTGCTGCACATCCAGACTCAGCGCCAGTCCCAGGTCGGTCTGCAGATTCCGTTCGTGGTACTCGTCGAAGATGACCAGTCCGACACCCTTGAGTTCAGTGTCCTCCTGCAGACGCCGGGTCAGGATGCCTTCGGTCACCACCTCGATACGGGTAGCGGCGGAGACCTTGCGTTCCAGACGGATGCTGTAGCCCACACGCTGACCCAGCTTTTCGCCCAGCAACGCGGCCATATGGCTGGCCGCCGCACGCGCCGCCAACCGCCTCGGCTCCAACAGCAGAATCTTCGCGTCACCCAGCCAGGGGGCGTGGAGCAGCTCAAGGGGGACCCTGGTCGTCTTACCCGAGCCCGGAGGCGCACAAAGTACCGCGGAAGGGTGCGTCGCAAAAGCAGCGACGAGTTCAGGAACGACCTTCGCGACCGGCAGTGTTTCAGTGATCATCGCGGGACCGATCGAAGTGATACGTTCGCCGCCGAAAACCTATGCATGATTGCACCCTTGACGAGGATTGGCTTTCGTTGGCGGACTTGGCGCGCAAAAACCCTCAGGCCGGCAGCGTGATCGTATCCTTTCCCCGTTCACAGCGGATGTGCAGATCGAACCGCAGGTCATCGGCAAAGGCCTGGCCGATGATCCAGATCTGATTCAACTCCTCGCTGAGGGTAGGCAATACGGTGAGGGCGCTGCGCGTACGCCGATCATCGAAGAAGGCGAAAGGTTCGTCGAGAAACAGAAACTGGTTGCCCTTCACGGTGCGCCCGACCAGCTCCTGGGAGAGGGCCAGGCGCACCGCCAGCATGATCTGGCGCTGGGTGCCGCTGGAGATTTCGTCCAGATCCATGAAGTCCCGTTTCTCACTGGAGAAGGCGCGCACCGTCAGGTCGTCCTCGATCTGCAGGTGCTCGTAGCGGTTTTCGGTGAACAACGGCAGGGTCTTGCTCACCAATCCGCGCAGTTTGCGGTTGAACTGGTAGGAGACTTCGCGGGTGGCGCCCTGGATCAATTGCCCGGCCAGGGAACAGACCTCGATATGGCGCTCACGCTCGCCGATCCGTTGCTTCACATCCTCCTGCATCGCGCGCAGCTGTTCGGCCTTGTCGATACGCGCCTGCTCCAGTGCCACAGCCTGATCCAGCTCGCTCTTGCGCCGGGTGTCGACCTCCACCTGCCGGCGCAGCAGATTCTGCTCATCACCGATGCCGTCGCGCACCTCCTGGGTGGTGGCCTGCCAGTCGCTGATGCGCTGGCTGAGCCGTCCACGCGCCGCCCGGTCGACGGCTTCCGTCTGCGCCTGCGGCGCCTCCGCATCGGACTCAGCCACAACCGACGCCTGCTCGACGGGCTCTGCCTCGACCACCTCGCCGCGCGGCTCTTGTGTTGTATCCTGCTCGGACCCCGCTTGCGGCAGATCGTCGAGCAGGGCCGAGAGGGTCTGGGCCGCCGGCTCCAGCCCCTTGGCCTGCCCCGCCAGCAGGTTGCGGCGAAACAGGAAGAAGAGGCAGAGAAAGGCCAGCACCACCGCGCCATAAAGCAGCCAGGGCACCTTATCCGGCTGCCAGAACGCAAAGCGGGAAGTGAGGAAATCGGCCAGCTTCACAGCCATATCATGTTCGGGAATCTGCGCCAGCAGATACCAGCCGGATCCCGCCAACACGGCCAGTAGCAGACAGAGAAAACCCCAGAAGCCGGCGCGACCCCGTGAGGAGAGCGCCTTCTCGCGTTTCGGCAACGCGTCCTGGTAGTCGACCGAGGCCCCATCCAGACGCTCGATCAAACCATTGGCCTCCGCCATACTACGGGCCACGGCCTCCTGTTCGCTCTTCAGATCGGCCAGCAGGCGGGGGTCGATCGCCAGCTCATCCAGCTCGTTCTGCAGCTTGGCCAGATCCGTCTGCCGGGTCTCCACTTCCGCCTGGGTCTCGTCGTGGTCCTCCTGGCAGGCCTCGGCGCAATACTCCAGGGTCACCAGTCCCGCCATGGTCTTCACCGCGTAGCTGTGGGGATGGGGTGTGGTGATCTCCCGCTGGGCCAGGTAGAAGGACTCGATGAACTCCTCGAATTCGTATCCGATGAGTTCATAGATCTTGTCGGCCACCTGTTCGATACCCCGGGCCAGCGGTTCCGCCCCTGCAGCCTCCGCCAGCGCCAGCCGCGCACTGTGGTTGCCGGCGTCGTCGAGGAAGCGCTCGAGACGATAACGCCGACCGTCGCTGGGTGTGAACTCCAGCTCCGCCGAGCAGTGGGTCTCGTCCCAACGGATGATCTTGGTCAGCTCGTCGAAATCGAGGGAGAAGGTGCGACCGAAGAGAGCGAAACAGACGGTCTCGCCGATACTGCTCTTGCCAGATTCGTTTGGACCGGTGATGGCGATCAGACCCCGCTCAGGAAGATCCCGCAGCTCGAGGTTGGCGTACTTGAGGACGTTGCTGGCCTTGATGGAATTGATGATCATGTCCAGCCCTCGTCCGCCAGTACATGCAGTTTGTCGAGCACCATTTGCACCGCCTGTTCGAAGGCCTCCTGATCGAACGGCTCTCCCGAGTTGAGCCGGCGTTCGCGCTCGGCGTCACAGTAGGCCAGGAACTCCTCCGCGGTTGGGCCCATCTCTTCACTGCCCTGAGTGGGTGTCTGATCGGACATCGACATGGATCTGCTCCCTTTGGTTATTCGCTGCGCCGATGGCTGTTGGCAAGACCGGCACAGTCGGCTCTTATGGCCGATGCATTGCGGCCCAGTATAGGGAGTTCTGTCAGACAGGTCATCATCCATTCACATCCGCCAGACAGGGTCGTGGCCGCCATTCCCCCGATCGCAGTTGCAATTCTTTCGTGCGCGAGGCAGGGTATCCGCCTGTCTCCAGATGACGGCAGGTCCCTTCCCTGTGCCGGGAAGCCGTCCACCCCCTGTCTGACTGGACAACTGCCGACAAGGCACGCCACGCATATCCGGAACCTGCAATGGATAAGTGACAGCCAGTGCAAAAAACACGGAAGACCCATGAGTGAACGCTTCTTTCAAACCGTTCTCGATCACCGATGGCTGGTCATGCTCGTCACCCTGTTGCTGGCCGGCCTCATGGGTAGCGGTATGCCTCGCCTGGAGTTCAGCAACGACTACCGGATGTTTTTCAGCCAGGAGAATCCCCAGCTGAAGGCCTTCGAGCAGCTGCAGAATACCTATACGAAGAACGACAATGTGCTGTTCGTCGTCGAGCCGCTGGACGGACGCGTCTTCACCCGCGATACACTCTCCGCGGTAGCCGAGCTGACCAGGCAGGCATGGCAGATCCCCTACTCCCTGCGCGTCGACTCGATCACCAACTTCCAGCACACCTATGCCGAAGGGGACGATCTGGTGGTGGAGGATCTGGTGCTCGATGCGGAGAACCTGAGCGACCGGGAGCTGGCCGAGAAACAGGCCATCGCCACAAGCGACCCCCTGCTGGTGAACCGGCTGATCTCCCCCGACGCCAGCGTCACCGGCGTCAACGTCACCGTTCAGCTGCCCGGCGAACACCTCGATGAGGTACCGCAGGTGGTCGAGTCCGCACGCGGCATGGTGGACGCCATCGAGAAGGCACACCCGAACGTACGCCTCCACCTCACCGGCATCGTGATGATGAACGACGCCTTCCCCGCCGCCTCGCAGGGAGACATGCAGACGCTCTATCCGGCCATGTTCGCGATGGTCATTCTGGTGCTGGTGGTGATGCTGCGCTCGATTCCCGGCACCCTTGCCACCCTGGCCGTAATCATCCTGACCATCGTCGCCACCATGGGCATCACCGGCTGGGTCGGCATCAAACTCTCGCCCCCCACCACCATCGTGCCGATCGTGATCATGACCCTGGCCATCGCCGACTGCGTGCATATCCTGGTCAACTTTCTGCACGGCATGCGCGAAGGGGTGGCCAAGCGGGAAGCCCTGCTGGAGAGCCTGCGCATCAACCTGCAGCCGGTTTTTCTCACTTCCATCACCACCGCCATCGGTTTTCTCAGCCTCAACTTCAGTGAAGCCCCCCCGTTCCGCGATCTCGGCAATATGTCGGCGGTCGGCGTGCTGCTGGCCTTTGTGTTCTCCATGACCCTGATGCCGGCACTGATGACGCTGCTGCCGGTACGGGCGCTCAGCGGCGATACCCGGGGCAGTCTGGCAATGAAGCGCTTCGCCGAGTTCGTGGTGCGGCAACGCAAGGGCCTGCTCTGGGGCATGGGGTTGCTGATCCTGTTCCTGCTTTCGCAGATCCCCAACAACCGGCTCGACGACCAGTTCGTGAAATACTTCGACGAGAGCAACAGCTTCCGCCAGGCCACCGATTTCGCCACCGAGCATCTGACCGGCATCTACATGATCGAGTATTCCCTGGAGAGCGGTGAAAGCGGCGGCATCGCCGACCCCGACTATCTGCGCACGGTGGACGACTTCGCCCAATGGTACCGGCAGCAACCGCATGTGCTGCACGTCAACACCCTCACCGACATCATGAAACGGCTCAACCGCAACCTGCACGGCGATGACGATGCCTGGTACCGGCTGCCGGAGGATCGGGAATTGGCCGCCCAGTACCTGCTGCTCTACGAGTTCTCGCTGCCCTTCGGGCTCGACCTCAACAACCAGATCAACGTCAAAAAGTCGGCCACCCGTTTCAGCGTCACTCTGGAGAGCGTCTCCACCCAGCAGTTGCTGGAACTGGAGGAGCGGGCCCAGGCCTGGCTGGCGCAAAACGCGCCGCAGATGCGCATCGAGGGGGTCAGCTCCACCATCATGTTCGCCCACATCGGCAGCCGTAACATCATCGCCATGCTGAAAGGGACCACCCTGGCTCTGGTGGTGATCTCCGGCATCCTGATCTTCGCCTTCCGCTCCCTGCGTATCGGCGCCATCAGCCTGCTGCCCAATCTGGTGCCTATCGGCATGGCCTTCGGCATCTGGGGACTGCTGGTCGGCGAGGTGGGGCTGGCCCTGTCTGTGGTCAGCGGCATGACCCTGGGTATCGTGGTCGACGACACGGTCCACTTTTTGAGCAAATACCTGCGCGCCCGACGGGAGAAGGGGATGTCCTCCGAGGACGCGGTGCGCTACGCCTTCTCCACTGTCGGCACCGCGCTGTGGGTCACCTCGCTGGTGCTGATCGTCGGTTTCGGCATCCTCGCCTTCTCCCATTTCCAGCTCAATGCGGGCATGGGGCTGTTGACCGCCATCACCCTGGGATTGGCGCTGGCAGCCGATTTCCTGTTCCTGCCCCCGCTGCTGATCGCTTTCGGAGGAAAAAAACCATGAGATACCTGCTGCTGTTGACACTGTTTCTGCCTTTCGCGGTCCAGGCGTTGACGCCTGAACAGCGCGGCCTGGAGATCGCCCGCGAGATCGAGCACAGGGACACCGGTTTTCATGACTTCGAGGCCAGCATGACCATGCTGCTGCGCAATCGCCACGGTGAGGAGAGTCTGCGCAACATGCGCAACAAGACCCTGGAGATGGAGAACGACGGCGACAAGACCCTGGTCATCTTCGACGAACCGCTGGACGTCAAGGGCACCGCCCTGCTCAGCTTCTCCCACAAGGCGGGCGACGACGACCAGTGGCTCTATCTGCCGGCGCTGAAACGGGTCAAGCGCATCGCCTCGCGCAACAAGTCGGGGCCGTTCATGGGCAGCGAGTTCGCCTACGAGGACATCGCCTCCCAGGAGGTGGAGAAGTACACCTACACCTACATTGGCGAAGAGCAGTTCGAAGGCAAGCCGGCCTTCCTCATCGAACGCTACCCGGTCGATCCCAACTCCGGTTATACACGCCAGCAGGTCTGGGTCGACCAGGAGCGCTTCATTCCGCTCAAGATCGTCTACTACGATCGCAAGAACGCCCCTGCTCAAGACCCTGGTGTTTCGCGGCTACCGGCAATACCTGGACAAGTACTGGCGCGCCGACCAGATGTACATGGAGAACCACCAGACCGGCAAGAGCACCCTGCTGACCTGGGAGCAGTACCGATTCCGCACCGGCCTCGACGAGGGCGATTTCAACAAGAACAGCCTCAAGCGGGCACGTTGAGACGGAAGAGTTTTGAGTTGTTAGTTTTGAGTTTTGAGTTGATGAGGCGCACGTTTGCGCCTTTTCGATACATGACAGACTGCCTCGGCTACCCGCCGCGGATGCTGGCTGCTCTGCTGCTATCGATCCCCGGGCTAGTGTTCGGCGGCGAATGGAGCGGATATCTGGAGGCGCAGGGGCGTTACTTCACGCAGTCGGCCCTCGACGACGACCAGTCGGACGCCACGCTTTCCCTGGCCACCCAGCCCGAGTACTACCATCGCTGGGATAACGGCCGGCAGAGCCTGCTCTTCGTGCCCTTCGCCCGTCTCGACAGCCAGGATTCGGAGCGCAGCCATGCCGATCTCCGTGAACTGATCTGGACCTACGCCGGTGAGGGTTTCGAGACCCGGGTCGGCGTCGGCAAGGTCTTCTGGGGCGTCACCGAGGCGCTGCACCTGGTCGACGTGATCAACCAGACCGATCTGGTGGAGAACCCGGACGGGGAGCAGAAACTGGGTCAGCCGATGCTCAAGCTCTCACTGGAGCGGGACTGGGGCATTCTTGATATCTTCCTGCTGCCGGGATTCCGCGAGCGTACCTTTCCCGGCGAGGAGGGCCGTCTGCGCACCCATCCCCGGGTCGATCCCGATCTGGCTTTCTATGCATCGGACCAGGAGCAGCGGCATTTGGACTTCGCCCTGCGCTGGAGCCACTACATCGGCGACTGGGACTTCGGCCTCTCCCATTTCAGCGGCACCAGCCGCGACCCGCTGTTCGTCCCCACCCTCAACGACCGGGGTGAACCGGTACTGGCGCCCTACTACGAACTGATGCAGCAGACCGGACTCGACCTGCAGGCCACCAAGGGCGAATGGCTGTGGAAGCTGGAGGCGATCCACCGCCGTATAGACAGCGGCAGCTACAATGCCGCCACCGGTGGCTTCGAATACACCCTGGTCGGCATCCGGGACAGTGTCATGGACCTGGGCCTGCTGGCCGAGTATCTCTACGACAACCGCCGCGACCGGGCCACCACGCCGTTCGAGAACGATCTCTTTCTCGGCATCCGACTGACCGCCAACGACATCGCCGGCAGCGAACTGCTGGCCGGCGTGATCCGGGATCTGGACAGCAGCGCGGCGCTGTTCAACCTGGAGGCGAGCCGACGCCTCGGCAACGCCTGGAAGGCGAGTCTGCAGGCGCGTCTCTGGTTCGGGACAGCGGAAGAAGATCCACTCTATGCCTTCCGGCGCGACGACTATGTGGAGTTCAGCCTGGCGCGTTATTTCTGATTTCCCTTGACCCTGGCAGGCACGGGCAGAGCAAGGCAATCCTTCGGGCTTGTTGCCAAAGCAACTGACGCCAATGGGCACTCGGCGACACAATTGGGAAACGGGAGCATAAAAATACGATCAAGAGTTGAACCGGCGGTCATAATCCCCTAAAAAGTGTGCCTGAATCAGAGAGACTGATGGATCGCCGCTCAGCATGGAGCCCATGGAATCAATGGATTTGCCAGCCAACCACTTCGCCCGTATCCCCCCCTCGCCGATCCCTCCTGTTCAGACTCATTTTTCCATCCCGCCGGACTGTCGCGCCCGATGCGAAGCCTTCCATGCAGAGCATCGGCTGCCCGGGACCCGGCACCCTTCCCGAATCAGGAGATTGAAATGAAACCACTCTTAACCGCCCTGCTGTTTACCCTCATCGGCCTCGGCACCCTGGCACAAGCCGAAGGTCCGGAGCCCACCGCCGAGCAGGAGATGAGTGCCGAGGAGATGCAGTACCTGCTCTCGTTGAAAAAGATCTGGGATTCTCTGGACCGGCGTCAGGGCGACATCGATCTGATCGACGGTATCGTCACCCTGCATGTGCCCGAATCCTTCTACTACCTCGACCCCAAGGACTCGGAGACCGTACTGACGGAGGTCTGGGGCAATCCCCCGGGATCGGGTTCGGACACCCTGGGCATGCTCTTCCCCGCAGGGAGCACACCCTTCGACGAAGGTTCCTGGGCCGTCACCGTCGAATACGAGGCGGAGGGCAACGTCTCTGACGAGGACGCCGATGCCATCGACTACGACGAACTCCTAGCCGACATGCAGGAGGGTACCCGTGAAGCCAGCAAGCAGCGGGTGGCCCAGGGCTATGAGTCGATCGAACTCGTCGGCTGGGCCGCGGAGCCATTCTATGATAAGGCCACCCACAAGCTCCACTGGGCCAAGGAGTTGAGTTTCGACGGCAGTCCTGAGCACACCCTCAACTACAACATCCGCGTACTGGGCCGGGAAGGTGTATTGGTGCTCAACTTCATCGCCGGCATGCAACAGAAGGCGGTCATCGACAGCAATCTCGACGGCGTACTGGCCATGGCCGAATTCAATCAGGGCTCCCGATACGAGGATTTCAACCCGGAACTCGACAAGGTCGCCGCCTACGGCATCGGCGCCCTGATCGCGGGCAAGGTCGCCGCCAAGGCGGGACTGTTCGCCTCGGCACTCCTGCTGCTGAAGAAATTCGGCATCTTCATCGTGATCGCGGTGGGTGCGCTGTTCAGAAAGATCTTCCGACGCAAACCGGCACAACAACCGGAAGCCTGAGATCAGCAAACCACCCCCTCAGGCCCGAATGAAAGCTACGTAAGCCTGTCTTTCGGTGCGGCTTGCCGCACCGAATCACGGGTAAAGAAGCATGTATCCCGGCGCTAGTATCTTCATCAAGCGCCATTTCCCTCAAACCCCGTCATACCCGCCAGTAGTATGACGGGAGCTGCCGCCCCAGCGTTCACAACGCATCGCATCCCGCCAGCCCCGCGATCCACTCCCGCACCACGGCCACCGCCTGGCTGTCGATCTCGCTGCTGGCCAGCGGCGGCATGCGCACGTTGCCCAGGCTCTCCATACGCAATACCAGAACCGAATTGTCGGGATCACCCGGTTTCAGCAGCACCGGATTGATCAGTCCCAGGTTGCCGGCCAGGGGCGCGCGGTTGCACAGCCCGGTGGCGTCCAGAGCGGCGCTCATGCGCAGATCCAGGTTGCCGCCACCGGGTCCTCCCGGTTGATGACACATGGCGCAGTTGGCATGCAGATAGCTGCGCGCCCGGCGTTCCGCCGAGTAGGCCGTGTCGTCGATGGCGTAGTAGACCGTCGACTTTTGCAGATCGCTGAGCGGATCGGCCAGTACGCCGATCGCCTCCAGGGTGATCAGCTGGTTGGCGATCTGACCGGGATAGGCGAAATCCCGGTTGAGCTGCCCCAGTTCCGGCCCCAGTGAGAAGCCGGCCACGCCGGTGTGGCAGAGCAGGCACTCCGAAGGGCTGGGATAGTGCCAGGTCTGGCCGCCGACCAGCTTGTCCTTGGCGGCGCTGAGCAGGTCGGCATCGTCCAGCGCGGCGTTCCACTCATAGCTGTAGCCACGCCAGCCGCTGTTGGCGTGATACATCAGCAGGCGCGTCTCCACCAGCGTGCCGTTGAGCCTGAAATGTTTGCCCAGCACGCTGCCGGGCGGAAACACCAGGCGTCCCTCGGCATCGATGGAGACGCTGCTGCCCGAGGGGATGGCCATGAAGCGCTCCTTGCCGGCGAAATCGGACCAGAGCAGCGCATTGATGTCGTAGGGGATGACGCTGTCGGAGAAGCGCTCCACATCGGTGCTCTGGAAACAGCCCCAGCCCGAGAGGGTGGCGGCTACCGTACCGCCGCCTGAGGCGGTGTCCTCCGCCAGCTTGTGGATGGTGCCGCCCAGGTGCAGGACGTAGAGTTCGCCGGCCTGATCCTCGGCAAAGGCCGCGATATTGAGTGCGGTATCGAGCAGCTCATCGACGCTGTAACCTCCGGCCCCGTCATCGCTTAGGCTCCAGATCTTACCGGAGCCGTAGTCGGCGTAGAGATAGCGGCCTTCGAGCGAAGGCACCTCACTGCCCCGATAGACGTAGCCGCCGGTCACCGCAACGCCCTCGGTATGATCGTACTCCGCCACCGGCAGGATCAGGCCGGATGTGTTGCAACTGGCGGTGGCCGGGTAGCAATGACTGCCCTCCATCAGATTCCAGCCGTAGTTGCCGCCGGATGTGACGATATCGATCTCTTCGTAGACGTTCTGCCCCACATCACCCAGCCAGAGCGCCCCGCTCAGCCGGTCGAAGCTCCAGCGCCAGGGATTGCGCAGGCCGTAGGCATAGACCTCCGGTGCGCCGCCCCCCGAGGCGAACGGGTTGTCGGGCGGAATGGTATAGCCCCCCGCGCCGGTACCCACATCGATGCGCAGCATGGCGCCGAGCAGGGTGTCCGGATTCTGACCGTTGCCCTGCGGGTCGCCCGCGGAACCGCCGTCGCCGAAACCGATGTAGAGCAGGTTGTCGGGGCCGAACGCGATCTGCCCGCCGTTGTGGTTGCTGTAGGGCTGATCCAGCCTGAGGATGATCTGCTCGGAGGCGGGATCGAGGCTCTGCGTGGCGGTGTCGAGCGTGAAGCGGGAGATACGCGACTCCAGACTGCCGCCCGGCGAGGCGGTATAGGAGAGATAGACGAAGCCGTTGCTGGCGTAGTCCGGGTGAAAGGCCATGCCCAGCAGACCCTTCTCACCGCCGTAATCCACCCGGTCGCTGATGTCGATGAAACGGCTGAGGCTGCTGACCGCGGGATCGTTGTCGAACCGCTCCACCTGGCCGTTCTGGCGCAGGGCGTACCAGGCGCTGTTATCGCCCGGAGCCTGGTACAGACCGACCAGCGGACTGAGGGACGGCAGGGAGGGAAAAGGCGTCAGCAGGCGGATCGAAGCGCCCCCCGGCGCATCGGCGGGGGCGACACACTGGATATTGTTGGCCGGTGGCGCGGTGAGTCCGGGTGGACCGGCGGCACGGGTGTTGACCGTGACACTCAGCAGGTCATCAAGGGTCTGTCCGCCACCACTCACCTGCAGCCGCAGCTGGTAGCTGCCGTTGACGGGAAAACCGATCTCGGGCGTGGCAATGGCGGTATCGGAAACTTGCGCGATCGCGGGACCGTCCAGCTGACTCCAGGTGTAGGTGACCCGATCCAGGGCCGGTTGTCCGTCGAGCAGGACCGTCGGATCGGCAATCAGAGTATCGGGCAGGGATACGGTCCTGGACGAACCTGCATCCACCTGCAGGCCGAGGCCCGGGCTCGCCTCTCCGCCACCGCCGCCTCCCCCGCAACCCGCCAGGATCGAAACTGCCGCCAACACACCAACGCGAATGCCCCAATTCCATTGGCTCATGATGCTCTACCCCCTTTTCATCGGCACGGTCCCGGTACGGGCGAGATTTCCGCCCGACACCGACCTCAGGGCTTACTGATCCGAAAGTAATCATGGCCTAGATCGCCAGCTTCAATTCCGCGTAATCGCCCAGTGATTTGGCGACATCGTTGAGCGACGGGGGGTCGGCCTTGCTGAGATCGTCGAAATAACCGCGGCAGGTCATGCGCATCACATCGGGCTGCTGGTCCGAACCGAGCCAGAGATGGTAACCGTGAACCACCATCGGTTTGCCGCCCTCGTCAAAGGCCACCTTCATCAAACCCGATGCGGCAGTTGTGCTCTGCACCACCTCCTGCACCAGTCTTTGAACCTTGGTCACGATAAAGCTATCGGGCTCGATCACTCGCGCCACATCGGCCAATTTTCTCAGCTCCAGACTGCAACTGGGTTGGTAACGGTCGAAATCCGACTTCTTGAAGAGTTCGCCACGCTGTAGAAAGACGCGCACTTCGCCGGCCGGCACGGTGATCGGCTTTTTCACCACCAGCGTGCTGCCCACCGGCGGCAGGTTGTAGGCGTAATCGAGATCGTCGTTGACCATGTACTGCTGACTGCAGCCGGCCAGCAACAGCACCAGGAACATCGCAAGGAACCGTTTCATGCAAGGCCTCCTCTCCTATAGGACCCGGAAATAACAGGTCAGATCCGGAAGGTCGATCTCCCGGGGTTTCAACCTGACGGTATCGTTGAGTCCCGCCTGTCCCTTGATGCGCACTTTTGCCTCCATGCCCAGTTCGGGTATGAGTACCGTGGCACGTTCTCCCTCTTTGGCCACGATGATCGCATCGCCCTGCCACTCGGGATGATCGCGCAGGAAGATCAACCGCCAGTGGTTGTTGGACAACCGCTCGGTTTTCCGGTTCGCCATGCCTCCCGTCTCGGCGAGGACGATGCGTTCCGAGACGGCGTGGATGTCGAGCGGTTCCCTGCCGGCCAGGTGGGCCCGTAACTGCTGATGGGTCAGCAGATCGGAGTAGCGCCGCAGCGGACTGGTGGCGCGGGTGTAGTCCGAGAGCCCGAGCCCTGAGTGGGGTTCGGGCTGGGTCTTGACCTGGGTCGGTTTGAAAAAGCGGCGATAGGCATACATCCCCGCCAGGTCGGCGGGCGCGGCGGGCTGGTCGGGCGACGCCTGGGTGGCGTAGGGGATGGCGACGCCATTGGCCTGGCAGTAGCGGGCCACCGCCTCCCCCGCCATCAGCATCAAGTCGGTGACCAGTTCCCGGCTCTCCAGCCGCGGCAGGGGATGGATCTCGACCTCGCCGCCGCTCACCTTGAGTTTCACCTCCGGAAGATCGATGGCGGCGGCGCCGGCGGCCATGCGGCGGGCGCGATAACGCTGGCTCTGCGCCCGCAGGGCGGCGAACAGGGGCTCCTGCAGGCGCTCCTCGGCCGCGGCATAGCTGATCCGCTGCACCGACAGCCAGCTGGGCTGGATCTCCACCTGCTCCGGCACCGCCTCCTCGTTCAGCACGAAACCGATGGAGAGCGCCGGCGATCGCTGCTGCAGTCCCAATCCGAGCAGGTCGGTGATGGCCGGTGGCAGCATCGGCACCACCCGATCGGGCAGATAGAGATTGGCGCCGCGACTGCGCGCCTCCTGGTCCATCGGGGAGTCGGGCGCCACCAGCGCCGCCACGTCGGCCACGTGAACCCAGATGCGCTCGCCGTCGAGGCTGATGGCGTCGTCCGGATCCTGATTGTCCTCGTCGTCGATGGCGAAGGCGGTGAGACCGGTAAGATCACGGCGCGCCTCTTCCGGCAACGGCGGTAACGGATGATCAGGGGTGCGCATATCGATATCGGCGCGGCGCGGGTAAGGGTTCTCATTGGCCTCCCAATAGCCGGTGCTGACCAGCAGCCGATGGGCATTGGCCGGGGTCTCCTGCACACCCAGGGCCTGCAGGATGCGGCTGCCACTGCGTTTTTCCAGCGCCAACTGTTCCACCTCGCCGAGGATCTTGCGATCCTCCTCGATGATGCTGCCCGCCTCGACCCGATGTATGAAGTCGTCCCAGGCCCTGGCCTCGGCCGCCTTCCGCTCCCGTTCGGCGATATCCGCCTCGACCTGGGCCGCCGGCCGCGCCCGGATGGCGTCGGGCTCGCCCTCGAAGTAGACACCCTCCGCCACCAGTTGCCAGGCTGCCCAGGCGCTGGCCGGGGTGTAGTCACCATAGATGAGCGCGCTGAACTCACCGATATCGGTCTCTCCGCCCTCCAGCAGCTCCCAGGTCTCGCTCACATCCCCCTGCAGAGGTGTCAACTGGTTGAGACTGGAGAGCGGGCCGGGATGCAGCAGCACCACATCCTTGTCGCGCACGCGCTTGGTCTTGCCGCCCTCCAGTTCCAGGCCGATCTTATCGCTCACCTCGGTCACACGGGCGGGGCGGATTTTGTAGAGCACCAGGGCGCCCGGGGTCATTTTACTCATCGGTCGTTTCCGCGGGTTTCGATTTCCGGAACACAGGCGGGAGTTTCACCCCCTGTGGGATCGGGTATGATACGCACTGTCTTCGCTCAAACCCAGGAGCCGTTTGCAGCCATGAATACAGCCTGGTCCGATTTCCTGCAGTCCCGGCCCATCACGGAGCCCGCCGGCGAACCCGAGTGCGCCCTCAACGACCTCACCCACTTCGGGCTGATCCGGGTCGAGGGGGAGGACGCGGAAAAGTTTCTTCAGGGTCAGCTCACCAACGACATGCGTCAGGTCACCGAGGCGCACAGCAACCTGGCCGGCTGGTGTTCGCCCAAGGGCCGCATGCTGGCCAACTTCCGCTGTTTTCGCCGCGGCGAGGCCTACTATCTGCAGACGCCCATGGAAAACCTGTCGCCGATGCTCAAGCGACTCGGCATGTACGTGCTGATGTCGAAGGTCACCATGACCGACGTCTCGGACCAGCTGATGCGCCTGGGACTCACCGGCAACTGCGCCGAGCGCCTGCTGCAAGACCGCTTCGCTTCGATCCCGAGCGAGGCCAACGAAGTGACCCAGCAGGAGGACCTCAGCCTGATCCGTATGCCGGGCGCCCTGCCCCGATTCGAGCTGCTGGGTCCCGTGGAGTCGCTGACGGCGTTCTGGCAGGCGGCGGAGTCGGAAGCGGTACGCATGGGGGACGATTTCTGGGCCCTGCAGGATATCCGTGCCGGCGTACCCATCATCTACCCGGCCACCAGCGAGGCCTTCGTGCCGCAGATGACCAATATGCAGCTGGTGGATGGCGTCAGTTTCACCAAGGGTTGCTATACCGGGCAGGAGGTGGTGGCCCGCATGCAGTATCTGGGCAAGCTCAAGCGCCGCATGTATCTGGCCCACGTGGTCTCCGACACGCCGCCCAAGGCCGGGGACGACCTCTTCTCCCCCGGCAGCACCTCGGGACAGGGCAGCGGCAAGGTGGTGGACGCCCGACCGGCCAACGACGGCTATGACCTGCTGGCGGTGATCGAGACCGCCAGTGCGGAGGCCGACCAGGTCTGTCTCGGGGAAGCGGGACCTCGCCTGCAACTGCAGGAACTCCCCTACCCCTTCGCCGAATAGGGCAAGCAGCAGGGAGGCGGATTTAAGAATCCGCTTAAGCGAGCGATACAGAGTCAAAATACCGAAATCACGAAACGACCCCACGCTGATAACCGGTAGCCCGTTCATCTGTTTAAGGACCCGATACGCGCATGATCGACGAACACGCCTTTCTCGATACCCTGAACCAAGCCATCGACAGCAACCGGCTGACCCTGCCCACCCTGCCCGAGGTGGCGATCCAGGTGCGCGATGCGGTGGAGAAAGAGAACAGCACCGCCAAACAGGTGGCCGACATCGTCGCCACCGACGCCGCCCTCTCCGCCCGCCTGCTGCAGGTGGCGAACAGCCCGCTCTACCGGGGACGGGTACAGATCGACAGTGTGCAGATGGCGGTGACCCGGCTGGGCGTGCGGCTGGTGCGCAGCCTGGTGGTCAGCCTCATCATGCAGCAGATCTTCCAGGCCACCCACGACCTGCTGGACCAGAAGTTCCGTCAGGTATGGGAGGAGAGTGTGCAGATTGCCGCCCTCAGCCGGGTGCTGGCCGGCAATCTCGATCATCTGGACAAGGATCAGGCCATGCTGGCCGGTCTGATTCACAACATCGGCGCCCTGCCGGTGCTGGCGATGGCCGAGAACTACGAAGAACTGCTGGAGAATCCCGCCGAGCTCGACCGCGTGATCACGGCCCTGAGCCCCACAGTCGGCACGCGTATCCTGAAGATGTGGGACTTCCCCGCCTCCCTGGTCAAGGTCACCGAACATTTTCTCGATCTCGATTACCAGAGCGAGGGGGAGGCCGACTACGCCGACGTGGTGATGGTGGCGCGTCTGGAGACCCTGGTCGGCAAACCCAACAGTGTACCGATGACCGACTGGGCCGGAGTCCCTGCCTTCCAGAAGGTCGGCGTCGAGACCGAGATCAACATCATCGATATCGAAGGGGTAGCCGACGACATGCAAAACATCGAGGTCATGTTCCTCTCATGAACCGGCCAGAGACCGCCCCACGAGCATGATCGAGGTCGAAAACCTGAGCAAACGCTACGGCGGCAGCATACTGGCGGTCAACGACATCAGCTTCCAGATCCCGCGTGGTGTCTGCTTTGGCCTGTTGGGTCCCAACGGCGCCGGCAAGACCACCACGGTGGAGATGCTCGAGGGGATCAAGACCCCGACCTCCGGCACCATCCGCTACAAGGGCGAACCCCTGGGCCGGCGCTTTCGCGACGAGGCCGGCATCATGTTCCAGCACACCGCCCTGCAGGAGTACATCCGGGTCGACGAGGTGCTGAAGATGTTCCAGCAGTTCTACAGCAATCCGCGGCCGATCGAGGAGCTGGTGGAGGTCTGCGTGCTGGAGGAGTTTCTCGATCGCGACACGCGCAAGCTCTCCGGCGGACAGAAACAACGGCTGTTGCTGGCGATCGCTCTGATCAACAATCCGGAAGTGGTGTTTCTCGACGAACCGACCACCGGCCTCGATCCCCAGTCGCGGCGCAATCTCTGGAGCCAGGTGAAGCAGATCAAGGCGGAGAACAAGACCCTGGTGCTAACCACCCACTACATGGAGGAGGCCTACGAGCTCTGCGACGAGATCATCATCATCGACCGCGGCGAGATCATCGCCCAGGGCAACCCCAAGACCCTGCTCGCCGACCACTTCGACAACTCGGTGATCACCCTGCCCCAAAGCTCACTGCCCGAGGATTACAGACCCGATCCTGCAGCCACCCTGCTGCCGCAGGATGGTCAGGTGGAGATACTCACCAAGGACATCGACACCACCATCCGTCATCTGCTGCAACAGCAGATCTCCCTGCACCAGCTGCAGGTCCGCTCACCCACCCTGGAAGACCTGTTCCTTGAGCTGACAGGACACCACCTGCGGGGTTAGCCGGTCAGCCATCGATTCCGATACCGTGGAGGGATTGGTGAGGGAGGCCCCCCTACTGTTCTTCCCCGGGTGTAGGGTGGAGCCCTGCCCACCACAAAGCTCGGAAGTCGTGCCTTTGACGCACACAGAGTGCCGTCACACACGCCTGCAAACCCATCCGGCAATTCCCCGCCGATTGCGTTATATTGCCCATTTCAGGACCATCCTAAATCTCGCCATGTCCTTTCGCCGCTTTCTCGCCGCCCTGCAGGCCCGCAATCTGGAATTTCTGCGCGACCGCACCGCACTGGGCTGGAACTTCATCATGCCGGTGCTGATCGTCATGGGTTTCGCCTTCATGTTTTCCACCGGCCAGGAGGAGCTCTACAAAGTGGCCCTCTACGGGCAGGTCCCGGAAGGCTCAAAGCTGCAGCAGTTCCTCCAGACCCGCTACCTGGAGTTCATTCCGGTCGACGATCTTGCGCGTGCCATCGACAAGGTCGATCGCCATCAGCTGGATCTGCTGCTCGACCCGCAAGGGGCGCGCTACTGGGTCAACAGCACCTCGCCCAAGGGCTATCTGCTGGAGCAGATCCTGGTCCCCTACCCGCTCCAGCGCGAAGCCGTGAGCGGCCGTGAGATCCGCTACGTCGACTGGCTGATTCCCGGCGTGCTCGGCATGAACATCATGTTCAGCGCCCTCTTCGGTGTCGGCTACGTGATCGTACGCTACCGCAAAAACGGTGTGCTCAAGCGCCTGCGCGCGACCCCCTTGAGCGCCTTTGAGTTTCTCTCGGCACAGATCGTCTCCCGCATGCTGATGATCGTGGCGGTGACCACCATGGTCTACATGGGAACCAATCTGGTGGTCGATTTTCGCATGGCCGGCTCCTACTGGCTGCTGTTGCTGATATTGATCCTCGGTGCCCTCAGCATGATCAGCGTGGGACTGCTGATCGCCGCGCGCATCACCAGTGAGGAGGCCGCCAACGGCCTGCTGAACCTGCTCAGCTGGCCGATGATGCTGCTCTCCGGCGTCTGGTTCTCGCTTGAAGGCTCGCACCCCCTGGTGCAGAATCTCTCTCTCCTACTTCCGTTGACACACATGATCGATGCGGCGAGGGCAGTGATGATCGAAGGGGCGGGGATAGCGGACGTGGCGCATCAGCTGGTGATTCTTGCGCTCTTCTCCATCGTTTTTGTCACCATCGGATCGAAAACCTTCCGCTGGGAATAGCTAGGAGCGATGCCGAACCGACACGAGCATTTCATGCAACAGGCGCTCGATCTGGCCAGCCAGGGTGTCGAGCTCGGCCACGGCGGCCCCTTCGGTGCCGTAGTGGTAGTTGCGGACCGGGTGGTCGGCCGGGGCTGGAATCAGGTCGTACACCGCCAGGACCCCACCGCCCATGCGGAGATGCTCGCCATTCGCGAGGCCTGTGACTCACTCGGCCGGTTCCACCTCCCGCAAGCCACGCTCTACACGACCTGTGAACCCTGCCCCATGTGCATGGGCGCGATATACTGGGCGCGTATCGGACACCTGGTCTACGGGGCTACGGCCGAGGATGCCGCCGAGGTCGGTTTCGATGACCACCGCATCCGCTCAGCCATGCACCAACCTCTGAATCAACAGGATCTACAGACCGAACAGCGCTGCCGACAACAGAGCAAGGAGCTCTTTCTCACCTGGCTGGCCAGTGACAAACGGGTCGACTACTGACCTCCCGGACTGGCCCGAACCGAACCAAGTCAGCCCCAGTCAACATGCCAATGAAGTTAACCATCAACAAGACAGCGCATCAGATAGAGGCCGCCCCGGACACCCCCCTGCTGTGGGTGCTGCGCGATGAACTGGCCCTGACCGGTACCAAATACGGTTGTGGCATCGGTGTCTGCGGTAGCTGCACCGTGCTGGTGGACGGCAAGCCGGTGCGCAGCTGTGTGACACCGATCTCCCGCCTGGAGGGGCGTCGGATCACCACCATCGAGGGGGTCTCCGAGGACAACAGCCATCCCGTACAGCGAGCCTGGGAGACCCTGCAGGTTCCCCAGTGCGGCTATTGTCAATCCGGACAGATCCTGACGGCCATCGCCCTGCTGGAGACGGATGCCGACCCCAGTGACGAAGCGATCGATCAGGCCATGTCCGGCGTGATCTGCCGTTGCGGCACCTATCCGCGGATCCGGCAGGCGATCAAGCTGGCGGCGTCCTCGGGTCGCGGAGAGGGGGAACAGACATGAACGCTTTCAATCCGGACCGGCGAAGATTTCTCAAGCTGGGTGCCGGGATCACCGGAGCGAGCCTGGTACTCGGCGTCAACTGGAGTTGCACTGCCGATGCGCCGGATGCTGATAGCGCCTCCCCCGACGGGTTCATGCCCAATGCCTGGCTCCGAATCGATACGCAAGGATTCGTCACCGTCATCGTCGCCGAATCCGAAATGGGTCAGGGCCCCTACACCGCGTTGCCCATGATGGTGGCCGAGGAGCTGGAGGTGGAGTGGCGCCAGGTGGGTGTCGAACATGCCTCCCTGGCACCGGTCTACGGGCGTCAGGTGACCGGCGGCAGCACCAGTGTGAGCAAAGCCTGGACAATCCTGCGTCAGGCGGGCGCCATTGCGCGGACGATGCTGCTTCAGGCCGCCGCAGAGGGCTGGCAGGTCCCGCTCGATGAGTGCAGGGCCGAGCGGGGCAAGGTGGTGCATCCGGGCTCCGGACGCGAACAGAGTTACGGCCAATTGACTGCTGTCGCCGCAAGCCTGCCGATGCCGGACAGCGTCCAGCTCAAAAGGCCGTCCGACTATCGCATCATCGGCACCCCGGTCCCGCGTCTGGACAGCCCCCAAAAGATCAATGGCAGTGCCCGATTCGGCATCGACACCCGATTGCCCGGCATGCGGTACGCCACCATCACCCACTGCCCTGTATTCGGCGGCAAAGCGAAAAACATCGATGCCTCCCGCGCACTGGATATCAACGGTGTGCTCGATGTGTTCAGCATCGAACAAGGCGTGGTCGTTGTGGCGAAGGATACCTGGACCGCTTTCAAAGGGAGAGCGGCCCTCGACATCGAATGGGAGTCTGGCGACACACAGACGCTCTCCAACAGGTCCATCCTCGACGACCTGCAAAAACTGAAAGTGGAAGAAGGCAGCGCAGCTGCGGTATGGGTGGGAGAACCTGAATCAGCGCTGGACGGAGCGGCCCTGGAGAGCCGCTACAGTCTGCCGTTTCAGGCTCACGTTCCGCTGGAGCCGATCAACTGCACCGCCAGCTTCGAAGCGGGCAAGCTGCGCATCTGGGCGCCGACCCAGGCGCCGACCCGGGCTTATGACGCCGCCCAGGAGGTGGTGCAGTCGAAGCTCACCCAGGCCGCGAACAAGCTGAAAAGGAAGCTGTTCGATGCCGAAGACACTTCGATCGAAATCAACACCACGCTGTTGGGAGGAGGCTTCGGCCGCCGCCTCAAACAGGACTATGTCACCGAGGTCGCTCAGATCGCCGAGCGCGTCGATGGCCCGGTTCAACTGATCTGGACCCGCGAAGAGGACCTGCAGCACGACTTCTACCATCCGCTGACGCTGCACGAGATGCGCGGCGCACTGGACAGCCGGGGCAGACCTCTCGCCTGGCACCACACCATCAAGGGAACCGGCGCCAGACTTGGCGGCGCAGACGCCCTCCCCTACGACATTCCCCATATCCGTGTCGATCTCATCGACCTCGACACTCCGGTGCCGGTCGGCCCCTGGCGCTCGGTGCAGCACCACTATAACGCCTTCGCCGTCGAGCACTTTTTCGACGAACTCGCCAGGGCCGGCGGCCAGGATCCGTTGCAACTTCGCCTGCAGATGATGTCCCAGGCGCCGCGGCTCAGAAAGACCCTTGAAGTGGCTGCGGAAAAGGCGGGGTGGGACTATGACTCGGGTCTGTTCGGTGCAGCGGCCCATGCCGGTTTTGGCAGCTATGCCAGTGAAGTCGTTCATCTGCGTCCCGAAGGCACGCGCCTGAAGATCGCCAAGGTCACCTGTGTCGTGGATTGCGGTATCGTGGTCAATCCCGATATCGCGCGCGCCCAGTTGGAGGGAGCGATCATTTTTGGACTCAGTGCCGCCCTGAAGTCCTCGATCGAGGTGGAAGGTGGAAGCGTCAGGCAGAGCAACTTCCACAACTATCCGATACTCACGATGGCGGAAACTCCACCCATGGAGATCGTCTTCATCGACAGCCGGGAGAGCCCGGGGGGGATCGGCGAGCCCGGCGTCCCCCCGCTGGCGCCGGCACTGGCCAATGCGCTCATGGCTGCCAGCGGACGCCCTGTGCGCGAACTGCCCCTTGATTTCGATCACAGTGGAATTCGGGTCGCATGAGGTCGGATGCACCGGACGTCCAGATCCCTGGAACCTCATCACCTCTGACTCAACATCGGGAGACACCACGCCATGTGCGGTATCACAGGGATCGTTAATCTCAATGGAGGCATGCCGCCTGGCCAGACGGAACTCAAGGGCATGATCGAGGCCGTCCATCATCGCGGACCCGATGGTTACGGTTTCTATCATGACCAGCAGGTCGGACTGGCCCATGCGCGCCTGAGCATCATCGATCTGGCGGGAGGTGACCAGCCCATCCACAACGAGGACGGCACGGTACAGGTGGTCTTCAATGGCGAGATCTTCAACTACCTCGAATTGCGAAAATCCCTCGAACCGCTGGGACACCGTTTCTACACCCAGTCGGACACCGAAGTCATCGTGCATCTCTACGAACAGCACGGCCTCGATTTCGTGCAGCATCTGAACGGCCAGTTTGCCATTGCGCTGTGGGACATCGCCAAAAGACGCCTGGTTCTGGCCCGTGACCGGGCCGGCATCCGACCACTCTTCTATACCCGGCAGGATGGACGGCTCTACTTTGCTTCGGAGGTGAAATCGCTTTTCGCCCATCCCAGCATCCCGCGCGGAATCGATTTACGCGCCCTGCAGGAGATCTTCACATTCTGGACGACGCTGCCACCGGACACCCTTTTCGAGGGCGTGGAGATGCTGGCACCGGGGTGCCTGATGGTCATCGAGGGGGGCAAGACCGACGTACGGCGATACTGGGACTGGCAGTTTCCGGTGGAATCGATCGACCAGAAAAAATCTGCAGATGCCTGGGCCGAAGAACTCAGGCAATTGATGATCGATTCGGTCAAATTCCAGCTGCGTGCCGACGTGCCGGTAGGCGCCTATCTGAGCGGCGGACTCGACTCATCCGTTATCACTTCCCTGATCAAGAACTATACGGACACGCCGCTGCGCACCTTCTCCATCGGCTTCGAAGAGGATGAATTCGACGAGAGCCACTATCAGAAGGAACTGGTCGACTACCTGGGGACCCACCATACCCACGTGCTGTGCAAACGCTCCGATATCGGCAATGCGTTTCCCAAGGTGGTCTGGCATACGGAAACCGCCCTGGTGCGAACGGCGCCCACCCCCCTGATGCTGTTATCGGGGGCCGTGCGGGATGCCGGCTATAAAGTGGTGCTGACGGGCGAAGGCGCGGATGAGGTATTTGGCGGTTATGACATCTTCAAGGAGGCCAAGGTCAGACGCTTCTGGAGTCGCCAACCTGATTCAACCTGGCGCCCGCAGATCCTCCAGCGCCTCTACCCCTACCTGAAACACTCACCCACCGGGAGCGGTGCCTTCTCGCAGCATTTTTTCCAGCAGGGGATGGATGAGTTGGACAAAGCCTACTTCGCGCATCTGCCGCGATGGTCGACGACTCAGCGTGTGATCAACTTCTTCACCCCCGAGACCAGGGCCTCCGTTGCAGACCCGGTATCGTTTCCCGAAATCGAGAAGATCCTGCCCGACGGCATCGACCGATGGCAGCCCCTGAACCGCGATCAGTACATAGAAGCCAAAACATTGCTTGCCGGCTATCTGCTGAGTTCCCAGGGTGATCGGGTAGCGATGGCCAACTCCATCGAGGCACGCTTCCCCTTCCTGGACCACCGGGTGATGGAGTTCGCCACCACCATGCCGAATCGATACAAGATCATGGGATTGAACGAGAAGTATATGCTCAAGCGAGCCATGCAGGGACTGATACCCGACAGCATTCGGCAGCGCAGCAAGCAACCATATCGGGCACCCGACAGCGAGTCATTCTTTGTCGACGGCAAGCCGCTGGACTATGTGGCGGACCTGTTGAGTGAAGACCGGATCAGGCGTGTCGGAATTTTTGACAGCAAAGCCACATCAATGCTTGTAAATAAGTGTGCGCGAGGAAGAGCTTTGGGTTTTGCCGATAATATGGCTTTTGTCGGCATCCTCTCCACCATGCTTATCGACACCCTGTTCATATCGGATAATTCCCATGATCTCATGGAGTTATTGTGAGATTTTCATTAAAATGGGCAGCCACACGAAATATTCCATGGCATGGGGCGATATCGTAAGTTTGACAATTGCGGCTTGGAGGCCTGCTTTTTGCAGTCCTATTCATGTCCTTAACTGGAGTAGTACAACAGATGAATTCTGAAGAGAAAATCAGAAATTACATTCTTGAAAACTATTTATTCACGGATGACCAGTCAGCACTCGACAACGATGACTCCTTTCTAAACAAAGGCATTCTTGATTCAACAGGCATCCTGGAAGTCATCTACTTTCTCGAAGATGATTTCGGCATCAAGATCAAGGATGATGAGATGGTTCCGGAAAACCTCGATTCCGTTAACAACATCCTGACATTCCTGAATCGCAAGGCATCCTGATCCGGGACATCAGTGTCCATGCATCTTGTCGAACGATTCAGGCGGACAATCAGTGAGTGGCATGACACGGTTGCCGTGTCTCATGAAGACCAGCGGGTTTCATACGGAGAATTAGGTCGACTCACGGCGAATGTCAGCGCCCATCTCCTGCGACAAGGCCTCGAGCGCGGAGACAGGGTGGCGATCCTGGTTGCAAACTCAGCAAACTATATCGCCATTTATTACGGCATCTGGGCTGCCGGCGGTATGACTGTCGCTCTCAATACCCAAGCCAAAGCGCGCGACATCGTCAACTGGACCCGGCATGCCGGCGCCAAGTGGCTTTTTGTCGACGCCAGCCATCCTGAACTGGACCGAATATCCGAACTGACCAAAGACACCATTGAGATCATTCGTGTCGGCAAACACAACGACAGTGATCAGGGAGATGAGATCTGGCAGGGTATCGTCAAAAGCGCTGAAAGCTTTCCCGAGATTGCGCTTGAGGAGTCGGATCTCGCGTCGATCATCTACACTTCCGGGACTACGGGACAGCCGAAAGGTGTCACTCTGAGCCATGCCAACCTGGCCGCCAACGTTGATTCCATTCTCTCCTACCTCAAGCTGAATCACACCGACAGTATTGTGAATGTATTGCCGTTCTACTACTCCTACGGCAACTCCATTCTGCATACCTATATTGCGGTTGGCGCAAAGCTGGTATTGGAGAATAATCTACTCTATCCACATCGTGTCATTGAGCGCATCAGCAATGAAGGCGTCACCGGATTTTCCGGCGTGCCCTCCACCTTCTCGCTCATTCTCGGCCGGGTCAAACTAGAGAATTATGACTTATCGTGCCTTAGATATCTCACTCAAGCAGGCGGTCCAATGCCTCCTGCCATCACTGACCGGTTGATCGATACACTGCCACAGGTCAAGTTGTTTATCATGTATGGGCAGACCGAGGCATCAGCGAGACTCTCTTACCTCCCGAGCGACAAAGTGTTGGAAAAACGCGGTTCCATCGGCATCGCCATTCCCGGAGTCACGCTCGAGATCAGGGACAAGGCCGGCAACGTGGTTGCTCCTGGCCAGACCGGTGAGATTTGCGCCAAAGGGCCCAACATCATGCGGGGCTACTGGCTGGACGAGGAAAAAACAAACCAGGCCATTGTCGACGGCTGGCTTCACACCGGCGATCTGGCCCATTACGATGAGGACGGCTATATCTATATCGATGGTCGTTCCTCGGAAATGATCAAGTCTGGTGGAAACCGAATCAGCCCCAAGGAAGTCGAAGAGATCATCCAGGAAATTGAAGGCGTACAAGAGGTTGCTGTCGTCGGAGTCAAAGATGAAGTACTCGGCGAAGTCATCAAAGCCTACGTTGTGCCTGCCGTTGGGGCAAATATCGACATGCGAGCAATTCAACGTTACTGCAAACAGAATCTGGCTGTCTACAAGATCCCCAAGTTCGTCGAATTGGTCCAAGTTATTCCCAAGACGGCATCTGGAAAAGTACAGCGTTTTGCCTTGCAGAAAATGCATGAACAGAACGGCAGTTAATGCAACCACAGGAACACATTTGCATTAACGACAATCTGTCATCGGCCATCTGCTGATCGATATCCATGACAGGCAGGTCCACGCCAAACGCAGCGAAAACTTAACAGGAACTAACCAATGAACAAGCTGGCAGAATCGTACGAGAGAGAAGTCCTGGGCTTCGATATGGATAAAGAAGTCGACTCAATCTGTTCGAAAATGCGTCAGTCGATGCGAGACGAACTGCATCGGCGTGGTGCCGTAGTTGCGGTGTCTGGTGGTATCGACAGTTCAGTCTGTGCCGCACTGTCGGTGAAGGCCTTTGGTCCTTCGAAGACTTTTCTTATACAACTGCCGGAGACCGACTCGGCCAAACACACTCAGTCAAGGAGTGACGAGCTGATCGCCCTGCTCGGAACAGAACATACCTCCCTCAACATCGCTCCAGTACTTGAAGCGATTGGCTGTTATCAGGCTCGGGATGAGGCAATCAGGCAAGTCTTTCCAGAGTATCAGGACGACTGGAAGAACAAAATTGTTCTTAGAGGCGGAATGGAGGGCAAGATCAACTATTTCATGCTGGTAGCCCAAAAGCCCGATGGTTCGACCGTCGAAGAGCGTCTTGCAATAAAACAGTATTTACAGATCGTTGCAGCAACCAACTATAAGCAACGCATCAGGAAGACCGTGGAGTACTTCCACGCCGATCGTCTCAACTATGCCGTGATCGGCACCCCCAACAGACTGGAATATGATCAGGGATTCTTCGTCAAGAACGGTGATGGAGCAGCCGATCTCAAGCCAATCGCTCATCTCTACAAGACTCAGGTCTACGCACTGGCGAGACACCTTGGTTTGCCGCCCAGCATCTGCGATGCCGAACCCACGACCGACACTTACAGCATGCCCCAGGGACAGGACGAATTCTACTTTGGCCTGCACTATCAACAGATGGACGTAGCGCTTTGGGCCTATAACCACGACTTTTCTGCGGCAGACCTTGCCGAATACCTTGCAGTTCCGGAATCAAGGGCGATACATATCTACAAAGACATAGAAACCAAGCGGAAGACTACACAATATCTTCATCTCAAACCGGTTTTGATCGAGCAGGTTTAGTAGAGCCTTCCGCAACATCCATCTCGCACATCAAGTCGTCATCGGGAAGTGCCCATCGGGCGCAAGGCGTATGCTGCGAGTCACGGAGATTCCCCTAGTGATCGCGGACCAGAGCGGGTACTGCAACCGCTGTATGTCATGCGCGTTGGATTTCTAGTCAGGCCCCAAGACGCCCCCAAACCAATTGGGATCAATCACGATGCGCCGAAGGCATCCAGTCACAATAGTTGAACTTTCTGGATGCAAATATTTTCAAAATCATTATTATGCGTTTTTGGTCACAAAAAACCAAATTCGAAATGCGTTCGATTAGGTTGTAGAGGCCCGAATATTTTATCCTGTGAGGTTAACTATCAGTTTTTTCTGAATCTTTCCAATATGCGGAGTAACTTTTGGAAAACATTCAAAACATTGTAACCAAGTTCAAACAACACTCGTTCAGATGGGTGCTCATGAGAGCGCTGCTGCGCATACCAGGCACGCCTTTGAAATATAGAGTCGTATACGGCTTGAAGTTTACCGGACCTGATAATAGCAAACTCAGGCCCAGATTCTCGGGTCAAATCAGGTGGGGCAATCGCGAGGACATTCCTAACATGATCGAATCGATGAACCGATTCGACAAGGAAGAGATATTCCGACATCGTTTCGACAACGAGGATGTTTGCTTAGTCGCAATCACGGATAAGGGGGATGTCGCGGGTTATGGCTGGCTGACCATCGGCAACAGGCACATTGAAGACAGAACGGGATGTGTCTTTAAGTTTCCAGAGTCCTCTGTTTACGCCTATGATTTTTATGTCAAAGAGCAATACCGCCTTCAAGGGATATGGGTCGGATTAATGCAACTGATACTGAAATCGAAGTATTACGATCCGGAAGCCGGCCTACACTGCCTTATTGGCTTTGGTAATGCCTTGTCATTCAGACCTCATTTTCGATACGGCTTCAAGGTCTACCAGCGGAAGACAATAATTACCGCGTTAGGAAAGCCATTCATTTTCAACCGTGAATATAAGCATTCCAACGAAAGCATCCGCAAAATTCTTGATGAAAAATAGACAAAGCTGTATGAATCAGCGCCTATTCAAGTAGGTATTTCGATCGGTTGTAGATAGCGACCGTTTGGCCATGCTCCTATGCGCGCTATGACTGTCGAGATCATGGAGTTGGATGCTATATAGAGGTCGGCACCAAATCTTTCCTTGGCATTCCACTGGCCTTTATGCTTGGTGTGTGGACATAGAAAGTCATACACTTCCAGCCCTTCATCTATAGCGCCGCAAATGACATCGAATAAGAGTACATTCGCTGCTCCGCTGACATAATCGGGATCGAATCCAGCCTGCACGGAAAGCAGCGACTTGTCATAGGCGTAGCCGAGTTTGATGGCCTTGAATGAGTTGTCTGTCCGAATCGCCTTAATGCGTAACCAGTCCAATGAAGCTGCTCGTGGCAAAAACTCCTCGTAGAAGCGCCTTGCCAGAGGGCGGCGTTCGAAAAGGCCGAGCTCGCCTTTTTGCGTCCATCGCTTGTCATGCAGGAAATAGAGGGCTTGCTTGAATTCGTCGAGGTCTGCTTTGTTGTCACAGGTGATTATTTCACCGCCATCCTGTTCCACCTTTCGCGTTGCACGGCGCAGGTTTTGCGAGACTTTCCGTGTGAGCTGCTTCTTATACTCGTCAACACTACTCGGCAACTGTGCAGCCGAGTATGAGCAAGGACGTTGCTGGATAGTCAGGGATGTATCTTTCAATCCCTCAGTCAAGTGCAAAACTTCTTGATTCCACTCCCCCATCCGCGGTATCCAGATAAGATCGTAGTCTCTTTTGCGCTTATATAGCTCAGCTCCAATGGCACGGGAGACAGCGATAGGGTTTTCCCGGTCGATAATCCAACCCGGATACATTATTCCCGTATGGTGGTCACCAAGAGGCCTCAGTACATCAACCCACAGCTTCAGGAATTTATATCTCCAGAAGTACAGAGGAGCCAAACCACACAGCCTGCCACCCCCATCCCGAACAACGACAACGAATGGAATTATTTCGTTCTCAATGGCATCGAGCCATGACACGACCCACTCCCAGGTTAAAAACATCTGGGGTGAAGTGGATCTCTCCATCAGGTTGTTCCATTCTGATTCAAGAGCACGAAGCCCCGCCACATCCGTTATTATCGTAGAATTCAAATCAATTTGTTTAATGCTGTCAGGCACTTGGTTGGTCCGTTAAATCGCTATGCGGTGAAATCTCAGTGCTCGGCACAAGGTTCACTGCCGCAGGTTGTATCAGCAAGAATCATACACATCAGCCTTATTTGCTGCAAAGTATTCAAGCGCCTCAGTAGTGAATTGAAATCTACCAGGCAATACAACTGGCATGTCATGAGGCTGCCACAGGCTTTGATGCAGTCATTCACAGTTGAAGATGAACGCGCATTGCCGGAGGGTGCAGGCGTGGTCGAACTGTTACCTGGCAATCCAAAACGGGATATCGGCTGGCGGGGCGGAGCTATTGTACTAAAGCCATTTCCGGCGAGTTGTCAGACCGGCTCGTTCACCGCAACCACAATCAGAATGATTTTTCCGTTTGAGTGCCGGTCGGACTTCCCGGCCTGTGACATACTACACCCACGCGTGCCTGGGCAGCCAGTATGCCGTTGCTGATCTTGGCATTGAACCGGGGTGCGCATAGGTTGCCATGTCCCAAACTTGACGGGCGGCATAGATGGCAGCCGAATCTTTGGGAAACGATTGGGCTTACAACGCAGCCAGATGTTTAGTCACTTTGCATGACGCCCTTCGCGAAGAAGGCACCTCCCTCGCACTCCAACAAAGAATCATACTGCGCTCTCTCGTCTTGACCCGCGTATCGTGTAAAGTAGTAATCGAGCATCGCCAACTTTTTGTATCGCAATACTTTTTCGATTTGCGCAAGGTCCCGTTCTGCAGACAGGATGTCGTCATTCGTCTTTTTGCATACCGTTTGAAAGTCGACGAGCTTCTTGAAGCCGTCATCAGCATCGAGTGTTTTGATTATTTCCTCGCGATGCTGCTCTATTACCGATAAATAACCCGAGGTGTAGGGGTGCATGAGTTCCGGCCAGCGTGCAATTAATTTCTTTCTCAATGTTCCGGCAACGCTATCGGCACCATCCTCGCAATGCTCCAACCCGGCATCAAGCTCATCCAGCTCCTCATTCACACGACGCCTTTCACCGGCAAGTGACTGATCATTGAGATCGAGACTTTCTTTGTCAGCCACGAATTGGGCAACCTGCCAGTAACGACTCTCTGTGTTGTATTTCCGCCCGGCCCAACGCAGGTACCAGGGAGCCCAGGTCTCCAAAAACACCTCACTGGTCGATCTGGACAAATCTTTACTGGCTCCTGCCTTGATCGCATACAGGTGAGATTCAGCAAAAGAGATGATGCCATCATGATTGATATCCGGCTCAACAGGCAGTGGTTCATCATTGCGGGTCATGCCGTTGAGTGGCGCAAAATAATAGGTCGAGTAATCGCGGTATTCCTCTTTATTCGTGCTCAAGGAACAGCCTTCGGACTGATCATAGGGCGATTCAGAGAAGAAACCACATCGCTTCTGTGTTCCGAACGTATCTGAATGCGGGTCCATGTACACAAGCCTGTAAAAGGCCCCGGAATAACACTGTGGAAAAACGTAACGTACGGTTGTGGATTC
>JARROA010000015.1:0-49119 GCA_037384425.1 Candidatus Thiodiazotropha sp. | reverse complement strand
CTCTGGTTGCGTTCGCGGGCGCGGTTGTCCATGCCGGCGTGGTAGGGCAGGGCCTCGACGCCCTTCGCGTGCAGCCAGCCGGCGGTCTCGTCGACCCGCTTGCGCGACAGGCAGTAGACGATGCCGGCCTCGCCCGGGTGCTCCTCGCGGATGAAGCGCAGCAGTCGCTCGCGGGCGTTGCCGTCGTTCTCGTGGATGCGGTAGCGGATGTTGGGACGGTCGAAACCGGCGATGAAACGGGCCGCGCCGTCGAGGGCGAGGCGTTCGACGATCTCCTTGCGCGTGGGTTCGTCGGCGGTGGCGGTGAGCGCGATTCTGGGCACTTGCGGAAAGCGCGCGTGCAGCTGGCTCAGCTGGATGTATTCGGGGCGGAAGTCGTGGCCCCACTGGGAGACGCAGTGGGCCTCGTCGATGGCGAACAGCGCGAGCCGGCTGCGCTCGAGCAGCTCCAGCATGCGCGGCGTGAGCAGCCGCTCCGGCGCCACGTAGAGCAGGTCGAGCTCGCCGTCGAGCAGGGCGCGCTCGACCCGCGCGGCCTCCCCGGGTTCGAGGGCGGAGTTGAGGCAGGCGGCGCTGACACCGACCTGGCGCAGGGCGCTGACCTGGTCCTGCATCAGCGCGATCAATGGGGAGATGACGACGCCGGTGCCCGCCCGCGCCATCCCCGGGATCTGGTAGCACAGCGACTTGCCGCCGCCGGTGGGCATCAGCACCAGCGCGTCGCCGCCGCCGATCAGGTGTTCGACGATGCGGTCCTGGGGCGGACGGAACTGTTCGTAGCCGAAGGTGTGGCGCAGGATCTCGTGCGCGCGCTCGATTGCGGTGGGGGTGTCGCTCATCCCGGTCATTATCCAGTCCTTTCCTTGGTCTGTCAGCGATGTTTGTGAATTGTCGGCAGTTTGGGTTTGCTTCCCTCGCGGTTGAAGCTCCCCTCTCCCTGAAGGGGCAGGTGGCGTCGGTTCGAGGTCTCAGTGGACCGCTATCGTAACAGGGAACAACGGTGTCATGCGCCTCCCCGGGGAGAGGCACAGGGTGTGGGTGTCAAGCCACGGCGTTGGCGAACCTGATCGTCCCGCTTCCTACTGGCGGCCCTGTGATTAGCCGGGCTTTCGTTGCGATGCCTCGGCCGAACGCATAGACTGTCCCGCGCACACGCTGTGTGTAGTTGTAACAACCGTACTTATTCTCAGGGCAGGGTGAAATTCCCTACCGGCGGTATGCTCCGCAAGGAGCGAGCCCGCGAGCGCCCTCCGCACGGAGGGGTCAGCAGATCCGGTGAGAGGCCGGAGCCGACGGTGACAGTCCGGATGGGAGAGGATAAGGCTGCAGCGCAGCACGCTATCGAGTGCGGCGTGAAGTCCTTGTGTCCGGCGTTCCGGGATGCGCCTGTGCGCGCCTCCGCGGGTAACGCCGGCCTATTCCTGTACGCCCTGATTCAGGTACATCTTCACTGGAGAGCACCATGAATCAGATTCATACCCATAACCTGCTGAGCCGTTTCGGCGACCCGCAAGGCCGCGTCGAACGGGCCGTCGAGGCCCTGCGCGAAGGGCGCGGCGTGTTGCTGGTGGACGACGAGGATCGGGAGAACGAGGGCGACCTCATCTTCCCCGCCGAGACCGTCACCCCGGCGCAGATGGCGATGTTGATCCGCGAATGCAGCGGCATCGTCTGCCTCTGTCTCGACGACGAGTTCCTCGGCCGCCTGACCCTGCCGATGATGGTGGAGCGCAACAGCAGCCGCAACGGCACCGCCTTCACCGTCACCATCGAGGCCCGGCGGGGCGTCACCACCGGGGTCTCCGCCGCCGACCGGGTCACCACCATCCGCGCCGCCATCGCCGACCACGCGGTGCCGGACGACCTCTGCCGGCCCGGCCACGTCTTCCCCCTGCGCGCCCAGCCCGGCGGCGTGTTGAGCCGCCGCGGGCATACCGAAGGCACCGTCGACCTGATGGACCTGAGCGGTTTCAAGCGCGCCGGCGTGCTGTGCGAACTGACCAATCCGGACGGCAGCATGGCGCGCCTGCCGGAGATCGTCGCCTTCGCCGAATGCCACGACATGCCGGTGCTCACGATCGAGGATCTGGTGGCCTACCGGCAGCGGTTGCTGGCGCAGGCGGGGTAGGTGGACTTGTCACGCATCCTGATTACCTGATGTTGCACCGCCAAAGGATCAGCAGCCGACAGGTGTTTGTGTGCTGAGTGTTGAGTTTTAAGTGGATGTGTTCGCTGCGCTCACGGTTTTTTTATCCCCCTCTCCCTGGCCCTCTCCCGCAAGGGGAGAGGGGAAGCACTTTTCGAGCACATCACCTGCTTACACTCAGTCGTGGCATGAAGCGGTTTGTTCGCTCCGACTGGATCGATGCATTCCCTCTCCCCTTGCGGGAGAGGGCCAGGGAGAGGGGTATATACAAAACCCGTGAGCGCAGCGAACACCTCAACGAAAACCCGATATTTTCAAATCCTGGCGAAATTCCTGCACCCTGTGCAGATCGATAGTGCGCAGACAAGTTTGGTCGAAGGGTAGGGTGCGGATTGCCGCACCATGATGGGGATTGAGAGCGGCCTGAGCCATCCAGGCCTTTTTTTGTCATACTTTCAGTCTGATCAACCCCGGATGTTTAGAGATGTGCGGAATCTGCGGTGAATTGCGTTTCGATGGTGCGCCGGCCGACCTGACGGCGATAGCCGGTATGAACGAGCGCCTGCGCCGGCGCGGGCCGGACCATGGCGGCAGCTACAGCGACGGTGCGCTGGGTTTCGGTCATCGGCGGCTCTCCATCATCGATCTCTCCGAACACGCCAACCAGCCGATGGTCGACCAGTGGCTGAATCTGGCGCTGGTCTTCAACGGCACCATCTACAACTACAAGGACCTCCGTGCGGAGCTCGTTGGCATGGGTTATCGCTTTTTCTCTGACGGCGATACCGAGGTCATTCTCAAGGCCTACCACGCCTGGGGCGAGGATTGCGTCGATCGTCTGCACGGCATGTTCGCCTTCGCCATCTGGCACTGCGAGCGCAAGTCGCTGTTTCTGGCCCGCGACCGTTTCGGCATCAAACCCCTCTACTACAGCCAGGACGGCGCGCGCCTGCGCTTCGCCTCCAACACCCAGGCCCTGCTGGCCGCCGGCGGTGTGGATACCGGCATCGACCCGGTGGCGCTACACCACCAGTTCACGCTGCATGGGGTGGTGCCGGCACCGCATACGGTGTTCCAGGGTATCCGCAAGCTGCCCCCGGCCCACTGCATGCTGATCGATGAAAAGGGTACCCAACGGCTGCGTCGCTACTGGCACTATCCGGCCACGCGACCGAGCATGGCCCGCAGCGAGGAGGAGTGGCTCGACGACATCCATACCGCCTTGCGCGAGGCGGTGCGCAAGCGCAACGAGATCGCTGACGTGCCGGTGGGGGTGCTGCTCTCCGGCGGACTCGACTCGAGCCTGCTGGTGGCCCTGCTGGCCGAGGCCGGCGTCTCCGACCTGCACACCTTCTCGGTCGGCTTCGAGGATCAGCCGGAGGAGAAGGGCAACGAGTTCGAGTACTCCGATCCGGTGGCGGCCATGTACGACACCCGCCACCACAAGTTCCTGGTGCCCAACGGGGAGGTGCTCAAACGCCTGCCGGAGGCGGTGGACCAGATGGCCGAGCCCATGTTCGGCCAGGACGCGGTGGCCTTCTTCCTGCTCGGCGAGCAGGTCTCGAAGCAGATCAAGGTGGTGCAGTCGGGACAGGGGGCGGACGAGGTCTTCGGCGGCTACTTCTGGTACCCGCGCATCATGGAGGAGCAGATCGGCGAGCCGGTGGAGCGCTTCGCCCGCCACTACTTCGACCGCGACCACGACGAGTACCTGCGCATGGTGACGGCGGACTACGCCGGCGCCGACCATACCCGCGAACTGATCGCCGAGCGGCTGGCCGAGCCCGAAGCCGATACGCTGATCGACGCCGTGCTGAGAACCGACCAGACCATGCTCATCGTCGACGATCCGGTGAAACGGGTCGACAACATGACCATGGCCTGGGGACTGGAGGCGCGGGTGCCCTTCCTCGATCACCATCTGGTCGAGCTGGCGGCCCGCTGTCCGCCGGAGCTGAAGCTGCGTGACGGCGGCAAATATCCCATCAAGGCGATGGCCCGGGGCATTCTGCCCGATAGCGTGATCGACCGGCCCAAGGGCTATTTCCCGATGCCGGCGCTGAAATACGTGCGCGGTGAATTCCTCGAATTCATGCGCGACATTCTCGACAGCCGGTCCGCCCGCGAGCGGGGCGTCTTCCGCCAGGAGTACATCGACATGCTGATGGCGGCGCCTGAGATGCACCACACGCGGATCCGCGGCAGCAAGCTGTGGCACATCGCCGTGTTCGAGTTCTGGCTGCAGCGGCAGCTGGCGGGTTAGGCGCCTTCGTTTCGAATTAGTCCGAAATGTGACTTTGTAGAGGAAGCCGGGAAGATAGACGGCTCTGTTATGGGGTCCTGCCCCACCTTTCACTTAACGAGAATCCAGCCGTGCTTCTGACGTTGTGCAGGTGAAAGCAGGACAACGGTGCGGCAAGCCGCACCCTACGAATATTCAAAGTGGTAGGGTGCGGCTTGCCGCACTGGAACCAGCAGGATCGGGCTGAGGATGTGTGAGGACCCTGGCGGGTTCGTGATGATTCGTTTAAGCCAAGCAGCTCCGACACGAACGCGGAGCGCTGAATCCGGGCCATATCAGGTCTCGTCAAACACCGCCTGCAAAGCAGCCACCGCATTGGGACAGAATTGGGATCCGCTGCTGGATGCGATCAAGGCCAGTGCGTGATTCCTCTCCAGCGGCTGGCGATAGCTGCGCCGCGTGGTCATGGCGTCGTAGGCATCGACCACGGACACGATGCACGAGAGTACGGGAATCGACTCGCCGGCGATGCCGTCGGGGTAACCGCTGCCATCCCAGTGTTCGTGGTGATGGAGCACGCATTCGGCGACTTCGTCCAGCAGGGGGTGGGCCAGGCTGCGCAGCATGTTGGCACCGATCACCGGGTGCGCCTTGATATCCTCATACTCCTGCATCGAGAGGCGGCTGGTCTTCAGCAGGATTCGATCTGGGATGCCGAGCTTGCCGATGTCGTGAAATCCGGCGGTCAATGAGAGGACATCCATTTCGTGCTCAGTCAGCTGCAGGTGGGCTCCGATGGCCTCGGAGAGGGCCACCACACGCCGCGAGTGCTCCTGGGTATAGCTGTCACGGGCGGCCAGGGCTTGATCCAACACATGATCGAGCTTGAAACCGACATGGGATTCCAGCAGGGAAACCCGTCGCTGAAAGTCTGTTGGCTGCTGCTCGTCCGACATCTTTTGGTCGCCTTGGTAATCGAGGGAGTGGCTGCGAAACTTGCTACTCGTCACACTTGAACCCTGACCGGTGATGCCACCGGCAGGTATGTGGTTTTTTTATGATTATTCAGATATCGAAATGTAGCACAAACTTCGTCAAGACTACGTCTTTCAAAGCAAAATAGGATAAAAACTCCTTCACGCTGTCGAAAAATCATCCAGAAGAGGATTCAGTCCGGGTCGATCGGCAGACTCTTCACCCGGACTGGATTGGAATTCTCGCCGATCGGCGGGTTTTTTCTTGCTGGGCATGAGTTTAGAATTTCCCACAATCACGCCGTGTTTGTATTCCGCGGGAATCGTCCCCAGTTTCACATGGCCATAAAACGACTAGAGGTATGCAGGATGGATGTGCTCGATCGAATCAGAGAACAGGTGGAAGGCAATCCGGTTGTCATCTACATGAAAGGTACGCCCCAGTTTCCGATGTGCGGCTTCTCCTCCCGTGCGGCGGCCGCACTGCAGGATTGCGGAGTACCCTTCGCCTATGTCAACGTGCTGGCCGATGCGGAGATCTTCGAGAATCTGCCTCGCTATGCCGATTGGCCGACCTTTCCCCAGATCTACATCGACGGTGAACTCGTCGGCGGCTGTGACATCACCCTCGAGATGCACCAGAGCGGCGAGCTGAAGAAGCTGATGCAAGAGGCCGTCGCCAAGGCGGAGCAGAGCGAAAGCCAGACCTGATGAAGTGGGATACCCGCTTCCTCGGCCTGGCGGCCCACATCTCCGCCTGGAGTAAAGACCCCTCGTCGCAGGTCGGTGCCGTCATCACTGACGGCAACCGCATCGTCTCCCTGGGATACAACGGTTTCGCTGCCGGTGTGGAGGACAGGCAGGAACGCCTGGACAGCCGTGAGGTCAAGCTCAACCTGACCATCCATGCGGAAGAGAACGCCATGATCTTCGCCAAGCGGGATCTCTCCGGCTGCACGGTCTACGTGACCCATCCGCCTTGTCCGCGTTGCGCCTCGAAGCTGATTCAGGAGGAGTTCAAGCGGGTGGTCTACATCGCCCCCAGTGACGATTTTCTCTCGCGCTGGGCGGAGGACCTGAGACTCTCGAGCGAGATGTATCGCGAAGCGGGAGTCGAGGTCACCAGTTACGAACTCGACCAGATCAACATCGACAACGCCCAGATAACGGTCTCGCCCGGAGGCCTCTTCAAGCGGGTGATGAATCGATTCCTGCGTTGTGACGAGGGGGAGTAGGTCTTATAACGCAAAGTGTGCAATGAAGCGCAAAGACCGCGAAGGATTATGTTTCTTTGAGGGTTTTGCGTTTCTTGGTGTGCTACGCGTCATTTCTTCCCGGATGGACCGGCTCAGGGTGTAGGGTGTGGCTTGCCGCACCGTATACTGGTTTGGCAAGTGCCTCCGACTCCGTCGAAATCTATCCTATAAGCCCTCCAACTCCTCCAACACCATGCGGTAGTGGGCGCCGCCTCTGTCGCGTTCGATGCGGACCGGCAGGTAGTCGAGCTGCGGCGCGAACCAGATGGTGTAGTCGGGTGGGCGTGATTCCTTGCTGCGCTCGACCTTGAGGCAATTGAGCTTGCCTTGCGGCGTTTTGATCGGCTCTTCGCCCACGACCCGAAACTGATAGTGCTTGAGCTTACCGCCGTCGGCCACCGGGTAGGTGACCTCGGTCTCGCCGCGGGCCAGTTGCAGTCGCACCATCAGCTGCTGGCTCAGCCGGTCCTGGGTGCCGCTCACGATCTCCTGTGACCAGGTCACGCCGCCGCTGCTGGTGTGGGCCTGCATGGTTTTCCAGTCGAAGCGGACGTCGGCGTTGTCGGGCTCGTCCCCGGTCTCCCTGTAGTCGTAGCTCTCGGGCACCACCCGGTCGGAGGCGATACGGCCATGACTCTCTTCCATCAGATCTTCGCCGCTGAACAAGCCGGCCAGTAGTCCGGGTTGAGTGTGGGCGTGATAGCTGTAGGCGTCGCCCTGCTTGAGTTCTAATTTCAGTTCCAGACTGCCCAGAGGCAAGGCGCCGCGCCAGACGCTGAAGGTGGCGGTAAAGGGTTTTAGGATGGGGGATGCGGAGAGCGCGAGTGTGACGCCGGAAAGCAGCAGTCCGAGCAACAGCCCACAGAGCTCCGAGGGTCGCCAGGGCTTCAAGGGCCCGCTACCCGATCGTTGCGTCGGGCGCAAATACCACCGGTCCCGCCAGTTGTTCGTCATCCAGATTGACATGGCCTTCCTCGTCCAGCTTGAGCCGCCGTTCCGCAAACCAGCGGATCGCCAGCGGATAGATCTGATGCTCCTTTTCCAACACCCGGTCGGCAAGCCGCCGGGCGTCGTCTCCCGGCAGGATCCGTACCTGTGCCTGTACGATCAAAGGGCCACCATCCAATTCATCGGTGACGAAGTGGACTGAAGCCCCATGCAGGGTATCACCGGCATCCAGAGCGCGCTGATGCGTGTGCAGTCCCCGGTACTTGGGCAGCAGTGAAGGATGAATATTGAGCAGCCGTCCCGCATAGTGTCGCACGAAACCGGTTGTGAGGATGCGCATGAATCCGGCCAGTACCACCAGGCCGGGTGTGAAGCCGTCGATCAGCGCCATCAGGGCACGGTCATAATCTTCGCGGTCCGCGAAGCGGGTATGCTCCAGGACCCGGGTCTCGATACCGGCATCCGCTGCCCGCTGCAGGCCTTCGACCCCGGGGCGGTTGCTGATCACCGCGTGGATGTCGATCGGCAGGTCCGGGCCGGATTGGTCGATGATCGCCTGTAAATTGGTGCCTCCGCCTGAAATCAGGACAACCACGGCGAGCGGTTGTCCGGTCATGCAAGGGGTCCGCTGATCTCGACCCGGGGGTGGTCAGCGGCGGCAGTGGTCTCGATACGGCCCAGGCGCCAGGCCGTCTCGCCGGCGTGATTCAACGCCTTCAGCGCCTGTTCGGCCTCCGCCTCGGCGACACAGACCACCATGCCGACCCCGCAGTTGAAGGTTCTCAGCAGCTCGCTGTTGGCGACCCCGCCCTGCTGCTGCAGCCACTGGAAGACCTCGGGCAGCTGCCAGCTGTCGCTGTCGATCACCGCCTTGCAGCCGTCGGGCAGCACCCGTGGCAGGTTTTCCGGCAGGCCGCCGCCGGTGATATGGGCCAGAGCATGGATCTGGATGGCGTCCATCAGCGCCAGCAGCGGTTTGACATAGATGCGGGTCGGCGCCAGCAGGGCTTCGCCCAGCGTGCTCTGGCCCAGGGGTTGGGCGAGATCGGCCTCGCTGACCTCGAGAATCTTGCGGATCAGCGAATAGCCGTTGGAGTGGGGACCGGAGGAGGCCAGGCCGATCAACACATCTCCGGCGGCGACCCGTTCAGGCTGGATCAGTCGGCTCTTCTCGGCGATGCCGACACAGAAACCGGCCAGATCGTAGTCTCCGGCGGCGTACATGCCGGGCATCTCCGCCGTCTCGCCGCCGGTCAGCGCCGCGCCGGCCAGTTCACAGCCGGTGGCGATACCCTTGATCACATCGGCAGCCACCTCCACATCGAGACGGCCGGTGGCGTAGTAGTCGAGAAAGAACAGGGGTTCGGCGCCGGCCACCACGATGTCGTTGGCGCACATGGCCACCAGGTCGATACCGATGGTGTCGTGCTTGCGCAGCTCCAGGGCCAGCTTCAGCTTGGTGCCGACGCCATCGGTACCGGAGACCAGCACCGGTTCCCTGTAGCGGTCCAGCGGAAGCTCGAAGAGGGCGCCGAAACCGCCGAGCCCGGTCAGCACGCCGGGCCGGAAAGTCTTTTTGACGATCGGTTTGATGCGTTCGATCAGGGCGTTGCCCGCATCGATGTCGACGCCGGCGTCGCGGTAACTGAGAGAGGCAGAGGGGCTGGATTTGGAATCGTGCTCCACGGAAAGGGTACTCCGGTCGGGCTGGAAAAATCGAAACCGAATTCTACCAGAAGAATCGCGCGGAAGCCTGGTCAAAGGTGCGTCACAGTTGTGCCCGGAGGGCGAACGGGGTGCCATTTCATGGGTCAAAATTTTCATCCTGTCTGCCGGCGCGTTAATATGCCTCGTCGTTTTTTCACCGTAACACTGGCAATGAAACCGGACGCTATGATTCAGATCCTCAGAAGTTGGCTGCTTGCCGTTTTGTTGATGGCACCGGTTGTTCAGGCCGAGACCGTGAGCAACCTCTACGAGGCCGAGACCCCCGTGATGGGGCCGGGCAGCGAGGCTCGGGCCGAGGGTATCCGCGATGCCTTCGCTCAGGTACTGGTGAAGGTCAGCGGAGATCGCGGGCTGCTGTCGAGCCCGAATATCGGCAGCCTGCTGAAGCGGGCCTCCAGCTATATCCAGCAGTATCGCTACCGCATGCTGGAGCAGGCGGGTGGTGCCGGCGGCTCCGAAAAGGCGGACCGGTTGCTCTGGGTACGTTTCGACGAGCGGGCGGTCAATCAGCTGCTGCGTGAGAGCGGCGTGCCCGTATGGGGCGTGACCCGTCCCTCGGTGCTGATCTGGCTCGGCGAGGAGCAAGGGGCCGCCCGCAGCCTGGTCTCGCTGGAGCGGCAAAGCGATCTGAAGGCGACGCTGAATTGGGTGGCCAATGTCCGTGGGCTGCCACTGGTGCTGCCGCTGATGGATGTGGAGGATCGCACCGCCCTGCCGGTGAGCGACCTCTGGGGTGGCTTCGAAGGTGATATCCGTCGTGCCTCCGAACGCTATCTCCCCGACGTCATCCTGGTCGGGCGATTGAGCGGCCGGGGTGGTGACTGGCGGGGCGAATGGAGCCTCTACCTACCTGACAAGGTGGTGCGTTGGCAGTCCCGCGCCGCCAGCGAACAGGCGCTGGCTTCGGATGGACTGCAGCAGACCGCCGATGCCCTGGCCCTGCGTTTCGCGCCGCGGCAGGTGAGCGAGGGGAGCACCGCACTGCGGATCCGTATCCACGGTCTGACCCAATTGGCCGACTATGTGCTGGTACGCGACTACCTGCAATCCCTGGCCATGATCGAAAAGCTCGACCTGCTGGCTGCCGACCCCGAAACGGTGAGTTTTCTCGCCCGCATCCAGGGCGGGCGCGAGGTGCTGGAGCGGGGCATCCAGCTGGGTGCTGTCTTGGAACCGGTGATGATGCAGGCGCCGGTGGCGGTCGAGGGCGCCAGCGTACCACAGGAGCTGGAGGGCGAGAGTCTGGACTATCGGTTGAGATGAAGGCGCGTGACATCCCCAATCTGATCAGTTTCCTGCGGATTCTGCTCACTCTGCCCATCGTCTGGTTGCTGTTCGAGCAGGAGTTCACCTACGCCCTGATGCTGTTCGCGGTGGCCGGCTTCTCGGACGGACTGGACGGTTTCCTGGCCAAGCACTACCACTGGCAGAGCCACCTGGGGGGGCTGCTCGATCCGCTGGCCGACAAGGCGCTGCTGATGAGCTCCTACCTGGTGCTGGGCGGGCTGGGCCTGATCCCGATCTGGCTGGTGATCCTGGTCATCTTCCGTGACCTCACCATAGTGGGCGGAGCCCTCTACTATCACTTCAGCGTCGAAGAGGTGGATGCCAAGCCGACCCTGATCAGCAAGCTCAACACCCTGTTGCAGATCATGCTGGTGCTGGTGGTGGTGACCGATGCCGGACCGCTTCCGCTACCCGCTCTGCTGCTGCAGGTGCTGATCTGGGCGACCGGTCTGACCACCCTGAGTAGTGGCGGCATCTATGTCTGGGTCTGGACTCAAAAGGCCCGCAGCAAGGGGTGGCGGATGTGAAGCCAGATCAGTCCGCATGCGTGGCTTGATCAGAGCGTAGGGTGGGGCCCTGCCCCACCAAGGCTATATCACAAGCTGAGATGGCTTTCGATGGGGCAGGGCCCCACCCTACAGCGTCAATGCGATTTCAGTCCATTCGCGGATTAATCAAAACACCTTCCTGGCATCGAACACCGGCCCATCGACGCAGACCCGCTTCATGGCCGGCCCATCGGGGGTCTGCACCTCCACCACGCAGCCGGCGCAGCCGCCCACGCCGCAGGCCATGAACTCTTCGAGCGAGACCTGGCACGGCAAATCGTAGTCGGCCGCCAGTTTGGCCACCGCCTCCAGCATGGGATGGGGGCCGCAGGAGAAGATTTCGACCGTCTCGCGGCGTCCCCGGTCGAGTCCGTCGAGCCAGCGTCGCGCCAGATCGGTGACATAGCCTTCGTAACACCCGGCATAGCCCTGCAGGCTGGCCAGCCGGCTGGGGATGCCCCAGTCGTCGAGCAACGGCATGGCGCCGATGACCCCTTCCGGGATAGCCGGAACCAGGATCTTCGAAGGCGTCGGTTTGAAGGGGAAAGGGACCTCGGAGCCGAGGATCACCATCGGTTGCCGTTGCGGGTCGTCGCGCATCGCCTCGGCGAGGAAGATCATCGGCGGCATGCCGACGCCACCGCCGATCAACAAGGGCAGAGACTTTCCGGGCGAGGGGGTGAAGGGATTGCCGATCGGTCCCAGCAGGCTGATCTGTTCCCCCTCCTGGCGTTGCGCCAGCAGCGTGGTGCCGCGGCCCACCCGCTTGTAGAGCAGATCAACCCAGCCCTCCTTCGGATCGACACGCATGATCGAGATCGGTCGCCGCATCGGCAGCTGAGGATCGCAGGTGATATGGACGAAACTGCCGGGGCGGGCCTTGAGCGCGCAGTGGGGGGCCAGCAGGCGCAGGATGAACTGGTCACCCGCATAGGCCTGATGCGAGAGGATATTGGCATCTTCGAGAAAGATGGTGTCGCGATGGGGTTTGTTCATGTTGTCGAATCATCTGGGGAGTGAACGTAAACCAAACGGCCCTTGAGCAGGGTGTGGGTGACCCGGGCCGGCATCTCCCAGCCCTGGAAAGGGGTGTTCTTACCCCTGCTGGCGAGCTTGTCGGCCTCCACGAACCAGCGCTGTTGCGGATCGTAGATGCAGACGTCCGCCGCCTGCCCCGGCGTCAGGGTGCCCAGCGGCAGGCCGAGGATGCGGGCCGGGCCGCAGGTGAGCCGGGCAATGGCGCTGCAGAGATCCATCACGCCCTGTTCCACCAGTTTCAAGGTCAGTGGCAGCAGGGTATCGAGTCCGGAAATGCCCGGTTCCGTATCGGGGAAGGGGGAGGCCTTGGCGTCGGCCTCATGCGGTTGGTGGTCCGAGGTAATGGCCTCGATGACGTTCTTCGCCACTGCCTCGCGCAGACCGTCCCGATCGCTGTCGGTGCGCAAAGGCGGGCGCACGTGGTAGCGGCTGTCGAAACCCTCCAGGTCCAGCTCCGTCAGGTGCAGCTGGTGGATCGCCACGTCGGCGCTGACCCGGCGTCCCTCACGCTTGGCCCAGGCCATGGTACGGGCGGCGCTGGCGCTGGACAGCGCGTGGAAATGGATTACCGCGCCGGTGGTTTCGGCCAGGGCCAGGTCGCGAGCCACGGCAACCGTCTCCGCCGCCTCCGGGATACCCGGCAGACCCAGGCGGTCGGCCACCTTGCCTTCGTGGGCGCAGCCACGGTTGCTCAGTGCGCTGTCCTCGGGTCGGATGATGGTGAGCAGGCCGAAGGTGGCGGCATACTCCATCGCGCGCCGCTGCACCTGGGTACTCACGAGGGGGACGTAGGCGTTGCTGACGGCAATGCAACCGGCCGCCTTCAATGCCGCCATCTCGCTCAGGTGCTCACCGTCGAGGGTCCGGGTCAGGGCGCCCTGGGGCAGCAGGCGGCAGAATCCGGCCTTGCGTGCCTTGTGGCGGATCTGGCCGGTGACCGCCGGGGTATCGATCACCGGATTGGTATCGGGCGGACAGCAAAGGGTGGTGATGCCGCCGCTGACGGCGGCGGCCGTCTCACTGGCGATGGTCGCCTTGTGCTCGGAACCGGGTTCGCGCAGGTGGGCGCAGAGGTCGATCAGTCCCGGACAGACCACTTTGCCCCGCGCATCGATGGTCTGGCTCGGTGCGAAGCCTTCCGGAGCCTCCCCTAGGGCCAGGATCTGTCCGCCGGAGATATGCAGGTCGGTGACCTGGTCGATATTGTTGGCCGGGTCGATCACCCGCCCGCCGAGTATGCTGATGTCCTTTTTCTTCTTCATACTGCCACCTCCTGGGTGCGGAGGTTCTGGGTGCCGATGACCATGGAGATCACCGCCATGCGGATGGCGATGCCGTAACTGACCTGCTGCAGGATCACCGACTTGGAGCCGTCGGCCACCTGGGAGTCCATCTCCACCCCGCGGTTGATCGGGCCCGGGTGCATCACGATGGCTTCCGAGTCGGCCAGAGCCAGACGTTTCTCGGTGAGGCCGAAGAGGCTGAAGTATTCATGCTCGGAGGGCAGCAGGGCGCCCTGCATGCGCTCCCGCTGCAGCCGCAGCATGATGATCACGTCCACATCGTGGATCCCCTCGTCCATGTCGTGGTAGACGTGCACGCCGAGGCTGCGGGCATCGGCGGGCAGCAGGGTGCGCGGCGCTACCACGCGGACTTCGGAGACCCCCAGGGTGTTGAGGGCGAGGATTTGGGAGCGCGCCACCCGCGAATGGAGGATGTCGCCGACGATGGCCACCCGCAGGCCGACGAAGTCACCCTTGTGGCGGCGGATGGTGAACATGTCGAGCATGGCCTGGGTCGGATGGGCGTGGCGGCCGTCGCCGGCGTTGATCACGCCGACTCCCCGGTCGGCGTGCTGGGCGATGAAATGGGAGGCGCCGCTGGTGGCGTGGCGCACGATGAACATGTCGACATGCATCGCCTCCAGGTTGCGCAGGGTGTCGAGCAGGGTTTCGCCCTTGGAGGTGGCCGAGGCGCTGATGTTGAGGTTGAGCACGTCCGCGGAGAGCCGCTTGGCCGCCAGTTCGAAGGTGGTGCGGGTGCGGGTGCTGGTCTCGAAGAAGAGGTTGGCCACCACCTTGCCGCGGCAGAGCGGGACCTTCTTGATGGTGCGCTCGGAGACGCCCGTGAAGCCCTCGGCGGTATCGAGTATCTCGGTCAGCATCTCGCGTCCGAGGCCGTCGATGGTGAGGAAGTGGAGCAGCCGCCCCTCTTCGTCGAGTTGCATCTCGGTGTTGCTCTGAGTCATGGCTCACTTCCCTGTTCGCTGTTGCGGGAGCTGCGGTTCTTCTTGTCGCCGAGCACCAGTCCCAGGGGCTCGGGGCCGATCAGGGTGATGTGCTGGTCGGCGTCCAGTACCGGGTGCAGGCCCACCACGTCGGGCTGGATCGGCAATTCCCGACCAGGCCGGTCGACCAGGGTGGCGAGGATCACCGAGGCGGGCCGCCCGTAGTCGAAGATCTCATTGAGTGCGGCGCGGATGGTGCGCCCGGTGTGTAACACGTCGTCGACCAGCACGATATGGCGGTCGTCCACCGGCACCGGCAGGTCGGAGGGGTGGACCTCCGGGTTCATGCCGATGCGGGTGAAGTCGTCCCGATAGAAGGAGATGTCGAGGGTGCCCAGTGGATCCGGCAGACCCAGTTCCTGATGTAGTCGCTGTGCCAGCCAGACACCGCCGGTGCGTATGCCGATCATCAAGGGGTCGCGGACTCCCCGCTCGTTGAGCAGGGTCCAGATCTTGCCCGACATCACGTCGATCAGGGAGTCGACGGCTTCGGCGTCCATAAAGCGTTTCGTTTCAGTGCTCATTTACTAGTAGCCAGGTTTCCAGAATCAGTTTGGCGGCCACGGCATCGTAGTCCTCCCACCGCTTGGCCTTGTGTCCCAGCCGGTCCCTGGCCTCGAAAGAGGTGTAGCGTTCGTCAGCCAGATGGACCTTGAGGTGGAAGCGCCCCTCGAGCTGGCGGGAAAAGCGCCGCGCCGGTGCTGTGGCGTCGGTCTCGCTGTCGTCCACATCGAGCGGCAGACCCACCACCAGCGCTTCCGGCTGCCACTCCTCGATCAGGCGTGCGATGCGCTCCCAATCGGGTTTGTGGTTGACCAGCTGAAGGGTTTCCAATGGGTTGGCGGTAGCGGTCAGGGTCTGGCCCACCGCGACGCCGATTTTGCGCGTGCCGTAGTCGAAACCCAGCAGGGTGCCCATCCGCGTGTCCTCTGTTCTAAACTCGAACGCTTTCAAGCGTGTCCGGTGTCACCGCTCAGCAGATTGAGGTCCACCCCCAGCAGATCGGCTGCCGCTTGCCAGCGTTCCTGACTGGGACGGTTGAAAATGATATCGCTCTCGGCAGGACCGCTGAGCCAGGCGTTCTGCGCCAGCTCGCTCTCCAGCTGTCCCGCACCCCAGCCGGCGTAACCGAGTGCCACCAGACACTTTGTCGGTCCATTGTCGGCGGCGATGGCTTCCAGGATGTCGAGCGAGGTGGTGACACTGATCTCCGCGTTGACGCGCAGGGTCGAGTTCCACTCGGTGCTGGAGTCGTGGAGGACGAATCCGCGATCGCTCTGTACCGGGCCACCCAGATAGACCGGTTGATCCGCGGCCTTGGGCGAACTGACCTGGATTTCGAGCTGCTCGAAAATATCCGCCAAATGGAGCTCCATCGGCCGGTTGATGACGATCCCCATGGCACCGTCACTGGTGTGTTCGCAGATGTAGGTGACGGTATGAAAAAAGTTGGGATCCTCAAGACGCGGCATGGCGATGAGGAAATGGTTGGTGAGATTGGTCTCGACTGGCATACCTATAGTATCCCGTCGCGACGGTGCGGCTGCAACCGCTGCATGCGACTATTTGGAACCGAACTCGCCACTGCGCAGGAACTGCCAGGTGCGGGTGATGTCGAGGATGTCGGTCTCTTTGCGGATCTCCTCCGGAAAGGGCGAAAACGGGGCCGACATGCGCACGATACGCACCGCGGCGTCATCGAGGACCTTGTGGCCGGAGGAGTGCAGCACGCGGACGCGTTCCACGCTGCCGTCGGCGCGCACCGCCACGTGCAGCACCAGATTGCCGTAGAGGCTGCTGCGTTTGGCCTGATCCGGGTAGTTCAGGTTGCCGATGCGCTCCACCTTGCGGCGCCAGGCGTCCAGATAAGCGGCGTACTTGTATTCCTTGGTGCTGGCGCTGATCGCCTTGCGCTTGGGCATCTTGGCATAGGCCCGGGTTTTGCGTTCGAGCTCCGCGGTGAGACGGGCGATTTCCAGATCCTTGCTGGTCAGCAGCTGGCTGGCGCTGAGGTCGAGCGGCGGCTCTTCCAGTGGCTGATCCTGTTCGGTCTTCTGCTCGGAGACCGTAGCGGTGAGCTGCTGCTTCTGGGGCTGCGGCTTGGCCTTCGGCGGTTGCGGAGGCGGCATCGGTGGCGGTGACTCCTCGAAGCTGGGTTTGACCGGCTCGCGCTGCTCGCCACTGCCCTGCTGGCTGGTCTGGGCCAGGAAGTCCGGCTTTTCGTCCTCTTCGGGGGGCTCTGCCGCCTGATTCACGACCATCACCTCGAGACTCTGTTGCCGATGGTCCGGACGCGTCGGGTCCAATGGTTTGAAGGTGACGCCGAGGATGATGAAGGCGTGCACGGCTGCCGCCAGCAACAGCATGACACCCAGGCGGTCGGTCTGTGCGCTGATCAGCTTCATCGGCCCAGCTTGGCGACGATGGTATCCATCAGGTCGCCGGCGATATCGAGGCCGAACTGGGCATCCAGTTCGCGAATACAGGTCGGACTGGTGACATTGACCTCGGTGAGATAGTCCCCGATGACGTCGAGGCCGGCGAACAGAATGCCCCGTTTACGTAGTTCGGGCCCCACTTCGTCGGCAATCCAGCGGTCACGCTCGCTGAGCGGAATGCCTTCGCCACGGCCACCGGCCGCCAGGTTGCCGCGGGTTTCGCCCTGTGCCGGAATCCGTGCCAGGGCGTAGGGCACGGCTTCGCCGTCGATCATCAGGATGCGCTTGTCCCCCCGGCTGATCTCAGGGATGAAGCGCTGCGCCATCGTATACACATTGCCGTGCTGGGTCAGTGTCTCGAGGATGACACCCAGGTTGGGGTCGTCGGCTTTGACTCTGAATACGGAAGCCCCGCCCATACCACCCAGCGGCTTGAGGATGATATCGCCGTGCTCCCGGTGGAAGGCGCGCAGTTCCTCGTTCCTGCGCGTCACCAGGGTCGGCGGCGTGCATTGCGGGAAGTAGCTGGTGAAGAGCTTTTCGTTGGCGTCACGCAGGCTCTGCGGCCGATTGACCACCAGACAGCCCTTCTCCTCGGCGCTCTCTAGCAGGTAGGTGGTGTAGATGTACTCCATATCGAAGGGTGGATCCTTGCGCATCAGCACCACGTCCAGTGTGTGCAACGGGATCTCCGCCGTCTGCCCCAGCCGGTACCAGCCGGCGGCATTGTCCTCCACCTGGAGCTCGCGGGTTCGTGCATGACAGAGACCGTCGCGCAGGCTGAGGTCGATCTGCTCCATGTAGTGGAGTTGCCAACCCCGTGCCTGAGCCGCCAGCAGCATGGCAAAGGTGCTGTCCTTGTGGATTTTGATGGCCCCGATGGGATCCATCACCACACCGAGCCGGATCGCTCCGCTCATGGCCAGTCCAGCGTGCGCCGGCCGATGGCGATGGGATGCGGGTCCGTCACGGCGGGGCCGATCAAAATACGGTCTTGTCTGTTCATGCGCGCATCTTACTTGGGTTGAAAAACAGAGTTAAGTTTTTCCACTCGGTGCCGCTAACAGGGCGTACATGAAGTGACATTTATCTTTGGCTGCCAATAAGTAAAGGTCAAAATGGGAAGTGTATTCTTGATGCAGGCAAGCTCTCTTGCTATTTTGGCAGAGTTTTATGTGGTTATTGAATCTGACCCGCAGGAGAGTGACTCAGCGACTGTCCCGATTGTCGGTATGGGGCCGGTGTGGTAGTCCTTAAAATACAAAGGTATGGTCCGATGTCCACTCATGCAACTCGTCCTAACGTGTTGATTTTCTGGATGTTCGGATCCGTTATGTGGACTTTGTTCCTGCTGGCGGCAAGCACGCTCCATGTGTTTGCGGAAGAGGACCCCTACCTCTCCGCTATTTCCCAGGAAGCGAAAAAGGTGGAGACTCCGTCCCAACCGGATTCGACCGCAACCGATGAGCCGGTGACCCAGTCGGAAGGAGAACTCAACCTGCAGGCGTTCGAAGAGGACTTCAAGGCGCGATACAAGGGCAGCTACACCTTCTACAAGAAGCTGCCCAGAAGGACGCAGGAAGAGGTCTTCCTCGAGTATCGCGATGGTGCCTCCATTGATGAGATACGCAAAAAGATCATGGATCGCTTTCTCCACCCATAAGGCCGGATAGCAATCTGTCGTAAACAGGAACATCAAGACAAGATCATTTCAATGAGGAAATCGATGAAGTTGCTAACCCGCCATCTCATACTGCTAGGCAGCCTCCTTTTGGCACTGTCTGCCATGGCCGAGGAACTGGTCGTTGGCGAAACGGAGGTGGTTGGATTGACGGCGGACAAGCCCTTTCTGTATGTCATCCATGAGGGTCGCTCGGTCAAGGTGCAACGCATTCAGGATCCCGAATACGAACTGAAGGGCTACTTCGCGAAGACGGCCCGCAAGTGCCCTCCCTTCTGCATTCAGCCTGAGCAGGTCGACCCCCGCGTCGCCACCATAGGCGAGCTGGAAGTGTTTGATTTCATGGAGAACGAGTTGCGGGACGGCAAGGGGGTGCTGATTGATGCCCGCACTCCCGAATGGCATCAACGCGGTACCATTCCGGGTTCTGTCAATATCCCGTTCACCACTTTCAGCGATCCCAATTCCACCGAGGTCGGGCAGGCGCTCGAGTTGTGCGGTGCAGTACGCCGCGTCGATGTGGGTGCATTTACCCGTAAGCTGGAGGAGCTGGGAATCGTTGATGGTGATCAGAAAACGGACCAGTGGGACTTTTCGAATGCCAAGAAATTGGTGCTATGGTGCAACGGCCCGGCCTGCGGACAGTCCCCCCGGGCGATCAAGGGTCTGCTCAAGGTCGGTTACCCGCCCGAGAAGATCCACTACTACCGTGGTGGCATGCAGATGTGGCAGTTGTGGGGGTTGACCACGGTACTACCGGGAGAGTGAGCGTGTCGGTAATTTGGAATATCAGTCACATGAGGGTTTCAACGTGAGTGTTGATGAGACTGAAATGGACATCTCCGGCGTCAAAGTTATGGTGATCGACGACAGTAAGACGATCCGACGCACGGCAGAGAGTCTGTTGAAGAAAGCAGGCTGTGAAGTGACCACCGCAACGGATGGTTTCGAGGCGTTGGCAATGATTGCGGACCACCATCCGGACGTGATTTTCGTGGACATCATGATGCCCAGGCTGGATGGCTATCAGACCTGTGCGTTGATCAAACACAACGACGTCTTCAAGAACATTCCCGTCATCATGCTATCGAGCAAGGATGGCTTGTTCGATCGCGCAAGAGGACGGATCGTGGGTTCGGAACAGTATTTGACCAAGCCGTTCACCAAAGACGAACTGCTTGGGGCGATCAGGCGTTATGTGAAAAGGGCGGCATGATCACACAGCCAGTTTGGCTGCTCGGTTTGACAGTGAAACATCGGGTGGAATCTAACGATGATTAAGAACTTATTTCGCAAGGGCGATAACGGAAAGGAAGAGATAGCTACGGCTGATGAGGGCGGACAGAAGGGCACCATCCTGGTGGTCGACGACTCCCCCACCGAGATTCATATTTTCAAAAAGATTCTCGAGAAGCAGGGCTATAGCATGATCGTCGCGAAAGACGGCCAGGAAGGCATCGAGATGGCGCTTCAGGCGCTTCCCGATCTGATCATTATGGATGTTGTGATGCCGGTGTTGAACGGCTTTCAGGCCACCCGGCAACTCAAGAACAACGCCAAGACGGCGGACATTCCCGTCATCATGGTGACCACCAAAGACCAGCAGACGGACATCAACTGGGGCATGCGCCAGGGTGCCAACGAGTACCTGGTCAAACCTGTTGCACCGGCCGAGTTGTTGCACAAGATCAAGGCCCTTTTGAATGAGTGAACAGCGCCAGGATATGGAAATGCTGGATACACCGCAGGCTATTGTCAGCCTGTTGGCCGATCTTGAGCGGCGGAGCAGGGAGCGCGCCAAAGGCCTGCCGCAACAGGAGTTGATCCAGAGCTTCTGGGAAGGTGTCATGTTCTATATCGGCGACAATCGATTTGTCGCCCCACTCAGCGCGGTGAAGGAGATTCTCAATTTCCCGTCGACGCTGACACAGGTGCCCGGAACCAGGCCCTGGATGTTGGGTGTGGCGAATGTTCGCGGCACCTTGATCCCTGTCATCGATCTGCAGTTGTTCCTGATTGGCAGAAAGACCCGTCGTGGACGCCGCAGTCGAGTGCTGGTGTTCGAGATGGGTGAGAGTTACACCAGCGTGCTGGTGGGTGAGATGGTCGGTATGCGTCATTTCGCCAGGGAGACCGCGAGGGAGATGAAGACTTCGAACAACACATTCGAGAAGTACGTAAAACTCGAATTCGACCAGGACGGTATGACCTGGCCGGTGTTCAGTCTCTCTGCCCTGGCGGAGGACCCGGGTTTTCAGATTGCCGCGCTGTGACAGGGCGACGTATTAGGAATTGAGCTTAAGCTTTCGGGAGAGAGAAGAATGAAAGGTAAAGGCGTGGGTGGTGCACTGCCCTCAAACAAGGTCATCACAGCACTGGCGGTGCTCGTGTTGGTGAGTCTGATCTTGGCACTGGCTTCGTTTCTGTTCTCGGCAAAACGGGACACCTACGACGAGCAGTATCTGATCCGTATCACCGAGCAGCAGGTACTGGCTCAGCGAATCGCAAAATACGCCCTCTCTTCCGCGCGCGGTGAGCTGGATTCCTTCAGTACCCTGCAGAAGACCCGGGATCGTTTCGAGACCATCATGTGGGAGCTGAAGAACGGTTCCAAGTCGGTCGATCTGCCGGCGGCTCCAAGCGAAGTCATGCCCAAGGTTCGCGAGTTGGAAAACCAGTGGCTGGAATTGCGACAGAACATCGACGAGATCCTCAAGGCGCAGGAGAATATCCTGGCCATCGGTGAATTCTCCGCCGTTATTTCCGAGTTCGTGCCGCAGATGCAGGAACTCCTCTCCGAGCTTTCCGAGGTCCTGATCAACAGCCGCGCACCCAGCCGCCAGCTCTATAACGTGGCCGGGCAGTCGATGCTGATCCAGCGTATCAACTCAAACGTCAACCAAGTGCTGGAGGGCGGCCAGAAGACCGCCGCCGCGATCGATCAGTTCAGCCGTGACGCCGATCTCTTCGGTCGCGTGCTGGAAGGTCTCAAGAACGGCGACAGCGATCTCGGTATCGACAAGCTGACCGACAAGATCGCCCGTCAGCGGCTGGAAGACGTGACCGCCCTGTTCAGCACCATCCAGGACAACGCGGCTGAAATCATCCAGAACATCCCCGATGCGCTGCCGGCACTGGAAGCCGCCTCCGCGGTCAACGCCTCCTCGGATAAGACCAGTAACGCGGCCGAGGCCCTGATCGCCGCTTTCGGCGAATCCCCGGGTCGTAGCGTACTCGGTATCCCGGTGGGGCCGATCATGATCGCTTTCTTCGGTACCGCTGCGGCCATCTTCCTGGTGCTGCTCGGTATCCAGTTGGTTCTCGATGCCCAGCGTCGTGAGCAGGTCAGTAAGAAACAGAACGAGAACAACCAGAAGGCGATCCTGCAGCTGCTCGACGAGATGGGCGACCTGGCCGACGGTGACCTCACCGTGACCGCCAGTGTGACCGAGGACATCACCGGCGCCATCGCCGACTCCATCAACTACGCCATCGAGGCGCTGCGTGAACTGGTAACCACCATCAACCAGACCTCGGAACAGGTCTCCGGCGCCACCCAGGAGTCCCGCGCCACCGCCATGCATCTGGCCGAGGCGAGTGAGCATCAGGCGGAACAGATCACTCAGGCGAACGACTCGATCAAGGAGATGACCGGAGCTATCGACCAGATGTCGACCGACGCCACCGAGTCGGCGGAAGTCGCGCGCCGCGCGGTGGAGATCGCCGGCACCGGTGCCGAGACCGTGCGCAACACCATCTCCGGCATGGACGACATCCGCGAGCAGATCCAGGAGACCTCCAAGCGAATCAAACGCCTCGGCGAGAGTTCCCAGGAGATCGGTGACATCGTGGAGCTGATCGACGACATCGCCGACCAGACCAACATCCTGGCCCTGAACGCGGCCATGCAGGCCGCCATGGCCGGCGAGGCGGGCCGCGGCTTCGCGGTGGTTGCGGACGAGGTGCAGCGACTGGCCGAGCGTTCGATCAACGCCACCAAGCAGATCGAGGCCCTGGTTAAGACCATTCAGGCCGATACCAACGAGGCGGTGACTTCCATGGAAGCCAGTACCTCGGGTGTGGTCAAGGGCGCCCAGCTGGCGGAGGACGCCGGCGAGGCCCTGAAGGAGATCGAGAGCGTGTCCGAGTACATCGCCGACCTGACCGGCAAGATCGCCACCTCCGCCCAGAAGCAGTCGGAAGAGGCGGCCAACATCAAGGACACCATGAGCGTCATCCAGGAGATCACCAACCAGACCTCCGAGGGTACGCATCAGACGGCCAACTCCATCGGCCAGCTGGCGGATCTCTCCGACCAGCTGCAGAAGTCGGTTGCCGGTTTCCGTCTGCCGTCCTGAGCAATCTGACGCGAGGCCTATGAGCAGAAATCTTCACACCATGGACCACCAGCAGCCCAGCTCGGCTTCGGGAGCACCGGTATGACTAATGCCCAAGATTTCGGCGCCCTGAATTGGGTCAAAGACGAACTTGATGTCTCCATTCGTCAGGCCCGCCAGGCTTTGGAGAACCATGTCGAGTCGCCCGGCGATGGCAGTGACCTGGAGAGCTGCGGTGATCATCTGCACCAGATCGCCCGTGTCCTGCAGATGGTGCAGGTCTACGGTCCCAGCATGCTGGCGGAAGAGATGGAGTTGGTGGTGCGCGCCATGGGCGACGGCAGTGTGCGCCAGCAGGAGGATGCCGCCGAGGCGCTGATGCTGGCGCTGATCCAGTTGCCCGACTACCTGGAGAAATTGCAGGGTGGTGATGCGGATATACCGTTGATCATCCTGCCACTGCTCAACGATCTGCGTGCGGTACGGGATGCCCCGCTGCTGTCCGAGGCGGCCCTGTTCAAACCCGAGATCGAAGGTGCGCGCGCTTCTGACCGTATTACCGGCGGCCCCAATGAGGAGTTGCCGGGCCTGGTCAGGAAGGTGCGTCAAAAATTCCATCTCGGTCTGCTCAGCTGGTATCGCGAGCGTGATACCCAGAAGGGCTGGCCGATGCTCACGGAGGTGTTTCACAACGTCAAGCAGCATGCCGGCACGCAGCAGGTGCACCATCTGTTCTGGGTTGCCGAAGCCCTGATGCATGGCTTGATGGACGCTAGCATCGCTCCCGGTATCGCGGTCAAGCAGCTGTTCAGTCGTATCGATCGCAAGCTCAAGATGATCATCGACGGCGGTGAGCAGGCGGTGTTGGAAGACCACGCCTCCGCCCTGATGAAAAACCTGCTCTACTACATCGCTCGCGCCAAGAGCGGGGATGATCTGATCCGCCAGGTCAAGGACGCCTACAACCTGGATGAGGTAATGCCTTCCGAGGACCAGCTGGCCCAGGGTCGGCAGGGCCTGTCGGGTTCCAATGCGGAACTGGCGGAGTCGATCCGCGATGCGGTCAGCATCGAGCTGACCCGCATCAAGGATATCCTCGATCTGTTCATGCGCGACGAAAAGGCCGACATGGAGATGCTGGCCCATCTGGAAGCCCCCATGCGCAAGCTGGCCGACACCCTCGGCATGATCGGGCAGGGGGCGCTGCGCTCCCGTCTAAACCGGCAGGCCGACAAGGTCAAGGCCCTTGTCGAGAAGGGCAGCATGCCGGAAGAGTTCGAACTGATGGAGATGGCGGGCGACATCCTCTATGTCGAATCCTCCCTCAGTACCCTGCATACCGCTCATCCCAGCGAGGAGACAGCTGTGGAAGAGGGCGGCTGGGGTCTCAACCTGCCGGAAGGCGAGTACCAGAATCTGATCAAGCAGACGGTGCGTGAAGCCAAGGTCGATATCGCCAAGGCCAAGGAGATCATCATCGGCTACACCGAGGTCTCTGACGATACCTCGGTATTGGAGAGCGTGCAGGAGGGCTTCAAGCGTGTCGAAGGTGCCCTGCGCATCCTCAATCTCAACGAGGCGGCCGAGATCATGGCCAAGACCGGCGGCTTCGTCCGCAGCAACATGATCAACGGTAGCACCCCCCCGCAGCGACACCAGCTCAACTACCTGGCCGATGTCATCAGCGCCATCGAATACTACCTGGAGACCCTGGTGGACGGCGCTGGCGACCGTCGCGAAATCCTCTCCATCGCCACGGCTTCTCTCAGCGGACTGCTGAATGAAGGCAGCGAGATTACCGAGTACACGCAACCTGCCGAAGTCATCGATCTGGCTGGGTCTGCCGATCAGATCGAAGGCTACGATCTCGAAGAGCAGGATGTCTCCGACCTGGAATTGGGAGAGAGCAGCCTCCAGTTGGAGGAGCCTGCGTTACCCGAGGTCGCGGAAGAGGCGCCTGAAGCAGAAGCCGCATACCCGCCTGAGATCGAACCGGCCCCTGTCGAGACCCTTGCCGCCGAGGTCAAACCCGAAGAGGAAGAGTCGGCCGCGTCGATCGACAAACCCGCGCTGGAAGAGATCGATCCGGAGATTCTCGAGATCTTCCTGGAAGAGGCACGCGAGGAGCTCGCCAGCATACAGGTCAGCTTCCCGGCCTGGCGCCAGAATCAGGCAGACGAGGAGTCGCTTGCCACCTTCCGCCGTTCCTTCCATACCCTCAAGGGCAGCGGTCGCCTGGTCGGTGCCAAGACCATCGGCGAACTGGGCTGGTCGGTGGAGAACATGCTCAACCGCCTGATCGACGAGACGATCAAGGTCAGTCCCGAGATGCTGAGTCTGCTCGATCGGGTGATCGAGGCACTGCCTCACCTGATCGACTGCCAGGAGAACGGAGAAGTACCGCAGGTCGATGTGGCGCGTCTGGAACAGGATGCCTTCGCCCTGGCCGACGGCAAGCCGCTAGCGCCGGCGGAAGTGGCCGAGAGCACCGCTCAGAAGGCGGTATCCGAGCCTGAGTCAGTGAGTGAGACACCGAGTGCCGAGGTCGTGGAGCCCGAGGCTCCGAGCCCGGAGATCGTCGAGCCGGAAGCGCTGCCGGAAACCCTCGAACTTGAGGAGGAGATTCCTGTCGAACTCCCGCCAGAGGCATCTCTCGAACTGGAAAGTGCGTTCGAGACGTCCCAGTTTGACGAGCAGGAGATTCCCAGCGAGGATCGGGACGAGTCCGAGTCCATCATCGAGATGGAGTTGCCCGAGGATGCCGAGTCGGAACCGCTGCCTCACGAACTCGAGAGCGAAGAGGAGCCCTCGCTGGAGCTGGAATCGATCGATCTGACTTCCAGCATTTCCGAGTTCGATCTGCCTTCCGAGGCGCTGGCAGAGACAGAAGAGGGACAGGAGCTCGAAGGACTGACGGCGGAGTCGGAAAGCGTTCTCGAAGATTTCACCGACTCTGATCTGGAGATCGAAGTCGATACTGAACTGCTGGGTATATTTGCCGAGGAGTCGGAGGAACACCTGCAGGAGATCGAGAGATTTCTTGCCATGGCCACAGGCAGTGAGCCGCCGTTGCGACTGCCCGAGGAGGTGGTGCGTGCCTGCCATACCCTGCGCGGTAGCGCCAACATGGCGGGTATCACACCCATCGCCAAGCTGGCCGGGTCGATGGAGGACTATACCCGGGCCCTGCATGTGCAGGAGCGTCTGGCCGACGCTGAGGTCACCGATCTGCTTAGCGGTTGCGTGAGCTGTTTCCGCGAACTTCTCGACTGGATGCCGGAGGAGTCCCTGCCGGAGCCCCCATTCGAAGCCTACCTTGCACGCCTGCAGACCGCATTGCAGGAACTGGGTGTCGATGAGTTGGGTTCGGCGTTCGCCGAATTTACAGGGCAGATGCCGGAAGCGCTGTCTGAACCCGCATCCGAGCCGGAATTCCCACCGGAGCAGGAGTCCGCACAGGAGATCACCCTGGAATCGCCCTCCGAAGCGGCGGATCACTGGGACCTTGAGGATGTTGCCGAAACCATCGAGCCGATCGAGCCGCCAGCGGCCGAGAGCGCGAGCGAAGCGACGCTGCCCGAGGTGGAGCTGCAAGAGGAGGCCGGCTTCGATTTGGGCGAGGATGAAGAGCTGATCGAGATCTTCGTCGAGGAAGCCCGGGAACTGCTCGACACTCTGGAGCAGGACTACGCCAAGTGGGTCGTCGCTGCCGATGACATTGCGGTGAACGACGATATCAAGCGCGCGCTGCACACCCTCAAGGGCAGTTCGCGACTCGCCGGCATTACCCCGGTGGGTGATCTCAGCCACGCCCTGGAAAACCTCTACAATCGACTGGGCCGCAACGAGTTGCAGGCCGGGGATGAGGTCAAACAGCTGGTGCGCCAGGTGCTGGACCACCTCATGGGCCAGACGGAGGCCGCCGCGGCCGGTGGCCAGGTCGCCTCCTCGGCGCACTGGGTCGAGGCCCTGGAAAGTGTCGGTGCCGCACCGCATGCTGAAACGGCGGCGGAAGAGGCAATTGATCCGCTGCTGCAGCAGGAGCTGGAGCAGGCTGAAGCGAGCCAGCTCGAGGAGATGGGCGAGGCCGAGGCGGAGACGTCCGAGTACTACGAAGAGCCCCTCAGCTTTCTGCACGAGGGCGAGCTGTTCCAGGTCGAAGGTGATCCGGAACTGACCGAGATCTTCGTCGAGGAGTCGCGCGAACTGCTGACCGCACTGGAGGAGAGCTACGGGCGCTGGACCGCAGCGCCGACCGAACACGCTCCGCTGGACGAGATGCAGCGGGCACTGCATACCCTGAAGGGGAGTTCGCGACTGGCCGGTATCGAACCGGTGGGCGATCTCAGTCATGCCCTCGAATCGCTGCTGGCCGCTGTCGCCAGCGGAAAACTGGAGCCCAACGAGCCGGTCCTGAGCGCCACCCGGGAGGTGCTCGATTTACTGGCGTCACAGACCGAGGCTGCCGAAGCCGGTGGCGGCGTACCGCAATCGACCCGACTGCTCGAACACCTGCAGACGCTGCTCCAATCGCCCGGTGCACTGCAAGCCGAAGCATCGGTCGATCCCAATATCCGCGAAGCCCTGGAGAGCGAGGCTGCCGAGCAACACTTCGCGGCCGAAACCACCGTTGACCAGGAAGCCGCGGAGGCCGCGCCTGAAGAGGAACAGGCGGCGATCGAGCTGGGTGAAAACCTGTTTGATCTCGACGAAAGCGAAGCCGAGAGCGCCGACGAGGCGGACGAATCCTTCATCGTCCTGGAGGAGGATGTACTGCTCGATGTGGGCGAAGACGAAGAACTGGTGCAGATCTTCGTCGAAGAGGCGAAGGAGTTCATCGAGAAGATCGAGGGCCACTTTCAGAACTGGATGGATCAGACGGATGATCTGTCGTTGATCGAAGGCATCCAGCGCAATCTGCACACCCTGAAGGGTAGCGCCCGACTGGCAGGGATCATGCCGGTGGGTGATCTCAGTCATGCGGTCGAGTCGCTGATGACTGCCCTGGCCGAGCGCGAGATCGACCCCATACCGGTGGTGACCGACGCGGCACGCCAGGCCATCGACTATCTGGCCCACCAGGTGGAGATCATCAGCTCCACCAGCAAAGTGCCTGCCTCCGAGGAATTGGTCGAGAGTCTGCATGCGTTGCTCGGCGGGGAACTGGAAACCACCATGAAAGGATTGGTGGAGCCCATCCAGGAGAAGTCGGAGATCGAACCTGAGTCCTCCTCAATCCCGGGTGAAGCCGAGACAGCGACTGAGGCTGCCGCAGAGATGCCGCAAATGCACACGGCCGACGTCATTCCCATCGATCGCGGCCTGGATGAACTGCTCACCGGCAAGAAGCCTGAGGACAAAGAGGCGGCCAAACGCAACAAGGAACAGGTCAGGGTTAACAGCGTACTCATGGACCGGCTGGTCAACCACGCCGGTGAGGTGAGTATCTATCGCGCCCGCCTGGAGCAGCAGAACAGCGTGCTGGGCTTCAACCTGGCCGAGCTGGAGGAGACCGTTTCGCGTCTCTATACCCAGCTGCGCAATCTCGAAATCGAGACCGAGGCGCAGATCCTCTACCGTTGGGACAGGGACCACGAGGACGATCGGGAGAAGGCCGAGTTCGACCCACTGGAGATGGACCGCTTCTCCACCATTCAGCAGCTCTCGCGAGCACTGGCCGAGACGGTCAACGACCTGGGCAACATCAACGAGTCTCTCGCCGATCTGCAGCGCGAGACCGACACCCTGCTGTTGCAGCAGTCACGTATCTCGACCGACCTGCAGGACGGCCTGCTGCGTACTCGCATGGTGCCCTTCGCTCAGCTGGTGCCGCGTCTGCAACGGTTGGTGCGCCAGACCGCCGGGCAGCTCGACAAGAAAGCCAATCTGGAGTGCTTCGGCATCGAGGGCGAGCTCGACCGCGGTATCCTCAACCGCATGATTCCCGTGTTGGAGCATCTGCTGCGCAACTCGGTTTCCCACGGCATCGAGCCGCCGTTGCTGCGCGAGCAGGGCGGCAAGCAGCCTGTGGGCCGCATTTCGCTCTACCTCGATCGCGAGGCGAACGATGTGCTGATCACCCTTTCGGATGACGGCAAGGGGCTCGACATCGATGCCATCCGTCATCGTGCGATCGAGCAGGGCATGATCGATCCCAATGCCGATGTCAACGACGATGACCTGATCCAGTGCGTGCTGCTGCCCGGCTTCAGTACCGCCAAGGAGGTCACGCAGATTTCCGGACGCGGTGTCGGCCTCGACGTGGTCACCAGCGAGGTCAAGCAGCTGGGCGGTTCGTTGGAGATCGATTCCCAGCCGGGTCGCGGTACCAGTTTCATCATCCGTCTGCCACTGACCCTGGCCATCACCGACGCCCTGTTGCTGCGCATCGGCGAAGAGGTCTTCGCCATCCCTCACGGTAGTGTGGAAGGCGTGGTGCGTATCCGTCGCAAGGATCTGCTGGCCTGCTACGCCGGCGAGCAGAGCGGTTACAACTATGCCGGTAAGACCTATGCCGTCTCCTATCTGGGGCGCATGATGGGTATTGGCCAGCACGAGGTGCCGGATACCGCGCGCTGGCTACCGTTGCTGTTGCTGCATACCGGCGAGCATCAGGTGGCGCTGCAGATCGACGAACTGCTGGGTACCCGCCAGGTAGTGGTGAAATCCCTCGGCAAGCAGGTCGGCAGCGTGCGCTGGATCACCGGCGGCACCATCCTGGCCGACGGTCGTGTGGCGCTGATTCTCGACCTGGCCGCGCTGGTGCGTATGGACGCGACGCACGTCGTGGGTGCCGAAGAGGTGCGCGCCGCCGAACGCAAACGTGCCGAGGACAGGCTGCGGGTCATGGTGGTGGACGACTCCATCACCGTGCGCAAGGTCACCAGCCGCCTGCTGGAGCGCAACGATATGGACGTGGTGACGGCGAAGGACGGTGTCGAAGCGGTGGCGCTGCTGCAGGAGCAGGTGCCCGACATCATGTTGCTGGACATCGAGATGCCGCGCATGGACGGCTTCGAGCTGGCGCGCCATATCAACAATTCGGTCGATTACTACGGCCTGCCCATCATCATGATCTCCTCCCGCGTGGGTGACAAGCATCGCCAGCGGGCAATGGATCTCGGGGTCAAGAAGTGTCTCGGCAAGCCCTATCAGGAAGCGGAGTTGCTCGACAGTATCAATGAAGTCCTGGCGGAGAACAGACGATGAGCAATGCGGTGGTGAAAGAGGTGCGTAGTGTGCTGATCCCGCTGGGCAACCGTCAGCTGCTCCTGCCCAACGCCGTTGTCGCCGAGGTGATGGGCTACCAGACCCCCGATCCGGTGGTGGATGCGCCGGACTGGTTTCTCGGTAACCTGGTTTGGCGCGGCATCATGATTCCCGTCGTCTCCTTCGAAGCCATGCAGGGCGGTGATGTGGTCACACCGGGACATCGCGGTCGCATCGCCATCATGAATACCCTCAATAGTCATCCCCGGTTCTCCCATTTCGGGCTGGTGGTGCAGGCTATCCCCAGCCTGGTGAGAGTGAGCGTTGACAATGTGCTGCCCACGGCGGCGGGAAGCGAGAGCGAGGACCCGCTGATACGGCAGGCAGTGGAACTCGACATGAGCCCGGCCTTCATTCCCGATCTGGATGAGATCGAGCAGCGCCTGCAGGCGGTACTCGCGCAGAACTGATCGTCGCCGGAGCTTGATCCGGATCTCCGTTATTCTCCCTTGCTCGGCATGCCCGATGCTCGCCGGTTCGATTTTCGCGCAATGCATGGCAGGCGTGAGACTGAAAAGTTGCTAACCTATGCAAACCCACAAGGGTGAATGAACCAGACCGGGGAGAAGCGGCATGTCATTCGGGATTGAGTACTGGCACTGGATCGTATTCGGCGTGCTACTGGTGCTGAGCGAGATCGCTCTGACCACGTTCTTCATTCTGTGGTTCGGTGTAGCCGCCATCATCGTCGGTGGCATTCTTTTTTTCGCCCCCTCGCTCGCGCTCAGCTGGCAGATCTTCATCTGGACCCTGCTCTCCACTTTGCTGGCCGTGGCCTGGTTCAAATATCTCAAGCCGCTCTCCATCGATCGCACCAAAGCGGGACTCTCGCGCGAGGCGATCGTGGGCGAGATCGGCCAGGTGATCAGCGTGCCGGGCGAAGAGCGGCGCGGTCGCATGCGTTTCCCCGCCCCCATCCTCGGCACCGACGAGTGGCAGATCATCTCGTCGGATAGCCTGGCTATCGGCGACCGGGTGCGGGTGAAGGATGTGTCGGGGAATTCATTGCTGGTGGAAAAGGTCTAGGGCCTGTTCACTGGCCTCAGTGAAGGAGTAAATACAGGAGATGGAGATGAACGCAGGTTTGTACGTGGTGGTTGCCCTGTTCGTGCTGGTGCTGGTGACGTTGGCGAAAGGGGTGCGTCTGGTGCCGCAGGGCTACAAGTGGGTGGTGCAGCGATTGGGTAAATATCACGTCACCCTGGCACCGGGATTGAACATCATCATTCCCTACGTCGATTCGGTGTCCTACAAGGTGACGACCAAGGATATCGTGCTCGACATCCCCTCCCAGGAGGTCATCACCAAGGACAACGCGGTGATCATCGCCAACGCGGTGGCCTACATCAATATCATCTCCCCCGAGAAGGCGGTCTACGGTGTGGAGGATTACGAGATCGCCATTCAGACCCTGGTCCAGACCACTCTGCGCTCGATCATCGGCGAGATGGATCTGGACGACGCCCTCTCGTCGCGTGACATGATCAAGGCCCACTTGAAGACCTCAATCTCCGACGATATCTCCGACTGGGGCATCACCCTGAAGACGGTGGAGATCCAGGATATCAACCCCTCGGGCACCATGCAGAAGGCGATGGAGGAACAGGCCGCCGCCGAGCGCGCCCGCCGCGCCACCGTGACCCGCGCCGATGGCGACAAGCAGGCGGCCATCCTGGAGGCGGAGGGCCGGCTCGAGGCCTCCAGGCGGGACGCCGAGGCACAGGTGGTATTGGCCCAGGCGAGCCAGAAGGCGATCCAGCTGGTGACCGAGGCGATCGGCAACCAGGAACTGCCGGTGGTCTACCTGCTGGGCGAGAAGTATGTGAAGTCGCTGGAGAACGTGGCCAAGTCGGACAACGGCAAGATGGTGGTCTTTCCCGCCGACATCCCAGCCGCGATCAAGGGCATGATGGGGCGGTCCTGATCCCCGATCACGGCTGCGAAGGTAGGCTGCGGGTGCGCTTGAACGAGGCCGGGTGAGACTCAACGAAGGTAGGCGTAACCTGCCTGCTGCAGGCGCACCATCTCCGCATCCGCCATCGAGACGAGCTGGGTGAAATCGGGGAAACCGTCTGCTTCGAGACCCTGCATGCGGGCCGACATTTCACAGAGTCTGAACTGGATAATCTCTCCCAGGGCCAGGCTTGCCGCGCGTTGCATCAGTTCGGCCTGGAAGCGGCTTGCTTCGGTCGCGAAGAGCGTCAGAGCCGTTTCGTGCACGACGATGATGATCGAGGCTTCGAAGGGATCGTTGGCGTAGAGTTTCTGCAGTTCGCCGACCCGGTCGAGCAGACTGCCCAGTGCCGTTGGATCAGGGCTCGAGAAGTCGTAAACCACCTTGTCCGGCGGGTAGGTGATTTCGCCCGCAACCCCAAACAGGCTGCCTGTCGAAAGCAGGCAGAGCAGCAGCATACGGATTATCGCCATCTCGGGTTCCTCTGGAGTCTTTGGCATAGGCCCCGAGCTTGGTCGTACAGATGCTCCGGCGTCTGCCGTGGTTGTTGGAGCGTTGTGGCACCACTTCCCTCCAGTATAGCGTCGCTTACAGTGTCCGACGGAGTGCCTTGAAAGGCGGCGTACACCACCTCGTCCCCCGAGGAGCCGGAACAGGGTGTGTGTTATGGTGTGCCCTGGATGCAGGGCGAGAGCGGCTGCTATCCGTAACCTGTGCGCAGACAAAAAAAGGGCGCCTTTGACAAAGCACCGGGTCTGTCATGACCGCGCCGGTAACGCCTCGGAGAACAGCCAAACGACATGACATTGATCCAGCACTATCAGGATATTGTCCAGCAGGAAGGTTTTCATCACGATGTGGATCAGGAGCAGGTGCTGACGGCCTTCGATCAGCTGGCCGAAACCCTGCAGCGGAAACCGCAGACCAAGGGCTGGTTGTGGAAACGCCAGACGCTGCCGGTGCAGGGGCTCTATCTCTGGGGTGGCGTCGGCCGCGGCAAGACCTGGTTGATGGATTTGTTCTGCAGCCACTACCAGGGACTCGGCGTCGAACGCCACCACTTCCACAGTTTCATGCGGCAGATGCACGCGGCGCTGAGGCAGATGGAGGGCAGGGCGGCACCCATGGATCTGATCGTCGGTGAGATGGCGAAGCGTTTCCGGGTACTCTGTCTGGACGAATTTCACGTTATCGACATCGGCGATGCAATGCTGTTGCGCGGACTGCTCGAGGCGTTGCAACGGGCCGGCATCACCCTGGTCACCACCTCCAACCAAGCGCCCGGCAATCTCTATCTGGGCGGTATCCAGCGCGACAGTTTCCTGCCCGCCATCGAGATCCTGAAACGCAACAACCGTGTCATCGAACTGGCGGGTCAGCGGGACTACCGGCTGCAGCTGTTCGAGGCCTCATCGGTCTATCACACGCCCCTGGGGGATGCGGCGACGGTGAGCATGAACCGGGAGTTCGACCGCCTGGCCGGCGAGGCGGCGGAGGAGTTGGGTCGTTTTCAGGTGCCGGGTCGGCCGATCCGTTTCTTCAAGCGGGGCGGCGGCGTGATCTGGTGCGACTTCAATGCGCTGTGCGGACCGCCCCGCTGGCAGAACGACTATCTGGAGCTGGCGCGCAGCCACCATACCGTGTTCATCTCTGACATCCCCCATCTCGATGGCACCTGGGACGATCGCACACGCCGCTTCATCAACCTGATCGACGTCTTCTATGATCGCAAGGTCAAGCTGGTGGTGAGCGCAGAGAATCCTCCGCGCGAGATCTACAGCGGCACACGCCTGAAATTCGAATTCCAGCGCACCGTCAGCCGTCTCAAGGAGATGCAGTCGGCGGTCTATCTGGAGACGCCCCATCTCGGCTAGGCGGGCAGGGCATGTGCCTGCCCGAGTCGCCGCTTTCAGCTTTTGAACAGATTGCCCGCGCCCGCCGGAGCCGAACGCCAGTATTGGGGTGGTGCCGTCACCTGGGCGCCCAGGGCTGCGGCAGCATGCCAGGGCCAATGCGGGTTGTAGAGCATGCCGCGCGCCAGCGCCACCAGATCCGCCTGACCCTCGGCGACGATACGCTCCGCCTGTTCGGGTTGCGTGATGAGACCGACCGCGATGGTCGGCAGGCCGGTCTCCCGACGGATACGCTCGGCAAAGGGCACCTGAAAGCCGGGTGCCGCAGGAATCTGCTGCTGTGGCGAGAGGCCGCCGCTGGAGACATGGATGAAGGCGCAGTCATGCCGTTTCAGTTCCCGCGCCAGCACCAGGCTCTGCTCGATATCCCAACCGCCCTCCACCCAATCGGTGGCCGAGATGCGGATGCCCACCGGCAGTTCCGGCGGCAGCGCCGTGCGTACCGCCTCGAAGACCTCGAGTGGAAAGCGCAGGCGATTCTCCAATGAGCCGCCATAGGCGTCATCGCGGACGTTGGAGAGCGGGGAGAGGAACTGGTGCAGCAGGTAGCCATGCGCGGCATGGATCTCGATCACATCGATACCCAGGCGATGGGCGCGGTGTGCGGCATCGACGAAAGCCTGACGGATCTCCCGCATGGCCTCTCGATCAAGCGCCAGGGGTGGTGCCTCGCCCTCGGCCCAGGGTAGGGCGCAGGGCGCCAGAGTCTGCCATCCACCGTCGCTAGGCGTCAGCTGTCCGCGTCCACTCCAGGGCACGCCAGTGGAGGCCTTGCGGCCGGCATGGGCCAGCTGAATGGCGATGGGCATGTTGGAGTGGGCGCGTACACCCTCGAGTACATGTGCCAATGCCTTTTCCGTGGTGTCGTCCCAAAGCCCGAGGTCACTGGGAGAGATACGCCCCTGCGGAGAGACTGCAGTGGCTTCGATATAGAGCAGCCCGGCTCCCGAGAGCGCCAGCTGACCGAGATGGATCAGGTGCCAGTCGGTCGCTTCGCCATCTACGGCCGAATACTGACACATGGGGGCGATGACGATGCGGTTCTCGAGCGTTTGACTGCCGAGAGAGTAGGGGCTGAAAAGCTGGCTCATGCAAGGCACTCCAAAGGATATCGCACTGAAAACAGCGGCTGCGGAGGGGCGCTGGGTGGATGGTCACCCTGAGCCCGGCATCAAGCCGCGAAAGTCATGATTCTGTTATCTCATGGCCGGTCGGTGCAAGTGACGCGGTGCCGGCGGTGTCGATTCATGTACGGCAGCGGCGCTGTTGTCAAAGCGGGTCTCAGGACGCCAGCGGTCGAAGCCCAAGCGAAATTAGCGAGTGCCCTGGAAATCGTCATGGGAATGGATTAGCATTCTGCGTTTGTGCTTCAGGTGTCCCTTGGGTGTCCACCCCTGGGATTAAACGGGAAGCCGGTGCGCATTCGACCCGGGGAACCATTTGCCATCACTTCATGGGATGGCGGTCACTCCTCCCCAACGCCGTCGAGGCAATGCCGGCACTGCCCCCGCAACGGTAGACGAGTTGCGGCGGATCACACAGCCACTGCGCTGATGCGTGGGAAGGCGATCCGCCCGGCACCAGATCATGTGCCCTCGTAAGTCCGGAGACCGGCCTGGCGCCAATGGTTGGCATTGCGGAGGGCGGTGCATGGCTGGACGGGCTTCCCGCTCTCGCCCTATTCCCTGTCTCCTTCGTGATGCTTGTGGTTGTGCTCAGCGTGCGGGTGTGCACGCGAAAGGAAATCAAGCTCATGAAAAACATCACTTGTCTCGTGGCAGGGACGCTCGTGTCGTGCTTTGCCTCGACGCTCCAGGCGGCGGATCTCGACCGGATCATCGTTACCACGACCCGCACCGCCCAGACCGAGGATGAGTCGCTCGCCTCGGTCAGCGTCATCACCCGGCAGGATATCGAACGCCTGCAGGCTCACTCCGTTCAAGACCTGCTGCGCGGCCTGACCGGCATCACCCTCTCGAACAGCGGTGGTGCCGGCAAGATCACTTCCCTGCATATGCGTGGTACCGAGTCCGACCATGTACTGGTGCTGCTCGATGGTATCAGGCTGGGATCGGCCACATCCGGCATCGCGGCGATCCAGGATCTTCCCATCGAGCAGATCGAGCGCATCGAGATCGTGCGCGGTCCCCGTTCCAGCCTCTACGGTTCGGAAGCCATCGGTGGTGTGGTTCAGATCTTCACCCGGCGGGGGGGCGGCGACCTCAAGCGCCGCTTCAGCCTCGATCTTGGCAGCAACGCCAGCCGTGGTGGCTCCCTGGGCCTCTCCGGTGGCAGCGAGCGGGGCTGGTACAGTGTCGATCTGGCCCTCAGCGATACGGACGGTATCGATTCCTGCCGGGGATACGCCGGCGTGGGCGGCTGCTGGACCGATGAACCCGACAGGGATGGTTATCGCAACGAATCGGCCAGCCTGCGGGCGGGCTACCGCTTCGAGAACGGCCTCGAGATCGATTTTCACAGCCTGCGCGCGGACGCTGAGAACGCGTTCGATGGCAGTTATCAAAACGAGTCAGAGACCCGCCAGCAGGTGGTGGGCGGCACACTGCGATACGCCCCGGCCGATATCTGGCAGCTGACCCTGATGGGTGGACGGACCTGGGACGATTCGGACAATTTCAAGGATGGTGTCTACTCCACGACCTTCGATACACAAAGGAACAGCCTGTCGTTGCAGAACGATCTGGAACTGGCAAGCGAGCAGCTGCTCACCCTGGGTATCGACTACCAGAAGGACAAGGTGGACAGTTCCGTGGACTACACCGTGACCGAGCTCGACAACCGGGGCTACTTCCTGCAATACCAGGGGACGGTCTCCGCCCAGGATCTGCAGTTCTCCCTGCGTCAGGACCGGCATGAGATTTTCGGCAACCATACTACCGGTGCCGCCGCCTGGGGCTACAGTCTCAACCCCGATCTGCGCCTATGGGCATCCTACGGTACCGCCTACAAGGCGCCCTCCTTCAACGAACTCTACTATCCCTACTATGGAGATCCGGATCTGCAGCCGGAGGAGTCGGCGAGTCTGGAGATCGGGCTTCAGGGGGGAAAGGGATGGGGTCATTGGTCCCTCAGCGCCTACCGCACCCGGATCGATGGGCTGATCGCCTACGATGCCGTCTCCCGTTCGGCGACCAACATCAACCGGGCAAAGATTCAGGGTATCGAGGCCCAAATCGATGCCGACATCGGCCCCTGGCAAACCAGTTCCAACCTTAGCCTGCTCGATCCCAGGGACGATTCCGGCGCCGCCAACGACGGCAACCTGTTGCCTCGCAGAACACGCCAATCGCTGCGCATCGATCTCGACCGGGACTTCGGCGCCTACGCCCTGGGTGCGACCCTGCTGGCCGAAGGCAAACGCTACGACGATCTGGCCAACGCGCGGAGACTGGGAGGGTTCGCTACGCTGGATCTGCGGGCCAGTTACCGCATCAGCCCTGCCTGGCAGTTGCTGGGACGGTGTGAAAACCTCTTCGACAAAACGTACGAGACCGCCGCGTTCTACAACCAGCCCGGGCGGAGTTTCTACCTGGCCCTGAACTATCAGTCCTAAGGAGGTACTGAGCCATGCTACCACTCAAGCAACACCATCACGCCATTGTCGCCCCGCTGCTCGCCCTTCTGATGCTGGCGACCCGGGGGCACCACGATTTCACCCCGGTCCATCTGCCGGACGCCTCCTGGGCGATCTTTTTCCTGGCCGGTCTCTATCTGCCCTGGCGTTCGGCCTTCATTGCGCTCTTCCTGCTGGCGGCCGGCATGGACTATGTCGCCATCACCTGGGGCGGTGTCAGCAGCTTCTGCGTCACCAACGCCTATCTCTTCCTGGTGCCGGCCTACGCTGTGCTCTGGTTTGCCGGACGCAGCTACCGCAACCACAGTGAACTGGGCAGACGCGATCTCATCCCCCTGACGCTGCTGGCGCTGGTGGGAACCCTCGGCTGTGAGCTGATCTCCAGCGGCGGCTTCTACTTCTTCTCCGGCCGCTTCGTGGAGCCCACCCTGGGTGAGTTCGCCGGCCGCCTGGCGCAGTATCTGCCGGCCAACCTGCGGGTCGTGGCCCTCTATCTGGGGCTGGCCGCGGTGGTGCACGCCATCTTCAGTCTGGCTCGCGGCAAGTGGGGCCGAGCCGGCGCCAGTGTCGGCTGAGGTGCGGGGTCTCGCACCCCACTAGCGATGACCCTCTCGACCACCGCCCTGGTCACCCTGGGAGCCGTCCTGCTCGACTGGCTGGCGGGTGAGCCGCGCCGATTCCATCCCCTGGTGGGATTCGGCCGGCTCGCCGGCGCGCTGGAGGGCTGGTTCTACGGCAAGCCGGAACTCCCTTCGGGAAGCCGGCGGCTGCGCGGTCTTCTGGCCCTAGGTCTGCTGCTGCTGCCCTTTGCGGCGGTTGCCTTCGCGCTGGCGCGTCTGCCCTACACCGGAGCGCTGTTCAGTCTGCTGGTGCTCTATCTCGCCATCGGTCACCGCAGTCTGCATCAGCACGCCGAGGCGGTGATGCAGGCCCTGGAGGCGGGAGACCCGGCGGCCGCGCGCCGGCTGGCCGGACGCCTGGTGAGCCGGGACGAGGCCACTCTGGAGGCCAGCAGCGCCACCACGGAATCGGTGCTGGAGAACGGCAATGACGGGGTCTTCGGCGCACTCTTCTGGTTCCTCGTCGCCGGCGCGCCGGGCTGTCTGCTCTATCGCCTAGCCAATACCCTCGACGCCATGTGGGGCTACCGCAACCAGCGCTATCGGGATTTCGGCTGGGCGGCGGCGCGTCTCGACGATCTGCTCAACTGGCTGCCGGCACGGCTCACCGCACTGAGCTACGCACTGCTCGGTCACGGTCGGCGGGCACTGGCTTGCTGGCGCACCCAGGCCGCGGCCTGGGAGAGTCCCAACGCGGGGCCGGTGATGGCGGCGGGCGCCGGCGCCCTCGGTGTCAGGCTCGGCGGAGCGGCCATCTATCAGGGCTCTCTGCACGAGCGCCCGATCCTTGGCTGGGGTGAGGCACCCCGGGCCGCCGATATCGGACGCGCGCTTCGACTGGTCCGCGCCAGTCTCATCTTGTGGATTTCACTGCTGCTCCTGGCAGCCCTGATCAGGCATGCTTGAGCACGGCGGCAGGGTGCGGCAGGCCGCCCAGAGGTATGGGATCCCGGTCGAGGCGTGGCTCGATCTCTCCACCGGGCTCAATCCCCTCGGCTGGCCGGTGCCGGCGCTGGCGGCGGACGCCTGGGCTCGACTGCCGGAGGCTGAGGATGGTCTGGAAGCGGCGGCCAGGGCCTACTATGGCGTGGAACGGCTGCTGCCCGTGGCCGGCTCCCAGGCCGCCATCCAGGTGCTGCCCCGGCTGCGCCCGCCCTGCCGGGTCGGTCTCCTCGCCAACAGCTATGCCGAGCATCGCCAGGCCTGGAGCCGGGCCGGACACCGGATTCAGTCCCTGGCAGACGAGGTGGAGATCGAAGCCGCACTGCCGCAACTGGATGTGCTGGTGTTGGTTCGGCCCAACAATCCCACCGGTGCGCTCTACCCTCTGCAGCGTCTGCTGGCGTGGCATGCCCGCTTGAGCGCCCGTGATGGCTGGCTGGTGGTGGATGAGGCGTTCATGGACGCAACACCGGAACTGAGTCTGCTTCCCCATCTGCGCCCCGGCCTGATCGTGCTGCGCTCCCTGGGCAAGTTCTTCGGACTGGCCGGCGCCCGGGTCGGTTTCGTCTGCGCCCAAGCGGAGCTGCTGGAACGGCTCGCCGACCAGCTTGGGCCTTGGAGCATCAGCGGCCCCTCCCGCCGGGTGGCTGCCGGCGCGCTTGGCGACCGGCTCTGGCAGCGGGAAGCGCGGCTGCAACTGCGGCAGGCGGGGAAGCGGCTGCACGGGCTGCTCTGCCGTCGGGGTCTCAGGCCCGACGGCGGCTGTGCCCTGTTTCAGTGGCTGGAGACCCCGCGGGCCGAGGCGCTGCAGGATGCCCTGGCGCAACGCGGGATCCTGGTGCGCCGCTTCATCCGGCCCGCGAGCCTGCGTTTCGGCCTGCCGGGAGCGGAGGAGGAGTGGCGGCGATTGGAAACAGCTTTGGAGGCCTGTTTGTGAAAACCCCCACACTGATGGTCCAGGGCACCACCTCGGACGCTGGCAAGAGCCTGCTGGTGACCGCCCTCTGTCGCTGGTTGAAACGTAGGGGGGTGCGGGTCGCCCCCTTCAAGCCCCAGAACATGGCGCTGAACAGCGCCGTCACCCCGGAGGGCGGGGAGATCGGGCGCGCCCAGGCGGTGCAGGCCCAGGCCTGCGGCCTGGCGCCCCATAGCGACATGAATCCGATCCTGCTCAAGCCCAACACCGATACCGGCGCCCAGGTGATCGTCCAGGGGCAAGCCATCGGCAACCTGGAGGCCCTGGATTACCACCGTTACAAGGCCGAGGCCAGAGGGGCGGTGCTGGACTCCTTCCAGCGGCTCACTGAGGAGTACCAGGCGCTGGTGGTCGAGGGGGCCGGCTCTCCGGCCGAGATCAATCTGCGCGACAACGATATCGCCAATATGGGCTTTGCCGAAGCGGTGGATTGTCCGGTGGTCCTGATCGCCGACATCGACCGGGGCGGCGTCTTCGCCCACATCGTCGGCACCCTGGCCCTGCTCAGCGAGTCGGAGCGGGAGCGTGTCGCCGGCTTCGTCATCAACCGCTTTCGCGGCGACCTGGGCTTGCTGCAGTCGGGGCTCGACTGGCTGGAGCGGACCACAGGCAAGCCGGTGCTGGGGGTGCTGCCCTATCTTCACGGCCTGCATCTGGAGGCTGAAGATGCGCTGCCCGTCGACGATGCCGATGCGGATGACGGCATGCAGCGCTTTCGCGTCATCGTGCCGGCCCTGCCTCACATCAGCAACCATACCGACCTCGATCCCCTGCGCCTCCATCCCCGGGTGGATCTGCGCTATGTGGCCCCGGACGCGGCGATCCCCGGCGCCGATCTGATCGTGCTGCCCGGCAGCAAGAACGTGCGGGCCGATCTCGATTGGCTGCGCCGTCAGGGATGGGAGCCGGCGATCCGGCGCCACCTGCGCTACGGGGGCAGGCTGATCGGAATCTGCGGCGGCTACCAGATGCTCGGCAGGCGTATCGAGGATCCCCTGGGGATCGAAGGTCCCCCGGGCGGTATCGAGGGCTTGGGTCTGCTCGACCTGGAGACCCGGCTTGAGCCCCACAAGCAGCTATGCAACCGCAGCGGGAGGCTCGCCATCGCCGATGCGCCGGTGGAGGGCTACGAGATCCACGCCGGAGTGAGCCGGGGCAAGGCCCTGGCGCGTCCCGCCGTGCATCTGCCGGAGGGCGATGACGGCGCCATCAGCGAGGACGGCCAGATCCTCGGCACCTACCTGCATGGTCTGTTCGAGCATGGGGCCGCCTTCCACGCCCTGCTGCAGTGGGCTGGTGCAGGAGCGGTGGAGCAGCAGGACTACCGCCAGCGGCGGGAGGCGGAGATCGAGCGCCTGGCCGACACGGTTGAACAGCATCTCGACCAATCCCGACTGCGGTCTTTGTTCGGACTGAAAAAAGCTGAGGCAGAGTCATGAGATGCCTGATTCTGGGCGGTGTGCGCTCCGGCAAGAGTCGCCTGGCCGAACAGCTGGCGCAGGAGAGCGGACTACCGGTGACCTACCTGGCGACGGCACAGGCCGGCGATGAGGAGATGGCGGCGCGCATCGCCCATCATCAGGCGCGCCGCCCCGCCGACTGGCAGCTGGTGGAGGAGCCCTACCACCTGGCGCAGGCGCTGCGTCGGCACGCCCGGGAGGACCGCTGCCTGTTGGTGGAGTGTCTCACGCTCTGGCTCACCAACCTGTTGCTGGATCCGGATCCCGCCTGCTTCCGACGCGAGCGCGAGGCGCTGCTCAAAGCACTGCCGCAGCTGCCCGGCACGATCATTCTGGTCGGCAACGAAACCAACCTGGGGGTGACCCCGATGGGTGAACTCAGCCGCCGCTTCTGCGACGAGAGCGGCTGGCTGCATCAGGCGCTGGCGCAGATCTGCGAGCGGGTGCTGCTGACGGTCGCCGGCCTACCACTGACATTGAAAGGAGAGAGCAGTTGAACGACACCACCGAGTGGCTCCATATCGCCAGCGCCGAGCCGGACGAGGCGGCCAGGGCCGCCGCCATCGAACGCCAGCAGAACCTGACCAAGCCGCCGGGGGCGCTGGGCCGTCTGGAGGGCCTGGCCATCCAGCTGGCGGCCCTGCAGGGGACGCCCCGACCCGAACTGGAACGGATTCAGATCACCATCTTCGCCGCCGACCATGGCGTCGCCGCCGAGGGGATTTCCGCCTTTCCCCAGGCGGTGACCGCCCAGATGGTGGCGAACTTCGCCCACGACGGGGCCGCCATATGTGTGCTGGCCGACACCCTGGGCGCGGGGCTGGAGGTGATCAATCTGGGCACGGTGGCGGATCCGGGACCCCTGCCGAAGGTGCTCAATCTCCAGCTGGGTCCCGGCAGCGACAACTTCTGCCAGGCAGCGGCCATGAACGGGGAGCAGCTCGCCCGGGCCATGCATGCGGGACGCCAGGCGGCCGAGCGGGCCAAGCTGGCCGGCGCGCAGCTGTTCATCGGCGGGGAGATGGGCATAGGCAACACCACGGCGGCGGCGGCCCTGGCCTGCGCCCTCCTGGATGCCGAACCCGAGGCGATCGCCGGCCCGGGCACGGGGCTGGACGGCGCGGGTGTGAACCGCAAGGTGGAGGTGATCCGCCGCGCTCTGGCGCTCCACCGGGAGATCGATGGCGCACCCCTGGAGGCGCTGCGCCGACTCGGCGGTTTCGAGATCGCGGCCCTGACCGGAGCCTATATGGCCTGCGCCCATATGGGGTTGCCGGTGCTGGTGGACGGCTTCATCAGCTCGGTGGCGGCGCTGGTAGCGGCGCGACTCTGTACCGGTGCCTCGGCGTGGATGCTGTTCGCCCACGCCTCGGCCGAGCCGGGTCACCGGGCCGTGCTGCAGGCCCTGGAGGCCCAGCCCCTGCTCGACCTGGGCATGCGCCTGGGGGAGGGCAGCGGTGCGGCCGCTGCGGTGCCCCTGTTGCGCCTTGCCTGTGCCCTGCATAACGGCATGGCCACATTTGCCGAGGCGGGGGTGGCGGAGAAGCATCAGTGACCTTCGTGGGACTGCTGCGCCACGGTGAGGTGGAGGGTGGCAACGTCTACCGGGGGCGCACCGACGATCCCCTGAATGCCATGGGATGGGTGCAGATGCGCGCGGCCACCGATGGGCTTTGCTGCTGGGATCTGGTGATCGCTTCGCCCCTGCGGCGCTGCGCCGCCTTCGCCGAGGCGGTCGCCCGGGAGCAAGGACTGCCCCTGGCTCTCGAAGCGAACTTGGCCGAGATCGACTTCGGCGACTGGGAGGGCCGCAGCGCCGCTGAGCTGATGGCCGAATGTCCCGCCGCCCTGGGCGACTTCTGGCGCGATCCCGTCAACCATCCCCCCCGGGGGGAGAGCGCCTGTCCCATTTCCAACGGCGGGTGGTGGCGGCCTGGGAATCGCTCTGTCAGCGTCATGCCGGCAAACGCCTGCTGTTAGTCACCCATGGCGGGGTGATCCGCATGCTGCTGTGCCATCTTCAGGATTGGCCCCTCGACCGGCTGCTCCAGATCGAAGTCGGGCAGGCCGCCCTGTTCGGATTGCAGCTGGAGGAGGGCAGGCTCAAGCGCCTCTTCACCTCCCGCTCGGCGATCCGCGGCTGGATGGAGCGGGAAGCGCGGGACTTGGATAGCAATCCCACCCCATGAACAGGCTGCGCCCCCTGTTGATCGCCCTGCAGTTCCTGACTCTGCTGCCGATCGAACTGCGGCCGCCGCCGGGCGGGGAGGAGAGCGGCCGTTCTCTGCTCCACTATCCCCTGGTGGGTCTGTTGATCGGCCTGATGCTGGCCGGTTGCGCCTGGCTGTTCGAAGACCTCTCAGATCTGCTGGCGGCTGCTCTGCTGCTTAGCCTCTGGGTGGGCGCGAGCGGTGGGCTGCATCTGGACGGGCTGGCCGACAGCGCCGACGCCTGGCTGGGGGGGTACGGTGATCGGGAGCGGACCCTCGCCATCATGAAGGACCCCCGCAGCGGTCCCATCGCGGTAGTGGTGCTGGTACTCCTGCTGCTGCTCAAGTTCGCCGCCATCGCGAGCCTGCTTTCGCAACAGGCGCTGAGGCCGCTGGTCCTGGCGCCGCTGCTTGGGCGCTCCGCCCTGGTGGCGCTGTTTCTGACCACCCCCTATGTCAGACCGGGCGGGCTCGGTGCGCTGCTGGCGCAGCATATGCCGCGAGGTGCTTGCCTGGCCATGCTCATCGGGATCGCGAGCCTGACCGCCCTGGGCTTGGGCCGGACAGGCATCTTCCTGTTGTGCGCCACGGCTGCCGCATTCCTGTTCCTGCGTTGGCTCATGTCGAGACGCCTCGGCGGCACCACCGGCGATACCGCAGGCGCCCTGCTGGAGGTGACGGAGACCGTTGCTCTGGTGACCGCTGCCGTAGTGAACGGCTGACCCAGATCCGACAGATCATTGGCAGCGGGTCAAGATTCGGCACGGCATTTGTTGAAGTCTCAGAGCAGCATGCCCTAGGGCATGGAGCGAGGGAGGCTTTCCTGCCTGACTGGCGGTTATCCTTTGATACAGATCAGAGGCCGTACCTTTGCCACTTTGCGCGCCAGTCCCGCCCGCTCGCTGGCCTCGACCACGGCACTGACATCCTTGTAGGCTTCGGGGGCCTCTTCGGCCACCCCCCGCATGGAGGGGCTGCGAATCAGAATGCCTCGCCTGGCCAGTTCATCCACCACCCGGCTGCCGCGCCAGCGCTTTTTGGCGGCATGCCGGCTCATGGCGCGGCCGGCGCCGTGGCAGGCGGAGCTGAACGACTTCGCCTCCCCTTCCTCGGTGCCGCACAGGATGTAAGAAGCGGTGCCCATGGAACCGCCGATCAATACCGGCTGGCCGACCTGCCGATAGTCGGCGGGCAGATCCGGGTGTCCGGGGCCGAAGGCGCGGGTGGCCCCCTTGCGATGGATATAGAGCTCCTGCAGGCCCTTGGCGGTACGGTGGCGCTCCAGCTTGCAGGTATTGTGGGAGACGTCGTAGAGCAGGCTCAGTTCCGCTGCGGGAAGCACCTTTTCGAAGGCGCGCCGGGCCAAGTGGGTGAGGATCTGGCGGTTGGCCAGGGCGCAGTTGATGCCGGCGCGCATGGCGCCCAGATACTCCCGGCCGACCCGGGAGTCGAGCGGTGCGCAGGCCAGTTCGCGATCGGGCAGATCGATCCCGTGCTGGCTGGCGGTGAGCACCATGCGACGCAGGAACTCGGTGCCGATCTGGTGGCCCAGGCCGCGGGAACCGCAGTGGATACTGACCAGGATATCTCCCCGCTGGAGTCCGAAGCAGTCGGCTGCTTTGACATCGTAGAGTTCGACCACCTCCTGGACTTCGAGATAGTGATTGCCGGAGCCGAGCGTGCCCATCTCGTCCCGCTGTCTCCGCTTGGCCTGATCGGAGACGGCATCAGGATCGGCGCCCGCCATGCGCCCCCCCTCTTCGATATGCTGCAGGTCTTCGCGATAGCCGAAGCCCTGCTTGACGGCCCACACGGCACCGCCTTCCAGCATCGCCTGCATGGCCTCGGTCTGCAGACGCAGCGACCCGGTACTGCCCAGTCCCGCCGGAATCACCTGGAACAGCACATCGGCCAGGCGCTCCTTATCGGGCTCCAGTTGCTCTGCCGTCAGCCCGGTGTGCAGGGTACGCACACCACAGGAGATATCGAAGCCGACCCCGCCGGCGGAGACCACGCCCCCCTGGTCGGGATCGAAGGCGGCCACCCCGCCGATGGGAAAACCGTAGCCCCAGTGGGCGTCGGGCATGGCGTAGGCGGCACCGACGATGCCGGGCAGGCTGGCCACATTGGCGGCCTGTTCGAAGACCTTGTCGTCCATGTTGCCGATCAATCCGGCGTCGGCGTAGATCACCACCGGTACCCGCATGCGGCCATGGGCTGGGATCTCCCAGACGAATTCGTCACGCTGGATCGGCTTGTATGCAACGCTGGCCACCTCGATCCTCCCTTCAGACGTCCACCACGCACTGGGCGGTCCACTGCCCGTCGGCGTTCTGCCCCACGTGCAGATCGGTGTAGGTCGCGCCTTTGATCTCGACGCGCGGATGGTGTCGCGAGAGATCGATCGGTTCGCCCCAGGCCGTGGCCTGCAATCGGTGGTCTTGGATACTGACGCTGTAACGACCGAACAGCATGCGCCGCAAGGCCATCTGATAGACCACCGCATTGAGCCAGTCGGTCAGCAGCAACTCCCAATCGGGGGCCTCGCACTCGATGCTCACGGGGATCCGGTCGGCCACATCGTCCGGGTCGACGATGACCGCGGTCAAGGCCAGAGCCGCCTGTTCGAAGGCGGCTCTCAGACTGTTTCCGCAGCCGCGCACACCAATATCGGCCTGGTGGTTGAAGTGCTCCCAATGGGGCATGAAGCGTTTGGAACTCGGTCGCGGCTTGGAGTCACATGGTGTTGCTGATGTTTCCACGTCGTATGCCCCGCATCAAGGCATTGAACTGGTCGCCATCGAGGCGTACCAGGTGCTCGTGATCCCCCCCTTCGAAATAGATGCTGGAGAGCTGTGTGAGGGATTCGTCGAGCACCATCTCCAGGCCGTAGGCCTCGCCCAGCGGGGGGATCGCTCCCGGATCGCAATCGTTGAAAAGCCGATCGACCTCGGCCTCCGACGCCATGCCCAGATCGCGTCCCAATTCCGCCTGCAGACGTCGCAGGTCGACCCATTCACTGCCGGGGATCACCGCCAGCACGTAGCCCACGCGATCTTTCAGAAGCACACCTTTGGCGATGTGATCTTCCGGAACGTGAGCGGCGCTGGCGCTCTCGATACTGGAAAGGCTCTTGGGATGGGGGACCAGGTCGTACTCCGTGCCGTGGTCGGCCAATACCCGTACTACCGATGCAGCTACTGTCATATCGATCCCTCCCGATGGTTCAGGGGATACTTTGAACATAGCTTATTCCGGGGGACTATTGGAGGAAAATCCCTGAGGTTTCTGCCGCAGACAGAAGGCGATGAACCCATCCAGTTCCTGGCGGTAGCGGCTGGCATTCGACTCGATACCATGGTTGTGGCTGCCGTTGAGTTCGAGAAACCGCTTCGGCGGCTCGGCCTCGGCATAGAGGGTTTGCCCGTGGTGGTAGGGAATCAGGTCGTCCTGGTGGCTGTGGATGACCATGACGGGCATGCGGATGGCCTGCAGGCGACTGCGGGTGTCGTAGTCGAAGCGGATCAGCCAGCGCACCGGCAGCCAGGGGTAGAGCTCCCCGGCCAGATCGGGGGCGGAGGTGAAGGTCGACTCCAGCACCACCCCCAGCGCCTGGTGTCGCGAGGCGAGATAGCCCGCCACGGCGCCGCCGAAGGAGCGGCCGTACAGCAGGATTCGCCGGGGAGGGATCTTCCGCTCCTCGGTCAGATAGCGCCACGCCGCCTCGGCGTCGCGGTAGATGCCCGCTTCGCTGGGTCGGCCGCCGCTGCGGCCGTAGCCCCGGTAGTCGATGATCAGCACTGCAAGACCGAGTTGGTGGAAGAGTTTCAGCGATTCGAGTCGATGAGAGATGTTGCCGGCATTGCCGTGAAAGAAGAGCAGAGTCGCCCGGGATTTGGAGTGAGGCACAAACCAGCCGTCGAGGGTTATCCCGTCATCGGTGGTGAGCGTGACGGATTCGTAGTCGAGACCGATCCGTGTGGGAGTCGCGCCGATCGCGCGGGATGGGATGTCCGGCAGGTAGATCAGATGGGACTGGTAGAGATAGAGAAAGAGCGATAGCCCCAGGTAGAGGGTCAGCCCCAGAAGCAGAAGCAGGGCCACACCCCGGATGGAACGCTTCAACATGATGGCAGTCCGTTGATGAATGCGGTCTCGATGGGGCCAGGCCCCTGGTTTCAGAATAGCAAATGGGGCTCTCGCGCAGTTAGCGCCGATTCAAGGCTGAATCGAGACCGAGGAGATCTCTGCGTAACCGTTGAGTTCGCAGCGTCCGGTGACGAAGACCCTGACCCGTTTACCCGAGGCGACCGCCTCGAGCAGGGTCTGAAACATCTGTTGCGCTCCGGAAGCGGAGTAATCCTGATAGAAGGTGTCATTCCTGCGGCAACCGCTCGGATTGTCGGAGAGGTTGAGCCTGACCGTGTAGCGATGATGACTGGTCGGTGTGAGTTCGGCGATGCCGGTGTAGTCGGTCCAGCCGGATCCGCCGGCGAGCGCCGGGGCCGGCAGCAGCAGGGCGAGCGCCGACAGCCACGGCAATCCATGCCGGTGAACACGGGAGATCTGTCTGGAGCTATATGAGTTGTCGCAACGCATGCTCTCTCCTGAAGACTGATCTCAGGTCACTCTGCGCGGATCGGGTCCGTGAGTGTGTCCCTTTCAGGACTTCTTGACGAACTCCGATTTCAGCTTCATGGCGCCGATGCCTTCGATCTTGCAGTCGATGTTGTGGTCACCCTCTACCAGCCGGATGTTTTTCACCTTGGTCCCGACCTTGACCACGGAAGAGCTTCCCTTGACCTTCAGGTCCTTGATCACGGTGACGCTGTCACCATCGCTGAGCCGGTTGCCGTTGGCGTCCAGGACGTTCAGCTCGTCGGTGGGTGACGCCGCTGCTTCATCGGGCGACCACTCGTGGGCACACTCCGGGCAGATCAGCATATTGCCGTCTTCGTAGGTGTATTCGGAACCGCAGGCGGGGCAGGGGGGAAGATTGCTCATGGTACAGACGCTGTTGATGGTGATAGGGATAACGGTTTGCCGGCAGCAGACCGGGATGCGCTATGGTATCAGCATCGGCGGTTCAACTCAGCCGTCTTCTTGGACAGGTGGCCAACACTGGTTTGTTGGCTGTCGCACATGGGAAGTGGAGATCAGCCTCCAAACGCTGACGGGCGGATTGTTCGCGAGGTGAGGGCGGGAGTGCCGCCCTTGGCCTCAGGATTTGATATAGGTCCCCATCAACACCGCTTGCGCGATGACGTGCC
>JARROA010000014.1:0-233612 GCA_037384425.1 Candidatus Thiodiazotropha sp. | reverse complement strand
CTCAAAGGCATGCGCGTCACCCTGCAGGATCGGGAAGCCGGATTTCTGTCGCAAGCGGTGGCACGGGCGCATCAGCTGTTCGAACGCAAGTTGCGGTCGAGACGACTGGTGATGGCCGCCATGGACAGGCTCATACCCGATCCACAAGGTTACGGTATCAAGCAGGCCGATGTGGCCATCGAAGCGATCTTCGAGGACCTGGAGGCCAAACAGGCACTGTTCCGTGATCTGGAGCAGCAGCTCCGACCCGACGCCATCATGGCCACCAACACCTCCAGTATTCCTTTGGAGCAGATCGCTCAGGCGCTGGAGAATCCGCAACGGCTGATCGGCCTGCATTTCTTCAATCCCGTGGCCAAGATGCAGCTGGTGGAAGTGGTAAAGGGTACAGCCACCGATCCCTCGCTGATCGACCGGGGCGCCGCCTTCGTGCGCCACATCGATCACCTGCCGCTTCCGGTACGTAGCAGCCCGGGCTTCCTGGTCAACCGTATCCTGATGCCCTATCTGCTCGAAGCCATGAGCCTGTTCGATGAAGGGGTACCGGCCCCGACCATCGACCGCGCGGCAGTCGATTTCGGTATGCCCATGGGACCGATCGAGTTGGCCGACGCCGTGGGCCTCGATATCTGCCTTGCGGTAGCCAGGGAACTGGCCCCTCTGTTCGACCTGACCATTCCGGATCAACTGCGAGTGATGGTGGTTGAGCAGAAAAACCTGGGCCGGAAGACAGGCCGTGGCTTCTATCACTACGTGAAGGGAAAACTACAGCGGGAGAAGGTGCCCGGCAGCTACCAGCCACCCGCCGATCTCGCCGATCGCATGATCTTCCGCCTGCTGAACGAAGCGGTTGCCTGCCTGCGCGAAGGCGTGGTGGAGAACGCGGATCTGCTCGACGCCGGTGTCATCTTCGGCACTGGCTATGCCCCTTTCCGCGGCGGCCCCATGCATACCATCTACAGTGGTGGTCTGGAACAGCAGCGCCGTCGCCTCGAAGCCCTGGAACAGCGACACGGCGGCAAGTTTCATCCGGACGCGGGCTGGACCCATCCGGGCGAGGTATGACATGTTACTATTCGATCAATTTGGTCGTAGACCGGAAGATGGCGAGACCAGAATCATGGAACACGAACACAACAAAAAACAAACCACGAGCAACGTGAAAACCGACTATATCCAACTGAAGCATGCCGATACGCTGGCCGGCGTCTTTCTGGAACGGGTTGCTCGCTCAACCGATCAACCGGCCTACCTGCAATATGACGAGGAGTCGCAAAGCTGGCAGGAGGTCAGCTGGTCCGAGATGGCCCGGCGGGTCGCCCGTTGGCAGGCGGCCTTTCAGACTGAAGAACTCAAGCCCGGCGACCGGGTCGCGCTGATGGTGCGTAACAGCCTCGATTGGGTCACCTTCGATCTGGCGGCCCAGGGACTGGGGCTGGTCACGGTACCGCTCTACACCAACGACCGGGCGGAGAATATCGGCTACATCCTGCAGGATGCCGGTGTCAGACTGCTGTTGTTGGAGAACAACGAACAGTGGCAGAGCCTGCAGCGCATCCGCAACCAGCTGGCGGGACTCAACCGCATCATCACACTGGAAGAGGTCGATCCGCTCGGTCTGCAACCCCGCCTGGTGCCTATCGATAAATGGCTGCCCGCGAAGTACGCGCACGAACCCAAGGCCATCGAGGTGCCCAGCGAAAGCCTGGCCACCATCGTCTATACCTCCGGCACCACCGGACGCTCCAAGGGCGTGATGCTCAGCCATCGCAACATCCTGTGGGATATCGAGAGCGGCCTGAAGATCATCGACGTCTATCCGAACGACCGCTTTCTCTCCTTCCTGCCCCTCTCCCACACCCTGGAGCGCACCGTCGGTTTCGTGTTGGCCATGGTGGCCGGATCCAGTGTCGCCTTCGCCCGCTCCATCCCTCAGCTGGCAGAGGATCTACAGACCATCAGACCGACCATGTTGATCTCCGTACCGCGCATCTTCGAGCGGGTCTATGCCAAGATTCAGGAGAAGCTGCAGCAGGACTCCCCGATCGCCCGTGCCATCTTCCAGGCCGCTGTCGACACGGGCTGGCACCGTTTCGAACATGCCCAGGGTCGTCGTAGCTGGTCGCCGAGACTGGCGCTCTGGCCGCTCCTCGACAAACTGGTCGCCAGCAAGATACGGGAAAAACTGGGAGGACGGCTGCGCATCGCCGTCTCCGGCGGCGCCCCGCTCGCACCCGACATCGCCAAGGTCTTCATCGGACTGGGGGTACCTATCCTGCAGGGCTACGGCCTGACCGAAACCAGTCCCATCATCACCGCCAACACCCATAAGAACAATATCCCGGCCAGCGTCGGCGTCCCCTTCCCCGGCATCGAGATCAAGATCAGCGATGCGGAGGAGTTGCTGGTGCGGGCGCCCAACGTGATGCTCGGCTACTGGAACAACCGCAAGGCCACCGCCGAGGTCATCGACCCGGACGGCTGGCTGCATACCGGCGACAAGGTCAAATTGGAAGATGACCATATCTTCATCACCGGCCGACTGAAAGAGATCATCGTCATGGCCAACGGCGAGAAGGTGCCACCGGCCGACATGGAGATGTGCATCAGCATGGACAGCCTGTTCGAGCAGGCCTTGATCATCGGCGAAGGCAAGCCCTATCTGAGTGCCCTGGTGGTACTCGATGCGGAGGGCGCCAAAGCCGAAGGCATCGATCCCGGCAAGGTGACCGAGGAGCAGGAGCAGTTTCTGCTGCAGCGGATCAACCAGCAGCTCGACAACTTTCCGGGTTACGCCAAGGTGGTGCGGCTGACCGTGGCCAAAGAGCCATGGAGTATCGAGAACGGCCTGGTAACCCCGACCATGAAACTCAAGCGCAAATCGATACTGGATCGCTATATGGCGGAATTGGATCGGCTGTACGACGGGCATTAGGGAGCGGGGAGCAACCGCACTTGTTTTAACAATGCTTCGGTGCGGCAAGCCCCACCCTACACGTGATCAAGCCGTAGGGTGGGGGTTGCCGCACCTTAATCTATCTTGATTACCCACGATTCTCAGCCAAAGAATCAACAGCCAACAGCAGTGTTGAGTGTTGGATTGAGGTGTTCGCTGCGCTCACCGATTACCGGTTCCCCCTCTCCCTGGCCCTCTCCCGCGAGGGGAGAGGGGAAGTGCTTTTCGAGTGCATCGAATGCTTCCAGTCAGGTCGTGGAATCGAGCCGTTTGTTCGATCCGGCCCTTGATCACTGCATCCCCTCTCCCCTCGCGGGTGAGAGGAAGTGCTTTTCGAGTGTATCGAACGCATCCTGTCAGGTCGTGGAATCGAGCCGTTTGTTCGATCCGGCCCTTGATCACGGCGTCCCCTCTCCCCTCGCGGGAGAGGGCCAGGGAGAGGGGGCTATAAACGCGCGAGCACAGCAAACACCCAACTCATCACTAAATACTCAATACTTTTCAAACCATAACTCAATTCTCGAACCTGGCATCAGCATGGCTGATCATGGTGGGGAATATGTAATTTTTTGATTCACTCTGTACCATTCCGCTTAAGTTAGGTGCTATTCAGGCCCATCGTCACTTCAGCTCCGTTCCGCCAGGCGGGACCTGGACAGTTGCGCCAGGTGTATCGAGTCACGCTGCGCCGTCTGCCGGATCTGGTGACGGCAGGAGAAGCCGTTGGCGACCACTTCTGCCTCGGGCTGGACCTGGATTGCGGGCAACAGTGCCTGCTCCGCCATCTCCCGGGCCATCTCCTCATGTTCCGCCTCGAAGCCGAAACTGCCCGCCATGCCGCAGCAGGAGGCCTCGATGATCTCGAAACGCAGACCCGGAATCTGTTTCAGCAGCTTGCGCGTCGATTTCATGGCGCCGACCGCTTTCTGGTGGCAGTGGCCGTGGACAAGGACCTTGGGGGCCAGCTCGTCTGACGGACTCCAGGCAATCTGCAACCGCCCTGCTGCCGACTCTCGGGCCAGAAACTCTTCCAGCAGCAACGCCTGATCAGACAGGAGATCGACCCCGTCGCCCAGGCCAAGGGCCTTGTATTCGTCGCGCAGAGTCAACAAACATGAGGACTCGAGCCCGATGATGGGCAGTCCCGCTTCGGCGTGAGGCAACAGCGCATCCACCACCCGTCGCGCCTCTCGGCGCGCCTCATCGACGCGTCCCTGGGAGAGGTAGGTGCGTCAGCAGCAGAGCGGTCGCGCCTCCCCGTCCTCCAGTCGACTAGCGGCCAACTTGACGGCGTAGCCGGCCGCGTCGAGCACATCGATGGCGGCCTGAGCGACATCCGGCGAATAGTGGCGACTGAAGGTATCCACGAACAGCACCACAGGTCGCTTGTCAGCCCCCGCCTCCACCGGCAGTGACAGCGGTGGCCGCACCACCTCCGGCAGTTTCGTACAGGCACTGATACCCAGCACACTCTGCCCCAGTTGCGCCAGAACGCGGTGACGGTTGCGCCAGGAAATCAGCCTCGTCAGCCAGCCCGGCTTCAGCAGCCATTTCGGCAGTTCCGAGAACAGGCGCGCCCGCAGCGAGAGCCCTGTCCTGGCGTTGAGTTGGGCCAGGTACTCGATCTTGATGCGCGCCATGTCCACATTGCTTTCACACTCGCGTTTGCAGCCTTTGCAACTGACACAAAGCTCCATCGCCTGGATGAGTTGCGGATCGAGCAGGTCCACATGTCCCAAAGTGCCGTTGAGCGCGGCTTTCAGCAGTCGCACTCGCGCACCGGTCGAAAGCTGCCCATCCTCATGCAGTCGATAGCTGGGGCACATGACTCCCTTGTTGAGGGTCTCGCACTGTCGGCTGTTGATACAGACCGCCACCGCTTTGGCAAAATCGCCGCCGTGCTTCGGAATATCGGCATAGGCGTCGCCCATGCCCGCATCCGCATAGTCGGACCAGTCGAGATAGGTCTTCATGTCGTTCACTCGGTAGCGCTGTGTAAACTAGCTTTAAGCAAAAGCGATACCAGTGATGACCTTGCGTACCATCCCCTTATAATCAACAGGTTGGATTAAAAAAGACTTGTCGCTTTTGCGACAACGGGAAATGGATCGTTAGCCAGTCTGTAAGCAGTTGGCGGAAACAAGGGCTTGAGTGACGGCTATAGGCTCGCAGGCCACTCAGATGGTCTGCGCATAACCGCCCTGGAGCATCATGTCACCAATGTCATAGTAGGAGATCATGCCCTCGAGTCTGCCGGTTTCCCGATCGACCACGGGAAGATTCTGTTCATGGTGGTACATGGTCAGAAGGGTTTCGATCAACGAGGTCTCCGGGGCGACCGTCACCACGTCTTTTTCGATCAACGGCGCAATGGGATTTTCCAGCAACTGGTCGAGGTTTTCCCTCAGGTCTTCGATCGTCAAGTCCTGATAACGCTCAACGGCGGCACTGATATTCTGGCTGGTCACTTGCTGGGGCAGTATCAGTTGCAGCAGGTCGTTGACGTTGACGACACCGAGAAAGTTGCGCTGATCGTCGACCACCGGCAGGTTGCGATAACGCCTGCGCATGATCTTACGCGCCGCGACACCGATGGTGTCCTGTGGATGAATACGGATCGGATTGGAATCCATAATCAGTCTTGCACTCATGGGTATGCCCCTCGTCGGTGACCTTTGGCCTGCTGTGGGACCGTCAATTCCACACCATTTTAGTACAGTTTTCTCCAGTCGGCGCCACACCGGTGCGTGTCGTGCGGTTGGTTATACTCATAGTATCCAGCTTCTACAGCGACGCTTCCTGCGGCAGCATTCACATGCTCGATCGGCATCTCTCCCATCCCTGGCACACGCTCGACAAGGCGCAACTGCTTCACACGCTGGCCTCGAATGAGGGCGGACTCAGCCAACAGGAGGCGGAACTGCGTCTGCGGCACTTCGGCCCCAATCGCCTGCCTGAAGCCGCTACTAGAGGCTTTGTAGTACGCATTCTCTCCCAGTTCCACAATCTTCTGATCTACGTCCTGTTGATCTCGGGGGCGATCACGCTACTGCTGCACCACTGGCTGGATGCTGCCGTCATTTTCGCTGTGGTGTTGATCAATGCGCTGATCGGTTTTTTGCAGGAGGGCAAGGCGGAAGACGCGCTGCAGGCGATTCGCGACATTCTGTCCCCCAGAGCGGCAGTGGTGCGTGATAATCGTTTGCTATCGCTCGATGCACGCTGGCTCGTCCCCGGGGACCTGGTACCGCTGCAGGCTGGTGACAGAGTGCCGGCAGACATTCGACTGATCCGGACCAAGGGGTTGCAGATCGAGGAGGCGGTTCTGACCGGAGAGTCCCTGCCGGTGGAGAAGATCGACACTCCCCTGCCCGAGGAGACGATACTGGCGGAACGCCGCTGCATGGCCTATTCGGGCACGCTGGTGACCCGGGGACAGGGCAAGGGCGTGGTGGTGTCGACTGGCACGGAGACGGAGATCGGTCGTATCAGCCAACTGGTGGCGGGTGTGCAACGTCTGTCCACGCCGCTGTTGCGACAGATGAGCGCTTTCGGCCGTCGTCTGACCCTGGCGATTCTCCTTCTGGCCTTGATCAGCTTCGCCTTCGGCGTGTTGTTGCGTGACTATACCGTCAGCGAGATGTTCATGGCCTCGGTCGGTCTGTCGGTGGCCGCCATCCCCGAGGGACTGCCGGCAATCGTGACCATCACCCTGGCTATCGGGGTACGACGCATGGCGGGACGCAACGCCATCATCCGCCGACTGCCGGCGGTCGAGACACTCGGCACTGTGGGGGTGATCTGCTCCGACAAGACAGGCACCCTCACCCGCAACCAGATGACGGTGCGGCAGATCGTCACTCCGGATATCAGCCTGGAGGTCAGTGGAGTCGGCTACGATCCGCACGGTCGTCTGCTATGCCAGGGTGAGATCTACAGCGTCTCAGTGGATGATCCCGTCTGGCGACTGCTGCGTGCCGGACTGCTTTGCAATGACGCCGAGCTGTCCCGTGAGACCGACGCCTGGTCCATTCAGGGCGATCCGATGGAGGCCGCGCTGTTGACGCTGAGCCTCAAGGGCGATCTCGATCCCTTCAGTGAACGCAAACGAACGCCGCGCACCGACCTGATTCCTTTCGATGCCGCGCATCAGTTCATGGCCACGCTGCATCACGACCATGAAGGCCGTGCCTATGTCTTCATCAAGGGCGCTCCGGAACGGATCCTGGACATGTGCCAGTGGCAGACGATCGAAGGCCGACGCGAACTGTTGGACAAGACAGCATGGCATAGCCGGGTGGAGGCGCTCGCCTCGCAGGGTCACCGGGTGCTGGCGCTGGCTGAGCTGATCGATATCGGGGCACGCCGGGAACTGCGTTTCGAGGATGTGGAATCGGGTCTGATGCTGCTCGGTCTGATGGGACTCATCGACCCACCCCGGGAGGAGTCGATCGGTGCCGTGCGCACCTGTCAGCAGGCCGGCATCCGCGTCAAGATGATCACCGGGGATCACGCCGCCACCGCCAGCGCCATCGCGGCACAGATCGGCCTGCTCAATCCCCGGCAGGTGCTGTCCGGCAGGCAACTCGACGAGATGGACGATGCGACTCTGCAACAACGGGTGCTGGACATCGATGTCTATGCCCGGGTCACGCCGGAGCACAAACTGCGTCTGGTAAGCGCCATGCAGCAACGGGGACAGGTGGTCGCCATGACCGGCGATGGGGTGAACGACGCACCGGCACTGAAACGCGCCGATGTCGGGGTGGCGATGGGCAGGAACGGTACCGAGGCGGCCAAGGAGGCTTCCGAAATGGTCCTGGCCGACGACAACTTCGCCTCCATCGTGCACGCCGTCGAGGAGGGCCGCACCGTCTATGACAATATCCGCAAGGCGATTCTCTTCATCCTGCCGACCAACGGCGGCGAGGCACTGGTCATGTTGAGTGCGATTCTGCTCGGGTTCCACCACTTCCCCCTGACCCCGGTGCAGATACTCTGGGTCAACATGATCACCGCCGTCACCCTTGCCCTGGTACTGGCTTTCGATCCTCCGCAGGCGGGGGTCATGCAACGTGCGCCAAGACCCGCTGATGAACGCATTCTGGGTGGCTGGTTTCTCTGGCGTATCGGTTTCGTTTCCCTGATTCTGACGCTCGGCACCTTCGCCCTCTTCCTGTGGGCGCTGACGCTGGATGCTTCGGTCGCACATGCCCGCACGGTGGCGGTGAACACACTGGTGATGTTCGAGATCTTCTATCTTTTCAACGCCCGCTTCATAGAGGATACCGCCTTCAATCACCGGGCCTTATTCGGTAACCGCTTTGCGTTACCCGCAGTCGGATTGCTACTGCTTTTCCAATTGGCGTTCACATACCTCCCGCCCATGCAGCGGCTGTTCGGCACCGCCCCGATTGGCGCATTGGCCTGGCTGCTGATCCTGTTGACGGCATCGAGTATCCTCTTCCTGGTGGAACTCGAGAAAATGTGGCTGCGGCATTTTCGCCGCAATCGGCGGCAGTAAATCTCCCGGCATAAGCGAACCGAACTCCACGGTCTGGTCTTAGCCCGTCAAAAAAACACCGGCCGAGAGCAGACTCTCGCCGGTGTTTGCTTGCTTGTCGCGGAGGGCGCGGTCACCCTCCGCCTACGCTTATAGTCAGGAGACCTGAACTTCGATCTTGCGCGGCTGATACTGTTCCCGCTTGGGGATGCGCAGTGTCAGGATGCCGTCCTTGAGCGTGGCTTCGGCCGCATCCCCGTTCAGCTCGTGGCTGAGGGTGAAGCTGCGCCGATAGCGCGTCGAGCGAACATCGGCATAGATCGCTTCCAGACCCTCCGGCATGGGTATCTCGGCCTTGCCCTCGATGGCGAGAGTATCGCGGTCGATCTCTATTTCGAGCCGATCCCGGGACACTCCGGGCATGTCGGCCTGCAGGGTGATACCGCTTTCGTCCTCGAAGATATCAACAGCCGGACTGATGGGGCGTTCGTGCTCCTGACGATTTTGCACGTTGCCGGTTTCCTGTTTGGCGATTTCGGATTTGTCTTTCATCTTACGCTCCTCCAGCCTGGTCACTTGACTTCAATCTGGCGTGGCTTTGCCGATTCCTGGCGCTGTATTGCGACATGCAACACACCATCCTGATAGTTCGCCTCCACCCGTTCCGGGTCGGCGTCATCAGGCAGGTTGACTGCGCGATGGAACTCGCCATCGAACCGCTCACGGCGATAGTACTGAGCGCCCTCCTCACGCATCGGTCGGCGCTCGCCTTTGATCGTCAACAGGTTCTGGTGCAGCGTGATCTCCAGCTTTTTCGGATCCACGCCGGCTGCGAACAGATAGACGTCCACCCGCTCGGGGGTGACACCCACGTTGATCGGGGGATAACTGCCGCGGGCGGAGGCGCGTATGCCGCCGGTCCAGGGCCCATTGCTGAAAAGCTGATCCATCTCCCGCTCCAGGCGCCTGAAATCATCGAACAGGCCGCCCTCAAAATTTCTCAGACTACCGAACATCTCACTACCTCCTATCCGCTCGGGATAATGACTGGTGTTGTTTCGTAGATAGGGACGGATGGTGCTATTTCAAGTCGGGATACTTCGGTTCATTCTGCCCGGTCAGCAAACATCCGCTCACTATCCTGTGAAGCTGATGTAGTGTCGCCAACCGCTGATTTCAATAGGTAACGGACAGAGATTTGCGCCCACGCGGCCGTCATTCGAATCGATCGATCCTGGCACGCAGGGAGGTGATTTCGTCCATCAGATCGAGTACCAGTGCCGCCCCTGCCAGATTGACACCCAAGTCATGCTGTAGCCGCCAGACAGTCTGTACCCGTCGTACACTGGTACCGCTGAAACACCAGTTGTCATGGTCACCGCTTGAAGGTTCGAGAATGCCTTCGTCCACCAATTGCAGTATCCACTCGCGATGTACCCGGCCCGCCCGGCACAATTCGTCCAGTGACAGGGAGACCAACTCATCGAGGACGCATCCGCTCACGATTTCTCTCTTCCCGCCCATTCAAACCCCCAGTTTCGCTCGTGGATTGAATTTTAGCTCCTCGGCCATGCGACGATAGAGGGCCTTAGCATTGTCGCTGTCACCCGGCGGTATGACGATCTGCAGCACCACATAGAGATCACCCGGAGTCGGGGCGGGTATCCCGCGGCCCTTGACCCGCAGCTTGCGCCCCGAGACAGAACCCGCCGGGATCTTCAGATCGATGACACCTTCCGGCGTCGGCGCCTTGACCTGCGCGCCCAGCGCGGCCTCCCAGGGTGCGATCGGCAGATTCAGAAAGAGGTCGCGACCTTCCACCCTGTAGAGAGTGTGGGGGCGAAATTCCACTTCCAGATAGAGGTCGCCGGCCTTGCCCTGACCGATACCGGGAGCGCCCTGCCCGCTGAGCCTGATCTGTTGTCCCTGACGGATACCCTTTGGGATCTGCACGTTGAGCGTCCGCTCACGGGTGAAGACATGGCCCCGTTGGTCCATCTCGGGGACATGCAGGGTCAGGGTACGGGTCGAACCCCTGAAGGCATCCTCCAGATCAACCAGTATTTTGGCGTGATGATCCTCGCCTCTTGCATGGAACGATCGCCCGCCAGGTCTCCTGCTCTGAGTAAATCCTGCCGAGCCGGCGAAACCACGTCCGAACAGAGACTCGAAAAAATCACTGAAAGCGGCGCTGTCGGCACCTGAAAAGCCGCCGCTGAATTCGAAGTTAGCATCCCAGTCAGGTGGCGGACGGAACTCCTGACCCGCCTTCCAGTTCGCCCCGAGCTGATCGTATGCGGCCCGCTTTTCCGGATCCTTCAGAACCTCATAGGCCTCTCCCACCTCCTTGAAGTGCTTTTCAGCATCTGGCTCTTTGCTGACATCCGGATGATATTTACGGGCCAACTTGCGATAGGCACGTTTGATCTCATCCTGGGTGGCGTCACGTGCGACACCCATAATCTTGTAATAGTCTCTGAACTCCATCGTTCGTACCCTTCAACCTGCCGAATAAGATCACAGTTCTACAAATAAGAGATAGGGGTGTTGCGGAAAATTTTCCAGTCGGCATGTGCGTGATCTCTGCACGTCAGCACTCGCAGTTTGCGGGTTGTCACGGCAAGTCGTCTCGCTTTTGACTGGGCAAGATCCGCTGTTCAGGTGCCGATCTTCCGCTTCTGTTTCGTCGATCTGGCCAATCTGAGGGATAGGGAAACGATTCTTTGATTTGGAGATAAGGAATAAAATTCGCATTCAAACCCTATGATTAAGACGATCGAAGCGCTATGACGGCTTGAGTTCATTAATATAAATTACATTAATTAATATAGTTATATTATTGTTTTTGATACTTTTATTATGACCTTTAACCCCCATTTCGATAGTCCCGGCAATTTGTGAACTAAACATTCGCCCTTTCACATTCTATCGCTACACTGAGTGGTGTCTTGAAGTTGAGACCGCTTGTTGCAACGTAGACCGCAGAGGGCTACCGAAGGAACATGGGTAGGAAATTGGATATTAAACCTGATTACGATCAAAGCGATATTACCCCATCAGGAAGATACTCCTTTACCGCACCCCCATTTGGGTTTCAGTGCTCACGCTCGTCATTCGACGTTGTCTCCGTTTTGACCAGTACGCGTTTTCAAGACCTTTCCCTCGTCACACTGGACGAGATACATGAACCAAACAAGGGATTTCAATACTATGTCTAGCAAAACAGATCGGCTTTTTGGTGGTGATTCTCAGCTTGAAGCACGCTTCAAGCGCTTGATCTCATTCTCCTCAGACAAACGGACCATGCTCGTCCATATGACAAATCAGTGTAACCTCCGTTGTAAAGATTGTTGGTTTTTTGTTGAACAGTTCGATCAGCGCAGCCAAGAGATCAAACAGATCGAACACTGGGATGCCTTCGCTCAGCAACAGGCCGAGCGGGGAACGACAGTAGGCCTCCTCATCGGCGGCGAGCCAACACTGTTTCCCAATCGTGTTGCAGCCATACGCAATCACATTCCATACATCACCGTTTCATCCAATGGAGAGATTCCTCTGTCGCGAACCGATTTCCCGGACACCACCATTGCGTTGACTCTGTTTGGCGGCCACAAGACAGATGACGAGTATCGTGCCATCCGCTCCAACGGGCGACGCTTTTCCGGCCTCTTCAACAAGGTCCTGGACAACTATCACTACGATCCCCGGGCTGGCTTTGTCTATGCAGTGAACTTCCGAGCCATCGACGAGATCGAGGAAACCGTGAAGCGTATCGGTGATAATGGGCAACGTGTCCTGTTCAACTTCTATCGCGACTTCTCCAACCACGACATCGAGACGGAAGATCAGGAGATGGCACTGTTGGAACGCACCTTGGATGTCAGAAGCAAGTATCCTGAAACGGTCAGCAGCACACCTCATATGCTGGAAACCATGTTCGTCGGACGCACCCACTGGGCAAAATTCGGCTACAACACCTGCCCCTCGATCAGCAGCGACTATGAAGGCGCCAAGGAGCGTATGTCGAATGGTCATCCCACATTACCGGGATTCAACGCCTATACGGCGAATCTTGAGCCAACGCTCTGCTGCACTGGTGGTGACTGTGAGACCTGCCGGGATTCCCAAGCTATCTCCTCGTGGATATTGAGCAATATGCGCAAGTACATGAAAAGCCCGGAACTGATGCGCACATGGGTCGAGGCTGCCGAATCCTACTGGTCCCAGTTTATCTGGTCACCCTGGCATCCGCATTACAACGAAACCAAGTCCGACGAAAAAATCGATATCCTGAACTATGCCTGATCTGAAACCAAGGAGGCACGCTTTCGAATCCAGGGATGGATTCGTTTTACAGGGTGAATGGCACCCTGCAGTGACGATGGCGAGCACTCATGTCGCAATCATCTCACCTGGCATGGGCATTCCGGCTCGGTTTTACCGTCCCTTCGCTCGGTACTTGGTGAAGCGCGGCTTCGATGTCTTTTTGTTCGATTTTCGTGGTATCGGATGGTCGGCGGTGCCGGATTTGAGCCGCTTGCATGCAGATGCCAGCAGCTGTGGCAGACTGGACCTGTCTGCAGGTATTGATCAGGCGCAGATGCTGTCCGATGGCAAGTCACTAATCGGCTTTGGCCACAGTTTCGGTGGCAGTATGTTCGGCCTCGCGCATAACGTCAGTCTACTGGACGGGATGGTACACATCAGCAGCCAGTCCGGATATTACGGTTATTACAATTTGAAAACGAAGCTCTACATGCTATTCAACATTCATGTCGCCATGCCGCTGCTTACACGCTTGTTGGGATATTATCCGGCTCATTGGTTAAGCGGTTCAGAAGCCTTGCCTGCGGGGTTCGTAGCCGAATGGTCTGCCTGGTGTCTGTGCAAAGACTACTTCATGGATAACCGATTCGATATCAAAAGCTCGTCTTTTCATGCCGATTATCGGGGACCTTTACTCTCCTTGAGTTTCGCTGACGACTCATTCGCGACACGCCAGAGTGTCGATGCAATGGCTGGTTTCTATTGCAACAGTCATCTCGAACGCAGGCATTTGAACCCTAATGATTTTGAAGCGAACTCTTTCGGGCACTTCAATTTCTTCAGACCGTCCAGTGGTCGCCGCGTTTGGGACATGGTCGTTGAATGGATAGTCGCAACGGAAGCCCGCGAACCCAGAAATCGTGCGCTTGCCGAGATGTAATTACGGATGCCCCCTGAACATTGCTCGCAGGACACTTCTCGCGAGTGAGAGCACCCGTATAAAGTGCGCTTCAGCCACATGGTGTGGATTCTGTAAGGAGTGAAGTTGACCCGATCAAATGCGCATCGAACCTGAGATGCAGCAATCCAGACATGACGTTCTGGATGGTGTTTTTAGAGTTTGAGACGTGCCGGTCTAGTGCATTTTTGTACTTTTGGTACAGTAAACACGCATCAACTTTATGGCGTCGGTAAGATCCTTTTTCAGCTCTTTGAGTAGCTGTGGCCCTTCTTCTCTCAGCGCATCTGGACTCGACCGATTAATCCGTTGAGCGGTCGCCGCCAGTTTCGTCGCGCCGATGTTCCCTGCTGCACCCTTGACCCCATGGGCTTCATCCATGAGCTTCTGGTAACGCTCTCCGCGCAATGAAAAATGCATGCTGTTGATAAGGTTATCCGTATCGAACTGAAAATGATCGACCAGTTTTTCTATGAAATCCGGACTGTTTCCCAGCGCACTCAACTGATCGAGTACTTTGTGATTGAGAATCTCATTACTTTGCATGACCAGTGTATCTGAATTGACAACCTCCTCACTCGCCATGTCTTCAAGTTCATCACCAATCAGATCGTCGATAGTCTGCAGCAAGAGCGGCATATCGATGGGCTTTGTCAGGTAGGCATCGACGTTGGCGGCATCGCACTGCTGCTTCGCATCGAGCGTTGCGTTGGCCGTGAGCACGATGAACGGTGTATCCGTGTTGAATCCATCACCCAACTTGATGAGGTTGACCACATCGATGCCCGTCAACTCCGGCATTTGCATATCAACAACGCAGAGATCGAATGCCTCCTCTTCCAGGCAGTCCAGTGCCTGCTTGCCGTTATGCGCAGTCACCACATTGTATCCAGCACGCTCCAATACCTCCCTCAACACATACCGGTTGACCTCGATATCCTCTGCAACCAATATTCTTTGATGGCGCTTTTTGTTGTTTGTCTTCCACTTTGCCAACTGATCAACGCTATCTGATGGGACCTCATCAGCCAACACGTTGTGAATAGCGTTGTAAAACTGCTTTTTGTTATATAGATCGGTTACGAATGCACCGACCTCCATATCGTAGTATTCCGTGGGTATAAGATCACGCTCGGTAACCAATATCGTCCTCAACTCTTGGATCGTCGAGGCTTTCATTCGCTCGCAGAAGTCTCTCGGCGTTTCCTTGAAGCAAGTTTCATCGATAATGATCAAGGGAGATGGCAAATCACCTGGCAAGTGCATGATGTAGGTAATCGCATCGGTCTCGTTCAAAAGCTGCAGATTGCTGATCCCCCAGGTCGACAGATACTTGGTCACTGTCTGCTCGAAGCTTGCCCGGCTGCTGATGGTGAGCGCAGACCTTCCTTCATAGCGAGTAAACGTCTCATCGACATCGGTCTCGAAAGAGAGATCGAAGTAAAACCTGCTGCCCTTGCCCAGAGTACTCTCGGCTAATATTTCACCACCCATGAGTTTGATAAGATCATTCGAAATGGCGGTACCCAACCCGGTTCCACCCACTTTTCGGGTATGCGAATCATCGACCTGTGAGAAACGATCGAAGATCGTTGGCAGTTTGTCCTCAGGGATACCTATACCGGTGTCGATTATCTCAAAACGCACATCGACAGAAGTCCCCCTGTTTTCGATAAGATTGACGCGTATCTCAATGAATCCCTCTTCCGTGAACTTGATGGCATTGCTCACCAGATTCATCAGGACCTGCTTCAATCTGACCTGATCGCCTTCGAGTTTGAATGGAATGTCAGGAGAAATATGGGTCTGAAAGCGAACGCCTTTGTTTTCGGCAATCGGCTTGTATGTTTTTGAAACAATCGAAATCACGGCATGCAGATCGAAGCTCTTATGTTCGATGGTCAGGCAGCCCGCCTCGATTTTCGAAAAATCGAGTATATCGTTGAGGATACTCATCAGGTGCTTGGAGGATTTCTCGATCGTGCTGATTTTCTTGATTGTCGGCGCGCCGTGAGATTCGCTCAGCATCAGTTCACTGACCCCGATAATGCCGGTGAGAGGAGTCCTGATCTCATGACTCATATTGGCGAGAAACCTAGATTTGGCCTCATTGGCCTGCAAGGCCTGTTGTTTGGCAAGAACCAGTTTTCTGAGCAGATGCGACACAAAAACGGGTATGACGATGTTCGTTATCAAGAGGCTGTAGCTGAGAAACTTGTGTGTCGTCCAGAAAGTGGCGGTTTCAATCACATATAGAAAACCGAGATTGGACAGCAGTGTTGCCATGTAAAGGTAATGAACACCGAATCTGACACCATAACCGACGGTTATCAGCAGCATAATGGTGTAAAGCGGCGTGCCGTATTCGCCCAGGGTATACAGCCCGTAGAAAACAATCGCGTTGTCGCCGATAAGCGAAATGCTCTTCCTGAGTGGCGTAGCATTCGGATAGATGAGAAAGCTGAGCAGGATCAGAATTGAAAAGAGGGCATAACTCGAGGAGGCAACGAGCGGAAAAAACTGCTCATAGGCCACTTCGGGAAAAATCAAATGGAGGGTGAAGATATAGGTCGTAAAGAGGAGAATGAAGATTACCCTGACGACGCCTTGTTCGAACTCCTGTTGGGATTCCGGACTCAGGCTGTCCATGAATTTTGTAATCCCTATTGGTTCCAATAATGTAGATATCGTCCTGAAAGTCATTACCAGTCCCCCGAGATGATCGCCCCTTTTGTGAGTCCGCCGTTAGCCGCAAGATTTTCTTCGCGCAATGTCCCCTGTTTCGACTGCACGGAAAAAACCTTTAGTTTCAGTAATTAAGCTCCTAACCGTCCGTCTTCCAAACATCTACAGCAATGTTTTATAAGGATTTTTTAGCAGCAGGCCGCAGCATCCTCTTTAACACTCCGTATACCAGAATCGAAACGGTTACTGACAAAAACAATCGATGACATTTTTACATGCCGCTCTCTAATAGAGAGTAAATAGCAAAAATGATCAGTTGTTGGTCAATTCGTGGGGTTATTCAGGGATTGAACCCTAACACAGATCCTCGTGACGGAGCAGCGGGGTAGATAAAGAATTTACATTTTTTGCCCTGGAACAGCTCAAAATAGGACAACAGATTAAGGTCATCGGGCAAAAAAATATTGCCCCACAACATTTGCAGCCGAAGCCACCGGCTAAGCCCGCAGAGCGTGTGAATGGGTGTGATTTCAATCATTATCCCCGCTCTGGCGCCATTGATATATTCCCTAACTGGAATATAATCCTTTCACATGAAAATCGAACCCCACCAACTGACGACATGCTTGTCAGACATCACCCGTCTCAGGATCATTGCCTTGTTGCATTCCGCGGGCGAGCTCTGCGTATGTCAGATTGTCTCCACACTCGACACCTCGCAACCCAAGGTTTCGAAACATCTCAGTGTTCTGAGAAGTCACGGTATTATCACGCAAAGACGTCAAGGCAAGTGGATGCACTACAAACTTGACCCGGAAATTCCTGCTTGGGCCAATCTGGTCATATACCATTTGGTCTCGGGCTGCGCCACGCGTTTCCCTTATCTGGAAGACAGTGGTCGTTTCGACGTTCAGAACAGAGTCCAAAGCTGCGTTTAACGTCATGGAAGCGTAATCCCACCGTCATTGAGACAAGCTAATATATACTTCTTATCGCATATATTACTGATAGAGCACACAAGCTGACAATTCTGGAAAGGCTATGAAGACGATTAAAATTCTCGGCACTGGTTGCAGGAATTGTGAAACCACCGCCAATCTCATCAAGATTGCCGCCGAGCAAGCCCGGGTGGAGATCAGGCTGGAAAAAGTGACTGATCTGGCAGAGATCATGAGTTATGGCGTGATGAGTACGCCGGGAGTCGTGGTCGACGGCCAACTGGTTCATGCGGGCGGGCTTCCGGCGCCGGATCAGGTCCGCGAGTGGGTCACTTCGTAAGCTTGTCCAGGGAGTATCATAACGATGCGTATCGGAATAAACGGCTTTGGCCGTATGGGACGGCTCGCTTTGCGCGCAGGCTGGATGGATGAAGCGCTGGAGTTCGTTCATATCAATGAAATTGCCGCTGATGTGCACTGCTCCGCCCATCTGTTGCAATTCGATTCGGTACATGGAAGCTGGCCACAGCACTGCCGTGCCGAGGGAAATCGTCTTTTCGTCGACGACCAGTCCCTGAACTATACAAGACAGGCGGCGATTGCCGATGCCGACTGGTCAGACTGTGAAATAGTTATCGAGGCAACAGGAAAGAATCACAAACAACCCGGCAGCCTGCAGACCTATTTCGAGCAGGGGGTGAAGAAGGTCATCGTCGCGGCGCCAACCGAAGGGGCTCTGAACATCGTCTTTGGTATCAATGACAGCGCCTATGACCCGAACCGTCATCATCTCGTCACCGCGGCTTCGTGCACGACCAACTGCCTGGCACCCATGGTCAAAGTCATGCATGAGAATATCGGTATTCTGCATGGCAGCATGACCACGATTCATGACATCACCAATACCCAAACCATCGTCGACAAGGGTCACAAGGATCTACGCAGGGCGCGCGCTTGCAGTCAATCTCTGATACCGACCTCTACCGGCTCTGCGAAGGCGATTGCGAAAATCTTTCCGGAACTCGAAGGCCGATTGAATGGACATGCCGTCAGGGTACCGTTGTTGAATGCTTCCCTCACCGATTTCGTCTTCGAAGCCGCCAGACCGGTTTCTGCCGAGGAGGTCAATCGCTATTTCAAACAGGCCGCCGAAAGCGAACTCCGTGGGATACTCGGCTACGAGGAGCGTCCCCTGGTCTCCATCGACTACGTCAACGATCCGCGTTCCGCCATTATCGATGCACTTTCCACTCTGGTGATCAACGAGACCCAGGTAAAACTCTATGCCTGGTACGACAACGAGTGGGGGTACGTGAATCGGCTTATCGACCTGACACGAAAAATCGCCGGCTCAATCTAAACATGCATCAGCAACTACGAAGCTATCTCGTCGTCACCGGCGGTTATTGGGCATTCACCATCACCGATGGCGCCATCCGCATGCTGGTGGTGCTCTATTTCCATCTCCTGGGCTATTCGCCCCTGGAGGTGGCCATGCTTTTCCTGTTTTATGAATTCTTCGGCATCGTCACCAATCTGGTCGGCGGTTGGCTGGGTGCCCGCATCGGCTTGAACCTGACCATGCATATCGGCATGGGACTTCAGGTGCTCGCTCTCGCTTGCCTGACTGTGCCCGAGCAGTGGCTTTCGGTTCCCTATGTCATGGCAGCCCAGGCCTTGTCGGGTATCGCCAAGGACCTGAACAAGATGTCGGCCAAAGCCTCCGTCAAGACCATGGTCAGCGACACCGGTGAGTCAAAGCTGTTCAAATGGGTGGCGATACTGACCGGTTCTAAAAATGCGTTGAAGGGTTTTGGCTTTTTCGCCGGCGCCGGACTGCTCGAATGGGTCGGGTTTCGTGGCGCCCTCGCCCTGCTGTCCGGCATGCTGTGTGTGGTTTTGCTGGTTACCGCAGTATTGCTCCCTCATGGCCTTGGTAAAATGAAGGTGAAAGCAAAATTCTCGCAGGTCTTTTCTCCCATAAGCGCCATCAACTGGCTCTCTTCGGCGCGCTTTTTTCTCTTCGGCTCCCGTGATGTCTGGTTCGTGGTGGGCCTGCCGGTATTTCTATACGAAACGCTGAGCTGGACCTTTACCCAGGTTGGCGGCTTCATGGCCTTATGGGTCATCGGTTATGGCTTGGTTCAGGCTACGGCGCCCAGGCTTATCAGACGTACCCACCACGGCAAGGGCCCGGACGGTTCGACAGCGCGCCGTTGGGCTTTCCTGCTGGCGCTGTTCCCGGCCGGAATCGCGATCGGACTGATCTCGGGTTGGCCGCCCGATCAGGTACTGATAACCGGCCTGGTCCTGTTCGGCATTGTCTTTGCCATCAACTCGGCCGTCCACTCCTATCTGGTTCTCGCCTATTCCGACCATGACAAGGTCGCCATGAACGTGGGGTTCTATTACATGGCAAATGCAGGGGGCAGGCTCACCGGTACCCTGCTCTCGGGCTGGGCGTACCAAACCCAGGGGCTCACGGGTTGTCTCTGGTGGTCGGTTGGATTCGTTCTGGCCGCCGCCCTCCTCTCCATTGGACTGCCCAAGGTCGATGCGGGACAGATCGACTCGCAAGCACTGACATAACTGGATCCGCATGTTCGATCTGTTTGCACATTTCATCGTCACGGACCTGATGAATCTTGATCCTGACCGCCCGCTAGCAGCGGCGCTGCACTTTTTCATCATGGATGTGACCAAGATTTTCACCCTGCTGGTCGTCATCATCTACATCATGGGGCTTTTCCGCGCCCTGCTCGCACCGGAAAAAGTCCGCGAATTCATACGCAGCCGACCGGACTGGCAGGCCAGGGTCCTGGCCATATCCCTTGGTGCGATCACGCCATTCTGCTCCTGCTCATCGGTGCCGTTGTTCATCGGTTTCGTCGAAGCCGGCATACCACTCGGAGTCACCTTCTCATTCCTCATCGCCTCGCCGATGATCAATGAGGTCGCGGTTGTGATTCTCGCAGGCGTGCTGGGCTGGAAACTGGCGCTGTTTTATGTGGCGGCGGGATTGGTCGTCGCCTGGATCGGCGGTCTGATTATGCAGTGGGCGAAACCCGATCGCTGGGTCGAAGACTATGTATGGAAAATACGCATGGGCCAGATCAGCCTCGAGCAACCCAGGCAGACTCTGCGCGAGCGACATGGATTTGCGCTCGCTCAGGTGCGCGAGATCGTAGGACGCATCTGGGGCTGGGTGCTCGGCGGTGTCGCGCTCGGCGCCCTGTTTCACGGCTTCGTGCCGGAAACCTGGGTGATCCGGCACCTCTCGGGCGGGGAACTGCTCAACGTCCCGGCAGCGGTCCTGCTCGGGATTCCGCTCTATTCCAATGCCACTGCCATCATACCCGTTGCCGAGGCGATGCTGGGCAAGGGCGTGGCGATAGGCACCACGCTGGCATTGATGATGAGTGTGGCCGCCCTCTCCCTGCCGGAAATGCTCATTCTGCGAAAAGTGATTCGATGGCAGGCGCTGGCACTGTTCGCCGGCATTCTTGCCGCTGCCTTCACCCTCGTAGGCTGGTCCTTCAACCTGCTGGCCGGTTGAGATTGACAGCCAGGCTCCTTACTCAGAAAACCAGGCTCATCATCACCATCAGGACGACAAGAAAGAGCACCGTCATGATGCCGCCTGCACGAATGAAATCGGCCACCCGATAGCCCGCCGGACCCATGATCAGGGCGTTCACCTGATGCGTGGGAATGAGGAAGGAATTCGAAGTCGCCAGTGCGACCGTGAGTGCAAACACCGCGGGGCTGGCGCCGGCGCCAATGGCAATGTTGACCGCCAGCGGCACCAACAGCACGGTGGCGCCCACATTGGACATCACCAGGGTGAAGAAGGTCGCCAGCGCCGCCACCGCAGCCTGTATGATCCAGGTCGGCATGTCGCCAACAACCGAGAGTACCTGATCCGCGATCCATTTCGCGGTACCCGATGTCTCCACCGCCAGTCCTAGCGGAATCAACGATGCGAGCAAAAAGACGGTCTTCCAACTGACGGCGGTATAGGCCTCCTCGATCTTCAGCACACCGGAGAGCACCATGCCTATCGCACCGGTGAGTAAGGCGACGGAGAGACGAATGTCACTGAACAGCACCATCGACAGGGCTATGGCAAAGAAGAGTCCCGCCCAGCCGACTTTGTGGGGGCGCAGCTCCTCATGCGGATACTCGGTGGTGACCACCACGAAGTTCTTGTCCTTCTCGATACGCGACAAGGCATCCCACGAGGTATGCACCACGAGTGTGTCGCCCGCTGCCAGCGGCATGTTGCGGATATCATCCCCTTCCCGCATGGTCTTGCCGTTACGATGCAGGCCGATCATGGCCAGGCCATAGCTCTTGCGCATCCAGACATCGCGGGCGCTCTTGCTGATAAGGCTCGAACCGGGCGGTATCACGACTTCGGCAATACCCGCTTTGTTGGCGGCGAGATCGTTGGCGAATGTACGCAACGCATTGCGTTTTTTCAGATTGAAGGCGGCCACGAAGTTGTCCAGGGATTCGGGATCGGCGACGACGCCGAGAACCATTCCGGAATGGATCGCCACATCCCGGGCCAGTGCGCCGGGACCGACCCGGCTCGCCTCTCCGGATATTTTGCTGGCGATAATGCGCACCCGATACGCAGTCTCGACATCATCCAACTGCTTGCCGATCAGGCTGCTGTCATCGGTGACCACCAGCTCCTTGAGCGAGTAGTCGACCCCGTAGACGTCGTGAAAGTACTGCATCGGATCGGTGCCGCTGGTACTGCTCTCGCTCTTCGTCGCCGGCAGCACGAAACGGCCCGCCAGCACGAAGTAGATGATGCCGGTGGCGACCAGGGCGATGCCCACCGGCGTGACCGAGAACAGCCCCCAGGTCTCCATCTGCTGCTCCGGCGGCAGCGCCTTGTTGGAGGTCAGGATCAGGTCGTTGAGCAGGATCAGCGGGCTGGAGCCGACCATGGTCATGGTGCCGCCGAGAATGGCGGTGAAACCCATCGGCATCAGCAGCCGCGACATCGACAGCCCGGAGCGGGCCGAGATGCGCGAGACCACCGGCAGGAACAGGGCCGCGGCGCCCACGTTCTGCATGAACGATGAGATGAAGCCAACGGTGGCGGAAATGATCGGGATGATGCGCTTTTCGGTGGTGCCGCCAATCTTGAGAATAAAACCGGCAACCTGGGTCATCAATCCGGTCCTGTCGAGCCCGGCGCCGATGATCATCACTGCGATGATGGAGATCACCGCGTTGGAGGCGAAACCGTCGAACAGGTGTTTATTGTCCACCAATCCCTGCTCCAGGCCCATCAACGGCGCCAACAAGGAGGTCAGTCCCAGCAGCACCATGACGGTCACAGCGGCCACATCCACATCCACGACTTCGAAAGCAAAGAGGTAGACCGTCAACAACAGGAGCCCGGAAGTCCAGGCAATCTCAGTGGAAGGGACGACTCCCGCCAGAGCAAGACCAATGATCAGAAAAGTTATCCCCGCAATGAGTTGCTTGGGAGTGAGTATGCCCTTTATTGAAACAATCGTCTTTTCAAGTGTGATCATGGCGTGAGGTTCGGTTCAACTAGGGTTGGAATTCGAATATCGCTTTTTTTCGGAGCCGCCCTGATCAGAATGGCACTCAGAGAAGATACGGCTGTTGCATTGTGCGCAGACCGATTTATCCAGCTTTTGATAAATGGCATGGATCGCCGCGTACTTGGACTGAAACACATTGCGCGCTCCAGTGGTGTCCAGGCAGCCGCATTTCTCCAGTGAGTTCCACAACCCGCCTTTGACTTTAACCAGATAGAAGTCACCCCCCATCTGCTTGCGGCGTATCGACTCCGCCTCAAGGGCGTGTCCTCCTTGCAGATCGACAAAATTGATGCCATCCGCGATCACCGCCAGGTGCTTCTGGTGGGGTGACTCCGCACGCAGGCGGTCGAAACGATCCTGCAGATGACTTACCGAGCCGAAAAACAGCGAGCCGTCGATTCTCAGAATCTTCAATTGCGGACATTCAGGCAGGGCCGGATCGCTCGAGAAGGCATGTTTGTAGAGCCGGGGATCGGGAACGCGGCTGACGATATTCGGCTTCGAAACCCGCTCCAGGTAAAGAATCAACGACAACAATACACCGGCAAAAATCGCGAATTCCAGTTCGAGGAACAGTGCACTGAAAAAGGTTACCGCCAGAACCGATGTCTCACGTTTGGAGGCACCCAGGATATGCTTGATCTCCTTGAAGTCGATCAGTCCCCAGGCAACCAGAAACAGAATGCCCGCCATCGCCGCTTTCGGCAGATAACTGGCCAAAGGTGCCACCAACAGCACGATCACCATCAGTAGAAAACCGGCGATCACCGCCGCCAGAGGCGTTCTTGCGCCCGCCTGATAGTTGAGACCGCTCCGGTTGAAGGAACCGGTGGCCACATAACCCGAAAAGAACGAGCCCGCGATGTTCGACAGGCCCTGCCCGATGAACTCCTGGTTGCCGTCGATTCGATAGCCTCCCTTGGCGGCGAGAGAGCGTCCGATGGAGACCGCCTCGGTCAAGGCGAACAGGGTCACCGCCAATGCGGTCGGGGCCAGGTCCTTGATGTTCTGTAATGTCAGGTCGGGGGCCGAGAGCGGTGGCAGGCTGGCGGGCAGCGCCCCCACCGTCTCGATATGAGATGCCGAATCACCCAACAGAAAGTTGAGCAGTGTGGCCAGCAGGCTTCCGAAGGCCATGGCACCGATCATGTAGGGGATGCGCGGAAGCCAGCGTTTGAATGCCAGCCCCGACAACAGGGTCGAGACGGAAACCAACGTCACCCAGGGATCGATTTCGATCAGCTGGGAAGAGAACTGAAACAGAATGTCGTGCAGATGTCCCCCGCGTTCGATCTCCACGCCGAAAAAATACTTCAACTGCTTGGCGGCAATCAACAGGGCCGCTCCCGCCGTGAAACCGACAACCACGGAGTGGGAGATGAAATTGACCAGGGCACCCATACGGGCGAGACCGAGAATCAGCTCGAAAACGCCGACCATGAATGTCAACGTCAACGCCAGCGCCACATAGTCCGGCGTCGCCGGCGCGGCATAGATCGACAGGGAGGAGAAGAGCACCACCGAGGCGGCGGTGGTCGGTCCTGAGACAAGATGCCGCGACGAGCCCAGCAGTGCCGCCACGATCGCCGGCACCATACCGGCATAGAGACCGTATTGCGGCGGCATGCCCGCGATGGTTGCGAATGCCACACCCTGAGGCAGCACAACGACGGCTCCAGTAAGCGCCGCCGTAAAGTCGGCCTTCAGATCGCTACGTTGAACCTGCGGAAGCCAATTCATGAACGGGAACAAAAATCCCCATCCACGCAAGAATGCAGAACTGCTATGCATCTCTGGCCCCCATAATCCAACTGTTTATAAAGAGAGAAAGATCTACGTGACCGGCAATGACGATGACTGCCGGCATCTGGCTTTTCAGTCGCTTCCCGCCCCAGCAAAGCTTGCTCGGGAAGCTCTTTATCATACCGCAGACGGGGTTGAAAAGTGTAGAAAATTAAGCGGGTTAATGCGGTTTTGTGCGATCAAATTTTTTAATCCATGCCCAATTTGGAGACTGAAAAACCAAGTCAGCATCCTGGCCTTTACCTTTGATCATCCCGCTTTTTTAAGAGTGATGTTCACGCGCAAACCGCTCTCCCCGTCCAGATTCTCCAATTCAATCCGACCATGATGCAGTTCGAGAATGCGGCGTACAATCGAAAGTCCCAGCCCGCTCCCTTCCGCTTTAACGTCTTCTCCCCGCTTGAATCGCTGAAACACCTGGTTCATCTGTTCGAAGGGAATGCCCGGGCCCGTATCCTCGATTTTGAGACTTACCTCCCGTGATTCCGACAGAATCGTGATGCGGACCTGCCCTCCCGAGGGCGTGTAACGAATTGCATTGTCGATCAGGTTTCGGATCAGGATCTGCAATGCCGGACCGTAACCCAGCACATTGACGCCCCTTTCAGGGCCCTCGTATGAGAGTTCGATATCGCGATCGAGTGCGCGTTGGCCGATCTCGGACAGCTCTTCCAACACCTGCTGGCAGAGGTCGACCTCCTGCAGGTGCCTCATGGTCATGCTCTGACTTTCCATTCGGGCCAGCGTCAGTAGCTGCTCGAGCAGATGGCTGGTGCGGTCGACTCCCCTGACGATCTGCTGCAGGAAGTTCTTGTGCTCACCATCGTGGTCGCTGAGCTGTTTCGCCTGCGCCGTCGCTTTCAGTGCCGCCAGCGGGGTGCGCAACTCGTGTGCCGCGTTTGCCGTGAATTGTCTCTCGTTGTCGAGGGCGCTCTGAACCCGGGTGAAGAGTCGGTTCAATGACTCCACCATCGGCACCACCTCATGCGGCACGCCATCGGCGGAGATGGGCACCAACGAATTGGGATCCCTGCGCTCGACCTTCACTGCAACCTGTTTCAACGGCCTGAGTCCCCTGCCAACCGTGATCCAGATCACCAGCGCGATCAAAGGCAATGCCGGGAACAGAGGCCACAGGCTGTTGAACACGATATTCGCCACCGTCTCCTGCCTGACGGCATGCTGTTCACCCACCTGCACGCGTAACTTAGACTCCGGTTCGACCAGTCCGAAAGTGCGCCACAATGTGCCATCCAGAACGCGTTCACTGAAACCGGGGGTGAATTCATCGAAGGAAACCGGCATGTTGGAACGTAACAAAACCTGGTTATTGGCGTCGATCACGATGAAGGCGATCTTCGATTCGTAGCGATGACCCGGCAGACTTTGTTGATCGATCAAAGAGAGATAGTCCTGCTCGCTACCTTTTTCGAGGTACTCCTTGAGCAACTGGCGGAACAATGGCGAACGTTTGATCAATTCGTCGCCAGCCTCATCCATCACCTGCCGCAGATCCTGCCGGATCTGCAACTCCTCTTCCGATTCGTGGGTCATCAGGGTGGCCAGCACACGGGATTGCTGCGCCAGCGCAGCGTCGTAGATCTCCTCCACCTCGTGATAGGCGGCGGCATAGACGAAAGCGATTGCGATCAGCCAGCTGATGGCGATTGCAGAGATCAAACTGATGAGCAGGCGACGCCGGATGGAGAGTGGCATCGGAATCAGTTTTCTGGGCGTGCGATGCTGTAGCCGACCCCTCGCACGGTTCGAATCAGTGTTTTACCCAGTTTCTTGCGCAGGTGATGGATATAGACCTCGACCGCATTGCTTTCGACCCCCTCGTCCCAACCATACAGACACTCCTCCAGAAACTGGCGAGAGAGAATGCGCCCCGCGTGCGTCACCAGCGTCTCGAGTACCGCGTACTCGTAGCTGCTGAGGTTGACCGGCTGACCCGCCAGGGTGACCTCCCTCGAAGCCGGATTGAGTGACAGTTCGCCGTGTTCGATGATGGGCGCCGCCCTGCCCTCCCGCCGGCGGGTTATGGCACGCAGGCGGGCATTGACCTCCATCAGATCGAAAGGTTTGACCACATAATCATCGGCTCCCAGATCGAGCCCCTCGATACGGGATTCGATGGTGTCACGTGCCGTCAGCACCAGCACCGGCAAATCCCGCTCGCTCCTGCGCAGCTGTTTGAGAATCGTGAGGCCGTCCACCTCCGGCAACCCGAGGTCGAGAATCAGAACGTCGAGGCTCTCGGAATTGAGGGCCTGCAGGGCGGCGCCGCCGTCATGCACCCAATCGACCGTATGCCCCAGCTCCTTGAGGCCGAGAGACAGACCCTCACCCAGCTGTCGGTCGTCTTCGGCCAAAAGGATTCGCATACAGTCACTCGTCAGGGTTAGTGCATCGCCAGTTCCACCTTGGACAATGCGGCTTCAATCTCGGCACGCCGGCCGGCGTCTGCGATCGGCCGGTTTTCACGTGCTGGTGCGGCCAGTGCCCGCTTGAAAGCGGCTGCCGCCTCTTTATAGTCTCGCTCCTGCAGCAGGTAGTCGCCGTAGAAGTAGTTGGGGTCGATACCGTCGGGGTTCAAGGCCAGGGCCTTCTTCAGATAGGCCTCCGCCTTGTCATCGTCACCGAAGCCGATCGGCCAGCCGGGAACCTGATAGTAGAGGCTGCCGAGGGATGTGTAAACCGAACCGTCGAGCACCTCCGGATCGAGCGCCTCAGCCCGTTCCAGCAATTTCTTGGCCTGTTTGACCAGTGACAGCGCACCCAGGCCGCCCTTCTCTCCGGCGGTCGTGGAAATAATGATCGCCTGCCACACCAGCGGCTCGGCCGACCCCGGATTGGCCTGCACCAGGGCCTCGGCCTTTTCGTTCAATGCCTGCAGGGCATCGACCCGTTGATCCTCGGGCATCTGATACTTGATCTTGGCCCAGGATTCGCTCAATTCCAGCAGTTCCGGGGACATCCCGGCAAGGGCTGCCACCGAATGCAGTGCGAACAGCGCCACCAAACATTGCAGCAATATCTTTTTCATGACATTTCCTCTTTGGCAAAAGCCATCATTTTGTGGTTTTGCTTCTTCATTGCCCCATCGACCAGTCGCGGCAGCAGGGCGTTGATACGTACAAACAGCGATTCCGGAAAACCGAGATAGACATCCTTGCGATCCTTTTTGATCGCCTCGACGATCCGGTCGGCGACCCATTCAGGCTCGTCCATGTTCATCTTGACCGTTTCCGCCATGCGGTAGATGGCGGAAGAGTTGAGCTTGGTCTTGACCGCTCGCGGCGCCACATAGGTGACACCCACCCCCGTATCCTCCAGCTCCCGGCGCAGTGCCTCGGAGAATCCCCGCAGACCGAATTTACTGGTGGAGTAGGCGGCGAACCAGGCAAAGGCGATGGAACCGAAGGTGGAACCGACATTGACGATACGTCCCTTGCCCTGGTCGAGCATGTACTGCACCACCTGGCGGGTCAGCTGCATCGGCACCAGGGTGTTGAGCTGTACGATGCGGTTGATCATCTCCGGATCCTCGTCGGAGAAAGGCCGGAAGCTGAGCAGGCCGGCATTGTTGATGAGCATGTCGATGCCACCCAGCCGCTGCATGGCCTCTTCGACCGCCGCTGAACGCGCCTGGGCATCGAGCAGGTCGACCGGAAAGAGCAGCGGCTCCGGGCCTGAACTCCCGATCCGCTCACGCGTCTGCTGCAAGGCGCTTTCACTACGATCCAGCAGCGCCAGCCTGGCGCCTTGCGCCGCCAGGCGACAGGCCACCTCAGAACCGATACCGCCTCCGGCCCCGGTCAGAATCACTCGGGCTGAATCAAGTTTCATTGTGTATCTCCTCCTGGCAGGTCTCTGGGGCATTTCCAAGCATCACCGGTACCCTTCATGCCCCCAGTCATCTTCGATTCGGAGCTGTGGCTTTCAACACCGTTGGCGAGCATTCGGCGCAAACCTGCATAAATCAGCCCTAAGCAGGAGAGTAGAAAAACCGCCAGCATTGCCTGCGCGATCATCTGCACGAAAAACGGAGTGTCTACCAGCCAGGGCATGACATTGGCATGTGAAATGATATCCATGCGGATTCCTCTCAGGCCGCCTGTGCGGCGTCGTTCAGTATCAAGGGCAGATTGCGAAAGATATCGCCGTAGAGCTTGTAGAAACGCTTTGCGGTGTGAATCACGAAACGCTTGTCCTCGTCCCTCTCCAGTCGGTTGACCAGTCCCTCATAGAACTGCATGTGCGAGATATCGAGGGCGCCGTGGCTGGTGAGGTAGGTAAAGGCCTTGTCCGGCAGTTTGAGATTGGCCTGAGTCGCCTTGGCGGCTTTGGTGGCCAGTTCGATACTGGTACCCTCCAGCACCAGCACCATGCCGAGGAATCCGATCGGATTGCGACGATGGACGATGTCGTAGGCATAGGCGCACATCAACTCAGCCGGCATCGCGGGCTCGCCGTGGCGGACCGCCTCGGCATCCCCGCCGCAAACGGCGATGTCGTTGAGGATCCATTCCTGATGGCCCAGTTCCTCTTCGATATAGTGAGCCATGGCGTCGCGCAGCCACTCCATCTCGTGTGGAACACGGGAACCGCAGGCCATCAGCAGGGGCGTGGTGTGCTTGACGTGATGATAGGCCTGGGTCAGAAAAGCGACGTAACTCTCAAGCGACAATTCACCCTGTACGCCGCGCTGAACAAAGGGAATAGAGAACAACGACTCGCGTTCCGCCTGCGTCTGCTCCATCAGTTGGTTGAAAAAGTCACTCATGAGACAAGTTCCTCTCGATAGAGCGCATCGATGCGCTCACGGTAGTGTTGAAAAATCGCCTCGCGGCGCAGCCTCCCGGTACCCGAGAGCTGTCCGTTTTGCAGCCCGAACGGGGCATCGGCAGGTAGCCATCGGCTGATCCGGGCATAGTCCGGCAACAACGCGTTAACGCGGGTGATGGCCGCCTCCACGGCAGAGGCATCGGCATCCGGTGCGGGCAGGATCACCCCGCAATTCCAGGGTCTGGCTTCGCCGAAGACAGCGGCCTGAAGGATGGCGGGTTCGAGCACCAGTTCGCGCTCCACCCACTCCGGTGAGACATTACGGCCGAAGGCGGTGATAAAGATGTGGCGCCGCCGGCCCTGAAGATGGAGAAACCCCTCATCATCGAGATATCCGATATCGCCGCTGTGCCACCAGCCGTCTTCGGATTCCGCATCGGGTTCGCCGAGATAACCGCTGAACAGGTTGCCGCGGATCAGCACTTCGCCGTCCTCGGCGATCTTGATATCGATGTGACCGAGCGGCTTGCCCACCGAACCCAGACGCTGGGCATGCAGGCGATTGAGACAGACCACGGAGGCGAATTCGGAGAGGCCGTAACCTTCGTAGACCGGAAATTCGAGTTCAGCGGCACGCTCCAGCAGGCGCTTGGAGACCGCCGCGCCACCGACGGCGACGAAACGCAGCCGTTCGGGAATCGGCACTCCCGCCTCCAGGCAGGAGACGGCGCCCTGCAGCATCTGAGGGCTGAAGATGGCGCTAGTGGCGCCTCTTTCGGTGAGCGTCCGCATCATGCGCGGAGCATCGAGCCCGGATGCGCCGAGCAGACCGGTCTCGCTGAGTGAAGGCAGCGCCACGCTGGCGCCGGCCCATAGGGGGACGTAGAGACCGGCAATATTTTCCAACAACACCGCCAACGGGGTCAGCGCCACGTGACGATCTTCGGCAACCACCGCAACGGCCGCTCCCAGTGCGTAGACCACCTGCTCCATCTGGGCCCAAGTGAGCATCACGCCCTTGGGTTCGGCGGTGGTTCCCGAGGTATAGGTGATCTTCACCACTTCAGACGGCAGCTGCCGCTTCGGCAGTCCGGTGGAGAGACAGGACAGGGTCTGGCCGGCGACCGGCAACGAGGCCTGTTGCGCCAGCGACAGATCGGGCAGACGCTGCTGCAACCGCTCGACACTGTCGCTAATGACCATCTCCGCACCCGCCTGGGTCAGGGCATGTCGCAGCTGTGCAGGGGAGAAGAACGGAGGAATGGGAACCAGGGTGATTCCGCAGGCGAGCGCTGCCAGATCGACCAGCGCCCAGGCCGCTCCATTGTCGAGATCGAGGGCCAGGGTTGTGATCCGCAGTTCCTGCAGTCGGGTCGTCAGCTCCTGCAGTGCCGACTGCAGAGCGGCGTAGCTCAAATCCGAGCCACTCCCCTCGATCGCCATGGCGTCGGGTTTCTGCAGGGCGTGTTGGGCCAGGCGTTCGAACAGCTTCATGCCGCCTGTATTCCCGCCTGCTCCGCATGCAGCCACAGATCCCGCATCGCCTGCTCCTGCTGGCAAATGGACCAGAGGACAGCATGTCCCTGTGCGATCCTGCCCGCCATCACCCGGGGTTTCTGATCGTAATAGCTGCCCCAGCGCGGCTGCTCCTCGAGTGGCAGGGACTCACGCCTCGCCGGGGCCAGGTCGATGAGTTCCAGACCCAGCCGTGTAAAGGCGTTATGCATGGCCGGACCTATGGTGAAGAGCGCCCATTCTGAGCCGGTGGTGGAAAGGTAGGCGGTCAGCGCCGTGATCAACCAACGTCCCCCTCCCGGCGTGGTCACTGCCAGGTTGCCCACCTCGACCAGCCGGGAGCGGTCTACCGGACGTCTCAGCTTGGCGGCGAGGAGTTGCTCGACCGGGCGGTCCAGGTAATTTTCGAGGAACAGTGGTGTAGCATCGGCATAGCGAAAACCGAGCACGGCCTTGAGCTCGTCGTGCTGGTCGCTGAGGCTCATCAACAGCGGCATGAAGTGGCGGATCTCCGCCCCATAGTGTTGTTTGAAGCAGGTGGAGACGAACTGCTCCGCCGCCAGCCGGTATTCGGCGCCCGGACACGAGGTCTGGACGAATCTAGGCAGACAAGCCGTTGGATGCAAACTGCGCGTTTCGATGGCCATGGTCTGGACTCCCTGATAGGACATGGGCACAGACTAGGCAGCGAGGCTTAATCGAATCTTAAGTGTAAGAATTTAAGGCCCTTTCAGAGGGCCCAAAATAGGTACCTGGTCACAAAAAGGGCACGCCCTGCCCCGTGTCACCCACGAGGCGCTCAACACGCCGCACTGACCAGGGGCACCCAGAGCTCCTCCCGGCTGAGACCGCCATGCACGCCGACCATCTGAAAACGGGGCTCCTGCGTCAGCCAGTCCCTGACGATGGCGTGTTGCCGCATGAGCAGGAGCCGGTCACCGATCCTCTCTGCCAGACGGGGATGCGGGGTTCCAACGCCAAACCACCCCTCTTCTATCAGTTGAGTGGATGGGTAGACACTGGCCAACTCCCCGAAGCGCGATGCAACCGTCTCATCGAACTGCGACTCGCAGCCGGGACGCAGGTAGCAGTAGGCGGCACGGGGTTCACCGCAGAGGGGCAACACCAGGCTCTGCTGGAGAACGGGATGATCCTCAAGCTGCAGGGTCAACTCCGGCGTCGTGTCGATCTGCCCATGGTCGGCGCAGACCAGTAACAGCGTATCGGTCCCTTGCAGTCCCTTGCACAGTTGCGCAAAAGCGCGGTCGAGTTCCAGCACATGGTCACGGGCTTGCTTGCTCCAGATACCAGCCCGGTGTCCGATGCTGTCGAGTTCGGGCCAATAGAGATAGAGGTAGCGCCTGCCCGGGCGATGACACAGCGCCAGGGTTTTATCGCACAGGTCCGAGAGACTTGTGTAACCCATGGCAGTCGAGGGGCCAAGATGGGCACGATTGAATTCGGAATCGACGATATGCATCGGAGAGAGGCTGTAACCCTCCACACCGATGCGATCGGCGAAGGGACGGTGATGCAACAGCTTGGCGGCATCGATGCCGCCGGTACCGTATCCACTTCCCCCGTAGCGGGCACGGCCGGGCAGTACCGTGAGTATGCTGCCGAGCTCCCTGAAGTAGACGAACCAGCCGGTAAGCCCATGCTGCTGTGGCGCATCGCCGGTGAGAAAAGTGGTGATTGCGCTGGCCGTGGTCGGCGGAAAGACGGAGCTCATGCGCCCTTTCAGCGCGCTGTTCAGGTGAACGGCCCCCACCTGCGCACGCAGATAGTCGTAACCCAGTCCATCGATGACCCAGACAACGACCTGTCTATGATGTCCGACATCATCGGGGCTGAGCAGCCTGTGTTCGGGATAGGGATGTCTCTCGCCTCCCAGCCCCTCCTGCAGGGAGGCCATGAGATTGACGATACTGCCACCACTGTAATCCGGGAGGTCCATGGTCACAGTTTACGGCTCTCGCCAGGACCAGGCCACCGGAGATGTCGTTCAGCGAGGCAGCGCCTATACTGTGAATCACAGTCGCTTTCGCCACACCGGAGTCTCCAGATCGATGAACACTCCGATCCGAAAAACCAAGATCGTCGCCACTATCGGCCCGGCCTCCGACAGCGTGGAAACACTGCAGGCAATGATCGAGGGCGGCATGAACGTGGCCCGCCTTAATCTCTCGCATGGAAGCTTCGAGGAACACCGCTCACGCATCACGCGGGTTCGAGAAGCCAGTGCGGCAGTGGGCATTCCGGTTGCGGTCATGATCGATACCCGAGGCGTCGAGATTCGCACCGGTCGTATCGAGGGCGCTCAAGTCGAGCTGGTATCGGGTGAGGAGTTCTGCCTCTACACCGACAACCGAATGGGGAACATCCGAGGTGTCTCGGTGACCTACCAACGGCTTTCGCAGGAGGTCGATATCGGTGATGTCGTCCTACTCGATGACGGTGCCATGGAACTCGTGGTGCGCTCGATCGACGAACGCAAAGTCAACTGTTCGGTCATCCTCGGCGGAGTACTGCGGGAAAATAAAGGCGTCAACCTTCCACAAAGTCGACTGTCCCTGACCTCTATTGAGCCGGCACATCGAGAAGATGTCATCAAGGAGATGCGTTTCGCTGCGGAAAACGATGTGGATTATGTTGCCGCCTCGTTCATACAAACCGCGGAAGAAGTGAACCAGATGCGTCAAATGCTGCTGGAACGGGATGCAGCCATACCGATCATTGCAAAGATCGAGAATCGTTCCGGCATCGACAATCTGGAAGCCATCGTGGCCGCTGCGGACGGCATCATGGTGGCGCGCGGGGACATGGGCGTTGAACTTCCTCTGGCCGATGTGCCGAGCATGCAGAAAAAGATCATCCGTGAGACCGTAAGCAACGGTAAGCCGGTCATCACAGCCACTCAGATGCTGGCCTCTATGGAAAAAAATCCCAAACCTACCCGAGCGGAAGCCAGCGATGTGGCGAACGCCATACTCGATGGCAGTTCGGCGATCATGCTATCCGGCGAATCGGCAATGGGAGACTATCCGGTCGAAGCCGTGAAGACAATGGATATGCTGGCAATCCGCACCGAGGCCTCGCTGCGTGAGTACGGTTATCTTCAGCAAATCATTCCCCATCCATCCAATGTGGTCACGGAAGCGGTCAGCCATGCCTCGGTTCAGATGGCCGACCGCTTAAAGGCGGGCGCCATCATCAGTTTGACGGAAAGCGGATTTACCTCGCGTCTGGTATCGAAACACCGACCCGAGTGCCCCATCCTGGCAGTGACCGTTTCACCGCGAGTCATCAGGCGACTTTGCATGAATTGGGGCGTTGTACCTATCCCCTTTCTCAAAGCGGGATCGGATGACGACAAGATCAATCTTTGTCTCGAGGAGGCCAAAGTCAGAGGCATCGTGAAGCCCGGAGATGTCGTCATTGCTACCAGTGGCTCGACACAGTCAGCCGGCGGTACCAATCTGATCAGAGTGTTGCGGGTTGATTAGACCCTTGAGCGAAACCGAGCTGGCGCTGTCTGGTGGGAACGAAATAGCATTAAGCAATAAGCTTCTGTTTTTCAATCAATTTGGCAAAAGAAAACCGCCCGTAGGAGGCAATGTTTTTCCGATTCCTAGGGCGGTTCTCGGGTCGGCCATTACCAACCCTACATCCAGTATCGATCAATTTCTGAAAAATACAAGTTAGGTTCCCACACGCCGAGCAGCCGATTCCGCATAGCAATCGGCTGACCCGGCCCTGGAATCAGGCCTTTTTCGCTGCGCGTTTTTTACGCGTACGGCGACGACGCGTGGTCTTTTCGGCAGCATTCTCCGCCACCTTCGCCATCTTTTCATATTCCTTCGCCATCTTGGCTTGGGCGCTTTGCAACGACTTGTTGAGTGCCCTTGCCAGCCGCAACGCTTTCTTCTGCTCTGAAGTCGCTTGAGTGAGTGAGGCTTTGACCTCTTTCAAAGCAGTTCTTGCGCTGGCCGCACGCTCCTTGGCATTTGCCTTGGCAGCGGCGGTTTTAGCCTTCGCCGCGGATTCAACAGCTTTGCTAACACGAGCGGCTGCAGTTTCCACTCTCTTTTCAAGTCGAGCAACAGCAGCGTCCGCCTGCTTAATGCGACTCAGAGCACGTTTGTTGACAGCGGATAACGAAACGTTCGCTTCAAGTGATGAAAGCACACTCCAAAAATTAGCAAGTACGATGTCACTCTAACTTTTAATTTCTTTTCATAAAAATAATTAAAACCCCCAATAGGGATGGAGATTGCAAAATCGGGTTGTTAAGGCCTGTTTGCACTCAGACCACCCGTTTACGCTCAACAGGCACCCGATAGGTAACAGCGAAACTGACATAAGCCGCATCTGTTACGCAGATTCGAAAAATCACGGATTCAGGTGCTTCCCACCACCCAGTCCAGCCACAACGGTAATTCAAAGTATATCGTTGCCACGATGATCCGGGCGCCGAAACCGACTTTACATCGACCGCTCAGATACTTTCAAAATATTTGAGCCCCTTTCAGGGAAATTTCCTGATTAGGGCAGAAACTGGCGAAAAACCCCCAGGGCATTGATCATCGCTGACAAATTGCGTGTCGCCTAAACCAATGTCCTGGGTAAAGTCGTAGCGAACGACGTCCCGAACTACTCTTCCCCATAACCCGATATCATCTCTTTGAGGTAACCGAACAGCCTGTCTGCTGTCGTCAGGGTCAGATAGAGGTGGGCTATGAGAAAGGCCAGCATGGCGAAGGCCGCCAGAGTGTGAGTCAGGGCCACCAACTCCAATGGCAGGCCCTGCAGACCGATCACCGCCCACTCCTGATAGAAGAGGTAGAGTAATCCGCTGAGCCAGATAATAGGCGAAACGATCATGGTCAGTAACCGGTAGGCCAGATCCGTGCATTGGGATCGTCATAGCTACCGTCAAACGTATTGATCGCCACCACTGCGCCTGGGTCGATCTTCTCATCCAACTGTTTGTACCGGATATTGCCCGCATACCAGGCATACTCCGGCACCAGATTCTCACCCAAGTCAAAATTCCCTTTCTTGGTATCGTATGTCAGATATCCGCGTTCATCCTTGGTCTTGATCTCCTTGCCATCCGGCGTCTTTCTTCCCGCAGTCGACCAGTCCCACCAGATCTTGGTGGGTTTGCCGCCCCTTGCGTAGTAGGGAATGTGACAGGTAATACAGGCGACCTTGTCCGTGTGGTCGTTGTTCTTACCATTACTGATCCGAAAGTAATATCGGCAACACTCAGAGCCCCAGGGATGGTTCGGATCAAGGCGTGACGCGCAGGCAATGGCAGGCCCTTGGCAAGCGTCGCAACGCAGAGCCGGAGCATCCCTGGGGCTCCCTGTGGGCTTGCCTATATTACTTTCTGATCAGTAATTTCGGAATCGTGCGGACGACTGCCGTGGCAGCTTTCGCAGATTGCCCGGTTCGCATCATCCCTGCCGGGCACATCGATACCGTGAGTGTCTTTGGCGACAGTCATGTAACGGCTGCCCGCCTCGTCGTGGCCGTCGGTGCGATGACAAGTACTGCAGCTGAAGTCGAGCCCGTCCTGTCCCAGATGCACATCGAGCAAACGATCCGGATTCGTCAGACTCGAGTCCAGGTCACCATGTTTGACACCATCACCGCCACCTCCGTAGAAATGGCATGCGCCGCAGGTGGCGCTACTTGTCATCCCCACGTGCTGAGCCACATTTGTCAGATCAGTGGACTTCCAGATCTTGTTGCTGTTGGGCGGAAACGGCTTGTCTGTATAGGTTGGGTGACCGGCTCCAGTGGGGAATTTCTTATACGTACCGGTAGTATCGTGACACACCAGGCAATCAACCTTGTCTTCCGAGGTGAAGTCGAAGGAATTGTCTTTCCATCCATAGCCGATGTGACAACTGGTGCAACGGGCGTAATTGGACTCGATACTGCCGTAGAAGCTGTTGATGACCACCCGCTTTCCCAGTGGTTCTCCCGTATCCGGATGCGTCAGCTTCCAGTTCCAGTGTTTGGTCTTATGGATCTGTTTTGCTGCTTCCGTATGACAGCTGAGACAAGCCCGTGTGACCTCCGGACCATTCTCGAACCGCTTATTCAGAACATCGAATTTCGTGTGGTCAGCGGTAGAGTCCATCTGGTCTGTCGCGGCGTATACGGCTCCCGACAGACCAAGCATGATACTGCCCATCAGTGACAGAATCAGGCGTATAGCGTCAGGTCTACTTCGCCATATAGTTCACCTCTTGTTCATTTGTTGGGACCTCCGGCCCCGGCATACCGGGGCCTGGTCCATATCGATTGATATCAGAACTTGACCTCACTCACCGCACGGAGCTCCCGTCGGAAGGCTGTGTGGCTGCATGTTCTTGAGTGTGACAGTCGTCACCAGCGACTCACCTAACACTACCGAGTCCCCGCTGAAGACCATACTGCGTCCGAGCATGGCATCTCCATTTTCACCATGCCTTGAGTATGCAGATTGGGCTTGGCGTGCAGTTTCGTTAATTGATCGGTAGTCGCATTTGGCGTCTGACATTGCAGACTGACCGGGCATTTCCTGGACGCCTTGTGCTTGATACCCTGCTGCATCGGACTGCCAATCAGCTTCTTAATAGAATGTCGCATGTATCGGATCTGCCAGAGTGGCGCTCCAGAGATGCATCGAGCCTTTTCCTATGCTGGTAGATCTCATTATGGCGGTTCTTACACACGTCAGAAGAGATACGATGGGCGCATCCTCAGCAGCAATGTCCAGTGGCGTGATACAGTCCAGGAGTATGCGCATTACGAACAGAAACAATGGCGCAACGAAACAGCCTCGGAGTACGAGAGGCATCCATGATATTCCTCGTTTATGATCACCGGTTGGGAAGCGTTTTTCGTACTTCCTTTTTTTGCTTCAGCCAAAAGTCTTGCACAACGGATTTTCAAAATGAACAAGAATCGAACGATCATTTGATTCCGCGCAGTATATTAATTCGACTAATCAACATTTTCCCAGTGTTTTTATCTTTTACAATATTTCCTAAAAGCTGCAATCGATACTTTTCATGACCCGAATCATGGACAGGGTTCATTTGCATGCCAAGCTGATTTCAGCATGAGATTTTACCGGTGCGTTTTCAACATTGCAGTACATGATCGCATGCGAGCCTTCACTTTGCTGTCTCACAAGCAGGCTCCCGTGCAAGTCATTTAAAAACCACGGTCTCACGCCTCTGGCATTGCCGGCCAAGGGGTTCGCATGATGCACCGGTCGGTGTATTGGAATCTGCTACAGACATGCTGACTACTGATTCCGTCGATGGTTTGCTTTGCGGAGAAGGTGTCGCTGCCCCCTGGCCGGTAGGGCGATCCTGCGGGAAAGGAGTGTGTCAGTTGTCACGCGAAATCATCGACCGGGTTGACTGAGCAGTGGCGTCGCAGCTAACACGCAGAAGCCGATGTTAACTGCCTGGACCGCCATAAACCGACCAGAACGATATCGATGCCGCTTCCCATGAAGGGACCGTCATCGCCACCTTCATATCGCCCCGGGACTGCGGCCGTTGTCATACCGTGGAGCATGAACAACAGAGAGGATCCGTTCACTCGGAGGCCGTCGTTCTGATTGAAAGCCGCCTGCCCGCCCTGGGCGGTCATGTCAGTGGCGATACCATCATTGCCGCCGGCTGCATCCAGTGTCATGGATCCAAAGTCCGGATGCAGGGGGATGGCACACTCGACGCGGCGACGGCCCAATTCCGGCATCGGCAGAATCAATCCCGATAGCTCGAAGGGGTCCTGCTCAGCCTGCCACGGACATCACGCCTTCTCCAAGGCCCAGGCCAGGGAACCCTCCGCGTGCATCCGCTGCCACGCCGGACCACCCGTTGGACAAGGCGATTTACGAAGCATCGAAACACGGCATAATCTACTGCGCTAAACGCTCAGAAATAGCTCTTGCCAGCGACGACTGGATAGGCGGCAAGACCTGTGTCACACGCCATATGGGAGCGGCCGGCAGAACGCATCATGCAGAGCCTGTATCGACTGTCATATCAACCTGGTACATCGTCGCGTACCCGCTGAGAAGACATTCAAGCGCGCAGAGTGGAACCAAATGATCGAAGCGGAGTTTGGTCTGGAAGCCGGCACTGCCGAGCAATTTTTGGACGAGTGACCCCGCTCTACTCCCACAGTGTCTCGCGTGCCATCGCCCCAGTTGGCAACCGATGCGGATAAGAGACAAAAATGCCTCTCCATCTGCAGACCGGAGAGGCATGCCCGATAATGGTGTCAGTGAACGCAGTCTTTGAGCGTCAGGCCGGGAATCATGGTGAGCACCACAGCCAGGAGCATGATCGCAGGGCTCGCCAGAACCATCCCCAGCGCCAGCGGCTGGATGAAAAACAGGTTCACTGACGAGGAGAGCAGATGCGCGATCACTTCGAGAAACATGCCGGCAATCAAGAACACACCGGCCAGCATGACGACTTTACGTAATCGTTCACAGTTCAGGATTGCCATATCTAACCTCGCTACTACTTAAGGTATTACCACTAATATGCTTCCAGCGGATCGATTTGTTCAGTGACATTTGTCAATCGCAGTAATCATCTAACAACATCGAGAGCCTTCCCTCTCTGCTCTTATTATCGACCATATTAGCATTTACTGTAATTTCGATATTCTTATTAACTATAAGTTCATAAAAAGTTGTGATGGAGATCACAAAAGATATGATGCCCAAAAACCCTATCCATATGTTTTAAATGAATTTTCTTTTGATCACCCTGAGAATGTGTCCAATTAACTTCCCATCTCCCGATAACTCGTCTCCAGGAAACGCGGCGTGCAGAGGGCCAGAAAAATCAGCTCATTCTCCCCAATATTGCGAATTCTCTGTCGGCAACCGGCAGGAATCACCACCAGGTCGCCCTCGGACACCCGTGTCGGAGTCATATCACCAATCTCCACCAGCCCGATACCCCGCAGGATGACATAACGCTCAATGCGACCCTCGAGCCGATGCCAGGCCGTACAATCCCCCACCCGGACACGAACCCTGGCGACCGACAACTCCGGATCATCGTCGGTATTGGAGAGTTCATTGATGAAACAGCCTTCGCGAAAGAAATACTCTTTCTCAGGGTCGTACTTCAGAATTTTCAGCTGCATGGCTTGGCTCACCGGTCTTGTCTTGAGCAAATGGAAGATACAGACTCGATCTTAATCCACGCCAGACGGGTATGCCCATGTACAGCGACTATTTCTCCCTCGATCCGTCGATCATCTATCTCAACCATGCTGCGGTCGCCCCCTGGCCGAAAGTGACCGTCGAGGCGGTATCCCGCTTCGCTCGCGAGAATGGCGAAACCGGCGCCCTCCACTACCCCGAGTGGATGAAGCGGGAATCCGCGCTTCGCGCCAGTCTGGCCAGACTGATCAATGCCCCGACGGTCGACGACATCGCCCTTCTGAAAAGCACTTCTGAAGGTCTTTCGGTGGTCGCTCATGGCGTGGATTGGCAGCCTGGCGACAATGTGGTCAGCATCGCCCAGGAATTCCCTTCCAATCGTATCGTCTGGCAATCGCTTGAAGCCTATGGCATCGAGGCACGCCTGCTCGATCTGCAACATGAACAGGACCCGGAGCAGGCGCTGATGTCGCTGTGCGACAGTAAGACGAGGCTGCTTGCGGTCAGCTCCGTGCAATATGCTTCCGGCAGACGTATGCAGCTGGAACGGTTGGGAGACTTCTGTCGTCGCAACGGCATCCTCTTTGTGGTGGATGCGATCCAAAGCCTTGGCGCTCTCCCCTTCGACGTCACCGAAGTCCAGGCGGACGTGGTGGTGGCGGATGGCCACAAGTGGATGCTGGGTCCGGAAGGCCTCGCACTCTTCTACTGTCGCGCCGACCTGCGTGAGCGACTGCGCCTGCGTCAGTATGGCTGGCACATGGTGGAAGCGGTCGGAGACTTCGAGGCCAGCAGCTGGCAACCTGCGAATAGCGCGCGACGTTTCGAGTGCGGCAGCCCGAACATGCTGGGTATACATGCCCTGCTGGCCAGCCTCGAGCTGTTGCAGGCGATCGGTATTGAACGTGTTTTCTCCCGCATAGAGGTGAACACCGAAGCGATCATCGAGCAGATCAAAAAGCGCAACTTCGAACTGTTGAGCCCCGGTGCACGGGAACTGCGGGCCGGAATCATCACCTTTCGCATCCCCGACTGTGATACGCACAGTCTGCAACAGGGTCTGATGAGACGGCAGGTCGTCTGTGCCGAGCGGGGTGGCGGCATTCGATTTTCACCCCATTTTTATAATACGAAAGATCAGATCGAACATGCCTTTGAAATCCTGCATCAGGTGAGGTCCCAACCACCACATTAAAGTTTGCTTATTTAATGATTCAGATCAAGCAAAAACGGTGAGACTGGCATATATTAGGAAGCAGGTTCTAAAGGAATGATCGCAAGATCGAAAGAACCTGGAAGTCAGAAAAAAGGCAAGAATACGCGCTCGTTACGAAGCGCGACCTAATAAAAGAGTGATATGAAGGAGAACGTCTACCATGAAAAAAATCCTGAAATCATCTGCTGCCGCCTTGATCGTCGGTTTCAGCCTGCTCGTCGCCCTGCCCGCCCAGGCCTTCTGGGGTCCGTTCGACTGGTTTGACGACGACGATGACTGGTATGGTCCCTGGGGGCCCTATGGCTATGGTGGTCCCTGGGGCGGTTATCCCGGCTATTACGGCTATCCGGGCTACGGCTACGGCTATCCGGGCTATGGCTACGGCTATCCAGGCTATGGTTATGGCTATCCGGGCTACGGCTATCCGGGCTATGCCTATCCCTATGCCGCTCCGGCCCAACCCGCCGCGCCTGCGACCAAGACCGAATAACTTCAAACAGACACTCAACCGATACCCCGCCCACCTGGCGGGGTTTTTTGTTGCGGCTCCGGTTTTGGACTAAAGTGCCACATCCCTCAGCCAGACCGATTGACCACCATGCAAGACAGCCACATCTCGCTCGCCCACGGTAACGGCGGGCGCTACATGCGCGAACTGATCGAAGAGCTCTTCGCCCGCTACCTCGGCAACCCGCATCTCGACGTCCAGGCCGATGCCGTGAGGCTACCCCTGGAACAGACGGGAGACCTGTTCTTCACCACCGACGGATTCACGGTTCAGCCACTGGAGTTTCCCGGTGGCAACATCGGCTCCCTGGCCGTTCACGGCACCACCAACGACCTAGCGGTCAGCGGTGCCATTCCGCGCTACCTGAGTCTCAACGCCTTTATCGAGGAGGGCTTCGAGGTGGACCGCCTGGAACGCATCATCCAGGGCATCGCCGAGGCGGCGAAAGCAATCGACGTCCAGGTCGTCGCGGGTGACACCAAAGTTGTGAGGCGTGGCGAGGGCGGCGGAGTCTATCTGGCCACAACCGGTATCGGAATTCGCCAACACGGCCTGCAGCTTGGGATGGAACGGATTCGCCCCGGTGACGCACTGCTCGTCAGCGGCCCGGTGGGTGATCACGGCATCGCGGTGATGCTGGCACGCGAACAGTTCGGTCTGCGGGGAGACCTGCAATCCGACGCCGGCAGTGTGCTGCCATTGACACGCTCCCTGCTCGATCTGCCGGGACTCCGTTTCATGCGCGATCCGACCCGTGGCGGGCTGGCCACCGTGGCCCATGAGATCAGCCGGGCCACACAACTCCAGGTCAAACTGTCACAGCCCGATATACCGGTGCGCGATGCGGTCGTCTCGGTCTGTGAAATGCTCGGTTACGACCCGCTCTACCTGGCCTGCGAGGGGCGCGTGGTGGCGCTTGTCGATCCGTCGGATGCGGAAACGGCACTGCAGCGCTGGCGCGCACTCCCGGAGGGGAGTTCGGCGGCGCTGATCGGCGAAGTGACCGCGGGAGATTCCTTTGTGGTGCTGGAGACCGAACTCGGGGGCAGCCGTATCCTGGAGGAGCTGGAGGACGACCCCCTGCCCCGGATCTGCTAGGGCCTGTTAACAGGCCCTAAGGTCATTGACCGGCCCCAGCGATCACGAGACGGCAGTCATCCTTACTCAGCGAATCTGCAATCGGCTGTCTAGACCACTCCAGCTGCCCAGAACCTCCGCCGCACCGGCGCCAAATCGACGGGCGAAGCGATCCCAGATCTCCTCTTTCGGGGTGAAGTCGACGATCTCCTCGACACCGATCACCTCGCGGGCGACATAGCTGCTGCTGCCGAACTCGTCGACCAGACCCAGATCCCTGGCCTCCTCCCCACTCCAGAAGAGACCGCTGAAGAGTTCAGGGTGCTCATCCGCTTTGAGGCGGTCGCCGCGCCCCTCTTTCACGGCGTCGATGAACTGCTGGTGCACCTGGGCCAGCATCTCCCGCACATGCTCTTCATCACCAGCCTTCAGCGGCGAGAAGGGATCGAGCATCCCTTTGTGGTCACCGGCCGTCAGTAGACGGCGCTCGACGCCCAGCTTCTGCATGCTGTCGACGAAACCGAAACCGTTGATGAGGACACCGATGGAGCCGACGATGCTGCCCTCGTCCGCATAGATCTTGTCCGCGGCCGAAGCGATGTAGTATCCGCCGGAGGCACAGATGTCGACACAGACCGCGTAGACCGGGATATCCGGGTACTTCTCACGCAATCTGACCAGTTCCCGGTTGATGTAGCGGGACTGTACCGAACTCCCGCCTGGCGTGTTGAGACGCAGGATCACACCCTTGGTCTTCTTGTCCTCGAAGGCGTCGCGCAGACCGGTGACGATCTTGTCGGCGCTGGCCTTGGTCTCCGGGGCAATCAAGCCCTCGACCTTGACCAAGGCCGTGTGCTCTTTCGCCCTCACCTCGCTCATATCGAGCTTATCGGACCAGAGCAGCATGCCCAGCAGCAGAAACAGGTAGCCGAACCCCAACATCTTGAAAAAGATTCCCCAGCGACGGCTGCGCCGGTTCTCGATCAAGGTAGCGTTCAGCATCTGCTGCAACATCTGCCGTTCCCACTGGGTGGGCTCGCTCTGACTACGGTAACTGTTCGGCTCTTCTTCACTCATTGGACTTCCACTCTTTCACAACATTAAGCAATTAATTTCAAGCGTCAGTAAGGTTCTCATCAAGCCAGATCGGGATCTCCGTGATATCTCCCAGGCAGACCAGCGGTCGGTGCTTCAATAGTCGTTCCCGATCGTGCACTCCGTAGTCGACCCCAAGCGAAGACATGCGTGCGTTGGCCGCCATCTGCAAATCATACTCGGTATCGCCGATCATCAATGCCTGCCTGGGCATCAGTCCCAACTCATCGAGTATCTGGTGCAGCATTTCGGGATGGGGCTTGGAGAAGGTCTCATCGGCGGTACGGGTGGCGTGGAAATACGGCCCCAACCCTGTGCTATCTAGCGCGTGATCCAGGCCGCTACGTCCCTTGCCGGTGGCTACCGCCAGCAGATAGCCGGACTGGTGCAGGCTCTCGATCACTTCGCGGGCTCCCTCGAAGAGCTCCGAGGGAGCCTCGTTGGAGGAGAAAAAGTGGGCGCGGTAGCGTTCAGCGATATCCAGGTGCAGGTGGTCACCGGCATCGGGGAAAAGGGTGTGAACCGCTTCTCTCAGACCCAGACCGATGATATTGCGAATGGCGGTCGAGCCGGGTGAGGCCAGACCCAAGTCCCTGACCGCGGCCTCGACACAGGCCACGATCCGGGCTTCGGAATCCATTAAAGTCCCGTCCCAATCAAATACTAAAAGCTCATACTTCATTGCGTTTCTTCAAATTTGCCAGCACCGCTTGCAAGGCTTCCGGCAAGGGGGCCTCGATCACCGTATCACGTTTCTCATCCGGCCAGCGGAAGCGGATTTTGTGGGCATGGAGAAAGAGCCGCCTCAGGCCCAGCTGACGCAAGCGCCGATTGGCCGCTTCGTCACCATATTTGGTATCACCCAGTACCGGCGATCCGAGCCAGGCGCTGTGTACCCGGATCTGGTGCGTGCGGCCGGTAATCAACTCGACCTCCACCAACGTGGCCTCGTCGAAGCGCTCCAGGCGCTTGAAGTGGGTCTGCGCCGGTTTGCCCTCGGGATCGACCCGCACCACGCGTTCACCACCCTGCAGGGTATTTTTCAACAGGGGCGCATCCACACGCTGCACCCCCTTGCGCCAGCTGCCGGCCAGCAGTGCGAGATACCGTTTATCGACCTTGTTGGCCCGCATGAGTTCATGCAGCACCCGCAGTACCGAGGATTTTTTGCTGATCAGCAGGATACCTGAAGTATCACGGTCGAGTCGGTGCACCAGTTCCAGCCGGGCGGCATCGGGTCGCAATGCTCTCAGGGTCTCGATCACCCCGGCGTTGATACCGCTGCCGCCGTGCACCGCCATACCCGAGGGTTTGTTGATGGCGATGATACGCTCGTCTTCATACAAAATGGTGTCATCGAGTCGGGCCTTCAAGCGCTTAGAAGGCTCGGAACCGACGGTGCTGTCCTGCCGGATTGGCGGAATGCGCACCAGATCCCCCTGCTTCAACCGATAGACGGCCTTGACCCGACCCTTGTTTACCCGCACCTCCCCTTTCCGCAGGATGCGGTAGACAAGACTCTTGGGGACCCCTTTGAGATAGCGCAGGAGAAAATTGTCGATCCGTTGCCCGGCATCGTCCGAAGTCGCCTCATATAAAACAACGGATGGAGAATTCTTTTTTGATTCTGACATTTAGCGCAAACTTATTTCGGCTGTAACATTGATGTCACGGGTGAAGATTGATATATTTGCAGGCGGATTTTCCGATACGGACGGGGCCACTCCCCCGGCCCGTATCCGCGCGGCAAGCGATGGCTGCAGCCCCACAGTGGGCGCGAACCATCGTCTGTTCGATTGCACTGGTGCCCTTCGGGCCTGACTTAGACTGATACCTTGCAGCCGCGCCAAAGCAAGTTACAGCGATGACCGGAGACTCCCGGATCCTCGCGGCGATGCACTCATCGGTAGCGCCTATGTGGCCTGTACGCCCTGCTTTGTGCGCCTTCAAGTTCGGAACTCAGCAGATTCCCGAGCGGCGGACTTTAACAGTTTTTCAACTGACCGAGCCAGTTTTCCGATAAGACGTCAGACCCCCTCGAGCGGTCTGAGATTGAGCCTGTTCCGGTGGCGGACAGTGGTGATTTGACCTCTGTTCAGAACCGATCACAACCTCGACGTCTTCTGAAAAAATGTGTTCGATCAGTTGATTGGACAATTTAATGAAAAGAATGCTGATCAACGCAACTCAGCCTGAGGAGTTGCGTGTGGCCATCGTTGATGGCCAAAAACTATTCAATCTCGATATCGAAATTCCCGGCCGGGAACAGAAAAAAGCCAATATCTACAAAGGGCGCATCACCCGCGTCGAACCCAGCCTGGAGGCAGCCTTTGTCGACTATGGCGCCGAGCGCCACGGCTTCCTGCCCCTGAAGGAGATCTCCCGCAGCTACTACAGCGATCAGTCCAAGAGCGGCGGCGGACGGGTCAATATTCAGGAGGCGCTCAAAGAGGGCCAGGAGCTCATCGTCCAGGTGGAAAAGGAGGAGCGTGGCAACAAAGGCGCCGCCCTCACCACCTTCATCTCCCTGGCCGGCCGCTACCTGGTGCTGATGCCCAACAACCCTCGTGCCGGAGGGGTCTCCCGCCGCATCGAGGGCCAGGACCGGACCGAACTGCGCGAAGCCATGAGCGAACTGCAGCTGCCCGAGGACATGGGCCTGATCGTGCGCACCGCCGGCATCGGCAAGAATTCCGAGGAGCTGCAGTGGGACCTGGACTACCTGCTGCAGCTGTGGCAGGCGATCGAGCACTCGGCAGAGAAATCGGCTCCCTTCCTGATCTATCAGGAGAGCAACGTCATCATCCGTTCGATCCGCGACTATCTGCGGGTCGATATCGGCGAGATCGTCATCGACGACGCCGATGTCTTCTCCCAGGCCGAGCGTTTCATCAATCAGGTGATGCCGCAGTACGGCAAGAAACTGCGCCACTACGACGACGAGGTTCCCCTCTTCAGCCGCTATCAGATCGAGAGCCAGATCGAATCGGCCTTCCAGCGGGAAGTCCGTCTGCCCTCGGGCGGCGCCATCGTGATCGACCACACCGAGGCCCTGACCTCCATCGACATCAACTCGGCGCGCGCCACCAAGGGCGCCGACATCGAAGAGACCGCACTCAACACCAATCTGGAGGCGGCTGATGAAGTGGCCCGCCAGCTACGGCTGCGAGACCTTGGCGGCCTCCTCGTCATCGATTTCATCGATATGACACCTTCGCGCAACCAGCGCGAAGTGGAGAACCGGCTCAAAGAGGCCCTGAAGCAGGATCGCGCCCGGGTCCAGATCGGCCGCATCTCCCGTTTCGGCCTGCTCGAGATGTCGCGCCAGCGCCTGCGTCCCTCCCTTGGCGAGGCCAGCGAACAGGTCTGCCCCCGCTGCTCCGGCCACGGCACCATCCGCGGCGTCGAGTCCCTCTCCCTTTCGGTGTTGCGCATCATCGAAGAAGAGGCGATGAAGGAGAACACGGGCCGTATCGTGGCCCAGCTCCCGGTGGACATGGCGACCTTCCTGCTGAACGAGAAACGCCAGACCATCCACGATATCGAGCAGCGGCAATCGGTCGAAGTGGTTTTGATACCCAACACCCACCTCGAGACGCCCAACTACACCATCGAGCGGGTACGTGTCAGCGATATGCCCGCCGAGGAGGAAGGCCTCTCCAGCTACAGGATGGTGGCGGAGATCGATACTGAATCCCCGGTACAGAGCAAACTCAATCCACCCAAAGTGGAGCAACCGGCGGTCAGGGACATCGCCCCCACGACACCGGTGCCGCAACGTGCGGTTGCGGAAAAAGCGGAAACCTACACCAGCCAGGAGTCGGGCTTCCTGAAAAAACTCTTCAGCAGCATCTTCTCGCCCAGGCCACCCAGTGCCGAAGAGAGCGAGTCGAGCGAAGAGAAACCGCAGCAGGAGAAACGCCGCAGCTCGGCCAAAGCGAGCAGCGGAGAGCGCAGCAGCAGAAGCGGCAGCTCCCGCAGCGGTGGCGGCAGAGCACGCAGTCGTCAGGACAGCAAACCGAAAGACGGCGCCACCAAGTCCCGCTCCAGCAGCGGCAAGAGCGCCAGTCGCAAACCGACTGAGGCCAGCGCCAAACCCGAAAGCGCCCCCACAGACAGTGAAAAGGAGGAGTCGCCGAAGCCGAAGAGTTCGCGCCGCGGTCGCCGTGGAGGACGCCGTCGGCGCTCTTCCAGCAGTGCCGACAAGGCAGCGGCCCAGTCTGTCGAGACACCGGCCGAGGGAACAGGCAGCGAGGCCCCCGTTAAGCAGGAGGAGAAACGTCAGACGTCGGAAGAGAAACCACGTCCTCCCCGCAAACCCCGTGCGCCGAAAGCCGACAGCCAGACAGCGGATCGCTCCCCACCAGCGTCTGCGGAATCGACCACCTCCACACCCGCGCAGCCCCAAAGCGCTCCGACCAGCAGTACCTCAGAGACCGGGTCTGGCCCCACGCAGACCAAGCGTGTCGAGCAGACGACCCCTGCCCAAGGTGAAGAGCGTCCTGCACGCCAACAGCAAGCGAGCAAACCGGAAACCAGGAGCGAGGAGAAAGCGACACCACCTGCTGCAAAAAGCGATACGGGTGTCGACAAACCGCAAGCAAAGTCCGCCACAGCAACAGAGCCGCGCCCGTCCGAGTCAAAGCCTGCCGTGGAGATGCCCAAACCGACAGTCAGCGAAAGCAAGCCCAGTCCGTCACCGGCTAAACTTCAGCAGATTGAGACCAGGAAGAGTGAAGTGCAGGCGCCAGCAGCACCCCAGGCCGCTCCAGTAACTCCACCTCGGGAGTCGACGCCTCAACAGGCACAGGCTGAGGAATCAAGGCCGACACCCCGCGAAGTCAAACCGGCAGCCGCTGAAACCCCAGCTGCCAGCGTCCCCGCCGATACGCAAAAAGCGGACTAGCGATAATACCAGGCCCCGGCAGCTGCCGGGGCCTGCCTTCCTCAGAGGTTGTGCCGTTCCAGAATATGCTTCAGCAAGCCTCTGGAAGCCTCCTCGACCATATCAAAGACTCTGTCAAACCCCGCGACACCGCCATAATAGGGATCGGGCACCTCTTTCTCCGGCCGTTGCGGAGCAAAATCCATAAACAGATGCAAACGCTCCTCGAATCCCGGCGGACAGAGCGTCTCCAGATCCCCATAATTGTCTTGGTCCATTGCCAGCAGGTAGTCAAACTGCTCGAAGTCTTGTGAAACCACTTTGCGGGCGCGAAGATCGTTGAGATCGATTCCCCGTTTCGAAGCCGTCTCCCTGGCCCTGCGATCAGGCGCTTCTCCGACATGGTAAGCGATAGTGCCTGCCGAATCGGTAGCGATTCGGTCACTCAGCCCTTCGCGCTCGACCAGTGCTCTGAAGACGCCCTGGGCGGTCGGCGAACGGCAGATATTGCCCATACAGATAAAGAGTACGGAGACTTTTTTCATAACAGTGATTCGGGTGACTCTGGATAATACTTCATAACTTCAATCGCCAGGATTCGCGGGGATTGCGCGGCATCCTCACGACCTACCGCCTGGCCGGAGGTCGTATCGGAAGTTTGAACGGCACTTTGGGACGGCCTGAACCTGGCGACTCATCGATCTCCAGTGTCAGGGTGATTTCCCGTCCCCCTTGCTGAATGGTAACAGACTCCTCACTCACCCCTGTCACCTTCCAATTACTGTGACTCATTCCCTGTGAGAGTCTCAACAGCTCGTTGGTCTGCAGATCGGTGATGACGGCCACTTTGCTCTCCGGCGTAATCGCCACACCTTCCAGTTTGAGCCGCAAAGGGACATTGGCCGCAACGGCCTTGGGATTTTCACTCGGTTTCTCGGGTGGGATTCTGCCCTCGGTGAAGAGAGGACGGTCGGTGATTTCACTGAGGCTTTGCAACGGTGCCGGCATGAAGGCGAGTATATTTTCGACATCCTGTTTGACTGCAACATCGTCGGCTGTCGGCTCGGTCAGCCGATAATGTGAGGTGATGTCCTCATGCCACTGCAGATAGAGCATGCCAGCAAGCAGTCCGGAACCGATCAGCAGGAGCAGGCTCATGCCGCTGACAAAGGAACGTACCCCACTCACGCCGATCCACCCCGCATATAGCCAGAGAGCTGAAAGTCGATATCGAGCTGTGACATTGCCTCTTCGATCGCCTTGTTGGTGGGCAGGCGACGTCGCGCTACCTGACGGCTGCGAACGTTTACGTTCTCAACGAACAGATAGGGCTTTTTCGATTCGAGGGTATGGAAGATCTTTACCATATCCTCCAACGTGCTCTTCATGCGGATCCGAATGGTGATGCGTTTGAATCCCTGTTCTTCGGTGGTACGGGTCACCTGCGTGCTGAGGATCTCCCCCTGGTTTCCGGCAATGACCTGTTTCACGATGCTCTGTAACTCCGCAGTGGCGAGGGATTCCGTGTCGCTCTTGAGGTAGCGTCTGTCCTGGCGTTGCAGCCGCATCAACTGCTGAAACTTGGCCTGATACTGTTTACTGTTTCGAGCCACCCGTTGATAAACCACCAACTGATCACTCATACCAGTGATCAACTCGTCGTAGTGGCGATTCATCACAAACACCGGCAGCACCACAGACGCGACGACGAGCAACAGCGTCACGATAAAGAGCAGCAGCGCAAGCAGACGACTCTTACGACCATCGAGACGCGCGATCATTCCTGCGCCTCCACGATTTTCTCCAGCTCGGCGGAGATGTGGAAACGTTCAGTATTGTTCTGACGGTTCTGGGTGACCGGCGATCGAAAAGAGACGTTGCGGAACAGGGGCGAGGCGTCGATCAGCGGAATCAGGGCTGCGGAAGCGACCGACTGGCCGTGCAGATGGACGCTGTCCTCACGCAATTCGAAATTACTCAACCAGGTGTCATCCGGAATCACCAGCGACAATTCGTTGAGGATCTGTGTCAGTTGCAACGCATTACGCTTCTTGTTTTCCAGGAAGCGGTTTTCCAGCTCCGCCTGTTCCAGTTTGCCACGCAAGGCAACCGCTTCAGCCGAGTCCTTTTTATACCGATCGAGTTCACTCTCCAGCGTCTTGGCATAGCCCATTTTCTGCCAGATGGGCAGGGCCAGATTGCCAAACAGCAGGAGCACAAAGGTCAACAACAGAAAATAATTGACCAGTCGATATGCCTTCTGCGGCTTGCGCCGTTTCTCCGGCGGCAGCAGATTCACCCGATTGAAGACACCGATATGCTCTTCGCAGGGGGAAATGGCGCTAATACGGACGTTATGGTTCTCCAGCAGATCCAGCGCATAATTGAGCCTGTCGATCGGTGCCAGAATCAGCGACACATCGAGGGTACGTGCCGTTTTATCGCGCTCGTTGACGATGTAGTCGTAGTAGACCTGATCGGGGGTGAAAGGCGTCTGTCGATCCATCTCGAATGAGAGCACCTCACGCAGATTCTCTTCGGTCTCGATCGGCAGCGTTACCTTTTTGATGAGGTACTTCTTCTTCTCGAGACAGAGCCGTATCTCGCTGGCGGCAGCGAGAATACGGCTCTGTTCGGGATCGTCGAAATCTATGCCGGCGTGGAAGTTCTCATGCACCTCCTCGCCGGTTTTCCCATGGTTGACCAGGCGCACGGTCTCATCGGCATAGTGCAGTTGCAGCAAGCGACCGTTCTGGAACAGCGACACCACTGAATCCGGCAGCATGGCCGCGAGTTCACTGCCCCACCAGGAGAGAAACTCACGAAACTGATAACTGATAGAACTGACAGCCATAGATTGCTTTTCTTTTGGGTCTCGCCCAGTCAGGGCCCGTTAACTCTAATCCACTGGGCTCTAGTAACGTGTATGCCAGGCGAGGACCTTGAAGGGTCGGTCCCGGAGATTACCCATCTCCACATCGACGTCGACGACCGCATGGCCGCCTCCTTCGGTTGTTGCCTCGATGCTTATGCGGTAGTTGGAGCTCTGTGCCTTTCCCAGGCCGTCCAGCCCTTCTTCGAGCTCATTGATATCGGCCAGTCCGCTGTCGAGCTGATCGAAGGCTTGCGCCACCTGGCCATCCAGTGAAGCATCACCGCTCTTGAGGATATCGACCAGTTCCTGCGATGCATAAGTCCTGTCAATCTGGTTCAGGCCTGAATACACGGTCACATAGGGTCGCAGCCTATCCACTGAATCCTGATCGAAACCAATAACATAACCGAGCTCATCGACACTTTCCAGATCTCTGTCGACGGTGCCGTAATCGAGACCGGCGTGCGCATAATCGTCGTCCTCCGCGCCGTTGAGCCGTTTCAGGTCATCGCCGTCTCGCCAGTCATTCAACGCGTCCACCAGCTGTTCTCGGATTTCCTGGTCATCAGACAGCAAGGAGAACAGATTGTAGAGCACGTCGTGGGAGGCCCGATTGAGATCGACCAGTCCCGCTGCGTTGCGAATAGCGATGCGCAGACTGCCCTGCGCCTGTTGCAATTCATGGATCTCGCCATCGACCTTCCAGCGCTCGTCGCTGCTGGCTGCCATCAGTTCCAGCAGGGCGCGACTGAATCCGGTCTGGATCAGGAGCCTGGCCTTTTGGCGCTCCACCAGATTACCTGCCATCCGGGTCTCCACCCGCGAATGCGTGGCAAAGCTCGCCGCCACGATGGTCAACAGCACCACCAGCCAGAGTACCATGATCAGGGCTATGCCCTGCTGCCCTTGCGGACCGCCGGCGATAAGCACCGCACCCCTTCGGGCAGGCGTCAGACCCATCATCGTAGCGCCCTCGTGGCATCCATCAGCAGCTTCACAAACTCCGTCGTCGCTACGGCATCAGCTCTGCCACCTGCAAACTCTATTCGCACCATGGCCGGATAGCTATCGAGATTATTCTCCCAGCCCTCCCACCACTCCGCTTGCTTTGCACCCAATTGCTTGACGCCCCAGTAGCCGAAGGTGACACCCCCGATATCGCTGAACAGCTGGCGACGTTCCCCGTCCTCGGGCAGCCTGAATTCGGTCTGATCAGGGCGATAAGGCGCATAATAGAGCACCAGATTCCTCCGGTTTTCACTATCGAGTTCCTGCATCAGGAGATACTCGAACAAGCCGCCCTGGCGAAACTGCATGGGTGCACGGGAGATGAATTGGACCCGATCCGTCTCGCCATTGAATGCCAGTTGCCGATTCCCTCCACTTTGCCAGACCAGGGGTGAGAGCTGGCGTAACGTAGTCACCAGGCGGTCGCGAATCAGGACGCCGTCGAGGCTCTGCTCGCTGTCCGTGACCAGTGCATCCCATCCCCGGATATTGATGAACAACAGGGAAACCGATGCAGTTACGATCACCGCCAGCAGCAACATCGCCACCATGATTTCCAGTAACGTGAAACCGGCCGCACGGGGGTGTGTTGTGCTGTTTCGCCGGCAATGCATCATCGCCCCCTGTAAATAAGGTGGATGCGTGAGAAACTGAGTTGCCTGGGAAAGGGCTGTTCTCCCCATGCCACCACTATCCGCTCCTTGACGGGTATAGCCTGGAGTCCCTGCAACCGCTCCTCGCTCCACTCGTGATAGGGCTGCCGGAAGTACTCCCAGCGCAGACCACCAGCCTCGACGCCACTTTGCTGCAGGGTCTCCGAGCTGGTCTCGACGCTCATGGCCTCCATGCGGGATTCGGCGACGCGCAGGGCGTGCTGATACGCTTTGGAGACTTCGTGGTTGCGCAAAGAGGTGGCATTGATGCGCATGATCACGGCCATCACCATTCCCAGAATGACAAAGGCGACCAGCACCTCGATCAATGTCATGCCACGCATATCGCGCTTAGAGTCGCTTTGTCTCATGCAGTTCATCGAGCTGAATCTTGCTGGTCAGCCAGTCGACGCGTATCGCCATGCGTTTGCGGTCGTTGCCGACGAAGAGCACACCGCCGTTGGCGCTACCGTCCGGATAGAAGACAAAACGTGTCATTTCTTCGCTCGCCCCGAACTCCGGAAATTGTGGCGAGTTCGAAAACGAGAGGCCGCTTGGCAGCGCTCTCACTTCACCACCGTTGACCAGATCACTGCGATACTCGCCGTTCTTCAGATCGAAACGGATCTCCGCCACCTGGCCATTGATGATGGCGGCATTCTGCACATAGCGGATCTCCTGCACCATGTCCCGCGCCGCCGCCTTGAGCTTGAGGATGGGAAAGGCTTTCTGCATCAGGGCCGGGGACAACGCCAGCAGCAGGGCGACGATGCTCAGTACCAGCAGCAGCTCGATGAGCGTGAAGGCCGACTGTGAGCCTCCAGTTCGCGTGCCCGGAATCCTGCGCCGGCAAATCCTGCCATCCGGGTAGTGGGGCGAAATGAACAGTCGGCGCGCTGTGATCCGGCCTGATAGACACATCACATTACCAGCTCACGATATCCTTGTTGTCGCCCTCGCCGCCTTCGGCATTATCGGCGCCGTAGGAGTAGAGATCGTAGGGACCATGGTCGCCGGGATACTGATAGACATAGTCGTTGCCCCAGGGATCCTTGGGCACCTTGCTCTTCTTCAGGTAGGGTCCGTGCCAATTGTCGACCGACGGGGGCGCTTCCACCAGGGCCTGCAATCCCTCGCTGCTGGAGGGGTAGCGGCCAACCTCCAGATGGTACAGGTCGAGTCCGGACCCCAGCTCCGAGATCTGCAGTTGTGCGGTATCCGATTTGGCGCCGCCGAGGTGGCGCAACACTTGCGGCCCGACCAACCCCGCCAGCAGGCCGAGGATCACCAGGACTACCAGCAGTTCAATCAGGGTAAAGCCGTTTTGTTGTCGTTTCTCTGTTTGCATAATCCATCCGTTAAAGTGCTACAAGTTGGTTGACGCCGAGTATCGCCACCAGAATAGACATCACAACCGCGGCGATGATCACGCCAAGGACCAGAATCATCACCGGTTCGACCAGACTCAGTGCCCGTTTGATCAGGGTCTGGGTCTCCTGGTCCAGAATGTCCGCCGTCTGCATCAGCATCGGCTCCAGCTGCCCCGATTCCTCGCCGATGCGGATCATCTGCAGGGCGAAATGGGGAAACTGAGAGTGTTCGGCCAGGGGATCGGCCAGCCGTCGACCCGATTTCAGGCTGCTCACCACATGGTCCATGCCGTCGGCGATGACCACATTACCGATTGTCTGCTTGACGATGGAGACCGCCCGCAGCAACGGTACGCCGTTCTCCAGCAGGGTGCCCAGGGTACGGCAGAAGCGGGCCGCCTCGACCTGCTTGATGATGGCGCCTATGAGGGGCAGCCTGAGCAGGCGGGCATGCCAGCGCTTGGCCGAAGCACGGTGTCCGAGCTGCCATTTGAAATAGAGGATCAAACCGACGATGGCCAGCGCCATCAGCCAGCCGTAGTCCTGCAAGGCCGAGGCCACCGCCATGGTGATCTGGGTGGATACCGGGAGTGCCTGCCCCAAGTCGTTGAACAGGTCGCTGAACTGCGGGATCACATAGGTCATCAGGATCATGATCGAGGTGAGGGCTACGAAGAGCAGGATCATCGGGTAGATCAGGGCCGAGACCAGGGAATCCTTGACCTCCTTGGTGTGCTCCAGGTGCACCGCGAGTCGCGACAGCACACTCTCCAGAGCGCCGCCCGACTCCCCCGCCCTCACCATCTGAACATAGAAGTCATTGAACAGCCCCGCCTCTCCGGCCAGGGCATCGGAAAAGCTGTGTCCGCCCTTGAGGGCGTCACGGATGCGCACGAGGTGTTCGCTGAAGCGGGACTCCTCGCCGCTGATCGACATCAGGATGGTCAATGCCGAATCGATAGGCTGGCCCGCCTTGAGCAGGGTCGCCAGTTCACGGGTAAAGGCCATGATCTGGTCCAGACCCACCTTCCCGCGCCGCAGACGCGGACGGCGTCCCGGCTTGGCGGCCTGACCGCTCTCCTCGACCCTTATCGGCACCTGTCCCTTGAGATGGATCTGGCGTACGGCACCCTGACGGTCGAGCGCATCCAGTATGCCCTGCACCACCTCGCCGTCACTGGTGACCGCCTTGTAGCTGAACGAGGCCAAGCTCAACCTTCCTGGGTGACTCTGAGCACCTCTTCCAGGGTGGTGACTCCCCGCATGACCTTCCTGAGTCCGTCCTGATACATGGTACGCGCACCCTCACGCTGGGCGCAGGCCGCCAGGGTACTCTTATCACTCTCCTGCAGGATGAGGGAGCGCATCGCCTCCGAGATCTCCAGCAGCTCGATGATGGCGCTGCGACCGCTGTAACCGCTGCCGCCACAGGCATCGCAACCGACTGCCCGGTGGAGTTGGGTCCGCGCATCCGCCTCCACGCCCTGGCGCTGCAATCTTTCGATGATCTCCCGGGGCGGTGTGTAGGCCTCCTTGCAGTGAGGACAGAGGTTGCGCACCAGCCGTTGGGCCAGTACCGCATTGACGGTGGAGGTGAGCAGAAAGGCCTCGACCCCCATATCGAGAAAACGGGTGATGCTGCCGGCGGCATCGTTGGTGTGCAGGGAGGAGAGCACCAGGTGGCCGGTGAGGGCCGATTGCACCGCGATCTTGGCGGTCTCCTGGTCACGGATCTCACCGATCATGATGATGTCGGGATCCTGGCGCACGATGGAACGCAGGGCGTTGGCGAAGGTGAGGCCGATTCCGGGCTTGACCTGGATCTGGTTGACCCCCTCGATGTTGTACTCCACCGGATCCTCGACCGTGAGGATCTTGCGATCGGGGCGGTTGAGGTGGTTGAGCGCGGCATACAGGGTGGTGGTCTTGCCGCTGCCGGTGGGGCCGGTCACCACCACGATGCCATGGGGGCGTTGCAGGATCTCCAGCAACCGTATTTCGGTCTCCGGTTCGAAACCCAGGGCTCGGAAGTCGAGGGCCTGCTCGTCCCGCTGCAGCAGTCGCATCACCATGCTCTCGCCGTGCAGGGTCGGCACGGTGGAGACACGCAGGTCGAGAGTGTTGCCCATGACCCGGATCTTGAAACGGCCATCCTGGGGCAGACGCCGCTCGGCGATATTGAGATTGGCCATGATCTTGATACGGGAGATCAGCGCCGCCGCCATCTGCGTTGCAGGGTGCTCGGTCTCGCGCAGCAGCCCGTCCACCCGGTAGCGGATCTTGAGCACTCGCTGGCCTGCTCCTTCAGCTGTTCCACATCGTCCTGCAGCAACAGCTGATGCTCCATCCCCTCCTCGTCGAACTCCCCCGTCTGCTTGCGCATTTCGAGGAAGTGCTCCTGCAACGCCTCATCGATTTCGGAGGCGATGCCGATGTGCAGCCGGATCGACTTGCCGGTAATCAGTTCCAGGGCATCGACCACATAGCGGTCGGTGGGATCGACCATGATCGCATGCACCTGCTCCTCTTCATCGGTGAAGACCAGCAGCTTGTGCTGTTTCAGGAAGTTGGCGGAGATCGACTCCTCCAGACTCGTGAACGCGGGGTAGTGTTTCTTTTCCGTGACCGGAATGCCATTGAGGCGGGAGAGGGTCTGTGCCAGATCGCGGTCGGAAATCAGGCCGAGCTGCAACAGGATGTTGCCGATCGATTCATCACTCTGCTGGGTCTGTTTGAGACGCAGGGCCCGATCCGCGTCGGCGGGCCGTAGGCGTCCGGCGGTGACCAACGCACTACACAACGGGCTGTCGGCGAAGAGCGGACTGCCGGTGAGCTCTCCTGAAGCGACCTGATTGCCTAGATGTGATCCAAAGTCATTCATATCTTCCCATTGAAGCCTGTGACCTTCGAGACTGCAAGCCGGCTATTCGGTACCTTTGCGGCGATTGTAGAAATCATCCTGAAACAGGGTCGCCTCCTTGATCTTCTCCCGCAACTCCTTGGAGATCTCATAGGCCTCATGGGGATTTCTGACAACTTTGGGCGTCAGGGTGACGATCAGCTCGGTACGGCTGGTGTCCTTGGTGGTGCTGCTGAAGAGATTGCCCACCACCGGCAGACTCATGAGCCCGGGTATGCCGCCCTTGGAGTTGGTGGTATTTTCACGAATCAGCCCGCCCAGCACGATGGACTGGCCGTCGTGGACGATGACCGTGCTGTCGATCGTGCGTTGTGAAATGGAGACGTTGCCGCCGCCGCCTATGGCCGGAGTGGCACCCGGATTACTCACCTCCTGACTGATCTCCAGGGTCACCATGCCGCCCTCATTGATGCGCGGCGTGACCTTGAGCAGAGTACCCGTGTCGCGATACTGCACCTCGGAGACGATGGGTGCGTTGGGGTCGGTGGTGCTCTGGGATGAGCGGGTGACGATTGGGATCTGATCACCCACGCGGAAGGTTGCCGTCTGGTTGTCGATCACCATGATCTGCGGCGCGGAGAGGAACTTGACCGAGGACTCGGTTTCGAGGATGTCGAAAAAGGCCTTCAGTTCGCCGCTGGTGTTGAAGAGACCCAGGGAGAAACCGTCTCCGCCGATGTCATCGGGTAGCGGGTATCCGAAACCGCCCTTGTAGGGACGGCCGCTGCCGCCGGTTCCCTCGAAGAACCAGCGCACGCCGTAGCTGAGGTTGTCGCTAAGCACCACCTCGGCGATGGTGGCCTCGATCAGCACCTGTTTCGGCGACACGTCAAGCCGGGCAATGGTGGATTTGATTTTGTTGTAATCCATCGGACTGGCCATGATCAGGATGGCATTGTTGTCCGGGTCGGCGATGATGGTGGCCGGCATGTCCGTGGCGCCCGTATCCCCGGTTTCGCTCCTCGCGACCACCGGGGATGCGGCTGCAGCCATGGGTGGCTGGTCCTTGGTCAGATTCGATTGACTGTCGGCGTTGCTGCTCTTCAGGCTGATCCCGCTGCTGGTGGGCTGACGTACATTGCTTCGCAGGAGCGGATCCTTCGAGCCATTCTGGCCCAGCGAGGATGTCGAAGAGACCTGATTGCCGAAGATGTTCTGCAGGATGGTGGCGATGTTTTCCGCCTTGCCGTTCTTGAGGTGGTAGACGTAGAGACGGCGTTCGGGCGATTTGTCGCTGCCCTGGTCGAACTGACTGATCAGCTTACGCGCTTCCTTGATGTAGGCCGGCTGCTGACTGATGACCATGATGGCATTGAGGCGTTGCACCGGTATCAGGCGCATGATGCCGTTCAGCGGGGAGGCCTCACCCTCGCCGAGGATGCTGCTGATCTCGTCGGTCAACGTCTTGGCATCGGCATACTTGATGGGGATCAGACCGAAGGACATGCCGCTCAGCCAGTCCACGTCGAACATCTCGATGGTCTGCAGCAGATTGTTGATCTTCTGGAACGAGCCGGTGAGGATCAGCAGGTTGCGCCCGGTATCGGCATGGATCTGTTCGTTGGCGGAGGAGAACGACTCCAGGATCTTCTTCATCTCCTTGGCGGAGATGTACTTCAACGGCACGATCTGCACGCCCTGCCCCGCTTTCAGCCGATCGACGCCCTGACCGACACCGGGTGCGAGCGAAATCTCCTTCAGCTCGGCCAGCGGCACGATCTTATAGAGGGAACCGTTCCTGACCAGCGCCGCGCCGTTCATCTGCAGGATGGTCTCGAGGATCGGCAACACCGCTTCGGTGGAGACCGGATAGGTGGTGTGGATGGTCACCACGCCCTGGACCTTGTCGTCGATCAAATAGTTCTCGCGCAGAATCTCCTCGAAAATGACCTTCAGCACTTCGCGCAGATCCACACCCTCGAAATTGAGCGTGATGTCGCCCTTGGCCGGTTGCCGGGCGCCACGGCTCCCCTTGCCCTTGAGGAAGACGCCGCTCCCCTTCTTGACGAAAAATTCGGGTTCGCGCTGTGCCTGCTGGGAAAGCACCAATGCCTCGTCTTCAGTGTCAGCCGTACTGACGACAGGTGGCGGCGGCAGAGGTTCCGGCTTTCTCCCGGCAGACTGCTGAGTCGCACAGGAGGCTAACAGCAGGGAACAGACCAAAGTGGCAATAAATGAAGTGTATCGGTGCTGACTCATTAGGATATTCGCTTATGGACTGTTTCCACTCACAGAATCGCGAATACCGCGAAACCTTGCCGGTGGCTCTGGCCAAGCCGTCATCGATACAGCATGACGGCGCCCTGCTGGGTGGGGGGATGATGATTGCGATTGCTGAACGACGATGCCGGTAAAGGCAGCACCTTAAGCACTATCTCCCAGCCCACTCCCAACGCTTACTGAGTATCTCAGCATAGCGTTACAGTTATTGTGATTGATTGGATAGTGTATTTGCTCATGGGGTGAATTCATACCCGAGCTACACACTTACCCTACCGCGGCTACTACAGGGGCACTTCCCCGCCAAATCAAGGCAATATTATCTACCGTAATAACAGTTTATTACGTGAATTTTACAGAGATAGTCTCAAGTATCGAGATGCGCAATGAGAGACAGCCCGCCAGGCTTGAGGGTAGCAATATTTGTGGGATTTAACTTACTCAATTCTATTTTTTGATCATTGACTTAGCGGACTCAGTTGTCATTTCGACTGAGCATCATCACCGATCTCGATCTTGCCTGTCGAATCTCCGTCGTCTGCATGTTCGGCCCGGTCGCTCTCCGCGGTGACCTTGCCAGCCTGCTCATGGTCATCCACGGGGGATACGGAGTCTTCCTGGCAGCCGTCTTTCCCGCTGCCGTCACCCTCCACACAGTCGACCTTCTTCTCGTCCTGCTTCTCCGCTTCGTCAAGCGCTGTGTCCGGCAGTCTGCCATCCAGGGTCTGCAGGCGTCTGAGCGCCTCCTCGCCTGCCCCGCTATAGCCCCGCAGCGTCAGATCGAAAATCATGAGCTCGCCAGCCGTACCGCCACTGGCGCTCTGCTGCGCGTCCGTTCCCGTTTCAGCGTTGGTATCGACCAGACTGCCACCGCCATCAAGACTTCCACTGCTGCTCGTGCCACCGCTAAAACCACCGGATCCACCTGAACCGCCAGTACTCAGTGAGACATAGGGCTGGGCGTCGTCATTGCTGATGCGGACGATGGCGGCGGCAGGCTTTGCCAGCAGCGAACCGCTGTCGACACCTTTCAGCACCAGCGTAAAACTGCTCTCCGCTTCGTAGACACCGTCATCCTTGATCGGAATGGTGATGGTCTTGCGGGTGACTTTGGGGCGGAAGATCAGCGTACCCCGCTTCGCCACATAGTCCTCGCTCGGTTTGGCCGAACCGGCCACGGTTTCGTACGCTACGGTCGCTTCACGATCCAGATTGCCGCTACGCAATACCGATAGGGTCACCTCGCCCGCATTCTCACGCACCAGATAGTTGACCGCCTCGAGGTGGATGGTGGTGATGCTGGTATCGGGATCGTCATCCAGGATCGTGATGGTGGTCGAAGCCGGCTGTGTGATCGTGGCGCCGCCGCCAGGTGACGACAGCAGCAGATTGAAGCGCTCGTTGCCTTCATGCACCTCGTCCTTAACCAGTGGGATCAGCACCTCTTTGGCGATTTCGCCGTTGGCAAAGGTCAGGCGCTCGGATTCGGGCAGAAGGTAGTCCGAATTGACGCGCGCCGTGTCATCGACCAGGGAGATGTCGACCGAGACCCTGCCTTCCGAACCGCCGGTACGCAGCACGCTGACGCTCGCCTGGTCGCGCGATTCGTTGACCGCGTAACTGACGGAGCCGAGGGAGAGCGCGCCCGGCCCGTCGTCGTCCAGAATGGTGACCGGAACCTGGGGTTGATTGCTCAACAGCGCCTCGCCTGTCGCATTGGTGAGATTGAGGTAGAAAGTCTCGTTCTCCTCGTCGAGGTCATCGTCGACGATAGTGATCTCAAAGCTGCGCAGGGTCTCTCCGTCGGCGAAACGCAGGGTACCCGACTGGGCGATGAAATCGGCCTGCCCCGCATCGCTGGCCTGATCGGGCAGGGTTTCGTAGTCGACACTCACCTCACCCGAACTGCCTCCGAGGCGTCTGACGGTGACGATCAGTTTGTCGGTCGTCTCGTCGACGCTGTAGAGCGATTCGCTGAACAGCAGCATACCGGCGCTGCTGGACCCCAGGTCTCTGAACAGCAGGTCGTAGGCGGCCGCCACGTCGATCAGACCATAGCCGTAGAGATCGTCTCCGCCGGTGGCACCGAGGTCGGTGGCGGAATCGTAGAGCGCCGTCTCGATCTGCGAGACCGTAGCCATCGGGTAGGCACTCTTCAAAAGCGCGATGGCGCCGGTCACATGGGGCGCGGAAAAGGATGTTCCCGTAACCACGTTGTAGGCCACCGGCAGGCGGTCGGCCACGAATACGAGACTGCCGGGAGCCACCAGTTTGGGAAACACACCGCCGTCGCAGGCCCCCGGTCCCCGGCTGCTGAAGGTGTCGATTTCCCGGAACTGGTCCACCGAACCGACCGAAATCACACCCGGGTCGTTGGCCGGACTGATGCTGGTCTCGCCGAAAGGCCCGTAGTTGCCCGCCGAATAGACCACCGCGATACCGGCCTCGCGCAGCAGCCGGATATCGTCGCTGAACTCCTGGTAGCACTGATTGATGGTGGTGGCAAAGCCCCAGGAGTTGTTGACCACGTCGGGGGCGTCGTCGGTGGCGGGATCGCCGTCCGGATCCAGCAGCCACTGAAAGGCTTCGTGGATGGCGCTCAAACTCGCCTGATCCTCATTGTCGAACAGGCGGGCGGCGATCCACCGGGCATGGGGAGCGAGTCCGATCTGATAGCCGCTGGCATTGCCACCCAGAATCAGGCTCAGCGCCTGGGTGCCGTGGCCGTTGACATCGATGGGAAAGGGATTCTGACCGTAGGGATCGAACCAGCTGTTGTCGCCGCCGCGCCAGCGATCGACCAGGTCCGGATGGTTGAGTTCGACGCCGGAATCGAGGATCGCCACCACCACACCGTCTCCGGCATAGCCCTGCTGCCAGACATACTCGGTATTGATGTCGCTGAGATTCCATTGCGGCACCGTAGTCACCAGTTCCGGCGAGGCCGCATTCATGGTCAGCTGCATATCGACGGAGATACGCTCGATACCGGGCAGCGCCGCCACCTCGTCGACCAGGTGGGCCGGCAGCTTCAAGGCCACCGCATTGATGCTCCAGAGCGATTTCAGTTCCACGTCCACGCCGTACTGGCGCAGTAACCGGGCCAGCGCCTTGCGCGGCCCCTGGGCATGCGCTTTCAGGTCGGTGACGATCTTTTTGCGCAGCAGCTTCTGCTGGCGCTTTCGCGCCGTCTCCCCGCGCGTCGCGTACTGCATCTGCTGGCCGACCTGGTTGCGCAAGGTCGTGATATCGAGCTGCTGGCTGAACTTGATGATGACGGGGATGAGTGATGTTCTGTTGGCCTCGTCGATCAGTCGCTCAAGGTCGACCGTCAGTTCGGCACTGGCCTGGACGTTGCAGACCTCCAGCAGCAGGAACAGGGTTCCCAGCACATGGCGCACAGCGGCAAGTGTCGTCCCCGAACCGAGCAGATGGGAGAGATACTTTTGCATCGAACGAATACTCGCCTGGCCGCAAGGCCTTGGGTTTACGCAATTTCCGCTGACAAACAGACTCTTAGACTCGACTCTAAACGTTTAGAGTCGGCAAGGGAATGCGTGGAACTACTACCCTTCAAATCGGGTGTACTACTACTATTAACCCGGCCTCGATCCGCCGCACGAAGTCGTTCGAAAGCGTCCATAGTCTGTAGCCCGGATGGAGCAAAGCGAAATCCGGGATGCCCCGTGCCTTGCCCTGGATTCCGCTTCGCTCCATCCAGGCTACTTCTTCACTGCGCAGTGAGTTCTACAATGATTGAGGTAACCTGGCGTGGATCCGCCGTAATGAACATCCAGACTGCCCATAAGGACTCAGTGCTGCGGGATCAGCCAATCGGATACCGCCACCAGCTCTCCCTTTCCGCTGTTGGCGAAACGGGCGATGTAACCCCCTTTGGCGGCGAAACGCTGTTCCGGGGCCATGCTGATACGCGGATAGACCGATGTATAGGGCACACTGTCCACGGTGTGCTCGATGCGCTCAATCAGGTAGTCTCTGAAGAAATAGCCGCGGATATGTATCAGGGCGTCGCCTGCCACTTTCAGCGCGAGATAGGCATTGGCCTGCACCTCCCGCGCATCGGGTGCGTAGATATTCTTGGCCCGAAACCAGCCGGTTGAACGCAACAGCAACCTGGAGATGCCTCCGGGCAGCTCGCGCGTGGAGGTCAGGTAGACCCGTTCACGAAGCCCCGCAGGAACCGGTTGTGGCCGGGTTCCGAACAGCGAGGTAGAGAGATAAATCCTGGCAGCGGTGGCTGACTTGCGTTCAAGCAGCGGCCAGAGATGGGTCAACTGCTCCTCGCTCATCCACAAGACCAGCCCGGCGTCGCCCAGATCCCGCAATACCCCTTTCCAGAATTCCGCGCTCGGACGCGTCGTCTCACGCTTCCATTCGATGGAGCGAATCGGCTTGTCGCCACGCGCCTGCAGCAATGAGCGGGCCGCCGTCGCGGCTTTGCGGTCTCCCTGGGGATAAACCTGGACCAGAGGCGCTTCGATCCGCTGATCGCGCAAATGCAGGTCGATCAGTTCGCCTTCCAGGGTCATCCCTTTCGAGAGGTAGATCGGATAGAAGTCATCCTCGTTGATGACCGGCAACTCCGTGGTCGGAAACAGACAGGGTAGCTTTTGTGACTGGCAGAAATCGTGTACCGGTTTCCAACTCCCCTCTCCTACCCCGCTGAGTACGGCGAACACCGGCTGTTCCCGATAGAGGTTTGCCAACTGCCCACCCCAGCTCGCTTCGGGACCCTGCAGTTCCCACACATGCATGACCCATTTGCGATAGGGCTCGAACAGCCACTTTTTGTGCCAGGGGGCATTTTCGGCGCGGAAGGTTTCATGACGGGTCTCGGAATTTTTCTGCTCCACGTAGACCCGCATGACATCGATCAGGGCCTTGCGTTGTTTCTCCGGGACGTCACCGGCGATGATGGTGGCGAAATGGATATCCTTGTCGTCCACCCCGGGAGAAAACTCCTGCGAAAGCGTCTTCAGATACGCAATCAGATGATCGAGCTCCCGGTCGCTCAACGGATATCGCGGCATCAACGGATCGAGCGGTCGGCCGTTGGAGTCGATACCGTCGCGAATGGCCCGTTTCAAGGTCGCTTCGGTGTAGGCCAGGCGTTGTGTCGGCGCCAGCGGATCACTGCTGGTGGGCAGGCGCAGCGGATTGAAAATCATGTTACCCGCAATCGCGGGTATCACTTGGTCGCCCTCGCTGGATCCCATGCCGCTTCTACGATGGCAGGTGCCGCAGATCACCTGCTTGCCGGTCAGTTCGATGTCACCCCTGACCTTGGCGGTGATGATTTCGCCGTTGGGCAGCTGTCCCTCCAGATAGAGCTTGCGACCCAACTCAAGCTCGTTCTCCGCAGCGGGCCCGGCCCAAAGCATGTGGCTTGGGAGTACGCAGCATGAGAGACAAAAGAGAAGCTTGCGGAGTAATGTCATTCTTGTTTCGCCAGAGAGAGTGCACTCGATGGGTCGATATCTTAGCCCATCACATACACTTCTGTGTTCCGGTTATCCGACGCGGACTCCCGAGCCACCCTGTCCGCCTGATTCGACAGGGGAGCGGCCTGAGTCTCGCTGTGCAATTTCTCCCCTGAACACGCGGACTGTATTGACGCTCGGCGAACACATTGCCTAACGCCTCTGCCGTAACATTTTCTCATTGATGCTGAGATATTCACTGGCTCCGCGTACCGTCAGGTGCTCCGCTTTGAAATCTCCGGAGACCACACTGACTTTCTGCCCCGGCTTGACCTGAAACCCGGGATTGGAAAACATTATGTTGTAGATCTTGTCCGCTTTCACGTTGTGTCCGCGGTTGGTGGTTCGCAAGGCGCCGATCTTGGCCGCCGTCGGCACCGCCAGCTTGACGCCGGTGGATTCCGACTCCAGGTAGGGTTTCAACTTGGTGTCGAAAAGCATGTTGGCCTTCACAGGATCGAGCACGCGAAAACGGAACGCGAGCCAGAAGCCGTCCGCCGCATAGCTGACGCTGATCACCTGCACGCCCCACTTCTCGGCCATCATGGCATTGTCCACGCCCGGATCGACCCTGGCGAGGGCGGCCCGGGTCTGCTCGGCTTCCAGCATCCCGGCATAGACCTCATCGATGGTGACCAGCCCCTTGGCTTTCAATGCTTCGGTCTGTGCATGCCTCTCGTCGGCGCTCTGTGCGGCGGAGCCCACCGCTTTCGAAGTCGCATCTGCGGCATAGGCATAGAGATCACCCATGAGTCCTAACATCGCTGCCGCCAACGCGACGATCACCGGCTTGCTCACTGCGCTCACTCTCGTGGATCGGATCATTCGCTACCACCTCTCTAGGCAAAAGATGCGGGTGCTTCGCGGAAGCACCCGCAGGTCTGAAGGTTTAAGCCAATCGGAGGATGGGGGATCCACCCCCATCCCCATTCGATTTACGGCACCTGGATCGCATCGATGTTCTGGCTGTTGGCTCCATCCAACTGGCCCGCGCCGGAGAAGAACATGCTCCAGCTGTTGCCGTTGAAGTAGACCACCGACTCATCCTGCACCGTTCCCAGTCCAGGCACGTTGGTGCTGGCCCGGAAGGAGACGTAGAAGGTAACGCCGTCCGTAGTGGTCAGACCATCGATATCGGCATTGGCCTGGAGACCCAGTCCGTTGTTGGCCCTAGCGTCGATCACCTTGGCGCAGCTGGTGTCGCCCACGGTCCAGCTGTAGACATCGGCGTCATCGATTGCACCATTGACCCCACTGACCGGGTTGTTGTTACCACTGCCGGCGATGGAGAAGTAGAGCGTGGTGCCGACCACGGAGATGGCGTCGATGTCCTGACCGTTGCTGCTGTCGAGACCGCAAACCGAACCGTCGAAGAAGGTGGTCCAGGTGGTGCCGTCGTAGGCCACCACATCCTCGTCCGGTACCGAACCCAGTCCAGTCACACTGGTGCTGGCCGCGGCGAAGGAGAGGTAGGTGGTACCGCCAATGATGCTCATACCGTCGATATCGGCGTTGTTGGGCAGACCGAGATCGCTCACACCGTCCGTGGCGCGGGTGAAGGCGCCACCGGCATCGACCGTGTAGATGTCGGCATCGTCGTAGGGACCGCTCACGGTCGGTACGCTACCCGCTCCAATGGTGGAGAAGTAGAGTATCGGCGCACCCGCCGGGTCGACGGTCACGGTCACGGTGCCGTTCGCACTGTCGGTGCCGTCGGTGACCACATAGCCGAAGGTATCCGTGCCAGTGAAGTCCGTTGCCGGGGTGTAGGTACAGGTTCCACCCGCCACACCGGTCGCACAGCCGATGGTACCGCCATTGGCGGAGGTCGCATCGTGCGAGGCGATGGTGAGGGTAGCACCCGCATCGGCATCGGTATCGTTGGCCAGGACGTCGATATTCACCTGGTTGTTGACCGTCGTGGTGGCCGTATCGTCCACCGCCACCGGAATCGCGTTGGGCGGCACGATGGCGTTGACGGTGACGGTGACGGTGGTCGCCGCCGAGTCGTTCACACCATCGTTGACGACATAGGTGAAGGTGTCTTCCCCGGTGAAACCTGCTGCCGGGGTGTAGGTGCAAGTGTCAACCGTGCACGAAACAGTCCCAGCGTTCACACTGGTGGCATCGAAGGTCGACACGGAGAGCGGCTGGCCTTCCGGGTCGGTGTCGTTGGCGGTGACGATAATGTCGACCGGCACACCCTCATCGGTGGTTGCCGCATCCGCCACACCGGTGGGCGGCAGGTTGTCGGTGACGGTGACGGTCACTGTCGCCGCGGCACTGTTGAGACTGCCGTCGGACGCCTCGTAAGTGAAGGTGGCGACATCGCCGGAGATCAGACCGGTGGCATCGAAGTCACAGGTACCCGAAGGATCGACCGTGTTACAGGTGACCGTGCCCGCGGTAGCTGCCGAGGGATTGGCGATGTAGAGCGGATCGCCCTCCGGATCCGTGTCGTTGGTCAGCGGGGAGATGGTGGCGGTGAGGCCTGCCACCACGCTGAAGCTGTCATCGTTGGCTGTCGGCGCATCGTTGGTACCGCCACCGAAGGCGAGGAAACGAATCATGCCGCCCAGGGTGTCCCCGACCGTCTCATCCGCCGGATCTGAGGGGTTGGTCATGTAGCCGTCACCATCGTAGACGGCATAGCGACCGATCGCGGGCGCGATGATCATCGCATCCTTGGTCTTGGCCGGCGTCATCATGACCGAATACTGCTTGCGCGGCGCCGGGGTGCCCGCACCCGGATCGCTTACACCCAGAGACTGCCAGGTGTACTGGTTCCCGTCCTCGCCGTGGATGGTCATGTCCATACCCTGCATCACCACCACATGGGTGTCGCTGGCGGTGCTGGCGAAACGCAGCAAGGTATTGCTGCTGGATGACAGCGGTCCGCTGGTTCCGTTGGTGATGTCGCCGATACCGGTATGAAAGGGTTCGCCGTTGACCAGGAACCAGGTGGGATGACGATCGACTGCCGTCTCCAGGGTACCTGCTGCGACGGCGGCGTTGAATGCCGGATCGATGTCACTGTAGAAGAGTGTCACATCGTTGTCGTAGCTGACGCCCGAATAGACCGAGCCTGCCGCCGCATCATGTGTCACCAAGCCGGCCAGCCCCATGTAGACCTGCTTCTGGGGCCAGGTACCACTGTGGTAGATCAGTGTGCCGTTGTCGTCGATCTGGGTCGGGGTGATCGCATTACCGCTGTTCCAGATATATCCCATCTTACCGCCGCTGGCCGGCGCTTCCGGTACAAAGGAACGTACACGCTGTGAAATACTGCTGCGACCGCCCGTGGTTCCATCATCCCAGGTTGGACCGCTGACCGGGGCGATACCGGGATAGTTACCAATAGGCAGTTTCTGACCGGGAATGATCAACGACGTCGGTTCCGGCAGTCCGTTCGACAGATAGACGCGCAGAGCGGTCTGAGCCGGAGGTATCACCAGCCTCGGACCCTGGGCTTGCGGATCGCCCAATCCATCAATACAAGCCTGTCGCGTCGCGTTGTCGGCCGCATTAAAGCAGGTACCGCCGGTATCCTCTACATAACCCCACATGGGTACGGTAGTGCCGTCTGGCAGGGTTTTGGTGTAAGCCTTGGCCGCCAGATAGTAGTCGATGGCAAACGCTTGACCCGTAGCCAGGGAGAGCGCCATCGCCGCGGCGATAGGCTTCATCTTGATCTTCATGTTGTTCAACCTTTTCACTGTAGTGCCCTCCCCGATTACTGGATATCGACGTAGGTGGGCAGCACGACCATGGCGCTCAGGCTGCCGCCGGGAAAGATGTCAAACGTGGTGAGCTCTTTCTCGGCGTGGGAGTGCCAGACGAAGAAGTAACCACCGTTCGGGTTCAGGCCACCCTCACCCGGAGGCAGGTCGCCCACATCACCCATGTAGGGACTGCCGCTCCAGAAGCCGCCCAGGGTCAGCTCGGACACACCGGGCAGATTAACTGGCATTGGCGATTCATGATCAGGGCAGTACTCGCGGGTGACTGGATCAAAGTCGGCGTCGGTGCCGGTAGGCTCACCGGTGTTGCCGTTACAGTCATGCGGATACCCCTCGGCGGTGGTGCCATAGATGTCCCAACCCAAATCACGACCGGTCCAGGTCCAGATCGCATCGACGGTCTGTTTGGGCGCGGAGTTGATGGTATTGTCGGACCGACCCAGGTCGGCGCTGGAACCGTCGGAGCTCAGCATGTTGCCGTCACGCCCGACAAAGCGATGGTTCTCGCCATGGTAGTGGAAGGGGTGACTGTCCTGACCCGCGTTGGCGTTACGCACCAGCACTTTATCCAGCGGATGGGAGAAGGCGAGGGATTGATAGGGCTGATTGGGGAACAGCGGGTTGTAATCCCCCTGCACCAGGTCGGGATAGACCCGGCCGTTGACGAAATAGATGGTGGCGAAACGCTCATTGTAAGTGAAGTGCTCGATGTGCCCACGCTCCATCTGTGCATGGATATCGGGATCCGCCTCGCTCAGGAGATAGAGATACTCCTGGTCGAAATCGGTATCGGTGCCGGCACCATAGGCACTGTCACTGCCATCGGCAGGACGCACGATCAGCGCACCCAACAGCCCCATCTCGGTGTGCAGGCCGGGATTGTCGCCGTCCATGCTGTGATAGACGTAGGTTCCCGGTTTGCCGGCCGTAAACGTGTAAGTGACAGGGGAATAGGAGATGCCTGTGCCCGTCTGACGCGTGACCAGACCTGGGGAACCGCCGGCTGCAGTGATGTTCTGCCCAGGAATCACCAGGGAGACTGGATCCGGCACACCGTAGTTGTAGAGGTTGATGGTTACTGTCTGACCCTCGGTCACGATCATGGTCGGTCCGGGATACTGCGGCAGGTAGTAACCGGCCCCTTCCGCATGGGTCGCGCCACTGCCGGCATTCATGTCGCCGAAACCCCACATATAGAGGCTGGAACCCTCAGGCAGATTGATGTTGAAGGGTGCTGCATAGAGGTTGAAGGTCGGTCCCGCTCCCACATCCACGGGAGTGATACCGCGAATGGTATGGCCCGCCGCCTGTGCCGTGATCCAAGGCATCAGCCCTAGTCCCAGCAGCAGGGTGCCGACCAGACGCCCGATGTGCTTATTGAATTTACTCATGTTTCTATCTCCTGGTCAGGCAGCGGGTCAGTTGACGACGATCTCGGTGATCAGGCCGCCATCCAACTCGGTTTTGTTGCTCATCATGTAGTACTCGGAAGCTGTCAGGAAATAGGTCCCTGGTGCCACATCGGAGGTGTCGATAATCACGTCATGCGTCTCGCCGCCGCCGAAGTTGATGGATGAGGTTTCAACATAGAGGTTCTTGTCGCTGATACCACGAGTCTGGCGGGCGCCGGTGCCGATGATCTTCATCTTCAGACCGGGCGCGGTCAGGGTGAAGAAGCGATCGATACTGACGTTGGACATTCTCAACAACAGCTTGTCGCCCTGATTGACCGATATACCGGAGCCCAGGTCCTGAGACACTTCGCCGTTGTTCAAGACCTCGCCCTCGGGCAGCCAAGGCGTGCCATCATTGTTCTGCGGCGCCGTCATGTTGCTGCCGTAGAGTTCCAGCACCGTGTCGGGATAGCCACGTCCATTGATCTGCGGGTAGTTAGTCTCCAGGGTGGAGAACGGCAGTGGCTGCACCTGGATGTGGGCGTCGTGGAACTTGGAGTCAAAGCCGGACACCTGGATCGGAGCTTCTACGTCGTAGGCTGTGGTGCCGTCGTTGTCATTGTAGACGTAGCCGGTGGGACCTCCGCTAGCGGGCACCTTCCGCGTACCCGGCGCGCAGGCGATGGCTCCTGTACAACCGGTTTCATCCTGCTTCGGATGAACGTAGAGATTGGCCAGCATGCCCATCTCCATGTGCTCGGTGGCCTCCACGTGGCAGTGGTAGATGTAAGTACCGGGCTCTACGTTGTTGTAGTAGTAGGTCAGGGTCGAGCCCATGTTGATGGAGATCGACACCTCGGGCACGCCGTCAAACACCGTGGCCGCGTTGGGGAAGCCGTGGTAGTGAACCGTATGCGGATCGAACAGATCGGGGCGCATCACGGTACCAACGTTTGTGAGAGAGAGAAATAGTTCGTCGCCCTGGTCCAGCGCAATGGTGGATCCCGGCCAGCGGGCGGCGAGGATGCCCTCGGCGATCACGTCATTAGGCAGTATCCCAGTCTTGTCGGCGAAACCGAAGGTGTACATGGGATGTCCGTCGGACATCTCCGAGAAACCATCGCCTGCAACCAGATGCATGCACTTGACCGTACCGCCGTTGGGACCCGTCACAACGTCGTTGTTGGGGTTTTGGTCTTCCTGCACATCCAAGATGGCATTGCCATCGGCATCATCGATACTGGGATTCTCCCCACACTGCACGTTGACTGCAGCGTGAAGCGTCCCCATTCCACCCAACAACACCAGCGAGACCGCGGTGGCGAGGGCACGTTTCTTTAATATGCTATTCATCGTCATATCTCCTGTAGGAGTACTATGAGACTCTGCTTGGCGATATCCTCCCGGCGCCATGCCGGGAGGTCTCGCCTGTGCCTGGGTCTCGCTTAGGGCAGTTCGTCTGCACCGATTTCGTTGGTGTTGCCGTTGGTGCGCGGATCACCATCGATATCCGATCCGAGGGGACCGGCCAGCCCGACGTTCTGACCCGCACCGTCTGCAGGGGAACCCGCATTGATGTGGTAGTCGTAGAGCGAACGGGCGTTCGGAGCGCTACCGAGTTCGACCAGCGTCAGCGGACCGAAGGCCACCTGGATGAAGTTGCCACCCTCGTCGAAGGCGCCGGCCGTCTGCAACACGGTGAACTCGGGGATATCGATGCCGTTATTACCCTCGTTGAATACCGGCAGAGTGAACAGCGGATCCGTCGTGAACACAGTGCCGCCACCGGTATACTCCGCGATGTTGTCGGCGTTGTCGGTCAACAGGCTGAAGCGGGCGAACATCACATCGCCGCTGTTGACCACACCGTCCATGACCGCCATGTCGTCACTGTAGGCCGCGGTATCCAGCAGATCGCAACCTGTCGGTGCCGTGGTGCAGTTGGCGGGGAACAGACCTGTTTCGACAATGGTGGTGTTCGGGTCGTCGTAGTTCAGCCAGAAGAACGACCGGTTGCCGAACACGATGTTGTTGTGAAGATTCGCATCCGAGAAGGTCCGGTACTCTTCCACACGAGTTCCACCCAGCGGGTTCAGCGGCAATCCGTACGTGTTGTTGCTGTTCGGATTGTGCGGATCGATGTTGCCGAGCAACGCTGCCAGCGCAGGCGAATGGAAGCGCGACACGATACCCGCAGGCTGCGCATTCGACTGGTTCGGGAAGCCCGGGGTGAAGGCCAGGGCCGCCGTCGCCGAAGAGTCGTTGTGAGCAACGGTGTTGTTGATCACATGCACTTCCACCGAATCCGTGATGGTCAGGGCACCTGCCAGACCGGAGACGTTGTTGGTGATGATGTTGTTGAAGATGCTCACATCCCACCACTGGGTGTAGTCGTAGGGGCTGTTGCCTCCACCGCTCTGGCTGTTGACGATGTCCATGCCGCTGGCGCTGACCACCGCGATACCGCCGCCGTCACCGGCGCCGGCCAGGTTGCCGTGGATGCGGTTGGCGTTGACCACCACGTTACCGGTACCTTCCGACAGGCCTCCGGCCGCCAACGCAACCTTACCGCCGAGGAAGATACCGCCGCCGTTGACCGCATTGGCCTGGCTGAACGACTCGTTGAAGATCACATCGTTGTGCTCGATGCGACCGCCGTTGGAGACGCCCAGGTGAGCGATACCGCCACCATTGCCCTGGCTGAAGTTGCCACAGACCCAGTTGTCCTGGACGCGGTAAGCATCAGCACCGTTGTACAGGGAGATACCGCCGCCGGCACCATCAGTGCCGCCGTTCTTGGTCACCAAGTTGTTGTGGATACGGATCCGGTCGTTAACGGCATCGGTGTAGGCCAGGGTACCGGTGTCCTGGTTGGTAAGGGTCGGATGACCGACGCGGATACCACCGCCGTAGAAGCCGGAGTTGGTGGTGATGTTGTTGTTGCTGATGTTCAGCCAAGGCGCATAGCCGTTGACCACGATACCGCCACCCTGGCTGGCGCCGACGATGGTGAAACCGTCGATGCGGGCGCCACGGTTACGCAGGATGTTGAAGCGGTTGAGGCCGCCGGCATTGTTAGGCGTATCAGTGGCGATACCGGCCACCAGGATACCCGCACCCTCCTCGGTGGGCAGGGTGGGCGCACCCAGTGCCTGGAAGATACCGCCGGCTCCCGCCCCCTGTCCGGGCAGCAGGCTGAACTCGCCGTTGGCCAGGTTGCCGTCGGTCAGTGCAGCGATCCGATCACGCCACTGCAGGACCTTGTCGGTCGGGGACTGACGGGCGTTGATGGTCACCTTACCGGCGCCATAACCCTGTAGCTTGACCGGCTTGTACATGACGACCAACTCGTCATAGGTGCCGGGAGCAACCATGATCATGTCGCCGGCATCGGCCGCATCGATGGCGTCGTTGATGGTCGGATACATCAGCGGCACCAGAAGCACGGCATAGTTCTGACCATTCTCACGCACACCCATCAGCTGACCACCGACCAGTTCACCCACGGTCAGGGTTACAGCGATCTCGGACTCGACAGGTGTCGGCACACCGGCAGTACGGGTGACCACCACCTGGTACTCACCCACCGCCAGACCGGCAGGCACCGTGGCCTCGATCTGGGTCGGACCCCAGTTGGTCACGGTGAGCGGCGTGCGCACGCCGTTGGCATCCTCGACCTCGAGCAGGCCGGCCTGGGCCGCACCGAAGTTGCGATTACGGGTGATGAAACGGGTGGCCGGGTTGATGCCGTCCCATTCGGGGTTGGGCACCGACTCGTTACCCATGGACGTGACCACGATGGTGTCACCCGCGCCGAATGCCACCATCGGACCGATACCGCGGGTGGTGTTCTCCACGCTGCGGATCATCGGTGTGCGATGCGGAACCGCGCAATCCACCGGGAAGGAGACCGGCGCCGCGAAGGCCGCCACCGGCACCACCGGGGTATCCAGATAGGTGGTGGAACCCGGCATGTACTGGAAGGTGTAGCAGAACTGGCTGAAAGCCGGGTTGAAGTAGGGATCGACCATGGTCTCGCCCGGATTGTTGGGGTCCGGGATCGGGCCGGCGTCGTTCATACACGCCGTCAACATGTTCGGACCCATGCCGGAAGGTTGCGGCAGATTGGCCGTCCAGGTCGAGGGGACCAGGAAGTTGTACATGCCGTACTGATCCGCATAGACCCGGTTGACCTGCTTGCCGTTCCAGTCGTAGACACCTACCGGCACCTGCGGCGGCGCATATTTCTCGCCGAAGGCCGGGCTGTTCGGATTGAACTCGTTGGCCAGGTCGTTGAGGATCATACCGGTGACGTTGGCCGCGACCGGGACGTCGGTGACCAGGAAGAAGTCGGCGGCGGCGTTCTGCGCGGCAGCCAGGTTGATCTTCTTCATGTTACAGACCGGACGCAGTTCGCCGGCGAAGGGCGCAGCCGCCTCTGCGGCAGTGAGTCCGGGCACGATCTGGGCCAGGTCGCCGCTGCCGTCCTTGGTCGAGATGGAGAACAGATCGGGCACGACCTGCGGCTCACCGACACAGACAGGTGGCAGAGCCTGCAGCGCGGGCTGGAAGTCCTCGCCGAAGTCCACGTTCTTGTGGTGCTCACGCAGGGTCTCGTAACCGGGCGGTGTCGTGCCCTCGACGATGTAGTCGCCGGCGAGCAGACCCAGTTGCAGGGTGGCCGCCACTTCGGGGCTCACGACCGACGTGTTGATGTAGTTGTAGAAAGCCTCGATCTTGCTGGCCACGGTGGCACGCACGGTGGCCAGATGGCCCAGGTCGTACTCGCTGAAAGCGTAGCCGCCATCGAAGACACCAGGACGGATCTGGTTCCAGACTCTCATGCCGTCGAAGCAGCGGTTGTCGGCCGAGGGATCGACCACACCGTCACCGGTGATGTCGATCTGGTTCTGACCCTGACAGTCGGTCGGGGTGTTGTCATCCCAGCTGTCGGTCCAGGCCACGGCCACGGCATCGCCGAGGTCGAAGACGCCGTTACCGTTGCGGTCCACGTCCTCCAGGCCCTTGGCGCCGCCTTCGGCCCAACCCAGCGGATAGTTGTCCACATCAGCCAGGGTGACCACGCCGTCACCGTCCACATCGTCGATCTGGTCGTCGTCGGCATCGGCAACGCCGTTGCCGTTCCAGTCGATATCGCCGGTGCCGTTGGGGAAGACAAAATCACCCACGATCGGCGTATCGATGTCGCCATCGGCATAGAGGTTGACCTGCACCCGCGGCACGCCAGGCTCCCAGCCCTCGCCGACGGCGAACTGGGGATCGTTCTCGGCACGGGTGACCGTGTTGAAGACCACACCGGAGATACCACCGTTCTCACCCACGTACTTGGGAGGCGTGGGCGGTATGGTGGTGAAATCCAACGGCGTATAGGCCAGATAGTCGGCCTTGCCGAATTGGATGATGTTGGTCTGGCCCAGGAAGCCCTGGAAGGCCTGGGTCAGCACGGGGCCCACCTCGGTACGCCAGGGCAGACCACCGTTTTCGGCTTGCGCCTGCGGCGTCATCTCGCCGGCGCCGGTAGCATCCTGGTTCATGCCGGTGAAAATGGTGGGATCCTGGTTCACCTCACCACCGGCATCGACGATCATGGTGGCGCCTGTCGCCTTCTTATTGGTGTAACCGACTTCGGCCACCATCCAGTTGAAGAAGGGGAAATCCTCGTCAAAGGGTGCGACACCTTCGAAATCGGTGGGGAAGGACTGATAGACGGTACCGTCGCGCCAGCGGATGTTCACCGGGCCGCTCTCGGCACCCAGTGGACCTTCCGTGTCGTCCCAGAATCCGTCCTGGTCGGCATCGTTGAAAATATAGGTGGTCAGGCGATTGAACCAGTTGAAGACCGGCACCTCGCCGAAGTTACAGCTCTGACCGCCGTTACAGGTACCCGTCGGATCGACCGTGAAGGTCATGGTGGCGATAACCACATCCAGAGGCGTATCGAAAACCTTCATCTCGTAACTGCCGGCGGGTACGTTGGGAATCGAGAAGGTGCTGTCGGCGTTGCAGGGCATGGCGTAGCGGTTCAAGCCGGGTACGCCGGTGTTTTCATTGATGGCGACCCAGCACTGCGGGAACGGACGGCCGCTGAAGAGCTGTGTGGCCGGCGGCCGCGACATGTGCATGTCGGTGATCATGCCGCTGATGGTGGCCAGGGAGGCACCGTCAGAGAGCGTGTTGCGTTCCTGGGTGAAACCGATGAAAACATGGGGTCCGGGCAGACCGAACTCGACCATGAAGGGAGGCTCATTGGCCTTGACCCAGGCATCGATGACGGGCGAGCCCTCGATGGTGGAGGTCTGGGTCCAACCGGCGGCAGGGGTGGCGATGAGGCCGTATTTGCCGGGAGCCACATTCTTGATGATCAGGGTACCGTCCGCCGCGGGGGTCAGGGTTCCGTCGGCACAGGTGCCATTCTCACGCGCCGGGCAACCGCCGGGACCCGTGTAGGGGGTATCCGGATTCTGGTTCATATAGGCGGTACCGAGGGGGTTGCCGAAGGCATCCTGCAGCATGGGGCCGCCATTGGCGCCATATTTACCGGCCGGCTCCTCAAGCACGATGTTGAACTGACTGAAATCGACCGTATCGGGGGTACAGGAGCCTGAACCCGGCTCCTCTTCCGGCAGATCGGGTGCGCCGTTCAGCGGATAGCAGTCATGGAACAGGAACACGGAGATCTGAGCGGTGGGGATCGGATGTGGCTCGACCACGACCGTGAGATCATCCAGTGTGTCGCTCGGATCATCCGCGTTCGGCAACACGGTGACCGGAGCGCCACCCAATGCATAGCCGTCGTAAGGCAGGATCGATACGTAATAGCGACCTGGTGTGACATGAAGGATGGTGGTGCTGTCGGCATCCACATTACCCTTCAGAGGCTCAGCGGTGTTCTGGGTGACCGCAACGGGATGGTGGCTCTTGTGAAAATTGAAAGCCTGCTGATCGGCCAGCGGGGCAGGATTGCTCGGATCGACAGCGTAGGTTGTGTCCTCCTGCATCTGCCAACGGAATCCGCTGACGGCATTGCCGTCACCATCCACGACGTTCAGATTGAAACGAGCTGCCTCGGCAGCCGTGGTAGAGATCAGGGCCAAAGCGGCGAGCATCATGCTCAGCCCGGTACCCAGTCGTCTTTTTACGTTCATCGTTGTACCCCAGTTATCGGTTACACATCGACATTGATAAGGTCGTCTCTTCCAGCACTCCAACATTGCCGGAAGTGCCACCCATCAAGCGGGTGGCAACCCGCTCATGGCGAATAGCAAGGTCCACGGACCTTTGCCGTTATGGAAATTGTCGATTAATTCGAGGATGAAAACCGGTAGGGTAAGACCCTATATGGGCGACTGTGGGTAGTTAAGACCGGGGTAGGGTTATGGTGGGGTTGTGGGGTACAGGAGAAGTTGTTGGGCTATTTATTCCCAATCTTAATAAATGCTTAAAGTCTCCTGCATATTCAGTTAATAAACCACACTGCTACAGAATCTGACGATAGAGATTTCTTTCGCTCGTAACGAGTTCAAAGCATACGAGGGCATGATGATTTAAAGATCTATTCAACGATTGACGACTGGCCTGTCCTACTGAGTCCAAACCGAGACACTTTCGATGGAATCTCCCTTCCGATTGAAGTCGAACCTCCCCCCTGACAGGATTGTTCTCTCCTGCACGGATTCGAGATATTCGGGCAGGCTCTCATATCCGAAATCAAATCCCTTTTCACTGTATGCGGTGATTTGCAGTGTCAATTGACCTTCCGACATCGTCAGGGCGATCGCCGCATGCCCTCTCATGCCATGCTTGAAACAGAGGCTCTTGAGTGCATCCTTCAACATCCTGTAGAGAATCGATTTCTTTTCGTTCGTCAGATCCCTTTCAGAGAGAGAGAAATCCAAGGTGACTTCGGTACCCATGGTCGAGGCATGGCATTCGGAGATCAAAGAGTTGATGGCCGCCTTCAAGCCAAAATCATCCAGGCTCGGCGGTCGCAGATCCATAGCCACCATTCTGATTTTCTGCGCCGCCTCCTGCAGTACCGGCACGATGGATCGCGTGGAATCCATTGTGCTCGTATCCTTGCCCTCTTCCACAGCCAGATCAGACATATACCTTTCGAGCTGCATTTTGACGCCGGAAATCGTCTGCACCACATCTTCATGCAGCTCGTGGGCAATACGGCGCCTTTCATCCTCCTGCGCGTTGATCATCTTTGCCGTGAGGAATTCGAGCATTCGATTGCGTTCCCGAGTCTCTCTGTTTTGATCATTGATGATGTTTTCGGAGCGTTTTATATGAAAAAGCAGAAATGCATAGAGAATGAACATCAAAAACAGAACGATGATCGATACCAAAAGTATGGTGCGGTCGGAGAGATAGATATAGTCGCTGACGTCGGAATAGACCTCGAAAACCCCCTTCACCTCTCCCGTCGTGACCAGTTTGATCGGCACATAGGTCTGTACCAGGTTTGCGTCCTCTGCTTCCCTGTCAAACAGGTTAAAAGTGTCGCGATAGACCAAAACGGTGGTCGTCTCACCCTCGAGCGCTTTTTTAAAGCCGGGATTGTCTTCATGACCATCCCCGATTTGACTCGCCTTGGTCGAGTAAACGACCGTGCCGCCAGTGTTATAGATCTTCAGCCTGACGACATTGGTATCGAGCAACAGTTTTTGAATCGCCTTGCTCAAGACGGGGCTCAACGCAACATTCTTGTTGGTAATCTCGTTGTCTTGATCGACAAAATTCAGAAACATGACAAAATGATCGTTCAGCGCATACTCGGTCGCCACAGTGAGCACCTCGTTACTCCTGCGACTGGAATCCTCGATAATCTGGATGGTCTGATATCTGAAAAACAGAAAGATGAAGGCTGCTGTCATACCGACGGCGAAAAAACTGATAAGGCCGAAGCGAAACGTCAGTCTGTAGTTTGCGTCTCTCTTTTCCATAATCAGATTTTACCGTTGATATATGATTCAGGCGGATGATGGCACGTCCCCCCTGTCACAGAAAATAACGAACCACCCTCCGCATGAAAAACCAGCCAAGGATCAGATATTTACACAAACTTAGGATGTGGGCAAGCGCTGTATGACCGAATAATCGGGCGCCGCCGAAACATGCCTCAGCGAGTGGACATTTGGCAGTGTGCGAAGGCTGGATTCCAATGAAATAACAGCAAAGTCTGGATTTACAAAATCAACTACCCATCCCGCTGATTGATCTTTTTGTATTCGGCAACGATCTCTTCGGCGTTGGCGAATCCCTCGATTCGCACCCACTCGGCTTTGTCAGCCGACCGGATCAATGTAACGGGTTCGTGATTCGTCTTGGAGCCTCTGAAGATATCAAAGGCTTTTTCAACCCTGACCACATCATCGATTTGTCCGGTGAGAAACGTCCATTGCTCACCCGCGGAGAAGCGATCAGCGTAATCCGCAAGCTTTTCCGGGGTATCGTACTCGGGGTCGATGGTAATGGAAATCATCAACACCTCTTTAGCCTCACTACCCATCAGATCCTGGACCTGTTTGAAACTGGCTGACAGTACCGGGCAAATGGTCGTACAGGTCGTAAAGATGAAGTTCAACATGACCGGCCTGTCAGTAGCCAAAAGATCTGCGAACTGGATCGCCCTGTTGTCTTCGGCTATCAATTCCACATCCGGCGCCTCATAGACGGCGAGCTTGCGACTATAGGTGCTTCGGCTCAGCGCCTGTCTGTGGGTCAAAACACCCGCAGCATCGCCACTGATACTCGCCAGCGTGAATTGATTCTCTTGGCCATTATCGGCTTGAGGCAGATATTTGGCATGTTTCGTCGCACAATCCATTTCGAAAGGCTTATCGCGGCCCTCGACGGCATACTGTGCATAGTTCGATTTGTTATCGTTTTCAGAAGCCGTGACGCCTGCGGACATCAGGAATAAGGGCAGGACTGCTAACCCGGTATAGATGTAGCGATCTCTCATACGATTCACCCCTCTCCAATCTCCAGCCAGATTGAGCTATGGCTCTATCCACCGAATCTCTAAAGACCCTGTATTATCAAAAGAACCAGAAAGCTATGCATGAGATCATCGAGACACTGACCAGAAAATAGAGCAGGAACATGGCGGCAAACATGGGCCTGCCCTGCGTCTGCATCAGTTCTACTTCGTATTCGACAATCCTGTCCGATTGATCCTGCATTTCCGCATCTTCCTGCGCACAGGAATTACAACTGTCACTCATGGCATCACGGCACTCGAAACAACTCGCCAGACACTTTCACTTGCAGTGAAACATAGGTATCAGGAAGCTTGCTGAAAAGACCGCCTACCCTCTGCCCGGATCTGCTCAATCAGACCTGATTCACTCGGGGTTTTACAGCAAAACGATTCGGATCAGACCCCTGATTCCATACCTGACAGATTACTATAGATGGCCTGGTTTACCGATGGAGGGAACCCTACTAAAGCAGAGAGTAGAGTGTGTAGTAGGGCGTAGGGTTTACCCTACTCCTAAATTTATCTGCTTCGCCTCGACGTGACAATTTGTTATAAATATCCAGGGAGATAGAATTGGATATAACCTGTGAAATGAACAGTTTTATCTCGCCGATCCATCGAGAAGATTAAGCGTAATACTATGCTTTATCACGACATTTTCGACATTTGATTATTTCCGGATCAAGTGTGTGGTGAGATGAATGGCTGCAGGTCAAGACGAATAGCGCACCTGTTCCCAGGCTTTTGCGAAGCTTTCGGAAACAGCGCCTGAGCCTTCCTGCCGCCACATGCCGTTCCGCGAAATGGTCATCAGGGGTATCTTTAAGCATCTGCTTCTGCAGACAACGGACCTGAAGTGATGAACAACACAAAAAAGTCGGTCGTTATCGCGGAGGATCACACGATCCTCAGAGCGGGTTTGAAGGCACTGCTGTCGACCAACCCGGACCTGGAAGTCGTCGGCGAAGCCGACAACGGCAGAGATGCGATCCGGCGCGTGGTCGAACTCAAGCCCGATCTGGTCATCATGGATCTGAGCATGCCCGGCATGAACGGCATGGACGCCCTGAAAGAGATCAAGGACCGGATGCCGGAGGTCAGGGCGCTGGTGCTGACAGTGCACGCGGAAGAAGAGTATGTACTCGCCAGTCTCCAGGCCGGCGCAAACGGTTACGTGCTCAAGGACGCCACGCAGAATGAACTGCTAGTCGCGGCGGAAAGGGTTCTGGATGGAAAAACCTATCTCAGCCCGGACATCACTGAAAAGGTCGTCAACAGCTACCTGAACACCAACGGATCCAGCAATGAACCGGTTACACGCTGGGATACAGTGACACAAAGGGAACGCCAGATTCTCAAGCTGATAGCCGAGGGACACACCAACAAGAGTATGTCCGAGTATCTATGCATCAGCGTGAAAACGGTGGAGAAGCATCGAGCCAACCTGATGAAGAAGCTCGACCTGCACAGTGTCTCGGCCCTGACGACCTACGCACTCGAGAAAGGAATCATCAGCCGCTGAGGGCCGCCCTTTGTAATGGAAGCAGTACCCGGATTTCGACGCCTTGGTCTTCGCTGCTCTGTAGCTCGAAGACACCACCTAAGGCTTCTGCCCGCTCCCGCATGCTGATCAGGCCCATACCGCCGCTGGTGCTTTCAGCATCCCTCTGAAAGCCAACTCCGTCATCACAGATCAGAAGTTGCAGGAAACCACCCGCCTGGTAGAGCTTGACCACGAAATGTTCTGCCGCCGCATATTTGACCGTATTGTTCAGAGCCTCCTGTACGATACGGTAGATCGCCGTTTTGTAGGCCTCGGGAATCAGCGCTTCGTGAACATCGTAATCCGTTGTCACGTTCAGTTTCTCATCGGCATGTGAGATTTGACGACATTGCCAGTTGATGGCCGCAAGCACCCCCAGATCATCCAGGATTGCGGGACGCAAGGCGCTGCAGATATCGCGCATCTCGCCCATGGCCTGTTTGGTCATGGTGGAGATCAGCCCCAGCGATTCTGCCATAGTCTTGGGAATTGCTTCGGAGGAGTCTGCGGTATCGATACACTGCTGCAGATGTAGGTTGATACTGGTGAGCAGCTGCCCGAGGCCATCGTGCAGTTCACGTGCAATCCGCTTTTTCTCTGCCTCTTCGGTATCGATCAGTAGACTGGATAGAGCCGGCTGGTCCTTTTTGATAGCCGCTTTTGACTCCCCACTCATCTTGACCCGTTCATTCAGGCTGAGTACCGCAACACTGTCTTGATTAAGGCCGATGTGACGCTGCATGATGGAGTAGATCGAACCGAGCGCCAAATTCGAATCGAAAGCGCGCTTTTCAAAATACTTGTCCAAGAATTTTGTCACCTTTGTCCCACCCGCCGTTGGTCGCAAGCACTAATTTGAAATTTTTGTTACGGAATTCACACAACGATGTCATGCGATTTCGTGCTTGATTTCCCAAACCAAATGCAGATTTGGTGCCATGCAGAATATTATACATATATATCAATTTGTTATGAGGCTTTTTCAAAGCGCGCATTAAGTCTAGCCTTAAGACAATGTAAAGAATGCCGACACATCCAGCTCTCGATTGCGTGGTATCACTCACCACGGAAACGAATTGAGCCGCTATTTGTCGGGAATGTTTACGCGGGATAACCCTAGTCGAATCCTATGATCCTTGGTGACTGGGTATAAACAGATATCCGCCGAGAGAGATGGCGGTCTTCAGGAGAGCAAACGCGCAACCTTGGCAAGATCTTGCTGGGTGTCGACGCCGTGACCCGGCTCCTCAAGGGCCTGGCTGACGTGAATCCTTCCACCGTGCCACAACACGCGCAACTGCTCCAGAGATTCGGCCAGTTCAATGGGAGCATGCTTCCAGGAGACAAACTGAGCCAGATAACCGGCCCTGTAGGCATAAAGGCCGATGTGGCGGGCAAATCCCGTATCCTTGGGCAGGGGACGATCAGCGTCGACGAATTCGTCCCGATGCCAGGGAATGGGCGCCCGACTGAAATAGAGGGCAAAGCCTTCGGCATCGACGACCACTTTGACGACGTGTGGGTCGAACAGAACGCTGCGCTGGATGATCGGGGCGCACAAAGTGGTGATGGATGCCGCCGGATGGCTTTCCATGTCCTGTGCCACCTGTTTCAACAGTGAGGGAGGCATACAGGGTTCATCGCCTTGCAGATTGACGATCACTTCCTCGTCCCCCCAGCCCCGGATCGAAACCACTTCGGCAATCCGGTCCGAGCCGCTGCGGTGCCGGTCGCTGGTCATACAGACATCCGCATCGAAAGCCTTGCAGGCATCGGCGATTCTGGCGTCGTCGGTGGCAATCACCACTTCGTTGGCTCCGCTTTCTATGGCCCGTTCATGAACATGCTGGATCATCGGTTTGCCGGCAATATCCAGCAAGGGTTTACCCGGCAGTCTCACCGAAGCATAGCGGGCAGGTATGACGACTTTGAACGACATGGGGATCAGGCCTTGGGAATCTCTTCCTCTGCGGGCAGCTTGCGCGCCTCCTCTTCCAGCATCACCGGGATATCGTCACGAATCGGATAGGCCAGTCTGTCCACCCGACAGATCAGCTCGGTCGCCTCCTTGTCGTAATAGAGCTTACCCTTGCAAATCGGGCACACCAGAATGTCGAGAAGTTTGCTATCCATCAATCAGCCTTTCTATCTTCGAGTCAAACGCGCGCTGAAATCCCTCGTCGGGGCGTGCCCGTGCAGGCACGTACCAGAGACCGGGCAATGCGTAGTGCTCGCACTTTACCGCATCTTTCTCTGTCATGAGAACCGTTTCACCGGAAAAGGAGCTCAGGTCATCCACCCGGTAGGGATGGTGATCGGGAAAAGGGTGACACTCTGGCTGCAACCCGGCCGTTTTCAGTGTCTCGAAAAAGCGCTCGGGATGACCGATCCCGGCCACGGCGTGCACGCTTCGATCGGCAAACGCGCTCAAGGGGCGAACCTCCCCACCCCCTAGCGAAACCGCCTGGTCCGCCTCCACCTGCATACTGAACTCCTCACCCCTGCCCTTGCCATTGACGATGACCAATCCTGCCCGACGCAAGCGACCCGGCAGTTCCCGCAGCGGGCCGGCGGGCAGACAGAGTCCATTGCCGAAACGACGCTCGCCATCGATGACGACGATCTCCAGATCCCGCCGCAACGCATAGTGCTGCAAGCCGTCATCGGAGATGATCAGATCGCAGTCATGCGATGCGAGCAGACGCCGGCCGGCCTCCACCCGCGCGCGGCCGACCACCACGGGACAGCCGCAGTGCCGCTGCAACAGCACCGCCTCGTCACCCACCTCCTCCGCGCGACTCGCGGAAGTGACCTCGGTGGGGGCATTGGCCGCCGTCCCCCCGTATCCGCGCAGAATGATACCGGGACTGTGCCCCATCTGCTGCAGTCGTTGTGCCAGCCAGACCACAAGCGGTGTCTTGCCGGTACCGCCGACCGAGATGTTGCCGACCACGATGACGGGTACGCCGAGCCGATGGGATCTGAGCCAACCTGCGCGATAAGCCAGCCGACGCAGCCAGACCAGCAGACAGAACAGCCCCGACAGGGGAAGCAGCAGCAGTGTGACGGGATGCCAGCCGTCCCAGGATCGCTCTATGAACCTCAAGGCGGGGCCGACCTAAGGATTGGGTGGACGGTGGGCGGAGAAGGTCATGCGATTGAGCCCCAGCTGGCTGGCGGCGTCCATGGCCGTCATCACTGCCTGATGAGGCGTCTTGGCATCGGCGTTGATGATGACCGGAATGTCCCGCTCATCACCCACCGCCTTGCTGATGGCCCGCTTGAGGGTCTCCACCTCGGTGTTGATCACCTCGCGCTGATTGACGAAAAAGATGCCCTGGGCATCGATGGTGATATCGAGCTCCTTGGGCGCATGGATCGCCTCTTCGCCGGAGGCTTCCGGCAACTCCACCAGGATCTGGGCCTCCCGGTCGAAGGTGGTCGAGACCATGAAAAAGATCAGCAGCAGAAAGACGACATCGATCAGCGGTGTGATATCGACTTCAGGGGACTTCTTTTCGCGCGGCCGCAGGTTCATGTTAGTCCCCGCCCTGCTCCCGCTCGCCGTGCATCACTTCCACCAGCTTCAGCGCCTGTTCCTCCATGCCCAGGACCAGACGATCGATCAGACCGTTGAAATAGCGGTGGAACATGAGACTGGGTATCGCCACCGAGAGACCGGCGGCGGTGGTGATCAATGCCTCGGAAATACCTCCGGCGAGGACACCGGGATCGCCGACTCCGGCAGTGACAATCACGCTGAAGACCTTGATCATACCGATGACGGTGCCGAGCAGACCGAGCAGGGGCGAGATGGAGGCGATGGTTCCCAGAGTATTGAGATAGCGCTCCAGATCGTGCACCACCTGACGACCCACCTCTTCGATCGACTCCTTCATCACCTCTTTGGAGTGATTGCGGTTGACCAATCCGACCGCCAGGATGCGGCCCAGAGGCGAGCTTGACTTGAGCTTGTTGAGATCGGCCCGGTCGAGTCGTCTCTCCTTATGCAGCTGCAGGATCTGCTTCATCAAATGATCGGGCATGACCCGCTTGCGACGCAGGGTCCAGAACCGTTCCAGCACGATACCCAGCGCAACGATCGAACAGGCGATGATGGGCAGCATCAGCCAACCGCCCGATTTTACGAACTCGAACACCTTGTCTCCGTCCCTCTTTTCCACACTGAATTGGCCACCGGACTCGTTGCCGGCTGGTCACACATCATACGCGATGGAACCGCGGGACTGGAAGCCGAGATCCGGTGAGCCGGTCACGATTGTCGCCTTAAGCCGCAGCCATAGCTATGATCCGGAGCCCTTGACGCTGCCGACCGCTTCGAATCGGGGGGTCACCACCGATCCCAGTATCGCCGATGCCGCTCCCGCTCCAACTCGATGACGGGCGGACGCTCATCGTTATGCACATAAAAACTTATCGCCCCCGTTTCGGCACTGTTGAACGGTTGCGCACCCGCCATACGCCATCGTTCAACCACCTCCGCCTTTGGAAAACCATAGCGGTTTCTATAGCCAGTGGAAAACAGCACCCAAGCGGGCTCCACCGCCGCCACGAACGCGTCGCTGGACGATGTCGCCGAGCCGTGATGTGGAGCCACCAGGATATCCGAATCCATGTCGTCGCGCCGGGTGGCGAGCAGGCTCGACTCCCCCTGCAGCTCGATGTCCCCCGTAAGCAGCAGACTCCAGAGGCCGTTTGTGATGCGCAGGATACAGGAGTTGTCATTGGAACGCCGGAAGCGAACCCCGTTTTCCGGGTGCAAGACCTGGAACGCCACCCCATCCCAGCTCCAGCTCTCTCCAGCTCGACAGGGCCTGGCCGACGGCACCCGCTCCGCTTCTCCTGACAGCAAGTCGTCGACCTGGAGTGCCGAAGCGACAACCTCGACACCGCCCGCGTGGTCACTGTCACCGTTGCTGACCACCATACGATCGATTCGGTGCCTTGCATGACGGGACAGGTAAGGCAGAATGGCCGCTTCGGCGGTGCTGAATCCCGAGCCATAGGCCGGGCCGGTATCGTAGATCATCACATGCGTGTTGGTCTGCACCACACAGGCCAGCCCCTGCCCCACATCCAGCAGTGTGAACCAGAACTCCCCCGGGCGGGGCCGCGACGTTTCGACGAACAACAGCGGCGCCAACAGCAGCAGGCCAAGCGGGCGCCCGGGCATGCCGGCGGGAAGCAGCAGCAACAGGCCACCCAGGAGGGCGCCGAGAGCGAGCCAGAGCGGTAGATGGGCCATCTGCACCGTCGCCAGCGGCAGTTGTGAAAACCACTGCAGCAGATCGAAGGTGAGACCTGCCGACAACCCGAGCAGTCCATACCAGGCGGATGCCAGGGCGGGAATCGGCAACAGTAACAGGCCGATCAGTGACATCGGCACCAGCACCAGCGAAAACCAGGGCACCAGCAGCAGATTGACCAGTGGCGCGATCAGCGATGCCTCGCCGAAATGGATGAACAGCAGCGGCATCAATCCCAGCGAGACGGCCGCTTGTATCCGCAGCAGACGCCAGCCGATCGCCGGCTGTTCGAGACGCCCGCCGAGCACCACCAGGATCAGGCCCACGGCCCCGAATGAGAGCCAGAAACCTGGGGTGAGTGGTGCCGTAGGATCGAACAGCACCAGCAGGAACAGCGCCAGTGTAAGCGAGCGCAGCGGACGCACCGATTGCGCCAGGATCACGCCTCCCAGCGCCACGCTGACCATCACCAGAGCACGCTGGGTCGGCAGTGAAAATCCAGCCAGGCCGGCGTAGGCGAAGGCACCCAGCAAGCCCAGCACCGCACCGGCGCGTTGCGCCGGCAGACGCAGCACCAGTCGCTCGCTGCGTCGCCAGAACCATTGTCCGAGAAACCAGCACCAGCCCGCAGCCAGTCCGACATGGAGACCCGAGATGGCAATAAGGTGGCTGGTGCCGGTACGGCTGAAGACGCGCCAATCCTGACGTGAGAGCGTGCGGCGGTCGCCCAGACTCAAGGCCTTGACCAGGCCGCTGACAGGTCCTGGCTCCAGCTGTCGATCAATGGCCTCCGCAATCGCCTGTCGCACGGACTGAAGTGAGGTTCCTCTAGCCTCGGCCATCAGTCCGCTCCCCTGCCATTCCCGGACATAGCCGGTTGCCGCCACCCTTTGAGTGAAAAGCCACTGAGCGTAGTCGAAACCCGCCGGATTACGCATCCCATGTGGTCGTTTCAGACGCACCATCAGTCGCCACTGCTGACCGGCTTCGAGCTGATCGGGTGGATCGTACCAATTGAGCATGACCTTCCTCACAGACGCCTGTTCACCCTTCGGCCCTGTCAACTGGAGCACCTCCATTTCAAAGCGGGCCACTCCCTGAGCAGAAGCAGGCAGAGATGCAATCTCCCCTTCAAGCAGCAGGTCCCGACCCTCGAGCTCGGGGGGAAGCCGATGATTCAGCTGCAGCTGAGCGAACACCATCCCCCAACAGAGGCCGGCGACGAATCCCACCAGCGGTCGCAACCCCCTTCGACGCCAGAGCAATGCGACAGGAATCGACAGCCATAGCCAACCGGCATCGGGCAGTACCGAAAAGCATTGAAAGAGTGCCGTCCCCGCCGCGAAGGCGAGCAGAATCGCATTCATGAAACTTCCCTGTTCAGATGAATTTTCGTCACACAGACCAACCACTTACTGCTGGTGTACTATGCTTAGTCGTGCTTCAATACAGCCCCTTGCGGAAAAACATCATTTCGTTCGCTTTGCTCACTACATGCCAAAACGTCTGATCAAGCGCTTGCTTCCCCACCACGATAAGGTGCGTGAGCATAAGCATTTGCAGCTTTTTGGCAAGCTGTTGCACGACGCGAACCTGTGGCATCTCAACCGCCACTCGGCATCAGGGGGATTTGCGGTCGGGCTGTTCATGGCCTTCGTCCCGCTCCCCTTCCAGATGGTCATGGCCGCGGCCGCGGCGATCCTGTTCCGTGTCAATCTGCCGATCTCCGTGGCACTGGTCTGGATCACCAATCCGATCACTATTCCGCCCATGTTCTATTTTGCTTACTGGCTGGGTACGCAGATCCTGGGTACGCCGCCGCAAGTCGAAGCCTTCCAGTTCAGTCTGGAGTGGTTCGAACAGGGTGGATTCAACGAGATTGTTCTTCCACTGCTGGTGGGCAGCCTGATCTGCGCCATCGTTTCGTCCGTCACCGGCTACTGCCTGATTCTCTGGATCTGGCGTTGGCGGGTGATCGAGAAGTGGAAGCTGAGACGTCATCGCCGCAAGGCGAAACAGCACTCCTCACCCTCAACCCAGGGCTAGTGTCGCTTTCAAACACTACACCAGTTGACCGTCCTGCAGCGACCAGACCCGATCCATCCTGCCCGCCAGATCGGGGTCGTGCGTCACCACCACGAAGCTGGTCCCGATGTCACGATTGAGCCTCAGCATCAGTTCGTAGACCTGCTCCGCCGACTTGCGATCCAGGTTGCCGGTCGGCTCGTCCGCCAGCACGCAGTCGGGATGGTGGACCAGGGCTCTGGCCAGGGCGGCGCGCTGGCGCTCCCCGCCGGAGAGTTCTGAAGGCTTGTGCTCCAGCCGTTGCGCCAATCCGACCTGTGCCAGCATTTCGCTCGCCAGTCGTTTTGCCTCGACCACAGCACGACCACCGATCAGCAGCGGCATGGCGACGTTTTCCAGGGCCGTGAACTCGGGCAGCAGATGGTGGAACTGATAGACGAATCCCAGACTGCGGTTGCGCAGCCGACCGCGCTCCTTTTCACTTAATGCAAGCAGATTTCTTCCATGCAGGGTAACCTCCCCGGTGTCGGGCCGGTCGAGACCGCCCAGGCAATGCAGCAGAGTACTCTTGCCCGAGCCGGAGGCGCCGATGATGGCGACCCGTTCGCCGCGACCGACTTCGAGATCGACCCCCTTGAGCACCTCCACCCGCAGGCGTCCCTGGTCGAAGGTCTTGACCAGCCCGCTGGCGCGCATCACCGCTGCGCTGTCACTCATAGCGCAAAGCCTCCGCCGGTTGGGTACGGGCCGCCCGCCATGCCGGATAGAGGGTGGCGGCAAGCGTGATGACAAGGGCTCCGACGCCGATGAAGATGATATCCCCCAGCTGCGGATTGGAGGGCAGTTTGCTGATGTAGTAGATGCTGGAGTCTAGAAACTCAACACCGAACAGTTGCTCGATTGCGCCAACGATGCCCTCCACGTTGAACGCCAGCAGGACCCCAAACAGAATTCCGAGAAGATTGCCGACCACGCCCAGGGTGGCGCCCTGCACCATGAATATTCCCATCACCGAGCCGGGTGAGGCACCCAGGGTGCGCAGGATCGCAATGTCCGACTGCTTGTCGGTGACCACCATCACCATGGTGGAGACGATGTTGAAAGCGGCGACGGCCACGATCAATGACAGAATGATCGTCATCATCCGCTTCTCCGTCTGCAGGGCGGCAAAGAAGTTGCGATGTTGCATGGTCCAGTCGCTGATGCGGTAGTAGCCACCCATCTTCAGGGCCAGATCGCGGGACACCTCCGGCGCCAGATAGAGATCGTCCAGCTTGAGCCGCACTCCGGTGACCGCGTCCTTGAGGCGCATCAGCTTCGCCGCATCCTCAATGTGCAGAATGGCCACGCCCCGATCGTAGTCCCCCATACCGACCTCGAAAATTCCGACCACGTCGAATCGCTTCAGACGCGGCATGATGCCGGCGGGTGTGACGTTGATCTGCGGCGTCACCAGGGTCACCTTGTCGCCGACGCCGACACCGAGGACGAGCGCCAACTCCCGCCCGAGGATGATGCCGAAGCCCCCCGGTTTGAGGTCTTCGATCGATCCCTTGTTGATGGACTCGATCACATCCGAAACCGCACCCTCCTGCTCCGGCGCGATACCCCTCAGCAACACGCCGCTGACCTTCTGACCGCTGATCAGCATGCCCTGCCCCTCGACATAGGGGGCCTCTCCGATGACGTGAGGGAACTTACCGGCCTGGGCCATGACCTCCCGCCAGTCGCTCAGCTCTCCGCTGACTCCGGAAATGGTGGCGTGCGAGGCCATACCGAGAATCCGTTCACGGACTTCCTTGTGAAAGCCGTTCATAACAGAAAGCACCACGATCAGCGCCATCACACCCAGCATGATTCCCAGCATGGAAATCGCGGAAATGAAGGAGATGAAGTGGTTGCGCCGCTTGGCGCGGGTATAGCGCAGGCCGATATAGAATTCGATCGGTTTGAACATGGCAGGGCATTAAAACACACTCGTTCCCGCCAGGACATAGCCGCACTGACAAGCACGGCGCAAACCTCATGACGGATCACGAATCACGCTAATGAATCGAGGAAGGCTGCCGATTCCCTACACAGTATGTCGCCTGAGTGGCCGGCATCAGGCTTGGCACCTGTGCTGTTACAAGCCGTTTGAAGTGCGGGTGTCGGCGCTTGGATCAGACACACTTCACAGCACAAAAAACGCATTCTTTCCTATAGTTAGGTATGAGTGCTATATTCTGCTTTAAGCGAGACAAATTTGGAGTTGCTCAGTATGACATTTCGTTTCACCACCGCCGCCGCCAGCCTGATTCTCCTGCTGTCGCAACCCGTCAGCGCCGACGTGCTGCTCATCGACGCCATCAATCAGGACCCGGTCAATAGCGCAGAGGGACTGCCGCGACCCACACGGGGCATGAGCATGGATCAGGTCAGACAGCGTTACGGCATGCCCGCGACGGAATATCCCCAGGTCGGCGAACCCCCCATCACCCGTTGGGACTATGACCAGTACTCCGTCTTTTTCGAGTATCAGTACGTGCTGACCTCGGTGGTGCATCACTGACGATAAGTCCTTCGCCTCCACACTTCATATGTTCACGGTGCGGCAAGCCGCACCCTACAGCGGAACGGTAAGTAGGGTGCGGCTTGCCGCACCGTTTTTGAGTCCTCCGAACCTTCCTGCCTGCCATATCCCCCACAAAGACCCCATAAACTATTCTTGACTATATTGGTTGGTTATTTATACTGGCCCGACTTTTTGATTGATCCGACAGGTAGTTCCTCATGTCCGAAGCCATCTCCCTCTCGTCCCGGGACCTGATGCACTCGATCATCCAGCGCATTGCCACCGGCCCGGAACTCAGCAAGGATATTTCACTGGAAGAAGCGAGCCAGGGTACCGCCGCCATCCTGCGTGGCGAGATCGACGATGTTCAGTCGGCCATCTTTTTCATCGCCCTGCGTATGAAGCGGGAGACCGATGACGAGAACAAGGGCATCCTCGACGCCATCCTGAAGGTATCGGAGAGCCGGGTGGCCGAGGTGGACGAGGTGGTCTCCCTGGCGGATCCCTACGACGGCATCAACCGGAACCTGCCGGTCGCGCCTTTCATCCCTGCCGTTCTGGCCGCCTGCGGGCTACCGACGGTCAGCCATGGCCTGGATGCCGTGGGTCCCAAGTTCGGAGTCACCCATCGGCATGTACTGCAGGCCGCCGGGATCGACGTGGACATGGATCTGGACCGGGCGGCAGCGCGTCTGGCGGATGACGAACTCGCTTGGGCCTATGTGGACCAACGCACCTTCTGTCCCGGCCTGCACGATCTGACCGGCCTGCGCCAACGTATCGTCAAGCGACAGGCCCTGACCACGGTCGAGGTACTGGCCAAGCCGATCACCGGTCGCAAAACGACCCACCTGGTCACCGGCTATGTACATAAACCCTATCCGGCCAAGTATGCCTCACTGGCCCGCTTTGCCGGCTTTGAAGGCTGCCTGCTGGTGCGTGGCACCGAGGGCGGCGTCATCCCCTCGTTGAGACAACAGGGCATGGTGTTCCGCTATCTGGACGGGGGCGAGGAGACACCGGTCGAAATCAATCCCCAGGCGCTCGGCATCGAGCAACCCGTACGGGCGGTGCCGCTACCAGACGATCCCTCGATAGTCTCCGGTGGCGACGAGATTGCCCGCATCACCGACGTGAAAAAGGCGGCTTCGATGGCCGCCGAGACCGGCATCAAAGCGCTCGAAGGTGAGAAAGGGGCGGCCTACGATTCGTTGGTCTATGGCGCGGCACTGGTGCTCTGGCATACCGGCCGTACCGGGACCATCAATGAAGCGGCCGAACAGGTCAGAGGCGTGCTCGATAGCGGGGCCGCACGTGCCCGGCTGAGGTGACCAGATGAGCGGGCAATGGATCGAAGCCGCCACCCTCGACGAGCTTCCACTCGGCAGCATGAAACGGATCGAGCATGAAGGTCATCGCTATCTGCTGGCCAACGGTAATGGCCACTATTATGCCGTCGACGACCAGTGCAGCCACGAAGAGGTCTCCCTCTATCTCGGCTGCATTCAGGGCGAAAACATCAAATGTTCACTTCACGGAAGCCGCTTCAGTCTCAAGACCGGTGAGCCGCTGGAAGAGCCCGCCACCGACCCGATCGGTACCTCTGCCGTTAAAGTAAAAGGAAAAAAAGTCCTATTCCAACCTAAGTAGCCGTGGCAACCGACACTTTTGGTGACCCAGATCAAAGGATCAGACAATTCCTACACTGGAAGCTGACAACCTTTTCCGATATATTTTGCCGTCAATAAGAAGTAGCTTGTAGGCTACACATCAACCACCAAATGCACAGTCCGGGGGGACTATACGGTGAAATATATGTTTGTGTTGGCCGTTGCATTCTGTGTAACCCTCATTTGGCAGACCGCCAGTATCGCAGACAGAACCCCGAACCTTCAGAGTTTCGAGAGTAAAAAAGAGGTCATCATCAGAGAGCCACAGGCCACCTGATTCGTTTCCCTCTTTTCCCCCGCCCCCACTTGCCCTTCCCTGAAAGCAATCACGTCCGAGACTCAGCTGAGTCATAGCTGTACGCCAAATTTGCAACAAGCTGCTCACTCTTGTTGGTTCACAAACCGAAGTAAACTATCAACTGTCCACCTTTGCTTGTTGTTATTGATTAAGATTTCTTAATCTTGATGCGCTAGATCCAGCGGAATCGGAGATGCCGCCGGCCAAAACCGGACCTGCCGCACACATTCGCTTAGCCAGATGATCACTTTAACCATTTTCCTGTCACACCACGGGCGACCCAGTCGTCGTATCCGTCGCTTTTTTGTTGAGGCGACATATTCAGATCGGGTATGGTTGCGGACTCTGCCCAGCAGGGACCATTCAGCCTTACGGGCGAGATAACGAACAAGACTCCGAGAAACGTGACGACCTCGAACGCTGCAGCAAGCACCGCCACTTTCGAAGCCAGATCCCTCGAATGCATCCGGGACGACCGGGTATTGTTCGACGACCTCTGCTTCACCATCAGTCCGGGCGAGGCGCTGGTCCTGGAGGGACGCAACGGCAGCGGCAAGACTTCGCTGTTGCGCATCATCTGCGGCATCCGCCTGCCGGAATCGGGCCAGGTACTGTGGGAGGGCGAGGATATCTTTCGACTCGGCCCGGAATTCCGCGAGCATATCGCCTACCTGGGTCACAAGGACGGCTCCAAGCTGGACCTGACCCCGATGGAGAATCTGCGCATCGCCCAGGGTCTGGGCAAGGCCCGTGCCGGCATCACCCTCGACGCGGCGCTGGAGCAGGTCGGACTCTACGGTTTCGAGGATGTGCCCACGCGCAACCTCTCCGCCGGCCAGCAGCGTCGGCTGGCAATCGCCCGTCTGCTGGTCACCGACGCCAAATTGTGGATTCTCGACGAGCCCTTCACCTCGCTGGACCGCAAGGGTATCGAACAGATGGAGCGCCTGTTCGAGGGACATCTGGAACGCGGCGGCATGGCCGCCATGACTACTCATCACCGGGTCGGCTTCAAGGAAGGCGTCAAACTGGTCCGTATCAACCTGTCGGAACAATGAGCACCCTCTCCCTCACCAGCGCCTTCACCCTGCTGCTGAAGCGGGACCTGACCCTCGCCTACCGACGTCGGGCCGAACTGGTCAATCCCCTGCTCTTCTTCGTACTGGTGACCGCCATGTTCCCGCTGGGCATCGGTAACGATCCTAAGCTGATCGAGGCGGTGGGCCCCGGGGTGATCTGGGTCGCCGCCCTGCTGGCCGCCCTGCTCTCGCTCGATGCCATGTTCCGATCGGACTACGACGACGGCGCCCTGGAGCAGTTCATGCTCAGCGCCCACCCGGTCTCGGTGCTGGTGCTGGCCAAGGTGCTGGCCCACTGGCTGGTGACCGGACTGCCCCTGTTCATCGCCGCCCCGTTGCTGGCGGTGTTGCTGAATATTCCCGCCGACGCCATCCCGACCCTGATGCTGACCCTGGTGCTCGGCACCCCGGTGTTGAGCCTGATCGGTTCCGTGGGCGTGGCTCTCACCGTGGGATTGCGGCGCGGCGGTGTTATCCTCTCCTTATTGATACTGCCGCTCTACGTACCGGTGCTGATCTTCGCCACCGATGCGGTGAAAACCGCCATCGTCGGGATCCCGACCACGGCGCAGCTTTCGATCCTGTCCGCCATGCTGGTGGGCTCCCTGGTGCTGGCCCCGCTGGCCACCGCCGCATCCTTGAGAATAAGCCTCAGTTAGGGCCTTTGACACATTATGATCGTACGTTTCTTTCACCAAATGGGCTCCCCCCGCTACTTCTATGGCGTGGCGGGCAAGCTGATCCCCTGGTTCATGGCCACGTTCCTCATCACCCTGGTGCTGGGTCTCTACTACAGCTTCGCGGCGCCACCGGACTACCAGCAGGGGGAGAGCTACCGCATCATGTACATCCATGTGCCGGCCGCCTGGATGTCCATGTTCATCTACGTGGTGATGGCGGTATCGGGTCTGATCAGCCTGGTCTGGCGCATCAAGATGACCGAGGTGATCGTCATCAGCAGCGCCACTGTGGGGGCCTCGTTCACCTTCCTGGCGCTGGCCACCGGCTCGCTCTGGGGCAAGCCCATGTGGGGCGCCTGGTGGGTGTGGGACGCCCGGCTGACCTCGGAACTGCTGCTGCTGTTCCTCTACCTGGGCATCATCGCCCTGCACAGCGCCATCGAGGACAAGCGGGTGGCGGCGCGGGCGGTCTCCATTCTCGCCCTGGTGGGCGTGGTCAACATCCCGATCATCCACTACTCGGTGGAGTGGTGGAACACCCTGCATCAGCCGGCCTCGATCACCAAAATGGGCAAACCCTCCATGGACATGAGCATGCTGATACCGCTGCTGATCATGGCCATCTCATTTAAACTTTACTACGGTGCTGTGGTCTTAATGCGCGCACGCGCGGAAATCGTGGAGCGGGAGCGCAACGCCCGCTGGGTGCAGGACATGGTGGAACAGGAGGCGAAATGAGCGAGTTTTTCGCCATGGGAGGCTACGCTGTCTACGTCTGGCCCTCCTTTGCGCTGGCGGCGATCATCCTGATCGCCAACGTCATCGCTCCGATGCAGCAGCGCAAGCGCGTATTAAAAGAAATCGCCCGCAAATTGCGACGGGCCAGGAAAGAGCAATCATGAATCCAATCCGCAAGAAACGACTCACTCTCATCGGCCTGATGGTCGCCGGCATCGGCGTCGCCACCTGGCTGGCGCTCAATGCCTTCGACGAGAACCTGATGTTCTTCTTCTCCCCCAGCGAAGTGGTGGAGGGCAAGGCACCCACCGCCCATCCCTTCCGCATCGGCGGCCTGGTGGCCACCGACAGCGTTAAGCGCAAGGAGGACGGGCTGACCACCAGCTTCACCGTCACCGACAACGCCAAATCGGTCACCGTCGAGTACACCGGCATCCTGCCCGACCTGTTCCGCGAGGGTCAGGGTATCGTCGCCATGGGGCAGCTGAATCATGACGGCATCTTCGTCGCCAGCGAGGTGCTGGCCAAGCATGACGAGAACTACATGCCGCCCGAAGTGGCCGAATCGCTGAAGACCGCACACGATGAGGGTGTCGCAGAAGCCCGCAAGGTGAGTGTCCAATGATCCCCGAACTCGGACATGTGGCCCTGATCCTGGCCTTCTGCCTGGCCGTGACCCAGGCGGTGGTACCGCTGATCGGCTCTTATACCGGGACCGTCTCCTGGATGGCGCTCTCCCGTTCCCTGGCCTTCGGACAACTGGTATTCCTGGGGCTGGCCCTGGTAGTACTGGCCAACGCCTTTCTGGCCAACGACTTCTCGGTCATCTACGTGGCCCAGCACGGCAACACCAAGCTGCCCGACGTCTACAAGATTTCCGCCGTGTGGGGCGCCCACGAAGGCTCGCTGCTGCTGTGGGCCTTCCTGCTCGCCTGCTGGGGCGCCGCCATCTCGGTCTTCAGCCGCAATCTGCCGCTGACCATGGTGGCCCGCGTGCTCTCGGTCATGGGCATGATCAGCATCGGTTTCCTGCTCTTCATGCTGCTGACCTCCAACCCCTTCGACCGTACCTTCCCGGTTCCGCCGGAGGGTCGGGAGCTCAATCCCATGCTGCAGGACCCGGGGCTGGCGATCCATCCTCCCATGCTCTACATGGGTTATGTGGGCTTTTCGGTGGCCTTCGCTTTCGCCATCGCCGCCCTGCTCGGCGGCCGTCTCGACGCCGCCTGGGCCCGCTGGTCACGGCCCTGGACCACGGTGGCCTGGATCTTCCTTACCCTCGGTATCGCATTGGGCAGCTGGTGGGCCTACTACGAGCTGGGTTGGGGCGGCTGGTGGTTCTGGGATCCGGTGGAGAACGCCTCCTTCATGCCCTGGTTGGTCGGCACGGCGCTCATCCACTCGCTGGCGGTAACCGAGAAACGGGGTGCCTTCAAGAGCTGGACCGTACTGCTGGCGATCTCCGCCTTCTCCCTCAGCCTGCTCGGCACCTTCCTGGTGCGCTCGGGGGTGCTGACCTCGGTCCACTCGTTCGCCTCCGACCCGGCTCGCGGCATCTTCATTCTCGCCTTTCTGCTGGTTGTGATCGGCGGCTCCCTGTTGCTCTACACCTGGCGTGCCCCCTATATCTCCGGCGGCGGCCGTTTCGACCTGGTCTCCCGCGAGACCTTTCTGCTCGGCAACAACCTGCTGCTCTCGGTCTTCGCCGCCCTGGTGCTACTCGGCACCCTGGCACCGTTGATCTATGACGCCCTGGAGCTGGGCAAGATCTCGGTCGGCTTCCCCTGGTTCAACAAGATGTTCCTGCTCACCACCCCGTTCCTGGCCCTGTTCATGGGCATGGGTTCCCTGGCACGCTGGAAACACGCCGAAATCACGGACCTGACCAAGCAGCTGCGGGTGGCCTTCGGCGTCAGCCTGGTGTTCGGCGTGGTCAGCACGCTGCCCATCTTCGAGGGCACCAACTGGCTGGTCGGACTCGGCATGGGCCTGGCCATGTGGATCGCCACCTCCCATGTGATCAACCTGAGAGAGCGACTCAAGCACAAGCGCGGCCTGGCCGGCTTCTGGAACGATTTCAAGACCGGAGGTCGCAGCTATTACGGCATGATCCTGGCCCACCTGGGTGTGGCCGTGTTCATCGTCGGCGTCACCCTGGTCAGCAACTACGGTATCGAACACGATGTGCGCATGAGTCCGGGCGACGTCAGCGAGATCGCCGGCTATCAATTCAAGTTCGAGGGCGTCAGCCAGTTCCCCGGTCCCAACTACAATGCCAATCGCGGGCGCTTCCAGGTCAGCCGTGACGGCGAGCAGCTCGCCACGCTGGAACCTGAAAAGCGCACCTACTTCGTGCAGACCCGTCCCATGACCGAAGCCGCCATCGACTGGGGCTTTACGCGTGACCTCTACGTCTCCCTGGGCGAGCCCCTGGGTGGCGGCGACTGGAGTCTGCGTCTCTACTACAAACCCTATGTGCGCTGGATCTGGCTGGGTGGTGTGCTGATGGCCCTGGGCGGGTTCCTGGCCATCACCGACCGCCGCTACCGCACGGCACGGGTACGCGCGAGCCAAACGGTCGCAGCCCGAGACAATTCCGCCACCGCCACATGAAGTGACTGTCAGTATGAACCGCTATCTCCGCTACTCCATTCCGCTGGTGATCTTCGCCTTGATCGCCTCTTTCCTTGCCTGGGGGCTGAAGAGGGACTATGACCCCAAGCACATCCCCTCGCCCCTGATCGGTAAGTCGGTGCCGGAATTCACCCTTCCCTCCCTGGAGCAGGCGGAGACCATGGTCAGCAACAAGGACCTGTTGGGCAATGTCTATCTGCTCAACGTCTGGGCCACCTGGTGCATCTCCTGTCGTGCCGAGCATGAGACGCTGGTTCAGCTCTCACGTTCCGGCAAGGTGGACATTGTCGGCCTCAACTGGAAGGACGAGCGGGACAAGGCCCAGGTCTGGCTGCGTCAGCTGGGCAATCCCTACAGCGTCAATATCTTCGACAAGAAAGGCCGCACCGCCATCGATCTTGGCGTTTATGGGGCGCCTGAGACCTTCCTGGTCGACAGTCAGGGCATCATCCGTTTCAAACACGCAGGGCCGGTCACTCATGATCTCTTCAACAACAAGATCCTGCCCCTCATCGAACAACTGAAAAACAAAGGCTGAATATGTTGCGCAGGTTCATTTTCGTCCTCTTGCTACTGCTCTTCACCCAACCGCTCCTCAGCGCCACCCTCGCTGACTACACGTTCGAAGATCCCAAGAAAAGCGAGGAGTTTCGCCATGTGATCGAGCAGATGCGCTGTCTGGTCTGCCAGAACGAATCCCTCGCCGGATCCAATGCCGATCTGGCGGTGGATCTGCGCAACGAGATCTACGAAATGATGAAGGCGGGCCAGGGCAAAGACGAGATCATAAAATTCATGGTCGCCCGCTATGGCGACTTCGTGCTCTACAATCCGCCGGTCAAACCCACCACCTACCCCATCTGGTTCGGCCCCATCCTGCTCTTCATGATTGGCGCCGTGGTGTTGTTTCGCATTCTCAGGCGCAAGAGCCAGACCCGGGAGACTGAACTCTCGGCGGAAGAACAACAACGACTCGACACCCTGCTCAAGCAGACGTCTGACTCCAAGGACGCCGACCAATGACACAATTCTGGATGTATACCGCCGGGCTGATCGTCCTGGCGATGACTTTTATCGTGTTACCGCTGCTGCGTGGCCGTTACAAGACCGGCATCAACGCCGATGAACTGAATCTGAGTGTTTTCAAACAGCAGCTGGCGGAACTCGATAGCGACCTGGAAGCCGGCATCCTCGATCAGGCGCGCTACGAAGCGGCCAAGAGAGATCTGGAAAAGGAACTGCTCAGCGACGTCAACGCTGACTCCTCCGATACCCTGCCCGCCCCCAAAAAGGGTGCCCGCTGGATGGCCCTCAGCGCCCTGCTGGTCCCCCTGGTCGCCCTGTTCGCCTACCAGTTGCTGGGCTCCCCCGAGATCATCACGCGCCTGGCCGAGCAACCTGCCGCGAGCGGCAACGGTCAAACCGGACACGCGCAGACGGCCGGCATGGAGGGCATGCCTCCGCTGGAGGAACTGGTGCAGAAGCTGGCGGCAAAACTCGAGCAGCAACCCGACAATCCGCAGGGCTGGGTCATGCTCGGCCGCAGCTACATCGCATTGAATGACTATCCCAAGGCCATCGAGGCGTTCGATCGCGCCATGCAGCTCGACGCCGAGAACGTCGGCATGCTGCTCGCCTATGCGGAGGCCATCGCCGGAAGCAATGGCAACAATTTCACCGGCAAGGCGGCAACCCTGGTCGACAAGGCCTACAGCCTGGAACCCGAGAACCCCAACGCGCTGTGGATGTCCGGCATCGTCGCCTATCAGCGCAGCGACTACCAATCGGCACTCGATCGCTGGGTCAAGGTGCAGGCCATGCTGTCCCCCCAGAGCAACGAACTGGAATCGGTCAACAACGCCATCGACGATGCGCGTAAGCAACTGGGGCTCCCGCCGAGCGAGCGCCAGCTGCCCAAGATCGCCCAGGCCCGTCCCGGCAACAACAGCGCACCCGCCACCGGCAATCCGGACAACGGCGCATCCGCCGGTATCGAGGTATCCGTCTCCCTCGCTCCAGAGATGGCGCAGAAGGCCAGTCCCAACGACCTAGTGTTCATCTACGCCAAGGCCGTCAGTGGCCCCCCGATGCCGCTCGCCGCTGCCCGCAAACAGGTGCGTGACCTGCCGCTCACCATACGTCTCGACGACTCCATGGCCATGATGCCGCAGATGAAGATATCCGGTTTCAAACAGGTCGTCGTGGGCGCCCGGGTTTCGCTGTCAGGCGGCCCTACCGCCCAGAGTGGCGACCTGGAAGGCGAAGTACGACCGGTCGTACCGGGGCAGAGCGAAGCGGTGAACGTCGTTATCAACAGTGTTCATCCCTGACTTACAGTGCCCTGCGGTCTGCGGGGCGCTGTCTCGTTGACACTCCTGAACGCCCGGTTCAGGCCGCCGCTCGATCACGTTGCGCCGTGTCAGACAAGCGTTCTGTATTTAAGCAATCGTTAATGGTGGGGCATGGCCCCACCCTACCCATGAATCGAAGTGCAGGGTGGGACCCTGCCCACCGTATTTCCGTTTGATGGTGCGTATCCACCCCGGCCCGCTATCCTCGACTTTACTGTCATAACTCAACATTTCCCCCCGACGGGTTGATATACTGGTCCCACACCGAATACCTAACAAGAAGCTTGCTTGCATCTGCTTCGTGCGCAGATAGGAGTCCTAATGGCCAGTTATTCCATTCATGACATTCGTAATATCGCCATGGTCGGTCATGCCGGTGCCGGCAAGACCAGTCTGATCGAGGCTCTGCTCCACAGCAGTTGCACCATTCACCCTCGCGGCAGGTATGTGATTTCGAGGAGCAGGAGAAGTCCCTGCAGCACTCTCTCGACATCGCCATTACCCATCTCAGCCATGACGCCAAGCAGGTCAACATCATCGATACCCCCGGTTATGCCGATTTCCTGGGTCGCGGCATCAGCATCCTGCCCGCTGTGGAGACCGCCGCCCTGGTGGTCAACGCCGGTACCGGCATCGAGCCTGTCACCCTGCGCATGATGGATGCGGCCAGACGCCGAAACCTTTGCCGCTTCATCATCGTCAACAAGATCGACCAGGCCGGTACCGACTACAGCGCCCTGCTGGCGAGCCTGCAGGAGACCTTCGGCAAGGAGTGCCTGCCGATCAACCTGCCGGCGGACAACGGCACACGGGTCATCGACTGTTTTTTCCAGCCCGGCGGTGATGCCACCGACTTCTCCTCGGTCTCCGAAGCCCATGACAGCATGATCGACCAGGTGGTCGAGGTGGACGAGGAACTGATGGAAATCTACCTTGAACAGGGGGAGGCACTGCAGCCGGAACAGCTCCACGATCCCTTCGAGAAGGCGTTGCGCGAAGGCCATCTGATACCGGTCTGTTTCACCTCGGTCGAGAACGGCGCCGGCATCGACGAGCTGCTCACGCTGATGGCCCGCCTGATGCCCGATCCGAGCGAGGGCAACCCGCCGCCCTTCATGAAGGGCGAAGGGGCCAATATGAAACCGGTCGAGGTCGCCCCCGATGCGGAAAAGCACGTCATCGGTCACGTGTTCAAGATTCTCAACGACCCCTATCGCGGCAAACTCGGCATCTTCCGCATGCATCAGGGAACCCTCAAGAGCGGCGCCCAGCTCTACATCGGCGATGCCCGCAAGCCGTTCAAGGTCAATCACCTGTTCCGACTGCAGGGCAAGGATCAGGAAGAGATCAACGAGGCCGTTCCCGGCGATATCTGCGCGGTGGCACGTGTCGACGAGATCCACTTCGATGCCGTGCTGCACGACTCCCACGACGAGGACCACCACCATCTGCGCTCCATAGAGTGTCCCCTGCCCCTGTTCGGCCTCGCCATCAACACCGCCAAGCGCGGCGACGAACAGAAGTTGGGCGAAGCACTGCGAAAGCTGGAGGACGAGGACCCCTGTTTCCATGTGGAGCACAATGTCAGCCTCAACGAGACCGTCATGCGCGGCCTGGGCGAACTCCATCTCGAAGTGCTGCTGCATCAGTTGCAGAACAAGTATGGCGTGGAGGTCACGACTCATCCGCCGAGCATCGCCTATCGTGAGACCGTCACCCGCAAATCGGAGGGACACTACCGACACAAGAAACAGACCGGTGGCGCCGGTCAGTTCGGTGAAGTCTTCCTGCGCATCGAACCGCTGCCGCGCGGCGAGGGATTCGACTATGTCAATGCGGTGGTCGGCGGTGCCATTCCCGGCCAGTTCATCCCGGCGGTCGAGAAAGGCGTCCTACAGGCGATGGAGGAAGGCGCCATCGCCGGTTTTCCGCTACAGGATATCCGAGTCACCCTCTACGACGGCAAATTCCACTCGGTGGACTCCAAGGAGATCGCCTTCGTCACCGCCGGCAAGAAGGCCTTTCTCGAAGCGGTGGACAACGCCGGACCGGTGGTGCTGGAACCGATCGTGAATATCACGGTGACCACACCGGACAGCTTCATGGGCGACCTGACGGGCGATCTGTCCGGCCGTCGCGGCCAGATCAGCGGCACCGAGACCGGTCGCAACGGGATGCTGATCATCAAAGGCCAGGCGCCGCTTGCAGAGCTGGAGAACTACGGAACGCAGCTGAAAGCCATCACCGGCGGCGAAGGCAGCTACGAGATCGAGTTCAGCCACTATGAAGCCGTCCCGGGCAACATCCAGAAAGCGCTCAGCGACAAGCACAAGCGCAAAGAAGATTGATACTCATGTTTGAGCATGCCGGCCCAAACGGGCCGGCCCCGCTTGCCGCCGGCAGGGGTTGATCGTCACCCCGCCCCTATCCCGCCACAACAAACTTTTCCACCTTGATATAAATCAAGGACCCAATGGTTCGATTTCACTTACATGAACCATGGTTAAGCACAATCAATAAGAAAGGGTTTTCGTGGCCTGTGGTTCCGAAGCCATGTTGTCCCCGCAGAGCAACAATAACCGGGGTTGGGGGGAGTTGTATCTGAAATCCATCCTTTTCATGACGCTTACCACTCATCCAGGTTGCACCTCGTGCCTGCATGGACGGCGCTTACACGGCGGAACATGTCCCGGGTTCAGAGAACGCACCCAAGCACACCAATTTGGGAGGAAGTTATGAAATGGTTGACGAGAGGTCGTATCCACACGGTGGTAGGAGCAGCGGCCACCGGAATGCTGTTACTGCTACAGGTTTCCCCGTCGGAAGCCGCCAGACCCTCCGGCGTGATTGGGAAGGACTGGGGTAACCCGAAAGGCCAGGAGTGCGTCGAGTGCCATTGGCAGGAGGACCCCGGACTCGCCATGGAATGGAACAACAGCCAGCACGGGCAGAGCGGTGTCAACTGTCTCGATTGTCACGAAGCCAAACCTGAGGACAAGGATGGTTTTGAACACGAGGGTGCGCGTATCTCCATCATCGTCACTCCCAAAGACTGCTCGCGTTGCCACAACACCGAATTCCAGGAGATGGACGGTTCGCACCACTCCAAGGGCGGCCAGATCCTCGCCTCGCTGGACAATCTGCTGGGTGAGGTGGTTGGCGGACCTGCGGCGGTGAACGCCGGTTGCCGCCAGTGCCACGGCGCTGTGGTCGAGATCGACGAGGAGGGTAAACCGTTACCGACCACCTGGCCGAACACCGGCATAGGGCGTATCAATCCCGACGGCTCATCCGGCTCCTGCACCGCCTGCCATGGCCGCCATCGCTTCTCCAAGGCCCAGGCGCGTACGCCCGACACCTGCGGCAAGTGCCATGTGGGTCCCGACCATCCCCAGATCGAGGTCTACAACGAATCGAAGCACGGCATCATCTACCGCGCTAAAGTGGATGAGATGAACCTGGAGTCCGACAAGTGGGTGGCCGGTATCGACTACTCCGCCGCTCCCACCTGTGCCTCGTGCCACATGAGCGCCGGCGGCAAAGAGGGCAAGACCCACAACGTGGGCGATCGCATCTCCTGGACCCTGCGTCCACCCATCTCGCAGAAGATCAATCTGGTGCGCCTGGAAAACGGCGATGAGTTCGACGTCAAGGAGGGTAAGGATCTGCCTAATGTCGGCGACAAGGCGAAGGGCTCCACCGTGGTCGAGGTGGTGACCTGGAAAGATCGTCGCAAAAAGATGCAGGAGGTCTGCAAAGCCTGCCACAGCGACAGCGTGATCAACGGCCACTACAACCAGTTCGACAACGTGGTGGAGCTCTACAACGAGAAGTTCGCCAAACCGATCGCCGCCATCATGGGTGAGCTGAAGGCCAACGGCTATATCACCAAGAGCCCCTTCGACGAGAAGATCGAGTGGACCTGGTGGGAGATCTGGCACCACGAAGGCCGTCGTGCCCGCCACGGCGCTTCCATGAACGGTCCGGACTACACCTGGTGGCACGGCATCTATGACGTGGCCAAGCACACCTACTTCAAGTGGATACCGGAACTGAAAGAGGTGGCGATGAAGAAGGACGGCAACGAAAAGTTCGCCGACGCCATGCTCGACAAGTACTTCCGTCCCATCGACGGCCATACCTGGTACTTCGAAGGCATGAGCAAGGAGGCCATCGACAAGGTACGCAAGGGTTTTGAAGAGCGCTACGGAAAAGGCGCACTGAAATAACCCGTCACAGCCCCCTTCAGGGATAGCCCTGAAGGGGGCATCATCAGTGTCACAGTCTCAGCCATGCATAAATTCAACACCATTTTTTCAACAGCGCTTTTTGTGTTGTGCTGCTTGGGTAGCGCTTGGGCCCAGGAAAGCGGCGATGAGTTGATCCGAAAAGCGCTCGCCGAGTCGGAGTCGGGCAACCTGAAGGAGGCCCAGACACTGCTGAACCAGGCGATCGCGCTGGCCCCCGAGTCGGCGCTGGCCTATACACGCCTGGGCGGTATTCAACTATTACAGCAGGAATATGCAGCGGGCATCGGCAGTTTCCAGAAGGCCATCATGCTCGACCAGGGTAATGCGGAGGCCTTCATCGGCCTTTCTATCGCCTATCTGCATCAAGGTCGTTACAGCTTGGCCAGGGAAGCGCTGAGCGAGGCCTCGCGACTACGTCCCGACAAACAGCAGACGATCGACCAGGTACTTGCCTGGCTCGATCAACGCGAACAAACCTATGGGCGCTGACCCTGCCGTCCATCCGAGGAGATCTCCATGAGGAAAACGAAGACCACGCTACCGGTGCTCATAGCCGGCTTATTCGCCATCGGTATGGGGCCGGTTTGCAGCGCAGACGAAACAGTGTCGCATATCCGTACAGCCAGCATGCTGTCCAATACCTGCGCCGGCTGTCACGGCACCAACGGTGCCAGCGCGGGCGAGTTGATGCCGATCATCGGCGGTCTGGAAAAAGAGTACATGCTGACCGTTCTGAGCGAGTATAAAAGCGGTGAACGGGCCTCCACCATCATGGGGCGAATCGCGAAGGGCTACTCCGACAACGAGTTGAAGGCGATCGCCTCCTATCTCTCCAGTCAACCCTGGATCTCGAGTCCGATAAAGGCGGACGCCAAATTGGCGGCACAGGGAAAACAGATCCACGAAAAGCAGTGTAAGACCTGCCACGAAGAGGGCGGACGCGTGCAGGAAGACGAAGCACCCAGATTGGCCGGTCAATGGCCCGATTTCACCCTCCTCTATCTCAAGGAGTGTCACGCCAAGGGATTGCGCTGCCATCCTCGCAAGATGGGCAAGCGCGTGAGCAAACTCTCTTCCGATGAGTTGAAGGCGTTGGCCCACTACTATGCCAGTGAAAAATAGGAGGCGACCGGCAATGGCTCACTTCACACGCAGAAGATTTATCCAGACAACCGGCGCCTGCACCGCTTTCGCCAGCCTGGCCGCTGTCACCCCGACAGCATTCGGCAAGCAGGCGAAGGCGCGTGTCATCGTCATCGGCGGAGGCTACGGCGGCGCCATCGCGGCCAAGTACATCAAGATGGCCGACCCGGCAATCGACGTCATGCTGATCGAGAAGAATGCCCACTACGTCTCCTGTCCCATGAGCAACGAGGTGTTGTCCGGAGAACGAAGCATCGACAGCATCACCTTCGATTACAAAACGCTGGGCGCGAGCCATGCCGTCAACGTAGTCCACGACGCGGTGGTGGAGATCGACGCGACCGGCCACACGCTGAAAACCGGCAGCGGCAAGCAGTACACCTATGACAAGCTGGTGGTCTCTCCCGGTATCGATTTTCGTTTCGACAAGATCAACGGCTACAGTGCCGAGGTGGCGAAAAAGATACCCCATGCCTGGAAAGCGGGCCCACAGACACTGCTCCTGCGCAAACAGCTCGAAGCGATGCGGGACGGCGGCGTCTGCTATATCGCGGCTCCACCCAACCCGTTTCGTTGCCCACCCGGGCCCTACGAACGCGCGGCGCAGATCGCTCACTACTTCAAACAGCACAAACCGAAATCGAAGGTCGTTATCCTCGACGCCAAGGACAAGTTCTCCAAGCAGGGACTCTTCATGCAGGGTTACAAAAAATTCTACGGCGACATGGTGGAGTGGGTGTCGGGAGCCAGCGGCGGCATCATCGAGGCGGTTGATGCGAAGACCAAGACCCTGGTGGGCCAGGTCGACGAGTACAAGGGGGATGTACTGAATGTGATCCCTGCGCAGAAAGCGGGCAAGATCGCCCATCTGGCAGGTCTGACTGATGACTCGGGTTGGTGTCCGGTCGATCAGCGCACCTTCGAGTCGACCCTGCATAAGGATATCCACGTCATCGGTGACGCCAGTATTGCAGGCAAGATGCCGAAATCGGGCTATGCCGCCAATTCGCAGGCTAAGGTCTGTGCAGCGGCCGTGGTCGCAGTGCTAAATGGCGAGGCCCCGGGAGAGCCTTCCTACGTCAACACCTGCTACAGCATCATCAGTCCGGAGTGGGGAGTCTCGGTGGCGGCGGTCTATCAGCTGGTCAACGGCGGCATCGTCGGCGTCGAGGGTGCGGGAGGCCTGTCGCCGATGGATGCTTCGGACGAAACCCGCGCGATCGAAGCACAGTTTGCCCGCAGCTGGTTTCGCAACATCACCGCTGACATGTTTACTTGAATTTTGGGGGAGGAAATAACAATAACAACAAGAGCAACCTGGCCCCTATTGATCTGTGGGGGATAACCGAGAATAGTGCTAGACAACTTAATAACTCTTGGAATCAGGTTTATGGCGCCACTCAAATGGCGCCTTTTTTTCTACTCGTGACCACAAGACAGGGTCTTCAGCATACCGCACGAACCCATCAGCCTGTTCAGTTGCTTCCGGAAACGAGTTCGCTTTCGATGTTGTTCTCACGCAGTTGCCGCTCGGTAAACCGGGCCTGGCGAAGATTTGCCTGCCTGAAGATACAGTGGGTAAGACTGGCTCCGGTAAAGTCGACGCCGTAAAGGTTGGCGCCGCTGAAATCGACTGCATTCAAGCTCGCGCCATCGATGCGCACACCCTTCATATTCGCGCCGGCAAAGGAGCTGCGTGAGATCTCGGCACCCGAAAAATCCGCGTCGATCAAGCTGCCGCCGATCTCTACGTTGACAAGCCTGGCCTGGCGAAGATTGGCGCCTGTCAGTTTGGCACCGACGAGCCGAGCCCCGCTCAGATCGGCCTGTGACAGATCCGCGCCACGGAGATCGGCTCGTTTCAATTCCGTTTCCACCAGCCTTGCGCCAGTCAACTTCGAACTTGAAAGATCGGCTTTGAGCAGACGGGCATGAGACAGATCGTTCGCACTCAGATCGACTCCGCTGAGCCGCGCATGGCGCAGATCGCCCCCGGAAAGATCGGCACCTTGAAGCGTGGCGACACCGGTCAAGTCCACACTGCGCAGTACGGCACCGGCAAGCCGTGTCTGTTGCATGATCGCTCCGGTGAGCTGGGCCTGGCTCAAATTCGCTTCGGAAAGATCGGCCCGACTCAGATCGGCGCCGGTCAGATCGGAGCCACTCAGATTCGCTGCCCGCAGGTTCGCCTCAATCAGTCTGGCGCCGACAAGCTGAGTGTAGCTGAGTCGACCGCGCGGCAATTCCTGATGCGACAAATCGGTGTGTGTAAAGTTGGCGCGGCTGAGGCTGGCCTTGGCAAGATTCGCATCACTGAGCCTGGTTCCACGCAGATCAGCCCCGTAAAGAAGGGTCCCCGTCAGATCCACGCCCCTGAGATCGCTCCGCTGCAAATTCGCACCACGAAGATCGGCAGTGTTCAAACTGAATTGACGCAGATCCACGTCCGAGAGATCACAGGCGACACAGGATTGTGACGCCTTGAGTCTGGCGACCGCATCTGATTCCGCCGCCAGGCCGGGTTGATGTATTGACATCGCAAACAGAAGCGGCAATACGATGACACCTCTGCAGCGCACATCGCGAAAAGGTCGCATAAAGCAAGTCAGCGGAGTTGTCCGCCTGAACCGGAACCAGAGACCGTTTGCGGGGCTATGCGTCGATTTGCTCGCGATGTATGTTACGGACACGCTCTGTCTCATCGTCTATCCGCGCAGATCCGTATATTGCCGTCTCAGATCATGCTCAAGACTTGCGCCTTCTGAATGTCCGAGAGAACGATGTGCTTCGATTGATTCACGATCATGCCCTCCTCTTCCAGAGCGTGTAGAGCGCGACTCAGAGATTCCGGCGCCAAGCCAAGGTAGTTGGCGATATCGGTCTTACGCATTGGTAGGGGAATGGTGCGCAGATCGGAAGCGTGTCGGGAACGCACCCGCTTGAACAGATCGAAGATGAACCAGGCCACTTTCTGTTTCGCTTTCAGATTACGCGCCAGCGTCCATTGATAGACATCCGCATTGATGGTGCGTCCCAGGCGCATGATGAGTGCTTGCTGGAATTCTTCACAGCTACTGCACATCGACCTGATTTGGTTGAATGGGAGTTCGCATAACCAGGTCTCTTCCATCGCAATGGCATCGGCCGGATAGCACTCCGAACCAATCGCATCCAGTCCCAACAGTTCACCAGCCAGGTAAAACGCAGTGACTTCGAGCACGCCGTTTACCGTGCAGACTTCAGTTTTTACTGATCCCTTCTGAATGATATAGAGGGAATTGAAAGGAACACCCGCACGGTAGATCTTGTCACCGCGACGAATCGGACCTTTCGATCGGATCACCTTATTGAACTCCCTCATCTGTTCGCCTGCGAAAGTGGACCGAACACAGAACGGCTCTGCCTTACAGCGACCGCAAGGTGGATCATTCTCGATGAGATGAAGCTTATGCGCGTGCATGGATTGTCTTTTGTATTGTTATGTGGATGGGCGATGACTCGCCTTTCTAACTCCCCTGAGATAGAAATTATATGCTGAAGATTTCTTAATGCCAGAGATAACCAACTGTTTTTATTCGAGCTATTACATAATTGGTAGCATTGGCCGCAGGCGTACCCTGTAAGGGGTAGATTATTTGGCCAAATCACAAGCCGTTGTTTTTGATTCAGTTTGATGTTGCAAAAATGAAAAATCGTCCATGTTTAGGCGCTGAATAGCGACAGCACCCGAACGTGTACAGAGTGAGGCAAAACAGAACAACAAGCCCTAGCCGATGTGGAAAATCAGGATCTCCTGCAATTCCCGATTACCTGAAGGACGATTCGGATTCTATTGGAATGGCACTTGAAGAGCGATTACTCAGCAACCCACCTCCTCACCTTTAGCTTTATCAAGCAGGCGGACAGTCTGCGGGATATCATCCTACAGTTCCCTGGATACAGTAGACCTTTCCACTGTAGCTGTGTTTAGCCTTTTGGATAATCTCTTCACAGGCCTTGTAGACATGGCTCGACGGCACACCGTAGATGAGAAATCGTCCATCCCTTTCCCCTCCCTGCCCCTTGTCAAAAGCGATATAGGTGGCTGAAGCCTTTTCGTTGTCGAACAGTTTGAGATATTTTTTGGGCAGTGTCTTTTTGCATTCCGAGTTTACATTGACTTCCCCCAAATGCTTCAGGCTATTAACCCATACAAGCATGGATCTCGCCTGACAATCCTCATATGAGTTCATCTTTCCGACACCGACCATTTGAATGTCGTGATCATGGATGATCAACCTTATCTCGACATAATGAGGATCGGTTACCTTTGTTTGAAACGGTGAGTGATGAAATATGACGTAGTACCCCAAACCCAACAATACCACCACGATCAAAATTCCCTTCATTTTCAAAACTTCCATTAATATAAAAACAGAGACAGGTACCAGCACTGATACATATTTCGAACTATTTTAAACCGCTATTCTAAGTCGTCATCTGCAGCATCCCTTACCGTCGCCTCTCAGAAAATTTGGTTTTCTTGTTTCAGTTTAAGGGCAATCCATACTTTTTGAATGTTTTCTCCATACCCTCTATGACGGCTTTGCGTATCATCGATTTCTGCAACTCTCTTGCATTGGAACCGTCGTCTGCAACTTGATATGCCAGTCTCTCCAGATTTCGAGTGTGGTTGTTCGATGAGGTCTCCAAAACCTGCACTTCAATATCGACATGGTAATTCCACAGATAGCGTGAACTTTCGTCCTTATTGGTGAAGGTTTTTTTCAATGACTTCAAGAACAGATCCTTAAAACCGTTTTTCTTCTCATTCTTTTTTTCAGGTTTGTAATCCGGATTATTGACGCGTTTCCCTGTAACCTCGAGGATCTTTCCGGATATCACATAATCGATCCCATCAGGAACATCCGGCAAGTCGCCTTTTGCAAGTTGTTGCCTGGAACGAGCGGCAGACTCCTGTAGTGCAAACGGCGTTCTCTCGCTCAAGTAGTCATGGGCGGCAGATGTTGCATAGACGTTCTCTGACCTGTTGTATATGAATGGCACCAAAACCGCCTTTTGTCTTCCCTGAAACAGGACATCGCCTCCAAAAAGGCCATGCAGCTGCCGTTGATTGACGGCCATGACCTCGCCGGTCGCAGTATCCACCGAGACCACCATGCCGACCAGGCGATTGCCCGCATAGACGGAACTTCCACTGTCCCCTTCCTGCAGCTTACTTCGTTCATTGAATGGTTCCATCTCTATGGTTTCAGCGGTTATTCCCGATACGAACAAGCGGTTTTGTTCAATGCGGCCGTTACCGTTGAGCTTCTTTGAAACGAGGAAAGATGTATTGTCGATTTTAGCCCCTATACCCGAACCATCATCCCAGTCCTCTGGACAATCGAAATTGGGATTTCCTTGCACCTTCAACAAGGCGGCATCGAAATCCTGAATGTATTTGATAACCCGTACCTTGGCGCGTTTGTTCTTACGGCTCGTGACAGTAATGGCGTTCTTACCGGCCCCTTCGATGACATGAAAAGGCGTGACAATGAAACATTCGGGTCCCTTGCCGACACTGTTGCCAGCGCCATATTCGATGCCCCCTGGTTTTTCAACCTGCACATGCACCGGTTGTGCATTGGCATGGAAAGACAGCAGTAACAAGCCGAACACTATGTATTGGAGTACCCTAAAAATAATATTTCTATTACATCTTTCATCAATCATGAGGAGATTCCCTATCGGCTATCTTGAGATTTTTCTTGATTGCGGCACCCAGAGCACCCAGAGCACCCAGAGCACCCAGACTAGCGATACCATCGAGCAGTCACTTGTTCCCGCCACTGTTTCTCTCTGCGGCCGCACAGTAGGCATCGTAGATCAACAGCAACGAGATGAAGATCACCCAGAATGACTGCCAAACGGGAAGTTCTGACACGACCAGCCAGGGGGGCACTGAGATTTTATATCCTTGAGGCGCACCGAATCGCTGTACATCCAGTTCCGGGAATGACGTATTCATTGAAACAGTCATCCTGGGCGGCGCCTCTTTATTGTCCGCATCAGGACGTTCAAGCGAGAGATGTCCCCAGATGGCGGCATCCTCGTCCGGAGAGTTGTTGGATCGACTAGTTTCGCTATGAAAAATATTGGGCAAATACCCCCAGATACCAGAATCGCCCAGTATCGGCTTATTCGACTCCTTAGCGCGCATGGTAATCACATCACCTGGATCGAAACTACCGTCCAACAACAGAAAACGGTCTCTATCCTGACCCATGTTTGCGAAGACTGCAAAGCCACCCTGCTCCAACATGGGCTGCCACGTGGAGTCGTATTTGCCCATATCCCCCGTACTCTCGTAGAGCAGTGCACCGATGGTCGCGCTTTCGATGATGAGGGGGAATCGGGTATCGGATGCATTCTCGATAGTTTCGAAAAACATCAGTTCGGAAGTCGATGCAAGTTCTTCACCGTTCTGGTTCAGCAGCTTTGCCTCCATGCCCTTCCCACCCGACAGTTCACCTGCCGTCGGTTCAATCGTGATCATGAACCTGCCATTCGGCAATGTTTCAAGGCTCAGGATTGGACCGCCCGAGATTTGCAGTGTCACATTGTTTGCAGAATCGCACACCAACCCCAAGCCGTCCTCTGAAGGTTTACAGGCGCTCCCTTTGCCCGATACGAGTGCAGCTTTACCCGGTGGCAAGCGCATGGAGTATGAGCGGTTATGCTTGAGTTGTATCTGCAAGGACTCGGTTTGGGCATTGACTGAAAGAGTGACGACAGCACCCGATCCATACGGAATCAGACTGAGAATAAACGCGAGACAGGCGAAAACAAGGATGATGCTAATGCCTGTAAGGTTGAACGGCAGGCGAACTCTAGTCCTTGATGGCCCTGTTTCCATCTTTCTTGACGATTACCTGAGAGAGAGCTTTATCTTGATGGGATCCAACGGCCTGATGCCAAACTTCCTGTGGATGTTTATCTCGGCCGTATCGGGGATGTCCGACACCGGCACGTCGCAAGTGCTGTTGAACTTGAAGCCGGAAGCGAGGGAAGACTTGGAGCAGAATTTCGCCGACTTTTTACCGTTTTCCTTGTGGTAGTAGTAGGTACGTGCACGCTCAGAGTTGACAAAGATACGCAACTTATCCGTTTTCTTATCTTTCGACCAGCGGAGCGGATACGACAGCTCGCCCTTGCCGTCCGTCAGTAGTACCGCGATTTCACCGATCGGGTATTGCTTTATGAATTCCTTGTGGTCACTTTTAAATCTGAAGCCCCGCCAACCGTTTATGCGTGAGTCGATGTGATACCTGACCTCACATGAGTATCGTCCGTCGATACTGTTGATTTTCAGTATGAGCACATCACCGGGCTGGACATCGACCTTAGCAAAGAGCTGATCCGGATTGACCTTGTCATAGTTGCCGATGTAGAGCACTCCCACGGTGGAATTTCCACTGATCTGTTCCTTGCTGTCTACAAATTCCCTCACATCTTTAGATTCAAGCGTTTGAACATCTGAGGCCAGGACATTTCCCGCACAGATCAACGAAGCAATAAGACAGGCGGTAGTGGAAAGTTCCCTGATTTTGACTTCTACAGGCCAGGCACGATTGTTGTGTTTAATGCTACCGATCATGGCAAGATCCTTTCGCAGCTGTTTCTTAAGCTTTCATTATCAGAATTCCTGGCTCATATTCAATAGCTTAGCTGTATAACTATTCATCAATATCATGGAACTCCGATCTTCCTTGAGATCGGGTAACGGCCGACAAACACGGCATTCGCAAAGCAGAGAACCGTACCGGGACACCAGAATCATGCGCCCGTAGGTTTCACTGTTAGTTCAATTTATCAGGCAGTACTTTGTGGATCTCTGCGAAGCTAAACCGTCAATGTGACACCCCATCCACACAGCGATTCCAGTCTGATTTTTCTTATGTTTTCGTAAGAAATGTTTAATCTGCATATTCTAATATACCTATTTTCTGCTTTTCTTTGCTTATCCGAGGAAACCGGTTAGTTATTGCGTCAAGTAGGAGATTTGCCTTACAGTTGACCTAGATCAATTAAACGACACCCAGCAGTATCCGGTTGTCACACCCGTTAGAGAGTACCTGATGGTCCGGTCGGATGTGCAAATCGGCAGTAGCAGTACCCAGACTGTCTTTACCGTAGAGCCCAACAGAAACCTGAGTTGGCAACAGTCCAAATGGCTGTTTCTCTTCCTCTCGGGCTGCGTTGCGCTCGTCTCGCTCTACTTCGCCAGCCTCGGTGCCTGGCTGGTATTGCCATTCACCGGTCTTGAGATCTTCATTATCGGCGGTGCCATCTATGCCCAGAGCTGTTGCGCCCATCGCCGGGAGATCATCCGCGTCGGCAGCACAGAGATCGAAATCCGCGACCAGCGTAAGCCCGATAGATCGAAAACCTTTCCCAAAGCCTGGTCCCGCATCGTGCAGACCCGGGATGGCAAAGGCTGGTATCCGAGCCGGCTGCTGATCGGCTCCCATGGGGAGTTCGTGGAGATCGGTAAAAACCTCATCGAAGACGAGCGTGAGTCGCTCGCCCATCAACTACGCTGCGCGATCGAGGGCGCCTGAGAAGCATGCATCCGTATCACACCTATAACAAACCGCCATATCGACAACGACCGAAAACCGCAGCAGTCCCGAATTCGCGCTGGCGTCATGTACTGCTGATCACCCTGCTCATGCTCATGGGCCTCTTCGCCCTGCCCCCGGCCAAGGCGGAGTACGGGATAAACTTCCCGCAACCCGCGGCCGGGGTGGCGCAGGAGATCTACGACATCCATATGCTGACCATGACCATCGCCACCATACTGCTGGTGATCGTCTTCGCCATCGTCTTCTACTCGCTCTACTTTCACCGCAAGAGCCGCGGCTACGTGGCGGACCAGAACTTTCACAACTCCTGGTTCGGCCACTGGTCCTGGGTCATCGTGCCGGTACTGGTGCTCGGCGTCGACCTGACCATCGCCGGCAAGGCCGACGCGGTACTGAAGGAGGTCTGGGAGGTACCCAAGGAAGAGAACATCATGGATATCAAGGTGACCGGTCACCAGTGGTGGTGGGAGTTCGACTATCTCGACCACGATATCAAGGTGGAGAGTCGTTTCGTTCCCAAGGAGGAGTCCGGCGACCTCTACCTGCGCGAGGTGGACAACCGTCTGGTGCTGCCCACCGGCATCAAGATCCGTTTCCTGCACACCTCGGCCGACGTCCTGCACGCCTTCTGGGTACCGGAGCTGGCGGTGAAAAAGGATGCCATTCCCGGCTATGTCACCGAGACCTGGGCGGAGCTGACCCGCGAGGGCGTTTTCCGCGGTCAGTGCGCCGAACTCTGCGGCACCTGGCACTCGCGGATGCCGATCGTCGTCGAGTCGGTCTCGCCGCAAAAGTTCGCCGCCTGGGTGGACGACAAGAAGCAGGTAAAACTGGCCGCCGCGGCCGAGGCCAGCGCGGACAAGACCTGGAGCCTGGATGAGCTGTACACCAAGGGCAAGACCCTCTACGAGACCAAGTGCGCCCCCTGCCACCAGGTCACCGGCATGGGTCTGCCGCCTGCCTTCCCCGCCCTCAACGGCTCGAAGATCGCCACCGGACCGCTCGAAGGCCACTTGAACATCGTGCTCAACGGCAAGCAGGGTACCGCCATGCAACCCTGGAACGCGCTGAACGATCTGGAAATTGCCGCGATCGTGACTTACGAACGCAACAGCTGGGATAACAAGACGGGTGACGCCGTGCAGCCTGCTGACGTCAAAAAGGCCCGATAAGAGGAGAGTTGAAGATGACCACCACGACCATGACACACGACGAGGCTCATCACCATGAGACCCCCAAGGGCTGGCGCCGCTGGCTCTTCAGTACCAATCACAAGGACATCGGCACCCTCTACCTCACCTTCGCCCTGATCATGCTGTTTCTCGGCGGGGCGAGCGCCATGCTGATTCGCCTGGAGCTGTTCCAGCCCGGCATCCAGCTGCTCGATCCCGATCTCTACAACAACCTGGTCACCAACCACGCCTTGATCATGATCTTCGGCGCGGTGATGCCGGCGGCCGCGGGACTCGCCAACTGGATGATCCCGATGATGATCGGCGCCCCCGACATGGCGCTGCCGCGTATGAACAATCTCAGCTTCTGGATCCTGCCGGCGGCGGCGACCATGCTGGTGCTCTCCTTCATCGTGCCCTTCTTCCCCGGCGGCGGCACCCAGATCAACACCGGCTGGACCCTCTACCCGCCGCTGTCGATCCAGGTCGGCATGTCGATGGACTTCCTCATCTTCGCCATCCACCTGTTGGGTATCTCCTCGGTACTGGCTTCGATCAACATCATCGTCACCCTGCTCAACATGCGCGCTCCCGGCATGACCCTACTGAAGATGCCCATGTTTTGCTGGACCTGGCTGGTCACCGCCTTCCTGCTGATCCTGGTGGTGCCGGTGCTGGCCGGCGGCGTCACCATGCTGCTGTTCGACCGCCACTTCGGCACCAGTTTCTTCGATGCCGCCGGCGGAGGCGATCCGGTGCTGTTCCAACACCTGTTCTGGTTCTTCGGCCATCCGGAGGTCTACATCCTGCTGCTGCCCTCCATCGGCGTACTCTCCCACGTCATTCCGGCCTTCTCGCGCAAGCCCCTGTTCGGCTACAACTCGATGGTCGGCGCCATGATCGCCGTGGCCACCATCGGCATGGTGGTGTGGGCCCATCACCAGTACACCATCGGCATGTCCCTGGGCGCAGTCACCTACTTCATGATCGGCACCATCCTGATCTCGATCCCGGTGGGTCTCATGGTATTCAACTTCATCGCCACCATGTGGCGCGGCTCCATGACTTTCGAGACGCCGATGCTGTTCGCGGTGGCGATCATCCTGATGTTCACCTTCGGCGGCCTCAGCGGCGTCATGCTGGCGGTGGTGCCAGCCGACATGCAGTACCAGGACAGCATGTTCGTGGTGGCCCACTTCCACTATGTGCTGATGCCGGGGGCGGTGTTCGGTCTCTTTGCCGGCGTCTTCTACTGGCTGCCCAAGTGGACCGGCCACATGTATGACGAGAAGCTGGGCAAGCTCTTCTTCTGGATCAACGTCATCGGTTTCAACATCACCTTCTTCCCGCAGCACTTCCTCGGACTGGCCGGCATGCCGCGACGCATTGTCGACTACAACGTGATGTTCACCGAATTCAACGTGATCTCAAGCATCGGCGCCATGATCTTCGGTCTCAGCCACCTGCTGCTGCTCTACATCATCATCAAGACTATTCGCGGCGGGAAGAAAGCGGAGAGCCGTGCCTGGGAAGGCGCCAAGGGTTTGGAGTGGGAGCTCGACTCCCCGCCCGCCTTCCACACCTGGACCGTGGCCCCGCAGATCAAGTAGCCCTTTGAAAACGGAGTATCAATGACCATTCCCGAGCATCAAACACCGGAACTGCGACGCAAGAACCTGCGCTTGGCGTTGGCCCTGGCCGGTCTCGCCATCTTCTTTCTGGTGACCTCCTTCCCCTTCTGGTCGGGGCTCTTCAAGCTGGTCGGAAACCAGGCGGGGCAATGAGCGATCCGAGCCATTCGGCCAAGCGCAAACGCACCACCACCCTGCTGCTGTCCGGGCTGGTGGTGGTGATGTTCGGCTTCGGTTTCGCCATGGTGCCGCTCTACAACCTCTTCTGCCAGGTCACCGGCACCCAGTCCCTGGCCCAGCGCAGCGAGATCGGCCGAGTGGCGGACGTTGCCGGTGACCGGATCGACGAGAGCCGCTGGGTCACGGTCAAGTTCGACACCACAGTGCATCCCGATCTGCCCTGGGACTTCGATGCTCTGAACCACCGCATCCGGGTGCACCCCGGCGCCACCTACGAGGTCAACTTCTCGGCGCGCAACCGCAGCAGCGAGCAGGTGACCGGTCAGGCGATCCCCAGTATCGCCCCCTGGCAGGCGACGCCCTATTTCAGCAAGTTGGACTGTTTCTGCTTCAACCAGCAGACCTTGGAAGGGGCGCAGCAGGCCGACATGCCGCTACGTTTCCGGGTCTCCAACGACCTGCCCGAGGAGATCCATTCACTCACCCTCTCCTACAGCTTCATGCGTTTGAAGGGTGCCGAGCCGGAGGACAATGACGGACATCCCACCATTGTCAACCGGGTTGCGAACAGCCAATGACCCATTACGATCAACAACCTGACCTGGAGGCGACCACGCGATGTCGGTAAAGGAACAAACAGGGGATTACTACCTACCCGATCCCAGTCCATGGCCGATCATCGCCATGGTCTCACTACTGACCACCCTGTTCGGCACCGCCCTGGCCATGAACGGCGTGGCCGTCGGCAAGTTCATCGTCGTCGCCGGCTTGCTGCTCTTTTTCTACCTGCTCTACGGCTGGTTCAGGGACGTCATCAGGGAGAACCTGGAGGACCGCTACAACAAGCAGGTCGACACCTCCTTCCGCATGGGCATGTTCTGGTTCATCGCCTCGGAGGTCTTCTTCTTTCTGAGTTTTTTCGGTGCACTGTTCTACATCCGTAACATCGCCCTGCCCTGGCTGGGTGGCGAAGGTTACCTGGGTGCCACGCACGATCTGCTCTACAGTGGCTTCGAATCGGCCTGGCCGAGCAGCGGTCCGGGCGAGCTGGGCGGCGAGTTCCATCCCATGAGCCCCTGGGGTATTCCGGCCATCAACACCCTGTTGCTGTTGAGCAGCGGTGCCACCATCACCTGGGCCCATTGGGGCCTCAAGGTCGATAACAACAAACAGCTGGTCTGGGGCCTGATCGCCACCATCACCCTCGGTCTGCTGTTCGTGATTTTTCAGGCCTATGAATACGGACATGCCTATGCAGAGCTGAACCTGACCCTGGAGTCTGGGGCCTATGGTTCAACCTTCTACATGCTGACCGGATTTCACGGTTTCCACGTCACCATGGGCGCCGTGATGTTGATGGCGATCCTCGGGCGCAGCATGAAAAGCCACTTCAGCGCCCACAACCACTTCGCCTTCGAGGCGGTGGCCTGGTACTGGCACTTCGTGGATGTGGTCTGGCTGGGTCTCTTTGTTTTCGTCTACTGGCTCTGAACGGGATGGCAGGCAACAGAGATCGAGAGATTCGGTATAACGGCTCTTCGGTGCGGCAAGCCGCACCCTACGCATGAACGAAGTGCAGGGTGCGGCTTGCCGCACCAATAGTTAATGCACTCAGAAAGTTCCGGTTATCTGCCAAGCTTAGCCAGCAATACCGTGGGGCTGCAGGAACCCGAAGAAGTATCCGGCCATCAGCATGAGGAACAGCAGCAGCGAGAGCACCAGTCGAACCGTCAATGCCTTGACCACCCGGGTGCTGTCAGTGCCGTCGTCCTTGGCCAGGAAGTACATCCCCTGAAACAACGAGAAGAGAATGAAGATCAGTACCAGAAAAACCGGCAGTTTGTATATCAGTTCCATGGTGACTCCTGATCCGTCGACAGATCGTTATTCCATGCCGATGAAACAGACACAGGAAGTTGAAAGGGTGTTAACACTATAGTGCTTATGACAGGCAGTAAACGCACATTCCGGCCTCAAGCCATCCCTACAATTATCATGGTATTCCTGGTGCCCCTTTTCTGTGGTCTGGGGGTCTGGCAGCTCGATCGGGCCGAACAGAAGCGCCAGATGGCGTCCTCGCTGGAGGCGCGGCGCAAGCTGCCCGCGCTCGCCCTGAACCATGAAAACCCTGAAGCCTCCGAGCGGGAATATCGCAAAGTCGAGGCCGTTGGCCGCTTTTTACCGCAAAAAACCGTCCTCATCGAGAACCGCAAACACCTCGGCCAACGCGGCTTTCACGTCATTACCCCATTGCGACTCGACGGCAGCGACGCGATTGTCCTCGTCAACCGGGGCTGGATCCCGCAGACACGCCTCGACCAGCCGGACCCTCTGCCGACCCCGACAGGGAGCCTGCGTCTGACCGGGGTGATCACCCTGCCCGAACATCCTGCCCTGGAACTCGCGTACACGCCGAGCGCGGACACTGAGATCCCCCGCTGGCCCTATCTGACCCTCGACCACTTCAGCACCTGGTCGGGCCTGGAGATCCTGCCGTTCGCCATCCTGCAGTCACCCGCTGACGATGGCGGTTTCGTGCGCGACTGGCCACAGCCGCAGATCAGTGACGCCATGCATATCGGCTATGCCATCCAGTGGTTCGCCTTCGCGGTCATCGCCCTGCTGATCTGGCTGCGTCTGTCGCTGCCCAAGACAGCGGCCGGGGAGGTCTCCCCGTGAACGCCGTGAACGAGACACCGCAAAAACCCCGCAGCCTGACCTCGCTGTGGGTCCTCATTGCCCTCTTCGCGCTGCCGCCGATGGCGGCCTGGCTGTTCTTCTTCAACCCCCAGTGGCTGCCCGAAGGCCGCACCAACCACGGCGATCTGATCGATCCCCCGCGAGCGGTCGCCAGCCTCGCCCTGCATACCGCCGACGGCGAACCTTTCGACTGGCAGTCACTGCACGATCTCTGGACCCTGACCCTGGTCAGCGAGGGTGGCTGCGATGCCGCCTGCATCGAGGCCCTGATCGAGGTGCGACAGATCCGGCGCGCCACCGGCGCCAACCGTCAACGCATCGAACGTGCGCTGATCCTGCTGCCCGACAGCCGGGGACGACTCGAGCTGCCGAACCTGGAGGGTCTCGAGGGCACCCGTCTGCTGATCGCCGACGCGGACCAGCGCGCTGCCCTGCTGGCGCTGTTCCCGGTCGATTTCTCGCAACAGGCGATCCCCCTGTTTCTGATCGATCCGCGGGGCGACCTGATGATGACCCACGACATATCGATAATTCCCGCCAAGCAGATCCTGCAGGATCTGGAAAAACTACTCAAAGCCTCACAGAGCTGGGTGAAAGGAGGACAGTATGGCCATAAGTAACGTCTCCACGCAGGCATCGGTCGCCTATGACTGGCGAGACTACTATGAAATGACCAAGCCGAAGGTGGTACTGCTGATCGCCTTCACCGCCCTGGTCGGCATGCTGCTCTCCACAGAAGGTTGGGTGCCCTGGCAGATCCTGCTCTTCGGCCTCACCGGCATCTCCCTGGCCGCCGCCTCCGGTGCGGTGATCAACCATATCATCGACCAGCGCATCGACGCCGTCATGGACCGCACCAGCTGGCGCCCGATCCCCAGCGGCCACATGGACACCCCGCATGCCCTGAGCTTCGCTCTGGCATTGGGTCTCGCCTCCATGGCCCTGCTCTACTTTCTGGTCAATCCGCTGACCGCTCTGCTCACCTGCCTGGCGCTGATCGGTTACGCGGTCATCTACACCCGCTATCTGAAGCGCAGTACGCCGCAGAACATCGTCTGGGGCGGCTTGGCCGGCGCTGCGCCGCCGCTGCTGGGCTGGTGCGCGGCGACCGGCGAGGTATCGCTGGAGGCCTTTCTGCTGTTGTTGATCATCTTCGTCTGGACCCCGCCCCACTTCTGGCCCCTGGCGATCCATCGCCGCGACGACTACGCCAAGGCCGACGTGCCCATGCTGCCGGTCACCCACGGCATCGACTTCACCAAACAGCAGGTGCTGATCTACGCGGTGATGCTGCTGGCGGTCTCGCTGCTCCCTTTCGCCATTCACATGAGCGGCTATCTCTACCTGGCGGGCGCCACACTGCTCGGCCTCGGCTTCATCCGTCATGCCGTGATCCTGCTGCGCAGCGAAGGACGCGAGCACGCCATGAAGACCTTCGGCTTCTCGATCCTCTATCTCAGCCTGCTATTCACCCTGCTGTTGGTGGATCACTATCTGCAGATGCTGGTTTCCTAGGGCCTGTTGACACTAATTCAATAGGCCCTAGATCCCCGGCCGAGATACGGCAAGCCGCACCCTACGTGGAGTCAAGGTGTAGGGTGCGGCTTGCCGCACCGGAATCTGTACCTCTTGCCCGCAGGAAGCCGGAAAGGCTCCAAGTGAATCGCAGTGAATGAGACCGCAGCGGCTACCGCGTCAGCATCAGGCCGATGGCTCACGGGCCAGAAAAGCGCTCAACATGACCCAGACGAAAAGGATGCCGCCGATCACCGCCAGCAGACCGCCGAGCCCCATCACCCCCATGGCCAGCTTGGCGGATAGGCTGTCGAGGCCCTGCGCCGCACCCGCCGTCTTGCGTTGTATCCCCATGGCGCCTGAAGCCGCCAGACCCGTGATGTGCAGCAACTGACCATAACCGTAGATCCAGGGCTGCCAGGCCGCCAGACGACCCGTTGCGGGGGCATAGCCGAGTCGCGGCAACAGCAGATAGGCCAGTCCCATCAGACCCAGGGTCACACCGACGATAGAACCGTGGTAGTGGGCGGGAATGATGGTGTTGACACCGGAGATGAAGAGCGCGATGACACCGCCGGCAAAGAACAGCAGAAACGACATCCAGAGCGACCGCCGCAACGGCCGCAGCTGCGGCTCGCTGGGCGGCGACTTGAGCAAACCCCATACCACCAGCGCCCCGAGCGGTATCACCGCCAGCCCGCCCCCGTACTGCATCAGACGGGTGAAGGCATTGCGCGATTCCAGGCTGACCGTGTCGTAGAGCAGATAGATCACGGGTGTCAGCAGCACCGGCGCCACGCCGATCAGCAACAGGACGGCATACCAGCGCGCGTCACCGGGCAGATGCGCCCCGCTGCCCCAGGCCAGTAGCAGCCAGGCCAGCATGATCAGCTGGGTGTAGGCGAACTGCAGGCTGTGACCGCCACCCCAGAAGAGGTATTCGTAGTAGCCCTGGCCCTCCACCTCGGGCGGCATCTGCCACCAGGCGGTGACGATCGCCAGTAACGCGATCAGGATGGCCAGCGCCAAGGTGAATCCGGCCAGGGTCGGCAGATGAAATCCCGCTGCCGCGGCGCGACGCAGCCCGGTGCTGCCGAGGAAGACCAACACCAGCTGTAGCGCAATCCCGACGCCGAAAACGCCCAGCATGGCGAAGAAGAAGGGACGCTGCAGCACCGGCACATAGTTGTTCATCAGCGGCGCCCCTTCCCCGACGAAGGCGGAGAGCGCGATGCCGAGGGTGCCGACCAGGGCCAGCAGCAGGGCCAGCCGCTGCCAGAGAATGAGGCCGGCGGTCGGTCGCGCCAGCAGCGCGCCGACCACGCCTGTCATGCTGAGAAACCAGATCAGCACCGACTGGTCCACATGCACCACCAGCGCGGTGTGGAAGAAATCGAGCCAGGGAAAGAACGCCTCGCTACCCGGCATGCGCGACAGCACCAGCAGCACCGCGAACAGTCCCGCCAGCCCGAGCGAGAGCACCGCCAGTTGCAGCCAGTAGCGACTCAGCCGGCCCTGCTCCGGGGTGATGGTATTGAATTCGATATGGGAATCTTCGAGCTGCACTCGTTATCGTTATCCTTCGTCATCATTAACCTGACAGCCAAGTATGTCGTGTTCAACCGTTGTATGCCAGCCTGCAGCAAGACATCAAACACCGCGTCCAACCCAACCGCAATCAGGCGACTACCCACCATACCCCCTCTTCTCAGGGAGAGCGTCCGGGTGAGAGGAATAGAAAGTCTGTACGAGGATTTGAAAGTTATCGCTTGTCTAGTGCGGTGTAACGTATAAGCGTCACAGACATCCGCCAGTACAATCGCTTGACTACCTTTTCAAGGTTATTAATTCACATCACCGTTGTCCGGGTGGATGTTAAAATAGGCACTATCTTAGTTCCTAGAGGGAAATCCGGATGGAAACTAACAAAATGTCATATTTCGGGCCAGAGCGACGCGTGGAACAACGTAGAAAACAACCTGACCGGCGGGAGTTTATACGATTCGAACCAGACAAAGGGCCTCGCCGTAAAAATCATGGACGACGTAGCGGGGAAATAAAGGATCTTTGGGACCTCTGAGCGAAAACCGGGGTCAGATGAAACTATTTTTCACGCAATATGCAATAAATCTCATCTGACCACTACTCATTACCTCACCGTTTTCTATTCATCAGCGACCTGACCGTACAAAATAAACACACCTGTCACTGCAAACTCTTTCCGTTCCAGGGAGGCTTAAGACCCTGAACAGGATATACTGGGTCGTCGGATCACTTTCAGCCTGCCAAATGCGAGAGCCCCCAGGTCCCCGATGAATCTGCAAGCCGCCCGCCAACGCCAATACCGACTGGCCCTCTTCACCACCCTGTTGGCCTTCTGCGTGGTGTTGATGGGTGCCTATGTGCGGCTCTCCGACGCCGGCCTGGGCTGCCCCGACTGGCCGGGCTGTTACGGCCGGCTGGTGGTTCCCGAGAACGAGCAGGCGGCAGTGCCGCAGGAGAGCGCCTTCGCCAAGCCCCTGCATCGGAGCAAGGCCTGGAAAGAGATGATCCACCGCTACTTGGCGGGCAGTCTGGGCCTCTTCATTCTGTTGCTGGCCGGGCTCGCCTGGCACAACCGCCGCGATCCGCAGCAACCACTGTGGCTGCCCAGCCTGCTGCTGGGCCTGGTCCTGTTCCAGGCCGCGCTGGGTATGTGGACCGTGACCCTGCTGGTCAAACCCGCCATCGTCACCGCCCATCTCCTGGGCGGCTTCGCCACCTTCGTGTTGCTGCTGCTGTTGAGCCTCAGACTCCGCCCCACTCCCCCCTTCGGCACAGTCGCTCTGTCACCGCCGCTGGGCCGCTTCATCCTCCTCGCCCTGGCGGTGGCGATCGCGCAGATCACCCTCGGCGGCTGGACCAGCACCAATTATGCGGCCCTGGGCTGCAGCGACTTCCCCGCCTGCTACCCCGGGCAGTGGTGGCCGGCGATGGATTTCCGCGAGGCTTTCACCCTCTGGCGGGGACTGGGGGTCAACTACGAGTTCGGGGTGCTGGACAACGACGCCCGCACCGCGATCCACATGACCCACCGCCTCGGTGCCCTGCTGACACTGCTGGTGGTCGGCGGACTCGGTTTGCGGCTGCTGTTGGAGCGGGAAACGGTTGTGCGTCGGCTGGGCGCAATCACCCTGCTGCTGCTGGTGATCCAGATCAGCCTCGGCATCACCAATGTACTGGGCCACCTGCCGTTGCCGGTGGCGGTGGCCCACAACGGCGTCGCCGCGCTGCTGCTGGCGACGCTGTCAACCCTGACCTGGCTGGAGGTGCGCCATGCGCATTGATGGCAAAATCGATCCGCTGATACTCGGCCTGCTGCTGTTGCTGGCGGGCGGCATCATCTATGCAGTGATCGCCTTGCAACCCAAGCCCGCAACTGAGCCACCCCTGGCGCTGCAGTCCGCCACCCTGCTGCCCGAGCTGCGTTCCCTGCCACCCTTCTCGCTGGTCGACCAGCAGGGCCGGGCCTACGACAACCGGCGTCTGCAAAACCACTGGACCCTGCTCAGTTTCGGCTATACCCACTGCCCCGATATCTGCCCCACCTCCCTCGCCATGCTGGCGCAGATGAAACAGCAGCTGCAGCAGAAGGGGATGCAGGACCCCTATGAGATCGCCTTCGTCTCGGTCGATCCCGAACGCGACACACCACAGCAGCTGGGGGAGTATGTGGCCTATTTCGATCCCGACTTTCTCGGTCTCACCGGAACGCCGTCGGCGATTGAGGAGCTGGCCCGTCCGTTGGGGATTCTCTACCGTAAGGTCATCACCGAAGGCAGCGCCATGGACTATGTGATGGACCACTCCGCCAGCATGGTTCTGCTCGATCCCCAGGGACGTTACCGGGCTCTCTTCAGCCCGCCCCACGATGCGGCTATGATGGCGCAGGATATCCTGGCCATCAGCCAGGGCGCGGAGGGTGAAACGAAATGAGCGGCGAGACCATTGTCGGACGCTGCTGGCACTGCGGCACCGCGTTGCAGAGCGCCGATATCGGACGCGAGACTGATTGCCGGAACTGCGGCAAAGCCACCCGCGTCTGTCGCAACTGCCGCTGGTACGCCCCCGGCCGCGCCAACGATTGCGAAGAGCCGATGGCCGAGCGCGTACTGGACAAGACGCGGGCCAACTTCTGCGACTATTTCGAGCCCACCACCACGCCACGCGGCAGCGAAGACGCCCAGTCTTCCGAAGATGAGCTGCGCAAGGCGGCCGAAGACCTGTTCAAGTTCTGAGCTTCAAGCTGAACGCTTCACCCGGGCTAAGGCCTGTAAACACTAATCCGATACGCCCTGCTGGGGCTGTTTTTGCGCTCAGCAAGGCAGAATGAGCGTGGTGTAGCCCGGCTACATGAGCGAATGATAACGCCGCTGGGCGCAAAAACAGCCTCAGCCCTTCGGGTAACGCCCCGAGAGGCGGAGGCGGGACCCCACGCGGTGGTGATCCGACCCTCGGCGGGACGTAAGCCGTTCGACTCCGAAGCAGGGCATTTCGCCGACCACCGGCAGTCGCATCCCCCCCTACGTGGGGGCCCCCTGCCCCGCGCCTCGGACGGCCTCTGAACAAGCGCCACTCGGCGTTGCTCGTCGTTCATTTGGAATGACCAAACTTCTCTCCTGGTGCCCGTAGGAAGTGCCCTCGGGGTGCGCCTTGATTGGCGATTTTTCAGACGTAACAGGGTGTATCGGATTAGTGTGAACAGGCCCTAGAGAAACTCGACCCGCAGATTGACCCGTCGGTTCTCCGCCCGGCCGGCCTCGGTCGCGTTGTCCGCCACCGGCTGGGTATCGGCGAAACTGACCGAACGCAGCCGGTTGGGCGCGAAGCCCTGACTCAGGAGGTAGCGCGTCACCGCATTGGCCCGCGCCGCGGCCAGCTCCCAGTTGGAGTGAAAGCGTCCGCCCAGGATGGGCCGGTCATCGGTGTGACCCTCCACCGCCACATCCGCCTCGCCGGTCGCCTGCAGGGTCTCCACCAGGCGCGAGAGCACCGGTTCCGCCTCGGCCAGCAGATCGGCCTTGCCGGAGGCGAAGAGAATCACGTCGGCGATCTCCAGCGAGACACCCTGATCCCGCGGTACCACTTTGATCTCGCCTTGGAACTGGCTCTCGATCGCCGACGCCAGGCGCTCCTCGGGTGATGGTACGGCCTCAGACTCCGGTTCGATTTGCACCTCGGGCTCTGTCTGTAAAGGGGAGGGTTGCTGCACTTCGGACAAGGCAGCGGACGGCACGCTCTCGATCTCCCGGGGCTGCTCGACGGCGACCGGTGTCGCGTCGGGTTGCGGTGTCTGCAGTTGCTGCGCCGCCAGATGCCCCAGTAGCACCACCAGCATGGCCAACACCACGCTCAACATATCCACATAGGTCAGCAGCCAGTTGGATTCCGGCTCGCCCGATTCCCATGCGTACCAGGCGATGGCATCGAGCGGCAGGGGTTGCGAACCGGTGTGTGCGTTCATGAGGTTTAACGGGAGGTGGCCAGCTCGAAACTCGGTACGGCTTCCGGCATCCTCTGCTGCCGATCGATCTCCTGCATCATTTCACGGATCAGCTCACCATGCTGCTTCTCGCCCATCAGCATTACCGCCTGCAGATAGGCCACGCGACGTGCGACCCGTCGCCGTCCCCGCTCCTCGAGCTTGCTGGCCACCGGCTTCAGCACCAGGTTGGCCAGCACCAGACCGTAGACGGTGGTCAACATCGCGAAACCCATGGCGGCGCCGATGGTACCGAGGTCACCCGAGCCGAGGCCGAACAGCATCTGGATCAGTCCCAACAGGGTTCCGAGCATGCCGAAGGCGGGGGCGTAACCGCTCATGGCGCGTACCATCTCGGCGGGACGGCGCAGGTGGTTGCGATCCTCCGCGATCTGGCGCTGCAAGGTGAGGTTGACCTGATCACGCGGAAAGCCGTCCACCACCAGTTGTGCACCGCGACGCAGCAAGGGCTCTTCGACCTCCTGCAGCAGGGTTTCCGCCGGCCGAATCTCGCCGCGCCGGAAAGCATTTGCCGCCTGCAGGAAGATCTGAAAGTCCGTCTCTTCCGCTTCCGAGAGGTGGTCGGAACCATGAATCTCGGCCAGATGGCGCCACAGCGCGGTCATCGCCTGCTGTGAATGGCTCATGATCGCGGTCAGCAGGGTACCGCCTGCGACCAGCAACAGCCCGGTTATCACAGCGATCAGGCCCGAACCCGGAGCAAACAGCTGTACCAGGACCGAGATCGCCACGCTGCCCGCAAGCAGCATAATCGAGAGCGGCGCTTTCACACGTATTCTCCTTCAGCTTGGTATTCACTCTGTCATACAGCAATTAGCAGGCCAGCACCGTTTCGGCGCAGAACGCAGCATACCGATTTCCGACAGCCGAGGCCGTTTCGGCATGGAGATTCCCTCCTGTCTTAGGAACAACCCGGATGTCGCAAACTCTAACCGAGTGCGATAATTTCGCCGCAAGATGATGCGCACGATACAACGACAGGCAAAGTGAAATGGAGCTCGAGATTCGTCCCTACCAGACATCCGATGCACCGGCGTTGACCGGCATCTTCTACCGTGCCGTGGAAGCGCTTGCCGGCGAGTGCTACAGCCGGCAAGAGGTGCGCGCCTGGGCTCCCCTGCCCATCGCTTACGCGGAGTGGCAATCGCGACTTGAGCATGAGCAGCCCTGGGTGGCGGTGCTTAGTCACCGTCCCGTCGGCTTTATCTCCCTGCAGCCGGTCGGGTTGATCGGGCTGGCCTACGTCGACCCCGCTTTTCAGCGCCGAGGGGTCGGACGCAGTCTCTATGCCAAGCTCGAGCGAGAGGCTCGCGCCAGAGGCATAAAGCGACTTCATGTGGAGGCCTCTCACGCCGCCAAGCCACTTTTCGAGCGCATGGGCTATGCTGTTGTTGAACGCAATATGAAGCGGATCGGGCACACTGTTTTGGTGAATTGGCTAATGCAAAAACCGATTCTGCCCGCATAATGACACCGAACAGGAATTCGGGTGAACAGCTGAACTCCATTACGGGGAAGGCAAAATGACCTATACCATTACGCCCGCGAAAGACGGTGATTACATCCTGGTTGAGGTGCATGGCGTGGTTACTCTCGACATCGCCAGCCAATGGACCATGGAAGCCCATACCCTCGGTAAGCAACTCGGTTTACGCAAATACCTGGTGGATGTCACCGCTGCCGTGAACAAGGATTCGACACTGGATCAATACCGCTTCGCCAACTCGAGCATGGTCGAAGACACCGCCGTGGACCGCTATGCCAAGATCGCCGTACTGGTCGCTCCCGAGGACCATTCCCACGATTTCGTGGAGACCGTGTGCCGGAATGTGGGGCTGAATTTCAGACTCTTCCGCAAGCGTGATGAAGCTATGGCATTCCTGGGCTGTTCCCAGCAACAGATGCAACAGAGCAGCTGAGTCAGCGCCCGGCCGTACGTCATTCAGACCGTACAGGCGGTCTCGCCGAACAGGGGAAAGCCCTGATCCAGGATCCACTCACGAGCGCCTTCATGCAGCCTCAACATGGGCACCTCCAGCTCGATCTGTCGACAATGGCGGGCCATCAGTTGCATCGCTTCCCGTTGAGAACGTCTGGGCTTGGTCAGGAAGCAGCCCTTGGGGTCGGTGATCAGCCACTTGTCGCGTTCACGATTGATATTCAGGCGCGGTTCTTTGGTCTGTATACGTGTTGAGCCCAGTTCCACACCCTCCACGTCCCGCAGCAGCCGCTTGAGGAAGCGGGGTATCTCTTCGTCATAGAGTCGCCGGATCGGACTCAGACTCTGCTGGTAGTACGACTCCTGAATCTCTCCCAGCGCCCAACCGATACCGTCGTATCCTTCCCTGGCCGCATGCAGCAGAATCAGCTTCAACGCCAGCCCAAGCCACTCCTTGGTAAAGGGCGCGGGCGGTAACTGACCGGGCCAGCGGTTCTGATACCCCTTGACCGCTCCGGACTGATGCCAGTCGCTCTGGATCTCTTCAACGAACAACAGCCGACGCCCCTGCAGATCACGGCGCTGTTTGGTACGGAAGTGAAGCAGCAGATTACGCTCGTAGTAGTGCTTGTTGTAGTAGGAGATCGGATAGTCGGGCAGGGTCAGCAGCCACTCCCGGTAGTCATCGCCACCGCACAGGGTCTTGTGCTCGTATCGGCTACAGGTGGTATAGGCGACCGGCAGGCCCACGTGCTGCAGGGCATGTTCGCCGGCGGCGCGAAAGGCGGCCTGCGGGCTGGCGAAGTAGAGCGCCTGCTTAGAGGCGGGAATCAGATTACCGATGGTATCCAGCAGGAACCATTGCGGGCTGCCGTCCGACGCCCCGCCACGGTGTTTCAGATAGCCGACCTTGTAATAGTGCAGCGTATCCACATAGCGCAGAACGCTCACCTCTGCCGGGCCGGCGATCCGCCTCACGGCGCCGATGAGGTTGAGGGACTGGGATTGCTTCACTTCGATGAAATCGAGATGGCACCCCTTGTCGCTCGCCAGCTCGTTACTGAGCGACAGTCGAATGGGTGAAAAGTCGATCCGTTCGAGCAATGTCGCCCGGCTGATGAAGCGCTCCCCCCGACGCTGGGCATCGCTGAGGAAGGCCATCAGTCCGGACCATTCCAGCTCCTCGTCGCGGATACCGTAGCGTCGCTTGTTCAACAGGGTCTGCCGCCATTGATGTGGCGACGCACGTCGCATGTCCAGACGCTCTATACGCCGCTTCAGCGCACTGTAGAGATGCTCCGTATAGTCGAATTCATGAGCCACCAGCGGCAACTCATCCTGTACCACGCGCCGACGCACCGCGTCGATCTCGCGCACCTGCGTATCCTGCTGCAACCAGGCATCGAACGCCTCCCGGTCGTCCGCCGTCCAGTCCGACAATCCGGGAAGCTTGTCCAGCGTCTGACCACTGAACACATAGGGTGGATTGCCCGGCAGCCACTGCTGCGAAGAGCGACCGACAACGATGTCGACCATCCGCTGCAATTCATAGCGCGGCGTATCGTGCGTAACGCGATGGTTCAGGCGTAACGCATGGTAGCGCGCGCGAATGCTGGTAATGCCTGCGATGCGTCCACTCGGTAGTGAAATCATGCTCGCTCACCTGGCGGATGGGTTGACCCCAAACCGCCTGCTGTCTTCTGTTCCGGATTTCGTTATGAGGATATATATCAGCGCGCAAGGGTCCTTTTAACGGAGAGGCTGTGGGGGAATAAGGGCTTCGAGGGGACTGGCGCATACTTAAACTGTGTTTCGATGCGGTAAGCGGCACCCTACGTCCTTGGAGGATCAGCAAGGTGCGGCTTGCCGTACTGAGAAAACTCAACCATGCGACCTCTATTTTGTGTGGATTTGCAGTGAGCGACGTCCCATTTACGATTTTATCCTCTTAAATTAAAGTGCCAGTGCGATCTGACCCCTAATCGGTCATACAACAGCTCTCTTTCTCCCGACTCGCCGGTTCGCTGATCAGCACATGGCCGCGAATGGGATTGGGCCGGAAGGTGGTGCAGCCCTTCAGGCCCAGATGATAGGCCTTTGCATAGAGGGTGCTGAAACGCTCGAAGTCGGTGTTCTCGGGAATATTGATGGTTTTGGAAATGGCGTTGTCGATGTAGGGCTGAATGCGTCCCTGCATCGCCAGGTGGTCCTCGGGTGAGACCTCCTTCGCGGTGACGAAGTGGGGCGGCATGGCCTCATCACCGAGCGATCGCCACAAGTGCCAGGCGTAGTCCTCCACCTCGACCTGCCGATTGTTCTCCTCGGCCAGCCGCAGGCTGCGTTGATAGGTGTAGTCGAACACCGGCTCCAGCCCGCTCGACACATTGTTTGCCAGCAGACTGATGGTGCCGGTGGGGGCGATGGCCAGCAGATGGCTGTTGCGAATCCCTCCCTCGGCGATTCGACGCCGCAACTCCTCCGGCAGGCGCCGCACAAAGTCGCCAGCCAGATAGTCATCGGTGGTCAGCAGCGGAAAGCTCCCCTTTTCCTGGGCCAGGTCGCAGGAGGCGTGATAGGCGCTGTCGCGCAGCCGCTCGAAGAGGCGAGCGACCCACTCCAGCGAGGCCGTATCGGCGTATTGCATACCCAGCATCATCAACAGATCGCCGAGTCCGGTAACACCCAGTCCGAGACGCCGTGTCTGCCGCGCCTTCTGCCGCTGCGCCGGCAGTGGGAACTGGGAGAGATCGATCACGTTGTCGAGAAAGCGTACCGCGATGGCGGCATCGCGGAAAAAGGCCGTCTCGTCGAACACCGCGCGATTGGTGAAGGGACGCTGCACATAGGCGGTGAGATTGAGGGAGCCCAGATCGCAGGCGCCGTAGGGCGGTAACGGAATTTCGCCACAGGGATTGGTGGCGCCGATGGTTTCGCAATAGCGGAGAGTGTTCTCCCGGTTGATGCGGTCGATGAAGAGCACCCCGGGTTCGGCCATGTCATAGCTGGCGCGCATGAGCTTGCGCCACAACTCCCGCGCAGAGACACGGGCATAAACACGGCAGGGTACGGGTTCCCGATGTCCCGGCCATAGCATGGAGACATCCGCCGCGACCGACTCGTCGGGCAACAGCGGGAAACGCAGCGCCCACTCCCGGTCACACTTGACCGCCTCCATGAAGGCGTCGCTGACCAGCACCGAGAGGTTGAAGTTGCGCAGCTCGCGCGGATCCCGTTTGGCCTCGATGAAGGTCTCGATATCGGGATGATCGCAGCGCAGGGTCGCCATCATGGCGCCACGCCGGTTGCCGGTGGAGAGCAGGGTCTCGCACATGCTGTCCCAGATACGCATGAAGGAGACCGGGCCAGAGGAGATGGTGCCCGCATGCCGGGCGGGGGCGCCCTTGGGGCGCAGGGTCGAGAAGTCGTAGCCCACGCCGCCGCCCTGCTGCATGGTCAGCGCCCCCTCTTTCAGAGCGTTGAAGATGCCGTCCATCGAATCCTCGATAGCACCCATGACGAAGCAGTTGAAGAGGGTCACATGATGCGCGGTACCGGCTCCGGCCAGAATGCGTCCCCCCGGCAGGAATCGGAAATCGCGCAGCAGTTCCTGGAAACGCTGGGACCAGAGCGCCGCATCGCCCCCCTCCACCGAAGCCACCGCCCGGGCGACCCGATGCCAGGTCTCATCGACCCGTTGTTCACGCTGACTGGTCCCATCGTGCAGGGCGTATTTCCTGCGCCAGACATCACGCGAAACCTCATTGGTGAAAGGGTCGTGCATCATGCTTCCTTCGTCGCCACGCTCATCCATTAGTGTAGTCCTTGCCCCCACGCGGGAACGTCAACCCACCGCTGCTTCGAAGCACCGGACAGGTAGCCTGGATGGAGCGAAGCGGAACCCGGGATAGGCAATACCACCCCCCTGATTACGCTTCGCTCCATCCGGGCTGCCAATTTCTGCGCGTTGAGCCATAAAAGGCAGGCTCTGGCCAGTGCGGGTCCGTCGCTGCGCCGAGGCCGCTACAGCAGATGTTTGCCGTCGAACACATCCGCCTCCAGACTGAAGGTGTCCACATCCTCGAGGCAGCCAAGATTGACCCGCAGGTGTCCGGGCGCGCGAGCGGTCTCATGAAAGGGGTAGATGCCGCAACGCGTGCAGAAGTAGTGCTTGGCCGTCTTTGCGCCGAACTGGTAGAGACCCAGGGCGCCCTCCTCTGCCTCGATATGGAAGTCCGATTCCGGAATTGCCTGTGGCGACATCATCGCCCCCCTGCGCGAGCAGAACGAACAGTTGCAGCGCAGGCCCCTGACGATCTCGTCACCCTCGAAGGAGAACCTGATGGCGCCGCAGTGGCAGCTTCCTCTGTAGTGTTTGGTCATGTGACTCCTCCCGCTCCTAATCGAGCATAGAGGAAATACTAGCCGATCCTCAGAGAATCAAGTCCCGCCCCTTTGCTCATCGTGTAGGGTGGGGCCACGCCTCATAATTTAAATCCCAGTGGGGGGAATACTTAAGCTGTGTATCGGTGTGGCACTGCGTGATCAAGCCGTAGGGTGCGGCTTGCCGCACCGTCAATCCATAGTAGGGAGCCCCAGCTTCACGACCTCAATGCAGCTTGATCGCCGGATCGACGCTCCGTCGCAACATGCGGGCCAGGGTGGTCAGCCCGGTGCGCCACCAGCCGAACAGAGTCAGCTGGTGCATCTTGTAGAGCGAGAGATATACCCAACGGGCGATCCAGCCGCTGACGCGCACGCTGCCGGTGATCGCCCCCATCAGGCTGCCCACGGTGCTGTAGCGGCCGAGGGTCACCAGGGAGCCGTAATCCCGGTAGACATAGTGCTTGTCGAAGCGCTGTCCCTTGATCCGTTTGCCCAGCGCCTTGGCCACGAACGACGCCTGCTGATGGGCTGCCTGGGCGCGCGGCGGCACCAGGTCGCCGCGCTCGTTCATGACGCAGGCGGCGCAGTCACCGATGGCGTAGATGCGGTCGTCGTCCTCCAGCAACAGATCCCCACCCACCTTCAGCTGATTGATGCGGTTGACCTCGAGCCCGAGTTCAGCCAGGAAATCGGGCCCTTTGATACCGGCGGCCCAAACCTTGATGGCGGCCGGTATCACCAGCCCGGATTCGGTGTGCACCGCCTCCTCCGTCACCTGGGTGACCTTCTCCGAAACATGCACCTGGATACCCAGCCGCTCCAGCTCCTGTTGCACCTGGGCCGAGAGCTTCTCCGGCAGGGCCGGCAGGATACGCGGTCCGGCGTCGAGAATATGCAGGCGGATGTGGCGGTCGGGCTCGATGGTCTCGAAGCCGTATTGGGAGATCTGTCGGGTGACCTGGTGGAGTTGCGCCGCCAGCTCCACGCCGGTGGCGCCGGCGCCGACGATGGCCACGTCCAGCTGGCCTTCGCGCAGGGGGGCGCTCTGGGTGTTGGCGCGAATCAGCGACTCCAGCAGCTGCTGCTGGAAGGCGTTGGCCTGAGACTTGGTATCGAGCATCAGGCAGTGCTGGCTGACGCCGGGGATGCCGAAATCGTTGCTCACACTGCCGACGGCAAAGACCAGATAGTCGTAGGCGAAGCTGCGGCTCGGGATCAGCTCCTCCCCCTTGTCGTTGTAGAGGGGATTCACGATCACCTTGCGCTCCACCCGATCGAGCCCTGACATGGCGCCGAGGCGAAAGCGGTAGTGGTTCCAGCGCGCGTGGGCCAGATATTCGAGGGCATGCTGGGCTGGATCGAAGGTGCCCGCCGCCACTTGGTGCAGCAGGGGTTTCCAGATATGAGTGCGGGTGGCGTCGATCAGGGTGACTTCCGCCCTGCCCCGCTTGCCGAGCTTCCTGCCGAGCCGGGTGGCGAGTTCCAGGCCGGCGGCGCCGCCGCCAACCACGATGATTTTCGGTGTCTCTGACATCGAGGGCTCCAGGTCGGAAATGGGGCGCTGCGGCCCCGAATAAAATTGGAAACTTTAGCAGCTTGCCCGGGTGCTGTCGTCGATTTCGGGCTGGATTAAATATTTCGCATCAATCATCGAGATCATGCGCCAGCGCATGGTGAATCCGTGTCTCGTTCCGATGCCGCTCCCGGTCCGCGTCCTGCAGCGCATAGACGGCCTCGATGAGACGAACATAATCCTCGGGCAGACCGTTTTCCCGCGCCCCGACCAGTACATGCTGTTTGTACCAGGTGAAGGGCGCCAGCCGCTGGTCGATCAGGGTGGCTCGATAGAGAAACGCCCGGCAATCCTCCCCGCTTTGCAGACTCAGATCGACCCAGGCCCGCTGATAGCCCTGCCCCAGGCCCTCGGCCTGGTCGAGCAGCACACGCTCCTCCGGCGCGATACGGTAGACCACACCCCAGACCCGGTCCTGCGACAGGCCGGTCTCCAGAGCATCGCACTTGGCCGAGCCGTCGCGATGACTCACCTTGTGGAAGCAGAGCCGGTGACCGCTCAAGGCGCCAACGCTGAGCCGACGCGCCGAAGGCACCCGGTGGCGCAGTCTCGCCAGCGACATGTTGGAACCGTAAGCAAAGTAGAGCATGAGTGGTGTTTGGAAAGACGGCAATGGCCGGATTCGGCTCGTAAATCGAATATCACATTTCTATCACGCCTGGAACGCCGTTCACAAGCGCCGGTCTATGAGTTCAATGATTCCAGGAGGCAACACATCATGACCCGCTCACACCAACTGCTCATCTCCTTTCTGCTCATCGGCCTGATGTACACTCCCCTGGCCCAGTCCGTTGAGAAAGTCACCGACGACACATCCGGCCTGGCGGTCGCCACCTTCGCCGGCGGCTGCTTCTGGTGCACGGAGTCGGACTTCGAAAAACTCCACGGGGTGAAGAAGGTGATCTCCGGCTATACCGGAGGAAGCCTCAACAACCCCACCTATAAACAAGTTTCAAGCGGCACCACTCAACACCTGGAGAGTGTCGAGGTCTACTACGACCCGAAGCAGATCAGTTATGACGCACTGCTCGATGCCTTCTGGAAGATGGTCAATCCCACCGACAATGGCGGCCAGTTCGTCGACCGGGGCCATCAATACACCACCGCCATCTTCACCCACACCCCCGAACAGCGGGCCCAGGCGGAGGCTTCCTTAAAGGCGCTTAATGAAAGTGGCCGTTACGACAAATCCATTGTGACGCCGATACGCGATGCCGGCCCCTTCTATCCGGCCGAAGAGTACCATCAGGACTACTACAAAAAGAATCCCATCCGCTACCACTTCTACCGCTGGAACTCCGGTCGCGACCAGTATCTGGAAAAGATCTGGGGTGAGGAGGCTCTGTCGCACTGACAAACACCTGCTCGTCCTGCCAGTACAGGAAATAGAACATCGAAATCCTTATTTTAAAGAAAAATCGTAAAGCTCCACACAAGCCAAGAAGCTGTGGATTTGTCGCACCCGGGTCGGATTGCTATTCTAAATTCAGGGTATGAAAAGGGATTTCAACGTCCCACTTTCTACGTGACCCTTTAGGAGCGACCTGTGCCGTTGCGTTCATCGCCTCCGCTACTCCCTGTCCTGCTGACATCACTCCTGTGTGTGCTTCCCTGCCATGGCGGATGGAACGAGGCGCAGCTCGAGCGTGACGAGGCCTTACGGCTGACACCGGACATCGTCAATGGAGCAGCGGTCTATGAAGGCTGCGCGGTCTGCCACATGCCCGAAGGCTGGGGCACGCCAAACGGCGCCTATCCGCAAATCGCCGGACAACACCGCTCGGTCACCATCAAACAGCTGGCCGACATCCGTGCAAAAAACCGCGACAACCCCTCCATGTACCCCTATGCGATTCCCGAAGAGATCGGCGGGACCCAAGCAATATCCGATGTGGCGGCCTACATCGAAAACCTGAAGATGACCAGCGCCACCGGCAAGGGACCCGGCACCGCCCTGGAACAGGGCGAGTCTCTGTACCGTGAGCTCTGTACCGAATGCCACGGAGAACGGGGCCAGGGCTATCCCGACAAGGCCTATCCGCTGATCCAGGGGCAGCACTACAACTACATTCTGCGCCAGTTGCAGTGGATACGGGAGGGTAAGCGCCGCAATGCCAACCGGGAGATGATGAAGACGATCAGGGACCTGGAGCTCAGCGACTACGAGGCTCTCGCCGACCATATCTCACGCCTGCCCCCGGACCCGGCAAAGTTGTCACCCTACACCTGGAAAGATCGCGGCCAGGCCACAAAGCCCAACCTACGATGACAAGCAACGACAACATCGTCCACCGAACGACGGATGGCTATCCTTCAAGGAAGCTACTGCTGCGCACCTTTCTGCTCCTTTTTGTTCCCACCCTGGTGCTGCTCTCTGTCATCTTTTATGCCTTTAACCGGGTATCCCAGGACTTCGAACTTCAGACCATAGTCATCCGAGAGGCCGCCACCCTGAAGAGCGCCTGCGACATGACCACACTGCTGCTCGAACAGAAGTTGACTGATCTGATGGTGCTGTCGGAAGGCGAGACCCTGAGAAAATTCCTGCACCAAGACAACATGGCGAACCGGGTACATCTCTCCCGTGAATTTGCACTCTTCGTCAGGCGCAAGCCCCAGTACCTGAAGATCCGACTGTTGGACAATACCGGCCAGGAGCTGGTCAGAGTCAACAATACCCGCGGCCGGCAGATCATCGTCCCAAAAATCGAGATGCAGAACATGAGCGATCGCTACTATTTCAGTAAGGCGCGCGAACTCTCACAGGGCGATATCTACATCTCCCCCCTCGACCTGGACATGGAAAACGGAGAGATCGTCAAGCCCTATCAGCCCACGATACGTTTCGTCACCCCGGTCTTCGACGGCTATGGCGTCAAGCGCGGCATTGTCGTCCTCAACTACGACCCGGCCGAACTGCTCAACCGACTGTCAGGGCTTTTCAAACCGCTGTTGGGGAACACCGTGATGTTAAATCCGGAAGGCTACTGGTTGATGGGCATACCCGAGGATATTCTGTGGGGATTCATGTTCGACTCTAAAGTCACCTTTGCCAAGAGGCACCCGAAAGTCTGGTCGGCAATATACGACAATTACAGTGGAACTTTTGTTGCGGATGACGGCCTCTATGTTTTCCGCAAAGCCTACCTAATACACCGGGAACACCTCGGCTCACTGGAAAACCTGGCTCTGGCGGACGAAGCCGCCATCCAACACGAGAACGACCCCTACTGGATCCTGGTCTCCAAAATCTCGCACCCCCAGATCCAGGAGCTTTCGACCAAACGGGTCATCATCACGACAAGTATCTACCTCTCGCTGTTCCTGATCACGGCGCTAATCAGCTATCTCTTCGCCAAAACCGCCGCACAGAAGCATTTGGCCTACATCAAGCTTCAGGAGCACGCCGTCACCGACGATCTGACCGGCACCGCCAACCGGCGCGAGCTGAACAAACTCGGCGAGCGCGAGTTCGTACGCGCCAAACGGTTCAACCGCCCGCTCTCCTTTCTGATGCTCGACCTCGACCACTTTAAAAAAGTCAACGACAACTTCGGCCACAGCGTCGGCGATCAGGTCCTCAAGCACATCGCCACCATCTGCCAATCCACCATCCGTGTCCAGGATCTACTGGCACGCTATGGCGGCGAGGAGTTCGTCATCCTGATGCCCGAGACGGACATCGTGGGCGCAAAGTGGCTGGCCGATCGCCTCTGCAGCAACATCAGGAAACAGCCGTATCGTGACCAAAATGGTGAGATTCCCATGACCGTCAGTATCGGCATCAGCGCCATCCAGAACGAGGATGACAAGTACGAGGAGATCCTGCTGCGTGCCGATCACGCCCTCTATCAGGCCAAGGATCATGGCAGGAACCGAGTGGAACTCTATGTGGAGGATCAGCAGGCCGAATCCAAGATGGGCAAGGCTTGATTCGAGTACCCTTCCCACTGACCGTGGGAGGTGATTGACTTAACGTCGCATAGCGGCACCGGAGCGGGACATGAACAGAAAATTTGCGTCACCGGTCGCCCGTGTCAATCACCATTCTCCTGCGGGCGCTGTATCACATCAGTTACCGGTTGAACCCAGCTTTAAAGCCCGTTTCAGCCGGCAACGAACATTCACCAGAACCATCCCATTGGATTGCGGGCAGTGAAAATATGACCAATTGCCTTATACGACCTGCTGGGGACAGGCGCCCCGTCGGGCACTATTAAGCGACCTGTTGGGGAACTTCATGAAACCGGACCACCTGGCAAGGCTGAAGGATGGTGTTAAAGCGTGGAACTCTTGGCGACTGAGTTACGACGGTATGGTTCGCCTGAGTAATGCTGAATTGTCGGATCTGAACCTCACCGGGGCAAATTTAAAGGGCCGCCGATCTCCAGGGAGCAGCCCTTCGAGGTGCCAAACTTCACGATGTGAGCTTCAGCGGGGCCTACCTGTACCATGCAAATCTCGAGCAGGCCGATCTGACAGGGGCCTTCCTATGCAGCGCCAACCTCGACCTGGCCAACTGGTCCGGCGCCAATTTCAACAACGCCGAGTTAATCCGGGCATATCTGAACGAAACCGACCTCAGCGGTGCTTCCATACGGAATGCAGACCTGACCGGCGCAGGGTTCTACGGGGTGAACCTCTCTGGTGCCGACCTCACGGATGCCACGCTCAGCCTGGCTTCCTTTGTGGAGACTGATTTGCGTGGTGCAACACTCATCGGCTGCAAGGTCTACGGTATCGCGGCCTGGGATGTAAAAACAGACGACAGCACCGTACAGTCGGACCTCGTGATCGCCACCGCCTCGGGCCTGCCCCTAGCCTGGGTGGATGATATCGAGGTCGCTCAACTCATTTATATGCTATCCCGTAGCGACAAGCTGCGCAGGATCATCGATACGTTGGGGAGCAGGGGCGTATTGATCATCGGGCGCTTCACTCCTGAGAGGCTCAAGGTACTACACGCCGTGCGCGACGCGCTCAGAAAGCGGCACGACCTCCTCCCGATCATGTTCGACTTCGATCCGCAGGCATCAAAGACGACCCTGGATACACTCATGACGCTGGCATATATGTCCCGCTTTGTAATAGCCGACGTGACGGACGCCAGGGCGGTGGTACAGGAACTGACCAAAATCACCGACAACCTGCGCTCACTGCCGATCAAGTTGATCATGGATGAGACGGCACAGATGCCCTCGATGTCCGACAGCTTTCTAGTCGCCGACTCCATTTTGAAGCCTGTTTACCGCTACGCCAGCTATGAACAATTACTAGCAGACCTCGAGCCCGAGGTTATCGGACCTGCGGAAGCCTACGCCAAGGAATTTGAGGCGCGTCTGGCTGAGCTTCGGCTCGAATACGTACCCTGGCAGAGCACGACAAAGTGAGAGGCATACCGTACCCGATAAAAATGCAATCCCGCACATTTGCAGGATCGGATATCTAAGCAAACAAACAATCAGCCTGAATATCCAGATTCACTTCTAGCAATATATTCAGCAGATACAATGGGCTTGTCATGTGAAGCAGGCCGTACAATTGCCTTATCATTATCACCATCGTGTGACATCGTAATTATCCAAACGGGAGATTTGATTTGCATTGTTTTTAACACCGAGTCAAGCAGCGGCAAGTGAGCAGCGCCATACGCAACAATGACCAAACCACACGCGACATGTCACGGAGTGCTGGGCGTACGAGGGAGCGTAGCAAATGGCTTGAACTCATTGTCATGTTCCTGCATATTCATAAGTGCCGAATCCCCAGTATTTTTTACCCGGGCTACTGGGGCCATCCCAGTTTGCCGCCAAGAGCGCCTTCGCGACGTAGTGATTGAGGAATCCGTGACCCACAAAGAGAACACTGCCATGTTCGGCTGCCAGTTCGGTGAGAATGATTGAAGCTTTCTTCGCCCGAGACCTCGCCTTTGAAAATGACTCGGTGTTCTTCGAGAATCCAAGAACCCAAAGTGTTCTAAGCACAACCACCCAATACTTGAGAGGAAGGTTCAAAGGCAGACGATCGAAATATGGCAGGTTCATTTCTCTGAATATTGGGGATGTATAGTGTATAGCAGTGGCGCCGAGGGCTTGTGCCGATTGTATTGAACGCGGTAAATCACTGCAGACAATGATCTCATGATGGCTCATCAGTATCCGTGACTCCTCAGGCGGCATACCGACAATACCTGCCGAGTCATAGGCACGCTCGAGGCTTCGAAAATCTGATCCACCTACTTTTCGGTGCCACTCAAAATCGGGCTTTCCGTGCCTTATTATGGTGATTCGCACTTTTTCGATCCTGAATGTTTGTCATCAGCCATGCCACTATTCGGCATCAGTCGGATGGACATATTAAGGCGCCATATATTCTGAACCTTCACTGATCGATAATGCTTTTTCTCTTCTTCTAGAGTTGTCAGCATAGCTTTTCTCACCCCATTTCTGTGACATCGGCCAAATAAATGCATACCACGGAACAGGGATGCCCCACATTTTGCCGTAACGCTTTGGTTCACTTTTTCGCTCGTCAGAATGCCCAATTTGCACATCCGCCACAATGACGCCTTCTTCACCACCAAGCTCTTCCTTTATCGTGCCATCGTAATCCACAATAGACGATAGACCGGAAAAACTACTCTTTAAATGCGGCAACATTCCCGGGAGATCAGTATCCAGCTCCCCGACTCTGTCTGCCATGACAACAGGTACACCCAGGGTTTCAGTGAATATTGCTCTACTATTTCTTATCATGTCGTCAAAGCGTTTGATGTCACCCGGAATAAATGGTTTTGGCCTACCCGCAGCAAATGGCGACAAGAGCAGGTCGATATTTTCGTGATACAGGAGACACATTTGCTCATAGAGGAGGTTTTCGTAACATATGCCGACCCCGATCCGACCAAGCTCCGTTTCAATAACATGCCTATCAGATCCCGCCTTATAAAAATAGGACTCTACGGAGGCAGGCGGGTTTTTTCGCACACGACCTACAAGCTTGCCTTCAGGACTTGCGAGGACAAATGTGTTGTAAAACTCCTCGCCTTCCACTTCCAGGAAACTGCAACCCAGATAGATACTATTGTGGCGGGCAGTGCTGAGTAGCCAGCTAACGAAATGACCATCAATAGTATCCGCCGAATTCCATATATCCTCTGTCATCAAAAAGCCGCCGGGCATCAGTTCAGGTAGAAGCACAAGTTCAGCGCCCTGTTCTACGGCGGTTACAACCATGTTTTGCGCATGCGTCAGGTTCTGTTCAACTTCGCCGGGCTGGCAATTCATTTGCACCGCAGCAACTCTTAATTTCTTTAACACCGCGTAATCCTTGAGTGTATTGACCCTGATGATATAACTCAGCGAAGGTTGTGCGATAGTGCCGACTTCCGCGTGAGTTGATGGTTTGATTTATTCACTTTCATCACACTCATAATCTGTGAAAAACGATGAGTTGGATGCGTGAACAAGGTCGCTAAATGCTATTCCTTTGCTTCTTCCATATTCGCAGCCCTAAATTTGCTAAATGCCTGAGGTATGAAACAAGGGAGTATGTATGATTGGTTTTTGCATTTTCATCCTTGATCTTTAACCACTATTAACACACTATCCTATTGATATGCATTTAAAGTAGTTACATGTCCGAAAAGCCGTGATTGTGGTACGCGTTGCTTTCCGTGCTGCTAATTAAGACCCAGGCAGCACCCAAAATCAAGTGATTCTCTGGAAGAGACATCAATACTCATGTGAGATGATAGGCTGTAGATATCTACTCTTTGTCAGGGAAGTTTCACAACGGTATTAAAGATATTCGGACCTTCTCCAGCAATTCAATTACAGCTACTAGTTGTCGCTCCCTCTGCGTGATTTTCCGAACATCATCAGATGAGCTCCAGAGGTGATGCACCAGTCTCCCAATTTCCCGATCAACAGCAGTAGCAACACCACCGTGAACCATGACAGTAGATGGGCCAGGCTGTCGCCGTCGTGGGTCAAGCGGGCCGTGAGCTTGGCTGTCTGTATGAAATAGTTTGCGAAGTAGGTGATGCTGTCAGGATTGGTGAACAACTCCCATGTGACATAAACGGCACCTGCCAATGCCCAGATGCCGAAACAAATCAAAATCAGGCCGAGTATGGCGGAGGTCAGCGCAAGCACGCGCATTATCGGATCTTGTATAGTATTGGAATCGTCAATTTTCATAATGCTTCTCATTTTTTATTAAAACTGATTTGCTGCAAGTGGGTCGTGCAAACAGTTTCAATCACAGTTAGTGACTCCTTGTTGATGTTAAAAGATGATGAACAGCCTATAGCAGTTGATTCCTTGAGGACACAAGACACGATACCAACAACTCCTGATTTTTCACTATTTCATTGCTGTCCTATTCACAGTTTCAACACATCCGGTTCATGATCATTCCATCATTCTGAGTTCAAGAAAACCATCGAGCACCAAGCTGGTCGCCAGCATGACTTCGTTGATGTCTTGATGCTCACTCCAGGTCTGGGCCTGCCGATGCGCGGGATCCAACCAGAATTCGCGGATCTGCCTGCCGAGTGGAAAATAGTGGCTCAGCGCCTTGAGTTCATGCCTGACCTCCTGTTCCTCTGTTGTACTCTTCTGGCCGACCTCTTGGCTGAGACGCTCGGTCGCCTCCAGGCCGATCGCAAGGCCCAACTCACGAAAGGCGAGGCGGTATTCCGCCGGGGCCTGCATCTCTCCGTTGGCGACGTAGTAGCGCAGGCCGGCCAGTGCCGCGCCAAGCAGTTTTGCCACCAATTGAGCATCCGTCGGCGCACCCAGTCGTTTCAATTGCGTCGCCCGATAGGCGTCGATCAGCAGACCGCCGATACCAAGCGGATCGGGGCTGGCCCAGCGGGTTTGATTCGCCATGGTCTCATACTGGTGGATGCTCTCCGTCAGATCAGGTGCACTCGACGACGCTTGGAGCCTGGCTGCCGTCGTCTGCAATTGCAGGGCGGTGATATAGCCGTCCAAAGGATCATGCTGTCCCATGGAGGAGACCAGCGGATGGCTGAGGTCGATGCTCATCTTCCAGTACATGCGTGTCGGCTGGCCGCTTGCAGGAGGCTCGACAAAGGCATCATGGGCCGTAGCGGCCAGTTCGCGAGCCCAGAGATTGTAACGGGATTCACCCGTCGCCCGGCTGAGTTGATCCAGGGCGTGCATCCATTTGGTCAAGTAGTGGAAGTATTGACCGTCCCGATCCCACTCCAGCCGCTCGTCAAAGGGATCCCTTGCGCCGCGTTCGGTTAGCGGTTTGCCGATACGTAATCCGCCCCGGGTCGGGTGGGCCTCGCCCTCCCCCTCAGCAAGTCCGCTGATCCATCCATGTCGCGGATCATCCTGCCGATGCCGCCCTAAATTGTGATGTACCTGATCCACCAGACGCAGCGCGAGATTCCTGAAGCGCCGGTCGCCGGTGCTGTGCGCCAGCCCGAGGTAGTTGCAAACCGCGAAGGCATCGGTCCACAGATAGCGCCGCACGGGCTGATCTGAATCGAGGCCGGTGCGCACCGCGAAATTGTTCATCAGGGTGATGGCATGTCGAATTTGTGAATTAGACACGGAATCGAACTCCATGAGTGTCTTCCCACTCGCCAGCCAGGGCAATAGCAGCAGGCTCAAACCAAGCACACGGATACGAATATGATTTCCGCCGCTCAACACGATAGGCGCTGCAGCCGCCAGGCATCGGATACGTATACCGCTGTGGAATTCCATAGACTCATTCTAGAACCTATCACAATACTGTGGGTTTTGCGTCGGTACAGATAGAGTCCCGACAAAGTGCAGGTTCACTCGATTCAAATACACAGGGCCTACAGACACAGCGCCATGACAGGCGCAGATAACCATCTAGAAAGTGATGCCATGCGAGCTGCTATTGGAATGCAAATCGCAGTCACAGCTGCACCCATGCTATTATCTGCCTGCCTCATGAACTTTTAATCCTGGAAGGCACTCGAATACGGAGTCAGCGTATGTTTACGCTGACTCCGTATGATAGTTAAATAGATTCTGCTCGTGGCGCGGAGGACAGCCGACGGTTTAAGGATATCCGAATTCGAACGCTATACATGATCGAAGACGTAAGGTCGCATGCGCAGTTTTCACCCTTTATGGTACTGATTGGGTAGGATGCCGAATTCATATCGCAGAGCCTGTCAGAGAAACTGAGAGAAGGTGGCAGCATGAGGAACAACCACTCATGAATCTCTCGGGAATCAGATTCGTTCCACTACATACCCAACATTCATTCACACCAATATGTCAGAAACCCCGCAACACAACACAGACAGCCAATTTTTATGTCAGCTCATCGACACCCTTGAGAGCCTAAAAGAACAGGAAAGCTCGTATAAGCGTTTTAAGCTCTCTTTAAGACTGATCGGAAAACGTATTCGCAAGAAAGTCTTTTGGCAATTTGAAAAACTCGGACGTCGCCTTGGCCTGATTCCGATCCCTCCTGCAGTAGCCGAGGTTCATCCAGAACCTCTTGGACTGAAAGAGGGCGAATTAGTCCGCGTAAAGAGTCGCACCGATATCAGAAAAACCCTGACTCCAGAGGGGCGTTGCCAGGGAATGTCCTATGTGCCAAGTGTCATGGATCCATTCGAAGGCATGATCTTTAAAGTGCATACCGTCGTTGATCGTTTTTATGATGAGGTCAGGGAACGACCACTTAGATTGAAGAACACTGTGCTGCTTGCGGGCGCTCATTGCGATGGCTCGCAAATTACAGACTCCCCCGGATGTGATCGTAATTGCCTTATCTTCTGGAAAGATGCCTGGTTGGAGCGGGTACCTGAATACGACAACACAATCCCGGTACAAGCCGGCACCACAAGCGAAGGTGTGAAAAACGCACCAGCAACGATAAAAGCAGAAAATCCCATTCAAGAGCACAACTCGCTCACCCCGGATGAGTCACTCGAGTCCGCCTCTCGGGTTCGAGTGAAGAGTATTAGCGAGATTGAGCGTACCTTGGATGAAAATGGCAAGACGGAGGACATCAAGTTCATCAAGGAACATATGGCTGAATTCTGCGGTAAAGAGTTCACCATCTCGAAAGACGTCCATGAATTTTATGACGAAAAACGCAGGACCGGACTCAAGCTCAACAATGCCTGTGTCCTCAACGGTGTTTACTGTAACGGCAATCAACCTTTGCTGGATGAAACCTGCAAGCGCGCCTGCTTACTGTTCTGGCATAACAGATGGCTTGACAGGCTCAGCTGATTTCGGCCAAACCGACCCCTCACAAACGCGACAGCAGGAATATCCCTACCGGCAAAACATCCGCGAAAGGATCACGCGAAATTATCCCAATCCAAATCAAGAAGCGCTGCCAGCAAAATATCATCCCTCACCAGAGCGCGAAAGTAGTTGCGAATTATTCGTTTGTCATGTTCTGTTTTGGGAGGAGTGTGTTCTGCAATTTTTTGTCGGTAATTTTCACAACGCTTCTCGCTGATAGCGAAGTACGACACATAACTGTTCACGCTTATTGCCTCATAACAAATTCCATCGCCGGAAGCAGCGGCCGAAGCTCACCTTTTACTCTGGATGGAAGAACCCAAATCTTATTGTTCACAAAGCCCGTATCCTGTTAGTGCTGAGTCGTTCAAGAAGACAAGCTTCACTACTGATCCGAAAGTAATATAGGCAAGCCCGCAGGGAGCCCCAGGGATGCTCCGGCTCTGCTCTGCGTTGCGACGCTTGCCATGGGCCTGCCATTGCCTTCGCGTCACGCCTTGGTCCGAACCATCCCTGGGGCTCTCAGTGTTGCCTATATTACTTTCGGATCAGTAAATCATGGGCATCATTCGTGCCACCACTAGAGAATCAATGACTTAGTCGTGTGCAGAATTGATTTTGTAATTATTTTCGACGAATTCAGAATTTTATTCCTGGTGAGACGCACACCCGTTGGTGTTGCGTTCTGTATTGCAAGGACACTTGTTTGTCCGTGAGCAGTAGAGACCTGTCCAGGGGAACCCGTTCTTATGTCATGCGGATCTTCCAGACGGATTTCGGAATGACCGGGCTATGTACGACGTATACCGATAGATTACAGCCTAACCTTCACAACCCGAATCAAGGGGTAATCTGCCATGCGGCTATAAAATACTTAAAGCACCGGGCCTTCACCTGAAATCAAGGTATCCATGGGTGTCGTAGCCGTGCCTGCTACCGGCTCATACCCGCCCCGGCGCGTGGTGTATATCGGTCTCACCAGGCGCAGCGCAAGCCCCTTGTGCCGCTGGTCAAACCTGACATCATTGCGAGCTCTGACCCCGCCGCACCTATGCTAGTATTTGGGGTGATAATGAACTATTAATCCTAGAAAGCGCCATCAGGGGGATGCGCACCGAAGCCGACTTGGGCAGCGGCTGATTGCATTCGCGCAGTTCCCACACGAACAAAAACCTGTCGGGATCATCACTCCAGACTTCCTTGGTTACGGGAGAAACGGACATGCCAACGGAGGCCGATAACAAGCAACCGCGCTTCTTCCTCTCCTACGCACGGGGCGCCAGCGACGCCTATCTGGTGCGATTCTACAAAGACCTCCGACGGGAGGTGGCATTTCGCGAGGGTCTTGACAATTCCGCCAAGAACAAGGAGGTCGGTTTTCGCGACACCGACGACATCCCCAGCGGCGCCGACTGGCCCAACGAGCTGGCGGATGCGTTGCGCAGTTCCTGGGCCTGTGTCAGCGTCTATACCCCCCTCTACTTCAAGCGGGAGTATTGCGGCAAGGAGTTCCAGGTCTTTCTCGACCGCGCCAACGTGCAATACGACGCCGAAGGCGCTGCGGAGAACGCACGCTGTATTGTGCCGGTACTCTGGGCCAGCATGCAGGATCTGCAACGGCACAAGTTTCCGCCGGCCGTGACAAAGCGCATCAACTTCAGAGCATCAAAACACCAGAAACGCTACGAAGAGGAAGGCCTGCGACAGATCTTGAAACGCAGCCCAAAAACAGCCTATGAAGACATCCTGTACGACATCGTCGACGACCTGATCGCCAAATTCCCCGACCACCCAGCACCCTTACCCCAGGCCCCCAGCATCAAGCAGGTGAACAACGCCTTCGCCACTCCCCCGCTGACGGCAGCCCCCCTGGCCGCCGCACAGGACGCCACGCAGGACACCGCCGCTGCCAGAGACACCCGCCTGGTGCTGTTTGTCATCACACCGGAGACTTCCACCAGCGCCTTCAGTAGCACGGGTGCCACGGAATGGCTGGCGAGCCTAGAAGAAGAGGACGAAAACCTCACCCTTTCGACCAGGTATATCTCTCCTGTGACCGCCAACGCGGATGAAATCGCCGACAAGCTGAGTATGCACAGCAGCAAAAACCGCTTGGTAGTAGTGCTCGTCGATCCGGTGGCCCGCACGGACCACGGACAGGCGGTCAAGGACCTGCTCCAATCCCTCACCAAAAACAGCGCTTGGACAGGTTCCCTGTTGATACCCGAAGCGGCTCCCGCTACCGACGGCAATACGTTGGCCAGCCGCATCACGCTGCCCGAAGCAACAGCCGGTCGTATTCTGGTCAGAGCCGCATCGGAGGATCCCAAGCTTTTTGTGGCGGATCTGCGGCGAGTCGCCTTGGACCTGCTCAAGCTCATCGTCGCAGAATCCTCGGTCCAGCGGCGGGCACCCGGCGGCGGCGCGCCCAAGGAACGGCCGAAGATTCGCGGTCCGGTCAAGGACGCCGACAATGAGTGACAAGCCCGGCACCATCATCACCTTTTACTCCTACAAGGGCGGCACCGGTCGCTCCATGGCGCTGGCCAACGTGGCCTGGATCCTGGCCGCCAACGGTTACCGTGTACTGGCCATCGACTGGGATCTGGAAGCGCCGGGACTGCATCGCTATTTCCGACCCTTCCTGATCGATCCCGAGCTAACAGACACCCCGGGGCTGATCGACTTCCTGTGGTCCTATGCGTCGGAAGTGATGACCCCGGCCGAACAGGGCCTCGAAGAGCGCACCTGGTGGGACGAGGTCACGGATCTCGGCGAATACACGGTACAGATGGACTGGAAATTCCCCGACACGGGTTGCCTCGATCTGATTCCCGCTGGCCGCCAGGACTCGGAATACGCCGAGCGCGTCAACGGATTCGACTGGAACAACCTCTATCAGCGTCTCGACGGCGCCTTGCTCATCGAGCACATCAAAGGCCGGCTGAAGAACGACTACGACTTTGTCCTCATCGACAGCCGCACCGGGGTCAGCGACACCTCCGGCATCTGCACCGTGGCCATGCCCGACCGGCTGGTCGCGATGTTCACGCTTAACCGGCAAAGCATCCTGGGCGTGGACGCAGTACTCGAATCGGTGGTCGCCCAGCGGGACCTGAGCAGCCTGGCCATTCTGCCCATCGTCACCCGCGTGGAGCTGGCCGAGAAGGACCGTCTGGAAGCGGCCCGCCGTCGGGCGCGCAAAGTGATCGAAAAGTATATCCGAAGCGAAAGCGATCCCCAGTTCATGCGCACCTACTGGGACAGCGCCGAGATCCTCTACCAGCCCTACTACGCCTATGAAGAGGTACTGGCCCCGTTCGGCGATGCCACCGGCTCAGACTACTCATCCAAGTCGCTGCTGGCCGCCATGGAAAACCTGGCGGGACAGGTCACCGGTGCCCCCGGCATCACCATGCCCGAGGTACCGGAGATCAAACGCCGGGAGGTCCTGTCCCATTTCACCGCCTCGCTCGATGCCCTGGCCGAGGAACGACGCGAGCGCTCCGACCGCTATCTCGGAAAAGAACTCAACAATCCGATAGAGCGCCTGTCGCAAATGGCAAAACGCGCAAGACAGCACTTCATGATTGCGGAAGCCGTGGCCGCGGCGGCCGGCATTCTGATCGCGGTAAGCTGGCTGATCTCTGGCGATGTCGCCCTCGCATTCATATTTGGCTTGCTGATCGCGATCGCCAGTGCCATCGAAATTTTCCTCACTTCGTCCCGGCACAAGCGCCAAAACGACTTCGCGAACACCGCCCTGAGCACGATCACCATAGGTGCAGCATTCGGAGTGTTTTTAGCGGGATGGTACACATTCTCACTAGGCGATATAGGTGCCATTTGGAAACCCTTGCTGTTGGCGGCAATCGCAATGGGTGCGGAACTCTACGCGCTACTCGGCGGCTTCAGCAAAAGGACACGACAGCTGGACGACACGATACAGGAGATACAACAGCAACAGCGTTTCTATGTGAATTCTCTAGAGCCTTATACGGATCTCAACGATGAGGTCTCTACCTGGAAATCGTTTCAGTATCGGTTGGAAAAGATTTTGTCCGAAATATAATCAAATGGGGTCAGAGAAAATTTACTCTGAGAAAATTTACTCAGACCCCGTCATGTCAGAAACCTCGGGCGGATATCCGGGCGGTATCTCGACCGGTTCTTCGCCAGGAATCTCCTGCGGAATCTCCTCGGGCAGTTCCTCGGGAGTGCCTGGCGGAACACCCGGCGGAATATCGGGCGGCGGCATCTCCGGCGGCTCCTCCGGTGGAATCTCGGGATCGCCGGCGCGCCGATCGAGGCGGCCATCATTGATCTCATGCGAGTGCATCGGACTCATTCTTTGGCGCGTACCGCAAGCACGTCGCAGGATGCGCGAACGACCACACCATTCGCTGTTGAACCCAGCAGGACGGCAATGCCATGACGCCCGTGGCTGCCCAAAATGATCAGGTCGATGCTGTTCTCCTTGGCGAATTTTATAATTTCACTCCGCGCCGAGTGGGGGCTGAACAAGACATGCCGGGTCGCATCCTGGCAACCTGTCTTTGATGCCAGCTCGTCTATACCCAGATGGGCCTGGCTCTCCATAAACCCCGCGGGATCATCACATTCCGGTGCAATGAACTCATTGGAGCGATCTTCCGGAAAGTACTCCACAACATGAAGCAGGCTGATTTCCGCGTCGTACAGACCGGCCAGCTCCACGGCGCGCTTACAAGCCTCTTCACTCGTATTGGAGAAGTCGACAGCGCACAAAATGCGTTGATAGGTTGCCATAACCACCCCCATAATTTCATCATTCGACCTTGCCGTCGTTGCTGCCCGGCTGGTCTTCAGAATCTAACAAACAGTGCGGCGATAGGCATCGGGGAATTCCCCTGGCAGACTGTTGAAACAGGCTGTTGTTTACTCCATTTTCGCCGCTGTGACACCACATTTTTCGAAGCACAGTTCCCCGTGTTGACTCGGCATCTCGATTCCGCCCATATCCGTCGATATCTTCACGCTTATACCTGTAAGTATAGATGGGTGGGACGCAGCCGATGGAGATCAGTGTAAGCAGAGAGTTTGAATGAAAATCCGTTTCAGAGAGCAACAGTAACTAATATTAGTTTAAATTGCTCCCTGACCCTGTTTTTGGTGGTCACCAGCTGATAAACAGGTGCTCAACAAGTATTTTCGTCGTCACCAAACCTCTCCATGATCACGCCGGCAAGCAGTGAGAAGATCGTCAAGTAGAGCGCCAGTATGATTGTGTAGGCCAGCCCGAAGTAGTGAATCATGAGTGGCAGCAATGGAAGCTTGATACCGCGATTGTAGAGAAAAACCGCAATCAGTGCGGTCCTCATGCCCTTGGCTCTCAAGTCTTTGAGCAGCGCGTACCATGGATAGACTGGGCCCACGGAGAGTATCCCGCCGATAATGGCGACGAGCCAACCCTTGACGCCGGAATCCTTGCCAACATGCCTGCCGACCCAGTCGGGCCTTATCAGCAGATTGGACAGGAAGATGATCGCGAAAACAAGAAACAGGGCGGGTATCAATTTGTAGAGCAACCCGCCGGAGAACCCGAGGATATCCAGTGCCAGTCGACTGTCGTATAGCCAGGCGATGACGTAACAGGCGATGACCAGCAGCAAAAAATGCAGACTTCTGAATCTCGTTTTCGCCCGTTTTCCCTCCATGTGTCAGTCGATGATAGCCAAGGTGAATACAGTCAGCAGGGCGATCACGATGGAAAAGAGGAAACAGACGAGATTGCGCAGGAGGGCAAATCGCCAGCTGAGCATGAGTGCCTCTGCAGGGAGCTGAATACTTCCCACAGTGACCCAGCTGATCAGAAACGCAGTGACGGCGACCAGGCTCACCCCATTGGATAGCAACTCACCGCCGAGCACATAGCTGGTGGCGGGATGACCTGCCGAGATGCTGCCGGCCAGCGCACCGATAACTGCATCCAGCATATCGTTGCTGCCGAACCACCCAGCGGCGGCCTTGATCGGCAGGAGTTTTAGTAGCAGCCCTGTCAGCAGGATAACGCCCAGTATGAGCGGTAACACCTCGAGGAGCATGGCCCAGGTCTTGTTGATGCTTCTGATCAGATGATCCCGCTGTCGCCAACTCGGGTGTGGGTCCATCGTGCTGCCTCCGATGATGTCGTGTCGTGATGAGGTACAGGCTGATGACTTGAAGCCTATCGTGATGTTCACTGGGATTCAATTTGGCTGCCATCATCAGGACTGGGTTTTCCAATGGCGCTATGATTACCAGTTGAGCGGAGTTGAATCATCAAGTGCCCGGCTGACGCAGGTTCCAGGTTCGGGCTGCATCAGTAGAATCTATATTGAGGTGTAAATATGATTGTGCATCGTAGACATGAAATGGGTGCCGGTGGTATCTGCATTTGTCCGAAGTGCGGCGAGAAGATTCCTCATAGGCAAGGGATTCCCTGTCAGGAGGAGCGTTGTCCGGCGTGCGGATCGAAGATGCTGCGTGAGGGGTCCCATCATCACGAGTTACTGAAAAAGAAGCGTGGCGATAAGCCGACTTGATGGTGCTGAAGCGTTTGTACTTAATCCGATCTCCATCGCCGATTCACAAAGAGTCGATTTCTTTATCTAGGTCAGTGGTGCGCGCCCGAACAACTAATCAGATGTGGTCAGAGTATCTTTACTCTGACCACTTCATGATCCTATCTAGAATGGAGTACTAACGTGATGTTAAGGGGCGGACCGCTGCGTAGCAGTGGGACGTCCAAGTGAACGAAGCGAACGACTTTAACAATTTGTTATACGCTGAATAACTTCTTGATTCTGTTGATTTCACTATTAGCCATCTCTACGTATTCTTTAGGTGGGTTCGACGCTTTAAACTCATTAAGCAATTGAATTGCTTCATTTGGTTTGTTTTTGCTTAAATTCTGTTCATTTTGGATAAGAATACGACCAAAATTATGATTTTCATCACGATTTATTCCAAGATCGTTAAGATACTTTGGTTTCAAGTCAGGGCGCTGCTCATAAATTGATATCTGGATGTCTGAAATGGCTGCTAGTGCTTCCCCCACATGCTCAATATCAGCAGAGCGGCATTTAATCTCTGATGAGGTCAATCTACTTGCCACATCATCTAGTAATGATCTGGCTTGTTGCAATTTCTCTTCTATAACTTCCAATGTGTCCATTGTATTTTACGTATTTCAGTGTGTTTGACCGCGTCGTGTTTTTTGATGATAGTGCCGACGCGGCCTATCGTGCGAATGGCCGATTCTGCCTATCCATGGAACGAGGTATGACCGGCCTGGGCAGGATGCCCAAGAATCTGACAAGGATAGTTGATATAAACAATATTCTCACCATCGTCCCTGATCCCGTTATTTGATTGCTCCATATCCTATTGATAATTTTGGCATTACTTCGCGATCGAGTAGATGTCAATGGTATTGTGTAAAGCGTATCGTGTCCCTAAATTCAGCCTATAGCAGACATGAAATCAAGCGGTAATCTAGTTCTTAAGTAGATCGGCACTAATAACGACAGGCCGCTAAAGTCGTCACTTAGATCCTGAGTTTCACAACTGGATAGATGCTATACAGATTTTCCAGAACAAGTTACACACAGTCACCTGAAGGCCATAGGATCCATTTGCAGCGTTGATCTCTTGCATCCGGATTTATCGAAATCCACCTCCCGACCACGCTCTTTTGTGCACTCCATGTGACGGTTTTGGAGTAATGATCCAGTCTACTTTTCGCCGTCTATCGTTCTAGACTTCTCTTTGGTGTATACGTCTGCTATTGGCTGATAACGGGTATATTTAATCCAGTTAAACAAAACACTTCGCAAACGGATAGCGATCGGTATCAACCTGATACGGCCCAACCAACCTGTTGTCCGAATACAAAGTGTTGATCAGATACTTTGGCAGATCCAATTCACTTGACTTCACATCTTCAAGAGCAACCGGAAGCAGTGAAATCTGTTTCAAGCTTAACTGATGATTGATTCTTTTCGCGATCAGTGACTCTCTGCTTATCTCAGCTTCCGAAAGCACCATGACCACATCACTGGAAAACGCACTATTCAGCAGGATGTTCGCGGCAACGATTTTTCTGTTTGAACCATACACCACCAAGTGAGAAATAGGGTTTCTCAGGAGCTGCCTGCTCAATTCCTGTGCTACATCGTCGATTGCCTTGGCAATAGAGTGTGTTTGATGAGTGCAGAATGTACTGATCAGATAGGCTTCCAGCCTGGCTATGGGCGAATGCGGTGCATATTCGCCGTCGCGTAGGAACCATTCCGTCTTAGGAATGGCAAACCGAAAACCCCGAAACCAACTAGGGAATATTGATTGAGCATGTGCAGATACAGTACCCATGATGAATCCCTCTAAGTTTCTAAAATTATTATCAAAATATGTGCCACTGAAAACTTTCGGAATGTAATCAGATGAATAGCATCAACCGAGTATTACGCCCCATTTCTTTTTGTAAATTATTTCGACAGATAAAGGGATATTGAGCCTGATTCAGATAGGGTAATTACCCTGATACTGGATGAGATTTTGTCTTTTTCTAACGTAAACGAAGCATCGGGACTCAGTGGTATTTTCCAATGATTCAGGCAGCTAACATTGGGATTCTAGCGGATCAGAAGGAAGGACGGTTTGAAGGATAGACCATCATTGCTTAGGCGTTTATGACGCGCTCACCCCTACCCTCTACCTTAAAGCAATATCCAAAACAGTGCGGGCATCTCAATCAACAGCACGACGGATCGCCCGCATCGAACTAGTTGACGGATTCAAGCCAGACATACCCCAGCATATTCATTTGCTGTTCGATCCAGGCGGCCCGTTCGGCGATATAGTCGGTCGGCGGTTCTGCTCTATAGCGCCAGGGGTTGGGTAGAACTGCCGCGAGTCTGGCCGCCTGGTTGTTCGTCAGGCGATGCAGCGGGCGTCGATACCAGTATGCACTGGCCGCATCGACGCCGTAGACGCCGGGGCCGAATTCGGCGATGTTCAGATAGACTTCCAGGATGCGCTGCTTACCCCAGAGCAAGTCGACCAGTAACGCCAACCCGCCCTCGAGCACTTTTCTGCTCCAGGCCTTCTGCGGCCACAGGAACAGGTTCTTCACGGTCTGCTGAGTGATGGTACTGGCGCCGCGTAGCGACTTGCCGTTTTCCGCTTCATCGATGGCCTTTTGGATGGCCCCGAAATCCACACCGTGATGGTGGGGAAAGTTCTGGTCCTCGGAGGCCACGACCGCAAGTTGCACGGCCATGGGGATTTGACTGATATCGCGCCAGTGGTGTCGCGCCACGGCGGGATAGCCGGCCGGGGGATCGAGTTCCCGATGAATTTTCCAGGCCCAGGTCGGGGGATCGATGAAACGCAGGGCCACGATCGAAGTGAGCAGTAGCGTAAACAGGGCGAGGACGACCAGCAGGCCCGCTTTCAGTATGCGCTTGGCATAGCCGCCAATCGTGTTACCAAGACGTCCCCTGCGGGATTTTCGCCGCTTCGGTCTAGGCAGGATCGATTTCAATGTTCCCAGCAATGATGCCCCCAACCAGGTCGCTCATATCGCACGCGTACTGCAGCAATGCCTCTGTTCGAGATCTGAAATTCGCACAATCACTCAGTTGTCGGTTCGGGGGGAAGGTTCCCCTATTCCGGGTGGAATTACAAAGTCGGGGGCGGAAACAAGCGGACTTATTCAAACTTTTGGGGTGGGTCGGCCGGAAAGCTGGAGAGATCGTCACACACAGGCCTCAGTCGACGTACATTCACTGACTGCCCAACAAAAAAAGGAGCCCGGCGGGCTCCTAAGGGAGGTTGAGTATACAAATCCCAACGTGTCAGGGTCGATCGTCTTTGAACATGCGCCAGCCGCTGACCATGGTGCTGATGAGGCTCTGGCGGGAGACGATGTCCTCACGGATCGCCACGTAGACATGGATCATGACGAAGCAGACGATGATCCACATGCCCCAGTGGTGCCAGAGGCGCACGTCCTGGCTTTGTCCGACCAGGGGGATGAGCCAGCCGAAGAGCTTGTCCTGCCAGCTGCCCATGCCGGCCTGTTCGGCGTAGAGGGCGAAGCCGGTCAAGACCATGGCGATGCCGCCGATGGTGACGATAGCGACCATGACCAGGTGGGCCAGCGGGTTGTGGCCGACGTACTTCTTCGGCTCCTTCTCCATGAAGGCGTACCAGCGCACCTCGTGCATCAGCTCTTTCCAGAACGAGCGTTTGAAGACCGGCAGTTTGAACAACTGGCGCGAGTGCTCGTTGCCGACGAAGGCCCAGTAGATGCGGCCGAGGAAACCCACAGTGAAGATGTAGGCGGCGGCGAAGTGGGCGAAGCGCATGTAACCCATGAGGAAATTGGCACTGGCCTCCCCCGGCATGGTGGGCAACGGGTTGGCGATGAAGTAGCCGGTGATCGCCAGCACGGTGATCGAGAGGGCGTTGATCCAGTGCCAGAGTCTGACCGGGGCTTCGTAGACGTAGACCGCGGTGCGTTTGATGGCTGTCGTCATGTGACTGTCTCCTGTTTGGTGCACCCCAAGGGCACTTCCTTCGGACGCGGCGAGCCGCACCCTACGAATCATTCGGGCATACGGGTTTGCTGATGGCGTAGGGTGCGGCTTGCCGCACCTTGCGCATCAGGCACGCAACAGCCGTTTGATCAGCAGGCCGCCCGCGATCAGCGTGATGGCGGCGATGGGCACAGCATGCTCGGTCAGCAGATGGGTCAGGCCCTGGAGCAGACCGAGATCGTGGTGGTCGCCAATGTGGGCGGACACGGTCGTGCTGGCCAGGGTGGCGGTCAGACCGGTGATGGCGAGGGTGATGGGTTTCATAGGTTCTCCGGATGTTATTGTGTGAGTTGCTGGTTGTTTTGATTTCCCCCTCTCCCCGGCCCTCTCCCGCAAGGGGAGAGGGAGTGAAGAAGGGAGCTTGAGGAGACTCCGCGGATAACGGCCACCTCCAAACCCAAACAATTCAAAACTCATAACTCAAAACTAAAAACTCTCAAGTCAACGTACTTTAACCTTGGCCAGCTCCCTCCCCTCCTCGCTCATGACGTGGGTCGAGCAGGCGAGACAGGGGTCGAAGCTGTGCAGGGTGCGCAGGATCTCCACCGGCTCTTCCTTGACGGCGACCTTGGTGTTCATCAGCGAGGCCTCGAAGGCGCCGATGTTGCCTTGGCTGTCGCGGGGTGAGCCGTTCCAGGTGGTGGGTACCACGCACTGGTAGTTGTCGATGCGGGTGTCCTTGATGCGGATCCAGTGGCCCAGCGCGCCGCGCGGGGCTTCGCTGAAGCCGACGCCCTTGGCCTCCCTGGGCCAGGTTTCGGGATCCCAGTTGTCCACGTTGGCGGTGTTCTGGTCGCCGGCCTTGATGTTGGCCATCAACTTGTCCATGAAGTAGCGCATCTTGTCGCCGGCCCAGTCGGCCTCCAGCGCGCGGGCGGCTGTGCGGCCGAGGGTGGAGAAGAGCGCGGTGACCGGCACGTCGAGGGTCTTGAGGACGAAGTTGATCTGTTCAGTGATCTCCTCGTGGCCGCGGGCGTAGCCGACCACGTAACGGGCCAGCGGTCCCACCTCCATGGCATGACCGCGCCAGCGCGGGGCCTTGATCCAGGAGTACTTGGCGTTCTCGTCGATCTGCTCGATGTTGGTCTTGCTGCCCTTGGCGTTGGGACCGAGCTGGAAGTGGGGCTGGGTGACGCCATCCCAGGGGTGCAGACCCTTGGCCCCGTCCGGGTAGTCGTACCAGGAGTGGGGTACGAACTCCTGGATCTCGTCCGGGTTGCGCAGGTCGACGTCGTGCACCTCTTTCAGGTTGCCGTCGATGACGGCGCCGCTCGGCATCAGCAGGTTGCCGGGTGAGTAGTCGTTGGCGCGGTCGGGGATGTCGCCGTAGGCCAGCACGCTGGTGCCGGAAAGACCACCGCCGTAGAGCCAGCCCTTGTAGAACTGCCCCACCGCCAGGATGTCGGGGATGTAGACGTTCTTCACGAACTCCCGGGTGCTGTCGATGATCGACGAAATCAGGTTCAGGTTCACCATATTCAGCGGCGCCCCGGCGGAGAGGTTTCCATCCATGTTGATGGCACAGGGCACGCCGCCCACCAGCCAGTTGGGATGGGGGTCCTTGCCGCCGAGGATGGTGCGGATCTTCATGATCTCCTTCTGAAAGTCGAGGGCCTCCAGGTAGTGGGTCACCGCCATCAGGTCGGCCTCCGGCGGCAGCAGGTAGGCCGGGTTGGTCCAGTAGCCGTTCTTGAACGGGCCGAGCTGGCCGCTCTCGACGAACTTCTTCAGCCGGTTCTGGATGTCACGGAAGTAACCGGGCGACGACTTGGGATGGTTGGGCGACACCTTCATCTGCAGTTCGGAGGTCGCCTTGGGATCGGCCTTCAGTGCGTTCACCGGGTTGACCCAGTCGAGCGCATGCAGGTGGTAGAAGTGAACCAGGTGATCGTGCACCTGCAGGGTCAGCTGCATGATGTTGCGGATGGAGTTGGCGTTCTCCGGGATCTGGATGCCCAGCGCATCCTCCACCGCGCGCACCGAGGTCAGCGCGTGGGTGCCGGTGCAGACGCCGCAGATGCGCTGGGTGAAGGCCCAGGCGTCGCGCGGATCGCGGCCTTTCAAGATGACTTCGAGACCGCGCCACATGGTGCCGGTGGAGACCGCGTTGCGGATCATGTTGTCGTCGTCGATGTTGACCTCGCAGCGCATGTGGCCTTCGATGCGGGTGACCGGATCGACCACCACGCGCTGGCCGGCATCGTCCAGGGTGTAACCGTTGGGTGTGGTTTTCGTAGTCATTGATCCTGGTCTCCTTTCTTCTGCGCGTTCTTGATGGCGGTGACGGCGGCATGGGATACAGCGGCCGCGCCGACCACGCCGGCGGCGGCGAAGCCGACCTTGTCGGCATTGGCCTCAACCCCGAACTGGTGGATGTCGGTCACGTGCTGATAGAAGGAGCCCTTATCCCAAAAGCCGTCCTCGGAGCAGCCCATGCAGGGGTGGCCGGCCTGGATCGGAAATGAAAGCCCGCCGTTCCAGCGCACGGTGGAGCAGGCGTTGTAGGTGGTCGGCCCCTTGCAGCCCATCTTGTAGAGGCAGTAGCCCTTGCGTGCCGACTCGTCGTCCCAGGCCTCGACGAATTGCCCGGCGTCGAAGTGGGGACGGCGGTAGCACTTGTCGTGGATGCGCTGGCTGTAGAACATCTTCGGGCGGCCTTGGCGATCGAGCTCGGGGAACTTCTCGAAGGTGAGGATGTAGGTGACTACCGCGGTCATCACCTCGGCGATGGGCGGGCAGCCCGGCACCTTGATGATCGGCTTGTCAGCCAGACCCGGCACCTTGTGCACGGGGGTGGCACGGGTCGGGTTGGGACGCGCCGCCTGCACGCAGCCCCAGGAGGCGCAGGAGCCCCAAGAGATGATCGCCTTGCAGTGCTCGGCGGCCATCTTCAGCTGGTTGACAAAGGGCTTACCGCCGATGATGCAGTACATGCCGTCCTCGTCCAGCGGCGGGTTGCCCTCCACCGCCAGGATGAAGTTGCCATCGTACTTCTCGATGGTCTCCTCAATGATCGCCTCCGCATGATGTCCGGCGGCGGCCATGATGGTGTCGTCGTAGTCGAGCGAGATCATCGACAGCACCACGTCCTTGGCCAGCGGATGGGCGGAGCGGATGAACGACTCCGAACAGCAGGTGCACTCCAGGCCGTGCAGCCAGAGTACGGGGATGCGGGGTTTGGTCTCCATCGCCTCGGCAATCCTCGGCACCATTGCCGGGCCGAGGCCGAGCGCCGATGCGGTGAGACTGCAGAACTTCAGGAAACTGCGTCGCGTGATGCCCTGACGCCGCATGACGTCATAGAAGGTTTCGGTCATAACTGCTCCTCCAGGTAGCAAGCCATCCAAATGTGCGGTGGTGATTCTGTTCGCTACGCACTTGGGTACCTGATAGCAACTGTTATGCCATGACTTTATTTCACAAAATAACAGCAGGTTAATGCATACCTGGATGAAAGCGCGGGAATTTACTGGATGGGACGATAGCCGTTGGAGAGCTGAGCTGGTTAGTGTTTTACCAGCATTTCAGTAAGGTTATTATTTTCGGCCTGGATGTCGGAGTTGAGTGCTTTTCACTGCGGGGACTGACAGCTTTTCCTCCACCGCATCCGCGGCATCGGTATCCCCCGTTTCACAGAAGATACGGTTTTTGCCGGCGGCCTTGGCGCGGTAGAGGGCGGCATCGGCGCGTCTCAGGGCGGTGTCGACCGAACGGTCATCCGCCTTCATCATGGCGACACCCACACTCACGGTGTAGTGCAGGCTGGCGTCATCCGCACGGACCAGTGAACCGGCAACAGCCCTGCACAGACGATCCGCCATCTGACAGGCTTGTCGCATCGATGTGGTCGGCAACAGCACGCAGAACTCCTCGCCGCCCAGGCGTCCCAGTTTGTCGCTCCTGCGGGATGCACGCATCAGCTCATTGGCGAAGTGCTTCAATACCGTATCGCCCGCCGCGTGGCCGTGGCGATCGTTGACGGCTTTGAAGTCATCCAGGTCCACCATCAGTACCGCCGATGCCTGTTCGGGGTGGCGCCTGATCCACTCCAGCGCGTCATCGAGCTCCTTGAGGAACTGGCGTCGGTTCGGCAGGCCGGTCAGGGCGTCGGTCGTCGCCTGGGTGCGCAGTTCGTCTTCCATACGCAGTTGTTCGGAGATGTCGCTGAAGACGACCACCACCCCTTCCCGTTGCCCCTTGCTGAGGACCGGAGTCACCGTCATCATCACCGGCAGACATGAACCGTCCTTGCGAGTGAACCGGTCCTCCAGATGGCGGGTTTGACCATCGTTCAGCGTCTTCAATACCGGACAATCCACATGCGGGTAGTCGCTGCCGTCCTCCCTACTGGCATGAAACAGCCCATGCAGATCGGCGTCGATGACTTCTTCCCGGCTGAATCCGAGCATTTTCAAGGCGGCCGGATTGATAAAACCGCATCGACCCTGCTGATCGAGCCCGAACACTCCGTCGCCCAGCGCGGCCAGCAGCCGCTGCCACTCCTCCGATTGACGCGTGACCCGCCGGCGCTCGTTGCCCAGACGCCGGTTGAGCAGCAACGACCTGAAGGTCAGCAGCAGGATCACCAGACCCATGAATCCCGCGTACAGCAGGGCCAGGCCATACTTGTCCAGCACATCCTGGACGGTGAAGTTCGGCGCTTCGTCATAGGGCGGCAGGCGCAGCCCCTGTAGCAGCGCCCTCACCGGCTCGTAATCGTATGGAATGGCAAAACCCTGGATGCCGATCCGCCGGGCGACCTCGCCATCGTGAGGTAAGGCCAGCAGGGCCGCAGCGACGCGTCGAGCCAGATCCGGTTCAGCATGGGGCATGGCGGCGAAGGGCCACTCGGGATAGAGACGGGTCGACAACAGGAAGGGAAAGCCCGGCGGCTGCTGGGGATTGAGCAGCTTCAGTTGCGATAGATCGATCGTCCCCTCCTTCGCCATGGCTTCCAGCACGCCGGTGCGTACGAATCCGGCATCGGCCTCGCCTGCCAGCACTGTTTTCACCACCAGGTCGTGGGGCATGCCGGTCTCGAACAGTTCCACATCCTGTGCCACCTCGATACCCAGCAAATGCAGTTCCATCGCCTGGGCCTGATAGCCGCCGAGCGAGCCGCGAAAGACGGCCGCAATGCGTCGATCCTTGAGATCCTGCAGTTGTTCCAGATCCGCACGGGACTTCAAGGCGATGATGACGCCGCCGAAACCGGTGAGAGGATGCTCGTGTTCAATGGGTATCAGAGTGGCGAGTGGCGAGGAGAGGCCGTTGCGGAAGGTCATGTGCACATAGTGAGCCGGATTCGTCAGCACGAAGTCGAGCCGCTGCTCCGCGATGGCCCGTTCCAGCTCGGGATAGTTCATGACCTCCAGCTCAATGCGCTGATCGCGTAAAGTTGCGTTGAGGTAATCGATGAGTGGTTGCCACTTTCGAACGACCTCCGCCTTGGGACGAAAAGCGAGTACGCCGAGTTTGTGGCGGTGGGTCTCAGCGGCGAAAACGGTCAGTGACAGGCTCATGAGCCCGAGAAGAAACAGGCTCCGTAGCAGACAGGTAAAACACAACATCGATCGCATTGCGCGGGCCAATAACAACCATCGTCAAGGTCAATACAGCCAGAGGATCCCTGACAAAAATATCGTATGATGCGTCTTCCCTCTGAATCCTTTCCAATAACAGCACAATGGCCTTTCACGCACAACTTGGCGGTTGATTAAAGGCAAGTATTTATTAACTATTTTCACATTCATCTATTTGAAATTATCCAAATAACCAAATATCGAAATCCTGATGTTGCTATCTACCCACTTATGGGTAGTTCGAATTGTCGGAATGTGACATCAGGTCGAGGGTCGGTTTGGCTTACAGGATTGAGAGGGTGAGGATGATGAGACATCGCTGGTTGCTCTACACACTGTTTGCTTTATGTTGCAACGGCACGCTGTTGGCGGATGAGTCACCGGTGCTGGAGGAGATTCAGGCCTACCTCGATTTCGCCACCTACGGCGAGGGGGCGATCTCCAGCGAACAGGTGAACGAAGCGGGTCTTTCGGCGTTTCAGTTCATCGATACGCGCAATGCCCAACAATATGCCAAGGAGCATCTTGCCGATGCCATGAATATCGAGTGGCGGGAGATCCTCTTGCGCAGGGATGAGATACCGAAAGAGCGGCCGGTCGTGCTCTACTGCGACACCGGCCTGCTCTCCTCCAAGGCGCAGTTCATGCTGCGTCTGGCCGGCTTCGACAACGTCAAGGTGCTCCTCGGCGGCTTTGACGCCTGGCGAAGCTACCGATCCGACATTAAAAAATAAGCAGAAGTCGGGCCCGCCAATGTTGAGTAAAAATCAGGCGGCCCTGCGAAACAACCCTTTCAGACCATCCAGCCAGATACCGCTCAGCAGCCAGCCGTAGGCCCAGGTACCGATAAGGATGAGCACGAAGACGATGATGATGTCCCGTGGAGTACCATTGAGGGAGAACTCCGGAACATAGCCGAAGAGGAAGGGGCCCAGGTAGAGAAACTTGGCGAATTTGAACGAAGTAAAGGCTGTCTTCCACATATTGGCCTTGGCGATGGTGGCGCCGGCAAAGGCGGCGATGCAGACCGGCGGCGTGATGTTCGAATCCTGCGACAGCCAATAGACGATCATGTGCGCCGCCACTTCGTTGACCCCGAGATGGGTCAGCGCCGGCACCGCCACCACCGCCGTGATCAGATAGGCCGCCGTCACCGGCACCCCCATACCCAAAACCAGCGAGGCCAGCGCGATCAACAGAATAGTCAGGAACAGCCGGCCGCCGGCCAGTTCGATGACGATGTCGGCGAAGGTCAGCACCAGTCCGCTGTAGGTCAGCACGCCGATGATGATGCCGATCACGCCTACGGTGGCTCCGATCTTCAGGCTGTTCTCCGCGCCCGACCGGGAGGCTTCGACAAAGCCTTTGAGATCGATGCGTGTGTCCCTGCGGAACCAGCTGATGACGATACAGGTCAGCATGCCGATGATTGCCGAATAGCCCGGTGAATACCCCATCAGCATGAGGATGGTGATCACCAGCAGCGGCAGGATGTAGTACCACTCCCGCTTGAGGATATCGAGTGCCCTGACCTCCGAGTGCTCGCCGACGATGTTGTGGCGCTTTGCCTCGTAGTGGACCATGACGAAAACGCTGAAAAAGTACATCAGGGCGGGAAACAGGGCCACCAGCATAATATGGGAATAGGCCACTCCCGTAAGCTCCGCCATGATGAAGCCGCCGGCCCCCATGATCGGCGGCATGAACATACCGCCGATGGAGGCCGCAGGTTCGATGCCACCTGCCACATGGGGCTTGAAGCCCGCCTTCTTCATCATCGGAATGGTGAAGGAGCCGGTGGAGACCGTGTTGGCGATGGCGCTGCCCGAGATGGACCCGAACAGACCACTGGCGATGACTGAGACTTTGGCCGGACCGCCGATCTTGTGGCCGACTGCGGCCAGGGGGAAATCGATGAAGAAACGCTGCGCGCCGCTGCGCTCGAGAAAGGCGCCGAAGATGACGAACAGCAGGATGTAGGTGGCGAGCACGTTGGCCATGATGCCGAAGACGCCGTCGCTCTTGTAGAAGATGCTGGTGCAGAGTTCGGGAAAGCTGTCACCCGCGTGGGAGATCAGCTCCGGTGCATAGTCGCCATAGACGCCGTAGAGCAGCATGACGACGCCGATGACGACGAAGATGTTGCCGACCACCCGTCGCGCCAGCTCGATGCCCAGCAGCACCCCAACCATGGCGATGGCCATGTCGAGTTCGGTCTCCGCCCCCGCGCGGTAGTTGATGTCCTGAAAGTTGAGCACCCAGTAACCGATGGTGACCACCGAGGCCAGGATCAGCAGATAGTCGATCATGCGCCCGATCAGGCTCTTAGAGCGATAGATCAGAATCACAAGGACATAGGTGATGATGATGTAGATACCGCGATGGTATTGGGTAGGCGCCGGCTCGAGCACCGCGGAGTAGGAGTAGAAGATCACCAATACTAGCGCCAGCAGATCGAACAGCCACTTCTCGACCCTGTGGAGTTTATCGTAGAGCATGCTTCGGTACCGGTAGTCGACAGGGGCGGGAGGCCGATGTGGCGACCTCCCGCATCTTCCTGCTCAGAGTATGCCCTTCTCTTTCCAGAACTTGACCGCGCCCGGATGCATCGGCGTGACGACGCCCTTGACGCCGTCCTCGACGGTCATCTCCTTGAAGGTCTTCTTCTGCGAACGCATGTGCGCAAGACCTTCTTCGGTATAGATCATCGACAGCAGATCGTAGACCACGTCGTCAGGCACATCGGCGTTGGCGACCCAGAGGGCGGAGTCCTGAAAGGACGGTGTCTCGTAATCGACCCCGCGATAGGTGCCGGCCGGGACCGACAGTTTGGAGAAGTAGGGAAACTTCTCATAGAAGCCGCTGTCGATCGCATCCTGACCCACGCTGACCAGATCGATGTCGTTGGACTGGGCGGCCATGATCACCGCGCCGCTGGGAAAGGCGGTGAAGAGCCAGAAGGCGTCGAGCTGATTGTTGCCGAAGGCCGCGGCCGCATCGTTGTAGCCCAGGGCGTTCTGCTCGATCTTGTCCCAAACTCCCATGTGGGTGAAGAAGAGTTCGCAGTTGGCATAGGCGCCGGAACCGGCGTTGCCCACACCGACTTTCTTGCCGACCAGATCATTCACACTCTTGATGCCGGAGCCCTTACGGGTCACCAGTTGCGCCGGCGCACCGTAGAGGTAAGCCACCGCCATCACGTTTTCGTACTTGTTGGGATCGTTCTTCAACAGACCGTTGCGCCCCAGATAGACATGTCCGGAATAGACCACGCCGAAATCGGCTTTGCCCTTGTCGACCTTGCGCAGATTCTCCACCGAACCGGCGGATGATTGCGCCTTGACCTTGAAGACTTCGTGATTCTTGACCGGGCCGTAGACCTGAATGGCATTGGCCACGACCTGGAAGGTGCCACCGGCCGGACCGCCGCTGAAGACGATACGCTTGGCCGCGAACGAGGTTATTGGAAATGCCAGCGCCATGCTGAGCACGGCCGCCGAACCGATGAGAAAAGACCTCCGCCGTAACTTCATTGTTGTCTCTCCTTTAACTGCTTTGATCGATTGAAATTCAAAGTCTGGTTGCGAGCCCTCCTTGATGACCCGTCGAGCACCGCTCGATCATGAGATGAAACCTGACCACGGCCGCCCGCAAACCGGCTTGCCGGGCCTCAATCAAAGATGTACATCAGTATTTAATGAAATAGAAGAAAAGTATGAGATCCGAAGCGCTTTCAATGATGTATGTCAAGCAACTGTTTCGATTTGCTGATTCCGGTCACTTATCAAATGATCAGAGACGAGCCAGTGTGAGGGGAGCGTATCCCATCAGCTTTCATCCCTGTATCCCAGCCCGTACCCCTCGCAAAGCCGCTGATCCGAAATCGATAATCTTATAAAGACCAAATTCTAACATACTGTTTTATATGACTATTATCTCACGCCATCCCGATTGGACAACGATCGGCTGAGCCGTCGACGGCAACTCCCGAGTGCGTTCACTAAAGTTTTCGCTGCGGATTCCGTTAACAACACAAATCCTAGGGTTATTAGATTGGACGCAGTTTTTCATCTCCCCCGGGGTAGTAGCTTTGCCAAGAGTTTTACTGATCGAACTTTCAGCCACTGTTCGGCACATCGAAAAAAACCTTCTGATCAAAGCCGGTTACGAGGTTGAAACCGATTCCGACTTCACCTCGGCGCTCGAGCGTTTCAAGGCGGGCTCAGATGACAGGGGCGCCATCGAGGCCGTCGTCCTGGGTTGGCCCGATCCAACTTATTCAGGCGCAGAAGAGCTCTATAGATTGTTCGAGAGGAAGGCCTTTGCCTCTCTTCCTGTCCTTACGTTCGTCCATGAAACGCAATCCACCATCACTACCCGGGCCAAGAGAAGGCCGAATACCGCCCTTCTGCTCTGGACCGATTACAAAAAGACCTCTGATGTTCTATCCGAACTGCTGACGGAAGCAAACAAGCCGGCCTGTCTTCAGCTGGAGCCCAAGCCTGTGGTGGAACCGATTCGCGTGCTGTTTGTCGACGACTCGGCCACGGTCAGGATGAAGTATCAGCGGCTGTTGACAGCCAATGGTTACCACGCGGAAACCGCTGCTTCCGTAGCCGAGGGGATGCAAAAAGCCCTCGGGTCCGAGTACGACATCGCCATCATCGACTATTTCATGCCGGACGCCACCGGTGACGTTTTGTGCCAGCAGTTACATGATCATGAGTTCACCTCGAATATAACGACAGCGATCATCACCGGAACCTACCTCGACAAGGCCATCAAACAGTCTCTTGAGGCGGGCGCGGTCGAGTGTATGTTCAAAAACGAGAGCGACGACTTGTTCCTGACCCGCATAGACGCCATGAGTCGGCATATCCGTGCGCATAAATCGATCGTCAAGGAACGGGAGCGATTGAGCGGTATACTCAGATCGGTCGGCGAAGGCGTGTACGGTGTGGATACCGAAGGCCGTATCTCCTTCGTCAATCCAGCATGCAGACGGATTTTGGGCTATCAGCCCGAAGAGCGACTCATCGGCAGGCTGGCGCTGGAAGTCTTCCACTCCGCCGATATGGAAGGCAATCCTGTCGATCAAGAGAACTGTTTTCTACAGCAGGCTTATGCCGGTGGAGAGTTGATCCATGCGCGCGAGGATGTCTTCTGGCACAAGGCAGGCACCTCGATCCCGGTTGAATGTACGATCTATCCGCTTACCATCGAGGAGAAACGGGAGGGCTCCGTGGTCGCCTTTCGCGACATTTCCGAGCGTAAACTGCTTGAAGAGGAGTTGCGCTGGCAAGCCAGTCACGACGTCCTGACCAAGCTATACAATCGGCGCTACTTCGAGGAACAGCTCTCTCATGAGGCGGAGCGCCTCAAGCGCAGCAAAGAGACCAGCGCTCTGCTCTATCTCGATCTCGACCGTTTCAAATACATCAACGACACGGCTGGACACGCCGCTGGCGATCACTTACTGATCGAGATAGCGCAACAGATAACGCTGAGGCTGAGAAAAACCGACTTGCTGGCCCGTCTGGGAGGCGATGAATTCGCCATCATTCTGCGCAACGTCAACCGGGCGAGCGTGCATCAGGTAGCCGAGGACTACCGCGATATGCTCGATTCATACATGTTCGTCTACAACGGCAAGCAGTATAAGGTGAATGGCACCATCGGCATCGCCCTGTTCGACCGTGACACCACATCGGCAGGCGACATTCTCGCCAATGCGGATATCGCCTGCCATATCGCCAAAGGCGAAGGACGAAACCGCAGCCACCTCTTCATCCCGGAAAACGATAGTAAAAAGGCGATGGATCTGGACCTGGGTTGGTCATCGCGGCTGCACAACGCCTTGATGGAGGACAATCTGGTGCTCCACTATCAGCCCATCATGCCCGTTGAATATATTCCCTACGCCTTGAGATCGGACGCCGATGGCCCCGTTTATGAGCAGTTGCTCTCCATCGTGCCACAGGAGCTCCACATCAATGAAGTGTTGTTGCGCCTGGATGATCCGGAATGGGGCATGATCTTTCCAGGGGCATTTCTACCAACGGCAGAGCGCTTCAACATGATGGACAAAATCGATTTCTGGGTCATCAACGCCGCGCTGAAAAGACTGTCCCACTTACAGCGCATGGACTATAAGGGGCTGTTCACCATCAATCTCTCCGGCCAGACCATCGCCGACGAATCTCTGATCGACGACATTGAGTCCCTGATCGTCGACAGCGAGGTCGATCCCGGCAAGGTGATTTTCGAAATCACCGAGACCTCTGCCGTCTCAAACCTCGTCTCCGCCAACGAACTGATTGCCCGGCTGAGTGAGCTGGGTTGCCGCTTCGCTTTGGACGATTTCGGCTGCGGCTTTTCATCCTTTTCGCACCTGAAAAACCTGCCGGTTGATTTTGTAAAAATAGACGGACTGTTCGTCCGGGGAGTGGTGGGAGATTCAGGCGACCGGGCAATCGTCCAGTCCATCAACGACATCGCTCACTCACTGGGCAAGCAAACCATCGCCGAATATGTCGAAAGCGCCGAGATCCTTCGCTTCCTGTTCGAATCGGGCGTGGACTATGTGCAAGGGCACTTTCTGTCCCCGCCTATGGACCTCGCCAAAATCGATCCATTGACGAATCCCCAGGCTTCGACAGGCATGAAAACAGACGGCATCAATCAAGCGAACAGCGTTTAGCCGGGACCACATCGGCCATCAGTCATACTTATGTCTGATTATTGCGCTGCATTGTCGAATCATCTCTACCAAAAACATCTCACTCGTGATGACATCTAGAAACAATCAGGACCTCTTTACCCATAGAAATGTGTCGGAACTATTTACAAAACACGCCGGCCTCTCTCTTCCTAAATAATCAAGCCATTGAATTGTTGAGCCATTGAAACTTAGGAATAAAAGTTGCATTTGATATTTCAACAGGTAGAAACACACTTTCCACAAAACGATGAATAGTTTGCCTGTTGCAGATCCCAAGCGAGAGCTTATCTGTCATCGCAGTAAAAACGAATCGAGTTTTTACACCTTGTCTCGAATGGAATTATTAAACTGATGAAACGGAGATCTGATCTATGTTCAAGTCACTATTCACTATGCTTTTGGCGGTATTCAGCCTGTGTCTGGCATCGCCCGCCAATTCGGCAATCATAAATATCATTGATGATTACACCTCGGCTCATGCTCAGGTCACTTACGATCCCGGCGCGGTCTCCAATCCAGGCACCACCTTGAGCACCTTCTCAGGCCCCCTTTTTCCATCGGCGCTGTTCACTGGATACACTCTGGTAAGCGAAAGGACAGCGATCGTCCCAATTGACGATGCCTATTTTTACACCGCATCCTATGGCGTCGTAAACGATGCCTTTCTCAGTTACGAGTACTATCGTTTTTCTATCGTCCTCGGCAATTTGACATCCTCTGTGCCGGGAGCTACCGGTAATGCCTCCGCCGAGACCGATCTCAACTTGAGATTTCAAGTGATGGAGGGTGATTCATCGATGGACCTCTATGCCGCCATGGAAGGTGCTTCGCCTGTATCACTGACGCTTTTTGATGAAACCGCTGGCGTTGCCATCACCAGCCTGGCCCCCTACTTCGATCACGAGGCGGCCTATGAGGTTACTTTGTTTGACGGGCACATCTACAGCCTCACCGGCTCTCTCTATGCCTTCACACACGTCAGTGGTGATCCAGCCAGTAACTTCGGTTTCAAGTTTTATGATGAGCTGGCGGTTGCCGCCGTTCCCGAACCACGTCAGTGGTGATCCAGCCAGTAACTTCGGTTTCAAGTTTTATGATGAGCTGGCGGTTGCCGCCGTTCCCGAACCCGAGACAATCTCACTTCTGCTGCTTGGATTGATTGCCCTGGGCTGGCGCAATCGTCGCCCGCGCGGATACTCGACTGAGTAACCGGAAAGGCAAGCTGAGCTACAAAGCCACCCGGAGAAGTCGCTCTCCGGGCGGCAACCTCACTCAGGCGATCAGCCTGAAGGCTGTCTGCTGCTCCCGCTTGGCCGAGGTCGCATACTCGTCCATCTTGCCGAAGTTGAGATACCTGTAGATCTGCGGCGTCATGGGGTTGATCTTGCTGGCGTAGGCAGCGATCAAACCAGAGGGCCGCTACCATCCCCCGCCGCCGCCACCGCCGCCACCACCGCCTGAGGAGCCTCCGCCACCGCCAAAGCCGCTGCTACCCGAACGCGATCCAGGCGCGGTTGAGGAGGAGGCGATGGCGCTGCTCAGGGAGCCGCCCATGGAATCGGCGAAACCGCCGATGGCATGGGTGTTGAACCTCCTGCCCTGATACCAGCCGGGTGTATAGGGCCGCTGTTCACTTTCCAGCTGGGCAAACACGGCGGTGAAGCGTTCGGCCCAAGGCTGCTCCACATCCAGTGCCAGGGCGTAGGGGAACAGACGCTCGAACAGTTCCGGCGTCTTTTCCGGCGGGTGCTTGAACCGCAGCTCTTCCTTTTCCGCCACTTCCAGATAGAGGCGCAGTCCCTCCAGCTTGTCGAGCACCTTGCGACCGGCGAGGGTCGGTGCTTTCAGCAACTGGTAGAAAAGGACATTGATGCCGAGGAGCAGCAGCAGAACGACCAACATGGAGAAGGAGGTCACAGAGATCAACACGCCAAAACCCACCAGCTCACCGATGAAGAACGGCAGGGCGAACAGGGTGGAGCCGATGGCCGAACCGTAGCCGATGGCGCTGTCGGCGCTGCGCCAGGCACTGTAGGCCGTGCGCCCCAGGAACAGCACCCCGACCGACCAGCCCGACAGCCACACCAGCATGAAAGCGCCCACCATGGCGTCTTCGCTTGCGCTCATCGAAATACTGGCGATCAGGGTAAGGACGGTAATGAGGATGCCCGGAACCAGCCAGATACGGTTGGTCAGGAAATAGACCTTGTCGTAGTTGATAGCCAGCGCATTCTTGTTCGCCGCGATGGCGGAGCGGATACGGGCATGGTGCTTCTGCTTGAAGGGCACGCTCTTCAATCTACGTTTGTCGAACAGGGATTTTAGCAAGCGTTTTTCGCCGGGCCCGAGGTCACCGCCTGGCAGCTTGTTGCTGCGTATCGCTGTGTACTCGTCGTCGTTCTGTTCCAGCCTGAGATAGCCCTTCACCGCCAGACTCACCAGGGCGGCGGTGAAGGTCTTGTCGTCATGGCCCATGCGAGAAATGTAGCGTGCTGCGGCAGGCGAGAAACCGGCCGGTGGGTCGTATTGTGGGATCACTACGCCGGGCTCCGGATCGCGGCCGACGCGAAACCATACCGCCAGATACAAGCCGGTCAGCAACAACAGGCCGATCAGGCCGGCGGCCAGATCCCGGTTGTCCTCGAGCAACCATGAGAGGCGCTCCCGGCCTGTCGGCTCATGCACGATCCCCTTTGGCCAGCTGACCACCAGGGTCAGCCCCTCGCGGGGGCCGAGTGGCCGGGTGGTTTCGAAATAGGCGCCCTCCTCCAGAGTCTCGGCCCGGTAGTCCTCCCCCCGGGCGCCGCTGGGACCAGTGTAGGCCTCGGCCCCGATCCGATCACTTCCTATGTCGTCCGGCAGGTGGACCCTGGCGCTTGCGTGCTCGATGGGAAAGTCCCACCCGTTGCCGGTCACGTTCCAATAGAGTTCGTCGTGATCGCTGAAGAAACCGAGCTGGCGGTCAGTGCGGTAGGTGATGGTATAGGTGTAGTCACCGGGCGTCAGACGCACGTTGGCGTTGCCGATATAGACACGCACGCCGTTGCCCTGGCGTTCGCTGTGGTGGTTCTCCTCGAGACCGTCGCGCTGTACTGCAAGGAGATCGAAGCCGACACGATAGCGGTTGCCCTGATCGTCGCGGTAGTCGGTGGGGAAGTCGCGGAAGATACCGCGCTTAATCGCCCGACCCTCCGCACGGACTCTGATCGTCTCGCTGACCTCCATGCTGCCATCCACATCCACCCTTATGTCGCTGTGAAAATCGAGAATACGCTCATCGGCATTTGCGGTAATTGCATTCAGGAGGAATAACAGTAGCAGCAGACGTTTCATCTCATTTCTCGAGCGCAAAGTATTCGGCGTAGCGATAGCCGAACGCCTTTGCGATCAGCAGATCCGGAAAGGAGTCGATACGGGTGTTAAGGTTGCGCACCGCGCCGTTGTAGTAACGGCGGGCGTACTGGATGTGGTTCTCCACCTCGCTGATATTATGTTGCAGGTCGAGAAAGTTCTGGTTTGCCTTGAGATCCGGATAGGCCTCGGCAATGGCCAGCAGACGCAGAATACCGTCGCCCAACTCGGCTTCGAGATCACCCCGATCGCCAACGGTTGCAGCGGCGGCGGCACGGCTGCGCAGCTCGACGATCGTTGACAGGGTGGCTTGCTCGTAACCGGCATACTGCTTGACCGCATTGACCAGCTTGGGAAGCAGATCGTGGCGGCGTTTGAGCTGAACCTCGATATCGCTCCACCCAGCCAGCACCCGGTTGCGGTCGCGTACCAGGCGGTTGTAGATGAAGACGGCCCAGACAAGAAGGGCGATGAAGATGAGTACAACAATCGTGTCCATACCGCAGAGGCACCTAAACTTTTATGCGATATTCGCACGGTCGTTCGGTTTTGCTTCAGGCAGGATTGATGGGGCAGCGCCCCACCCTACACTTCGAAGCCCGGGTAGGGTGGGGCTCTGCCCCACCGATTCGCGCCATCATGCCATCAAGTCGACTCCGACCCCTTTCACATCAAGTTTCAGGCGATCAGCTTGATGGCGATCTCCTTACCCCGATTGGCCGACGCCACATACTCGTCCATCTTGTCGAAGTTGAGGTACTTGTAGATCTCGGGGGCCATGGAATCGATCTTGGTGGCGTAGGCCATGTACTCCTCCACCGTGGGCAGCTTGCCCATGACGGCGGCCACCGCAGCCAGCTCCGCCGAGGCGAGGTAGACATCGGCGCCCTGCCCCAGGCGGTTGGGGAAGTTGCGGGTTGAAGTCGAGACCGCTGTTGAACCCGCCGCGATACGCGCCTGGTTGCCCATGCAGAGGGAGCAGCCGGGCATCTCGGTGCGGGCGCCGGCGCTGGCGTAGATGTTGTAGACGCCCTCCTCCATCAACTGCTGCTCATCCATCTTGGTGGGCGGGGCGATCCACAGGCGTGTGGGAATGGTCTCGCCTGAGGCCTCCAGCAGCTTCGCGGTGGCGCGGAAGTGACCGATGTTGGTCATGCAGGAGCCGATGAAGACCTCGTCGATCTTCCGGCCCTGCACTTCGGAGAGCGGCTTCACGTCGTCCGGATCGTTGGGACAGGCCAGCAGTGGCTCTTTGATTTCGGACATGTTGATCTCGATGACTTCGGCGTACTCGGCATCCGCATCGGCGCGCATCAGGCTCGGGTTCTCCAGCCAGGCCTCCATGGCCCGGGCGCGACGCTCCAGGGTGCGGGCGTCTTCGTAGCCGTTGTCGATCATCCAGCGCAGCATGGTGATGTTGGAGCGCAGATATTCGGCCACAGACTCTTCCGACAGCTCAATGGTGCAGCCACCGGCGGAACGCTCGGCGGAGGCGTCTGAGAGCTCGAAGGCCTGCTCGACAGTCAGATTTGGCAGCCCCTGGATCTCCAGGATGCGGCCGTTGTAGATGTTCTTCTTGCCCTTCTTCTCTACTGTCAGCAGACCCCGCTGCAGGGCGGCGTAGGGGATGGCGTTGACCAGGTCGCGCAGGGTGATGCCGGGCTGCATCTCACCGGTGAACTTCACCAGGACTGATTCCGGCATATCCAGCGGGATCACGCCCAGGGCCGCGCCAAAGGCGACCAGGCCGGAACCGGCGGGGAAAGAGATACCCAGCGGGAAGCGGGTGTGGGAATCACCGCCGGTGCCCACCTGATCGGGCAGTAGCATGCGGTTGAGCCAGGAGTGGATGATGCCGTCACCCGGGCGCAGGGAGACACCGCCCCGATTCTGAATGAAGTCCGGCAATGTGTGCTGGGTGTTGATGTCCACCGGCTTGGGATAGGCGGCGGTGTGGCAGAAGGACTGCATCACCAGATCGGCGCTGAAGCCGAGACAGGCCAGCTCCTTCAGCTCGTCGCGGGTCATGGGGCCGGTGGTATCCTGAGAGCCGACTGTGCTCATGCGCGGCTCACAGTAGGTGCCGGGACGAATGCCGGCCACACCGCAGGCCTTGCCGACGATTTTCTGCGCCAGGGTGAAGCCCTTGCCCGAATCTTCCGGATCCACAGGACGACGGAAGACGTCGGACGGCTCCAGGCCCATGGCCTCTCGCGCCCGCTCGGTTAGGGAGCGGCCGATGATCAGGGGAATGCGGCCGCCGGCCTTTGCCTCGTCGAGCAGCACCTCGGTCTTGAGGCTGAACTCGGAGAGCAGCTCGCCCGCTTCGTTTTCGATTTTTCCCTCGTAGGGCTTGAGCACGATGACGTCGCCCGTGTTGAGCTGCTCCACCGGGCACTCGATGGGTAGCGCGCCGGAGTCTTCCACCGTGTTGAAGAAGATGGGCGCGATTTTGCCGCCCAGCACCACGCCGCCCTGGCGCTTGTTCGGCACGAAGGGGATGTCCTGACCCATGTGCCAGAGCACCGAGTTGGTAGCCGATTTGCGCGAGGAACCGGTACCCACCACATCACCGACATAGGCCAAGGGCAGGCCCTTCTCCTTGAGTGACTCCAGGGTCGAGATCGGGCCGACCTTGCCTGGGTCGTCCGGGGTGATGCCCTCGCGCTCGTTCTTCAGCATGGCCAGGGCGTGCAGCGGGATGTCGGGGCGCGACCAGGCGTCCTGCGCCGGCGACAGGTCGTCGGTGTTGGTCTCGCTGGTGACCTTGAACACGGTCAGCTTGATCGCCTCGGGCACGTCGGGCTTGCGCTTGAACCACTCGGCGTCGGCCCAGGACTGCAGCACCGCCTTGGCGTTGGCGCTGCCGGCGTCGGCCTTCTCCTTCACGTCATGGAAGGCGTCGAACATCAGCAGGGTGAACTTCAGCTGCTCGCCCGCCAGCTCGCCCAGCTCGGCGTCGTCGAGCAGCTCGATCAGGGGCTGGATGTTATAGCCGCCGAGCATGGTGCCGAGCAGCTCCACCGCCTTGCGCTTGTCGACCAGCGGGCTCTGCGCCTCGCCCTTGGCCAGCGCCGCCAGGAAGCCGGCCTTCACGTAAGCCGCGTCGTCCACCCCCGGCGGGACACGGTTGGTCAGAAGATCGAGCAGGGTTTCCTCCTCACCGGCCGGCGGACTCTTCAGCAGCTCCACCAGGTCGGCGACCTGCTGCGCGTCCAGCGGCAGCGGTGGGATACCCTGTTTGGCGCGTTCTTCGACGTGCTGGTGATAAGCTTCAAGCATGATGACCTCACTTGTTTGTTGGGGCCCGCCTTCGATGGCAGTGCCCGTTATGGTTTCGTTCCGGTGGCTACCGACTTGAGGACTCGAAAGATAGCAAAGGATTATCTATACGTATAATGGATTGTTCGCATATATATCATTACTTTTTTGCATGTTAGACTCAGCCTATCATGGATCTTCAACTCCTGCGATCACTCCTGGCCGTCGCCGATACCGGCTCCATCACCGAGGCCGCCGACCGCATCGGCGTCACTCAGCCCGCCCTCTCCCGCCGTCTGCAACAGTTGGAAAGCTTTCTCGGCGCCGAGTTGCTCAACCGGGGTCGCAAAGGTGCCGAGCTGACCGAGATCGGCCGTCTGGTGGTGGGTGAGGCCCGGGGACTGGTCAGCCGCTTTGACCACCTGCGCGAACAGGTGCGGGCGCATCAGGGCCTGGAGGGTGGTACGGTCCGCATCGGCGGCGGCGCAACCGCCGTCTCCTTCGTACTGCCCAAGGCGATCGCCCGCTTTCAGCAGGAGCATCCGGAAGTCCGCTTCCAGCTCAAGGAGGCGGGTAGTATCGAGGTGGCGGAGGATGTCATCAGCGGCCGGCTGGAACTGGGCCTGGTGACCCTGCCGGTACAAGCCCGGGAGTTGGACATCTGGCCCCTGCTCACCGACCGCATCGTACTGGTGGCGCCCAGGGACCATCCCCTGGCGCGTCAGGGCGAGATCGATGCCCATGCCCTCGACGGACTGACCTTCGTCGGCTTCGAGGCCGACACCGCGGTACGCCAGATCATCGATGCGGCCCTGCGCGAGGCCGGCGTGGAGATGAACGTGGTGATGGAACTGCGCTCCATCCCGGCCATCCTGCGCATGGTCGCCACCACCGGCAACCTGGCCTTCGTCAGCCGCCTGGGGGTGGACACTCTGGAGGATGTCTGCGAGATTCGCGTGCGCGGTCTCAACATCACCCGCGAACTTGCGGTGATCGCCAAGCGCGGCACTTCGCTCTCCCCCGCCGCCCTGGCCTTTTCAGCCTTGCTGAGAGAGGCGCAGACCCTCACCGATACACCTTGACAGCGAGCGGACCGGCACCACGAAACTCGAGGTTTACGAATTCCAACATATCTCAACATCCTGCAACTGCACGACCGTAAAATCCGCAACGACCACATGCAGACACCAATACTGTGTAGGGTGCGGCTTGCCGCACCGTAGATCGCCTGTTCACAAGAGATAACACGGGGGAGATCATCAAAGCAGCAAGATGGCTCGAGGCAGCGCCATTCAACGCCGAGCAAAAAACCAAATGCAGATTGACTTGTTATGCGTTCCTGATGGCATGAATTTAAGAGGGAAAAACTCTTGCTTTCGATTTTGTTATTTTCTTTCGAAGTGACTCCATTACCACTTAGTTTCCTGGGATTGATCTTCCCGGAGTCAGAAGAAAATTCTGAAAACGTCGCGATAGTTTACAGGCACTGCACGCTGCTCTGACTAACTCTCTGATTTACTTATCATGGCACGCTAGCTGCTAATGAAGTGTAGGTGTGCAGTACGATTATTGCCCCTTTCATAGCCATGAAATGGAGCAACTCAAGCATTCACACCTTGTTGAAAGGCAAGTGGCTTCGACTGCGCCAACAAACGACCCCGACCATTCAGAAAAGTAATCATGAACATTTTAGAATCGTCTTCCCTGTCGAGTAAGAGAAACTGCAATTTTTATCAACGAAAAATTGCACAATACAGTCCACCCAGGAACGAAAATGACGAGCGAATGGTGCGTATTTACAAGCGCTGTTTAACCAGGGAACAGTCATTTCTTCATAACCTTGACCTCATCAAGATGATAGAGACATTGCACAAGGATGCGGCGTTGGATCTGCCGCTCATATCATCCCATCCGGGCGCCTCAACAGACGCTCTCGATCTGGTCGAGTTGAAGGCTTTGCTCAAAGAAAATTCCTGACTAAACATTGGCTTTGCGCGCTATGACGAGCTGCCGATCAAAAGAGTTTTCATGTCTGGCCCTCTTGCCTCCCGATACCGGAAGGTGAAGTCCTAGTAGACAGAGTAAATCGAAACCGGCTTGAACGCTGATCCGCACACGCGAGTGGCAGAACAGTTAAACGCTCTGCTCGCAGCGGACTGTCTCGTAGCTGGGTGGAACTCTTTCCTCGAGCTGACAGCTCAGATCATTACGAATGATGTTGTAGAGTTCCAGAACCTGTTCTTCCATATTGATGGTCAACTCCTCGCCCGGCAGCTCGAAAAGGGCCCTGCGGCCTTTAAACTCGAAAGTATCGCTGATCTGGTGAAACACAAGACCGCATCGTTGCAGACGTCGCTGCAGACGCGGCTCCATCACCACCAGAACACGTTCAAGTTCGCACAAGTCGACCAGAGCGATCGCCGAGAGATAGAGCCCCATGGAGATATAGGGAAAGTAGCGCCGTTCCTCGTCGGAGTAGATGGCGCCGTTATAGCTGTCGAGCATGAATGGCCTGTCCGTCTCATGTGCACGGAAACTATTGAGCACGGCAAGTCGCGAGACCTCACCCACCGATTCACCTGAAATACCACTGAGCCGATGACTATTTCGCAGCGGGATCTCATGAGTTTGGCAAGGCAGCCGTGACTCAGACCTACCGATCGAGGGCAGGACCAGCCGCACACAGCCCATGAGATCTCCGGATCGTTTGTGCTCCAGCAGGCAGTGGTGGGAGAAATCGTCGTAGTGGTCGGTTTCCAACCTGGTTTCAGACTCGGCCTCCCAGCCGAGTTCCTCGGCATAGACCTGATGACGAATCGCATAGGAATAGCGTTTCTGCTGTGGAGTGATTGCCAGGTTGACACGAAAAAACCGGGAAAATTTCTCGGCCAGGAGCTCCATTTTTACTACCTTGTTGTGGCCCAAGACTGCTAACGGTCCTGTGTCCTGAATCGAGGACGGAAATTCAGCGGGCATCCCTGTCATCACTGCTAAACGATTTTGCAGGAATTAAACTATTTCGCCATTGACTGATATCAACAATACCATCGGTTGTGACCGGATACTTTCCTGGTACTGGCCTTGGCGCTGGACATCGTCCGGCCCTGCCGACCGGCCGCCAGTGCACTCTGATAGCAACCTGGCTCCACCTATCTTGCCTGCGCACTCCTGTCGCGATCAATGCCCCGTTGTCGTCTTTGGATTTGCTGTTCCGCGCACCCGGATGACGAGCGCTTCAGGTTGACTTAATAAAATATTGGGACTATTTTCCCACTATTCGTGTGCCTTAATCACAACACCTCTACAACAAGGCGCGCATCCTGCACTTCGGTCATCAATTGGGGGATTGCCATGTTCGATCACCACACGCCAACTCCGCGCAGACATCCACGACTGAAGCCGCTTATCCTGATCTTCCTGATACCGATTTTCCTGACCGCCTGTGGTGGAGGCAGCAGCGGTGGCGATGACAGCGCCACGACCAACCGCACACCGACTGCCGAAGCAAACGGCCCCTACACCGCTTTGACCGGGGTGGCGATCGCTTTCTCCAGCAGCGGATCGAGCGACAGCGACGGTTCCATCCGGAGTTTTCTATGGGATTTCGGTGACGGCAGCAACAGCAGCTCGGACAATCCGATCCACAGCTACGCCAGCGCTGGCAACTATTCGGCAACCCTGACCGTCACCGATAACGATGGCGCGACCGACAGCGATGCGGCCACTGTTACGATCACCCAGCCCGCTAACCAACCGCCGGTTGCCGAGGCGAACGGTCCCTATGTGGCCCTGACCGGCGAAGCGATCGCCTTCTCGAGCGCTGGATCGAGCGACAGCGACGGCACCATCGCCAGCTACTACTGGGACTTCGGTGACGGCAGCAGCAGCACATCGGCCAACCCGGCGCACAGCTACGCCAGTGCCGGCAGTTACACGGCAACCCTGACCGTCACCGACGATGACGGTGCGATGGGCAGTGACACCGCAACCGTCACCATCAATTCCCAACCTGCGGGTAATCAGCCGCCTGTGGCCGATGCCAACGGCCCCTACAGCGGCACCGCCGGTGTGGCCATCAGCTTCAGCAGCGGTGGCAGCAGCGACAGTGATGGCAGTATCGTGGGCTTCAGCTGGTCCTTCGGCGACGGTACCGGCAGCAGCCAGGCCAATCCTACCCACACCTACTCCGCCGCCGGCAGCTACAGCGTCAGCCTGACCGTAACCGACAACGGTGGCGCCACGGGTAGCGACATCACCAGCGCCAGTGTCGCTGCCGCCCCCAATCAGGCCCCCACCGCCGACGCCAACGGCACCTACAGCGGCACTACCGGCAATCCGATCAGTTTCTTCAGCACCGGCTCCAGCGACAGCGACGGCACAATCACCAGTTATCTCTGGGACTTCGGTGACGGCGCCACCAGCACCTCCGCCAACCCGAGCCACAGCTACGCCGCCGCCGGTAGCTTCAGCGTCACGCTTACGGTGACCGACAATGACGGCGCTACTGGAAACGACACCACCACAGCCAGCGTCACCGATACCCCGGCCGTTCCCAATACCTCGATCAACTCTACCAGCCAGAGCGGCGCCCTGGCGGCGATGCCGGTCCCCGAGCAGACCGCGACCACACAAAGCACTCACCGCATCTTCGCCGTCAACGACCTGGGCATGCACTGCGGCGATTTCGACACCCGGGTTTCGAGTATCCTGCCCCCCTTCAACGTAGTGCACGCCACCGTGATCGAACGCGGCAGCACACCCACTGTGCTCACCCCGGGTGACGGCGTCGAGGTCTTCTACTCCGCCGCCTCCAACCCCAACGATCCGATCCTCAGCGGCGTCAACTCCGCCGGCACCGGCCCGGTCTACTCCAGCCTGGCACAGGGCAATGTCTACAAGACCAACTTCTGGGATATCGCCCGCGATGCCTATGATCCCTTCTATCCGGCCGGTATCCTGCCGGCCTTCTACCCGGCTCTGCCGGTCGACGGCATCCTCGATCTGGGGCTGCCGATGCCGAATGTGGAGCGACTCTACCTGGGTGACGGCCAGCTCACCGCCGACCAGCAGGCGATGCCGGGCAGAAGCGGTCCCTATGTGGAGAATACGGAGCAGCCGTTCGAGGCCCATGTGGTCGACCAGCCCTTCTTCACCGATCCCGCTTTCCAGTTCGGTTATGTGTCGGAGAGCGTCAACTGGTATGAGGCGCCGGGCATACCGCTCACCGCTTTCGATGATGCAGGCCGCGAGAATCCCTGGCCCCTGTTCCGGATTCAGGCCAAACAGGGCGGCACCACCCTCGCCACGGTCGACACGGTATTGCCCATCTCCGGCGAAGCCAACTGCGCTGCCTGTCACGGTGCGCCGGTGGATGGCGGTAACGGCGCGGCCACCGAGCGACTGGAGACCAACGGCATCACTGTCGCGACCGTGCTGGACGACCCGCAGCTGGATGCCGTACCGCTCGACGTGAGCAAGGAGTATGCATCGGATCTGAACATCCTGCGCTTGCACGACCTGAAACACGGCACCAACCTGGAGACCGACAAGCCGGTGGTCTGCCAGCAGTGTCACTACACCCCGGCCCTCGACCTGGCCCAGGTCGGGCCCAAGGCCGGTGCCGACGGCAACGGCCGCGAGCAGACCACGGTCAAGAGCATGTCCAACGTCATGCACAGCCACCACGCCACGGTCACCGACACCTCGGGCAACCCCCTGTTCCCGGCCATGCCGACGGCGACCAAGGACAGCCTCGGCTTCGTCACCAACGATGCCGCGCGCCGCGACGTACTGCAGCAGACCTGCTATCAGTGCCACCCCGGTCGCCGCACCGACTGTCTGCGTGGAGCCATGGCCAACGGCGGCATGCTGTGCCAGGACTGCCACGGCGATATGCAGCAGGTGGGCAACGACTTCACCCGTAATGTCTCGCCGGGCAACCCCGGCGCCTTCGAGCTGGGCGGCGATTTCTACACCAATGCGGCCCAACCCCGGGTGCCCTGGGCCAACGAGCCGAGCTGCGGCTCCTGCCATACGGGTGACGTACGCAGCAACCTCTCCGGCATGTCCGGTGTGGTGGTCAATCCGGCGGACGCCGACGGCAACGCGGACGACCTGAGACTGTTTCAGGCCTACGTCACCGGCGACGCCAAGGCCACCCCCATCGTGCCGCAGAACAAGCGCTTCGCCGAAAACGTGATCGAGGCAAGCAACCCGGTGATCACCGACCCCGGCGATCCGCGCATCGGTAACCCGATGCTCTACCGCGTCAGCAAGGGCCACGGCGGCCTCTTCTGCGAGACCTGCCACGGCTCCACCCACGGCATCTGGCCCAACAAGAACGATCTCGCCAACGACAACGTGGCGGCGAACCAGCTGCAAGGCCACAAGGGCAGCATCATCGAGTGTGATACCTGCCACAGCGGAAGCCTCGGCAACACCCTCAATGGACCCCACGGCATGCATCCGGTCGGTGACACCAGCTTCGCCCGTGGCGGCCATGAAAGTCTGGCCGAGAGCAACCGCAACGCCTGCCGCGCCTGCCACGGCAACAACGGCGAAGGCAGCGTGCTGTCGCGCATGGCCACGGATCGCACTCTGGAGTGTGACAACTCCACCAGCTTCTGCCCTGGAGGCAACAGCGCGCTGTTTCCGAAGGCCCACATGGTGGGGTGTACCGAATGCCACGGCAACGAGCTTTGAATTAAAACAACGACTGAGTGAAGTTTCCCCTGTTACGCATGCCTTTTAGCATGCGTCTTTTTCTGCGCACTCGGTAAGCGCCTAGACCAGGCCATGGCAGAGAGCACAATGGGTCGCAAGGTCGCCCGCATAGCCATATGGGCGGCTCGCCATAGAGATGTAGCAGCCCCCAGGGAGAGTGTGCTAAATAAATACATCCCCTTTAACCAATGAACAGCCTATAACGACCTGACAAACTGAACCTATCTGCTTCTCGATCTGCGAAATAGGGCCATTCCACAAATATCGATTGGTAAATCTCGCGATATCTAGACGACCCGATTAGATCGTTGGCCAGCCAATGGTAAGACGCTTTTGAATTTCCCGAAATCACATTTCCTTATCAAGGCAAGTCCCGCCCCACACACAATACGATTTCCATGGAAGCGTGCGTTTCTGTGTACTATCCGGGCTTCCACTTCATTGCCACTAAGCTTTACGCGAATGGGTTTGTTGACGTCAAGAGGATGATTTACGGACAGATATAACCCGCGACCATCTTTACTGCATTCTATGATTTTGCCTTTCGACTTCTTACCGGCATGTGAATATTGAATTCTGACAGATTTTGGAAGAGCAATTCGAATCGCATGTCTATTATCATCGCCACAATCGATATTGGCCTTGGATTTAATATATCTTTCCAAGTGCTGCTTTGTTTCGTAGTATCCCAATGCTCTAACAAGCATTTCGACAGCCGGACGAACTTGCTCTGAGTTATCGCGTTCTTCAACCAACCTCTCTTGCACCCAGCGTAGTTCTTCTTCTTGGCTTTCTTCAACAAACTCTCTGAAGAAGCCAAGAAGGATGTCATCCCCGCATTTTGCTATCAATAAATCTGTACAGCCTGCTATGTAACCTTGCGTGCTCCAATAAAAATGCCCATAAATTGGAGCCATGATGTCTGGAAAGAAATAGAACATTGCCCTTAGTAGATTTTTATTATTCTGAAATCTGCCTTTCTTCGGATGCAACTCATCTTTGTTCAACTCTTCAGAATCAGCTTCGATCTTATCTTTTGGCATGTACCGCGACTTCCCTATCGCAATGCGATGCGTCTTTTTTACCAAATGCCAGTAAGCTGCAATGCTAAATAGTGTAAGTGTTGCCAAGCCGACTTTTCCGCCACTGGGAGACGTGTAACCGATCCAATTGTAAAGCGCTTTGACAGGGACCTGGAAAGAAACAACGATAGAGCAAAAGAGGATGATAAGGAGGTTGGACAATAGCACCCAAGCGGCAAGCCATAACAGGTTATGAAACAAGGCGCCCCAGCCGCCAAAATACTGTGGGTATCTAAGGAAAGTAAACCAAGGCACCTTGGTAATACGGTGCCGAGCGCCCAGAATAGAATAGATAGAGAAAGTGGTTATGATCGGAATGATTACAAGAAACTCTACCCTATCCATGAGCGCTACTTCAGGCTTCTAAAAACGACGTATACTTATATTGATTACCTTAGAGATAGATATGACCAGAAAGAGAGGCCTTCACCTGAAGACGTAGATACACGCTTAAGTATTATTCGATTTTCGGAAGAAAGCTTTTCCACGGCTGCTTTAAGCTCGTTAGTGGGCAAACCCGTCAACAGGAAAGTGCTTGAAAGTGACTGATCCCCTTCTCTCCACAGGGCATACAGCACCTTCTCTTCCGGTGATTGTACAGATTCAGGAAAGTCCAGCTGCAATCCAATATCGTTTGGGATCGTTGTCTTTGTTGTTTCTTTTGGCCCGACAAATAATTCTGGGTCGTGGTATTTGCGCGGCTCTGAAAAGTAGGAAAGGAGATTAGATCGATTATTCATGTAAATTCCCTTTCTTCAATCAGTTTGCTGAACATCGAAATGGGCGAAGCTGTCCAGAGTGAATGATCATCAACTAGCGAAGAACGCTAACTTTACGTTGCTTGCCGAGTTAATTGCGTTTACCCGCAAACAAGAAGTCGAATGGTTAGCCTGCCGACGAAACTCCTATCTGCTCATAAAGATAGGGCTTGCTTAGCAATATGGCAAGAAACGCGATATTGAGAGGGTGGGTATTTCCGTTGCTGCCAGAGTCTAAGTGAATATGAAGTTGGGGTCAATTTATAAGTTTCCCAAATATAAGCGAAACCCGAGACCTGATCAGAATACCGCTAAGGCAAAGCAGTAACGCACTGTAATTAATAATAATTTTATGAAGAACCAGTGATTAAGTCGCCTTCGCCTCACCTCTTCGGGGTGCCTTCGATTCGCTGCGGCGTCCTGCGGTGCTGCTCGCCTTGCCGAACGAAGGGTTCGAATCAATCCTACCGCGCCGCCAAATAGAAAGGGGGCCTACAGGCCCCCTTTCTATTTGGCGGAGAGGCAGGGATTCGAACCCTGGGAGGGCTACTAACCCTCAACGGTTTTCAAGACCGCCGCATTCAACCGCTCTGCCACCTCTCCGAAGGGGCGCTAGGATACACTAGAAAACCTTGAAATATCCAGTTTTATCACCACATTAGACAAAGTTGACCTTTTCCAGGCTCTCTGTATGCTTGGCTGAACAATTTCAAACTATGACTGTCACAAAGAGCAGATTGAATCTGGCAACGAATCAGGAGATCAAGCCACTATGAATCGTCTCAATATCGCCGCGGCCCGCTCTACGGAGTCGGTGCTGTCGACCAACAAGCTCATCAAGAATACCTACATGCTGCTGTCGGGCACCCTGATCTGGAGTGCTTTGCTGGCGATCGTCTCCATGGCCATGCAGCCACCCTATGCGATTTCGCTCGGCACCTCGTTGGGAGCGCTGGTGCTGCTTTGGCTCGTACTACCTAGAACGGCCAACTCCGCCGCCGGGCTGTGGGTGACTTTCGCCGTCACCGGCCTGCTCGGTTTCGGACTCGGTCCCACCCTGAACTATTACGCCGCGCTCTCGAACGGCCCGCAGATCATCGCCACCGCCTTCGGCGGCACCGGCATCATCTTTCTGGGTCTCTCGGGATATGCCCTCTCCACCAAGCGTGACTTCAGCTTCATGGGCGGATTTATCTTCGCCGGCATGCTGGTGGTGATGTTCGCGTCCCTGGCCGGGCTGTTCCTGAACATGCCGGCGCTCCACCTGGCCATCTCGGCCGTGGTGATTCTGCTTATGTCCGGCTACATACTGTTCGAGACCAGCCAGATGGTGCACGGCGGTCAGACCAACTACATCCTGACCACCATCGGACTCTACCTGGCGATTCTCAACATCTTCACCAGCCTGCTCCACCTTTTGGGCGCGCTGGGCGGTGACGATTGAGATCAAACATCAGCGTGATTAGCGACAAACCCCGGTTTATCCGGGGTTTTTTATCTCTGGACTAGACAATGGACTGGTTAAAAATATTTTCCGCCATTCTGATCGTGGGCTGGATCATCTTCATGTGGCCGCGCGCCAAATACTGGCTGCAGAACAGCCCCAAGGCGCAGAAAGGCGATTGGCAGGCGGCTGTCCTGCCCCTGGCGGCGGTGGTGGGGTTTGTGATTCTGCTGATTATGCTGGTGTGACGCCGAAGCCAAGCGCAGGGTGGGGCCCTGCCCCACCGGATCTCTCATATTAAGAACGTGAATGGTGGGGCTGGGCCCCACCCTACCGTTCATTTCAAGATACGGTGCACCCCAAGGGCACTTCCTGGGCGCCACAAGCCCGCCTGCTCAGGCGATCCGCTCCATGCCTCCCATATAGGGACGCAGCACCTCGGGCACGACGATGGAGCCGTCGGCCTGCTGGTAGTTCTCCATCACCGCCACCAGGGTGCGGCCGACCGCCAGGCCGGAGCCGTTGAGGGTGTGCACCAGCTCGGGTTTGCCGGTCTCGGGATTGCGCCAGCGGGCCTGCAGGCGGCGGGCCTGGAAATCGACAAAGTTGGAACAGGAGGAGATCTCCCGATACTTGCCCTGCCCCGGCAGCCAGACCTCCAGATCGTAGGTCTTGGTCGAGGAGAAACCGATATCGCCGGTGCAGAGAGTAACCACCCGATAGGGCAAGCCGAGTTTCTGCAGAATCGCCTCGGCGTGGCCGGTCAGCTCCTCCAGGGCCTCAAATGAGCGCTCGGCCGGTACCGCCTGTACCAGCTCCACCTTTTCGAACTGGTGCTGACGGATCATGCCCCGGGTGTCCTTGCCGTAGGAACCAGCCTCGGAGCGGAAACAGGGGGTGTGGGCGACCCACTTGCGCGGCATGTAGTCGGCGTCGATGATCTGGTCGCGGATCAGATTGGTGACCGGCACCTCGGCGGTGGGGATCAGGTAGTAGCCCGATTCGCCGCAAAGCTTGAACAGGTCCTCCTCGAACTTGGGCAGCTGACCGGTGCCGCGCAGGCTATCGGCGTTGACCATGTAGGGGACATAGGCCTCGGTATAGCCGTGCTCGGTAGTGTGGGTGTCGAGCATGAACTGGATCAGCGCCCGGTGCAGACGCGCCAGCGGACCGGCCATGACGGCGAAGCGGGAGCCGGTCAGACGCGCCGCCGCCTCGAAGTCGAGCAGACCGCTGGCGTCGCCCAGATCCACATGGTCCTTGGGCTCGAAATCGAACTGCCGCGGCTCGCCCCAGCGGCGCTCCTCCCGGTTGTCCGCCTCGTCCTTGCCGTCGGGAACGGAGTCATGGGGAATGTTCGGAATACCGAGCATGATGTCGGAAAGCTCGGCCTGCACTTCGGCAAGCGCATCCTGGGCAGCTTTGAGCCTGTCGCCCAACTCCGCCACCTGGGCCAGCAACGGCTGGATATCCTCGCCCGCGGCCTTCGCCTTGCCGATCGATTTAGAGCGGGAGTTACGCTCGCTCTGCAGCTCCTCCGCCTCCACCTGCAACTGCTTGCGACGCTCCTCCAGTTCACGCAAACGCGTGGTGTCGAGCTGATACCCCCGTCGCGCCAGCTGGGCGGCTACGTTGTCCAGGTCGCCTCTCAATAATTTTGGATCCAACATTGATTATTCACTCATATTGACTTGCGCGGTCCAGCTCACGATGTGGCCAGACCCAACCCATTGATGTAAATCCCGCTTGATCTTCTCGGCGCGCTCCGGCTGGTCGAAGAATTCCACCACCAGCGGCAGGTCGAGGGAGATATCGAGCAGCGACGACTCGTGCAGCTTGCCGGAAGAGCCGAAGCCGGCAATTCCGCGAAAGGCGGTGACGCCGCGCACATGCTCCTCCTGTTGTAGAAATTCCAGCAGTTTACGCAGCTGGTGGTCCCCTTCCGTCAGATAGACCCGGACCATGGTCACTTCGCTCTGTGTCATAGCTGTCTCCCGATTACCAGCCCGAACCAGCAGGCCACGATGCAGGCGCTCACGCTCAACAGCATGTTCAATCCCGCCTTCAGGAGCTCGGCCTGCTCGATCAGGGTGAGCGTCTCGATGGAGAAGGTGGAAAAGGTGGTAAAGGCGCCGAGAAAACCGATCAGCAGCGCGCCGCGCAGCTCGGGCGAGGCGGTCATGCGCTCCAGCAGAACCACATAGAGAAAGCCCATCGCCAGGGAACCGAGCACATTGACCGCCAGCGTGCCATAGGGAAAATTTCTACCCAACAGCGCATAGACGCCGCTGGAGACCCAGAAACGGAACAGCGCCCCTGCGGCGCCACCGGCGGCTATGGCAATCAGTTGTGTCAATCCCGAACCCTTGTCTAGGCGGCGGCAGCTGCGCCGCGTGGCTTGCGTCGAAGGCGGGATTATAACCGGCAGACCGGATGGGGTTAAGGGAAAGGGCGATGATTTGACGTCGCGAGCGAACCCGCCACCGTCAGCCTCGGCCTAGAGCCTATTGAATTAGTGTTAACAGGCCCTAGAAGTCCCAACGATAGCCGGCGATGAAGAAGTAGTCGGTGAACTTGGTGGTTTCCAGATCATTCTCTTCCTTGTACCAGTCGAAGCCGCCCTCGAACTCCAGAGTGAAGCTTCTGCGCAGCCGGTAATCCATGCGCAGATAGGGGCTCACCATCAAACGTGTGTCGTCATTGTCGGTGCGCTTGCGGTAGGAGACGTCGATACGCGGATTGACCCGCCACACGTTGGTGATCGGATAGCGGCTGCTCACACCCAGACGCAAAGTGTTGGAGGTGCTGGTGTCGTAGTAGCGCAGGTTGAAGATACCGATATCCCCGGGCTTGAGCAGGTCATTCTTGATTAGCTGGAAGTTGTAGTAGTACTCGTTGCCGGTGTCCTCCACAGCCGCGATAAAATCATTTGAGTTGCGGGTGTCGGTCGGATCCGGAGTAGTGGGATCCAGTTCTGCGTCGTCTCCCTGCTGAGGTGTGCCCTTGGTGTTGGTGATGGTGACGTCACCGGTGATTTGCAAGGTGGATGACAATTGTTGACTGGCGCCGAACGTTAGCGTCGTGGTATCCCCAGTCAGATCCTCCGCGCGGGAATAGATATAGTCCTCATTCTGGAATTTGAGCAGCTCTTCGATGGAATCCACGGGGTCGAAGATCGATAGATCATACTGAACCGGGTCGAAGTAATTCCTGATCGCATTGGAGGTCTGCAACAGGGGCGACTTGCGGTAGTCCAGATTCATGTAGACCCGGGTCTTGTCCGACAGTGTCCAGTTGCCCTGCAGGGCGAAAATGTCGAGCGCGCCATAGTGAGTATCGTAATCGACCAGGCCGAAGAGCGACTTCTCCTGATCGAAATAGCGGAACTCGCCGCCGACCGCCTGCCGATCCACCAGCCCGTCCACATCCTGATTGATGGCAAACAGGCTCAGATCCCAGTTTTCGAACAGGTTGGCGATGTCGCCGCTGACACCCACGAACTCTTTGTGTTCATTCAGGAACACATCCCGTGAACTCTCCACCGGCAGACCGGCATAGCCCCGGATATTGATATCCGGCGTCAATTCATAACCCAGCACCAGACCGTCGAAGCGGTTGAGGATACCGCTGGAGCGCAAGCGCTGGCGTCCCATCCGGAAGTTGGTGCGTGAGGCGAGATGCTCCACATCGACATAAGCGTCGCTCAGGGTCTTGTCATTGCCCGGGCCGTCACTCAGCAGATCCGACACGTAACTGCCGGTCAGTTTCATGCGCACATCGAGGGACTGGCTGCGGCGGCGGCTGTTGATATCGACGAAGGTTTCGATCTCGGAACGGGAGACGATATCGTTCTCGTCGCCTGGATTGTCAATCGAATCGCGTCGGTAGTGCTGGGAGACGCTGCCGTAGGTCTCCCACTCCACCGCCTGCTCCTCCTCCTCTTCACGCAGCCGCTCCTTCGGCGTCTTGGGGGCGGTGATCAGACCCAGCAGCCGCTGTTTCACCCGTTCCGCATCCTCCCCTTCCGGATACTTTTCAAGGAAGGCCTCATATTCGGCTTTGGCATGGGCCCTCTGACCGTTACGCTCGCGCGCCAGACCCAACAGCTCCATCGCCTCCTTGGTGTAGTAGTTCTCCGGTTCCTCGAGGAAACCCTCCAGCATGCGGATCGCCTTGTCGTACTCGCCGGCGGTCATGGCGTGCCGGATCAGTTCGATCATCTTGGTCAGCCGTTCATCCGCCGGCAGCGGCGGTTGCTCCTCAGCTTGCGGCTGGGGTTCGGGTTCTGCTTCCACCGCACCCGTGGCCAGCTCGCCTGCTCCCTCCGCCGCGGCGGCTCCCGTGGTTGCTGTTCCAGCGGCGGCTGCGGCACCCACGCCAACCACACCAGTCACCACATTGTCACCCGAGCCGGCTGGAGCTTCGGCCATCTCGGCTGCGGGCAGCAGACCGGATTCGAACAGGGCCTGACGCCGCTCACTGAGATCGGCGCGATCGATCCAGGCCTTCGGATAGAAGTTCTTCACCGCCTTGAGTTTGGCTTTGGCTTCGTTCTGGGTACGAAAGAATCCGAGACGCAGGCGATGCCACTCGCTGCCATCCACCAGGGTTCGGGTGGTATAGAGCGCCTCATTGGCATCCACGGGGACCGGGGCGATCTTATCCAGATCGAGCGGCTTGGACTCGGATGTCAGGTTGATCACATAGATCACCAACGGCAGCGACTTGACCCTCAAGGGCGGTCTGGTTTCGGGCACGTCGATGTCGATCATGGGCACCTTTTCGACCTGCGGCAGCTTCGCCGCTTTTTTCAGGACGAATTCCATGACATAGAAGTCACGACTTTGGCGAATGCGAAAATCCTTCACCGGGGTGGCGAAGGAGACCAACAGACTCGAGGTGCCGACGCCGGTGCCCTGATAGACCACCTTGGAGAGGGGAATCTCCTCCGTCGGTTTCCAACTGAGCTGATCCCGGGAAAGCAGGTCTTCAAGATCGACTTCCGGTGTCGGGACGATCTGCAGCTGGATGCCGATCTCACTGTTGGCGTCGTTCATGACATGCGAAACGTAACGCACCGGGATGTTGAAGTGGACCGCGATCACATTGTTGTCGCCTTCCACCCGCGTCTCGATGCGATCGAGCACACGCGATGCCGCCATGGCCTGACAGGCAAACAGCATGAGCAGCATGGACAGCAACCCATGCGCGAGGGTTAAACGAATGATCTGTCGCACGTCGCCTATTCCGTCATTACCTGAGTGATTGTTCGCGACATGCTCAATCCCAATTCCTGTCGGACACGCTATGGCAACGACTTCCCGCGCAATCACGGTCGTTGCTCAGGTTGCTGTGCGGTCCTTCACCCTGCCTGTAATCGTTAGCATGACAGGCTGCACAATCCGGTTGATAGGCCGGGAAGGGCCAGGGGATCATCTCGCTGTTGCTGGTATGGCAGTCGTTACAGGTCAGTCTGACTCCGTGATTGCCCGGATAGTTACCTACATGCACGTAATTGGAGACCGGCAGCCAGCCGCTGGTCGAGTGACAGCGGTCGCACTGCTGCGTGGTGTTGAAGTGACCCGACGGCATGCCGGTGGCCGAGGTGCCGTTATGACAGCTGTTGCAGGTACCGATCACATCCGCGTGATCGACCCGGACGACCGGTATCCAGGAGGTGTTGCGATGGCAATCCTCGCACACGTTTGTGGTCTGGATGTGACTCGCATTCTTTCCGGTCGCCGTGGTGCCGTTGTGACAACTGATGCAGTTGTTGGTGATGCTGGCATGATCGAAGTTCGCCGGCACCCAACCTGCGGTTGTATGGCACAGATCACAGGTGTTGTCGCTGGGTACATGGTCGGCCGGTTTGCCGATCGCCGTGGTGCCGTTGTGACAGCTGAAGCAGGTCCCGATGACGTCGTTGTGATCGACGCGGATCACCGGTAGCCAGGCGGTATTGCGATGACAGTCCTCGCACACGTTGGTGGTCTGGATGTGCCCTGCGTTCTTGCCCGTGGCCGTAGTACCGTTGTGGCAGCTCGAACAGTTCGCCGTGGTGCTGGCGTGGTCGAAATTGGCAGGCACCCAGGCGGTGGTGGAGTGACACAGATCACAGGTATTGTCGCTGGCGATATGGTCAGGCGTCTTACCCGTCGCGGTAGTGCCGTTGTGACAGCTGAAGCAGGCGCCGATCACATCGGCATGGTCGACCCGGATCACCGGTACCCAGGCAGTGTTGCGGTGACAGTCCTCGCAGACGTCGGTGGTCTGGATATGGCTGGTGTTCTTGCCGGTGGCGGAAATGCCGTTGTGGCAGCTCGAACAGTTCGCCGTGGTACTGGCGTGGTCGAAATTGGCCGGGATCCAGCCACTGGTGGTGTGGCAGGTCTCGCAATCGTTTCCGCTGTCGATATGACTGGCATTTTTGCCGATGGCCGTGGTGCCGTTGTGGCAACTGAAGCAGGTGCCGATGACATCCGCATGATCGACCCGAATGACGGGCACCCAGGCCGTATTGCGATGACAATCCTCGCACACGTTAGTGGTCGAGATATGGCTGGCGTTCTTGCCGGTGGCCGAGGTGCCGTTATGACAACTCGAGCAGTTCGCGGTGGTGCTCGCATGATCAAAGTTGGCGGGGACCCAGCCGCTGGTGGTGTGGCAGGTTTCGCAGTCGTTACCGCTCTGAATATGCGCCGCGTGCTTGCCGATCGCCGTGGTGCCGTTATGGCAACTGTAGCAGGTACCGATCACGTCATTGTGATCGACCCGGATCACCGGCACCCAGGCGGTGTTGCGATGACAGTCTTCGCACAAGTTATTCGTCGAAATGTGGTTTGCATCCTTACCAGTGGCCGTCGAGCCATTGTGACAGCCGGCGCAATCCGACGTCACATTCGTATGATCGAAGTCAGCCGGCAGCCATCCCGACGTGGTATGACAGGTGGCGCAATCCGCCGTGGTCGGTACGTGGTCGGCTGTTTTACCGGGTGCCGTAGTGCCGTTGTGGCAGCTGCTGCAACTACCGATCACATCCGCATGGTCGACCCGGATCACCGGCACCCAGGCGGTGTTGCGATGACAATCCTCGCAAATATTGTTGGTCGAGATATGGGTCGCATTCTTGCCGGTGGCCATGGTGCCGTTGTGGCAACTGGCACAATTTCCGGTGATGCTGGCGTGGTCGAAGGTCGCCGGAATCCAGCCGTTGGTGGTGTGACAATCCGAACAGACATTGCTGCTGGCGATATGATCCGGGGTCTTACCCGGTGCCGTGACCCCGTTGTGGCAACTGAAGCATGCCCCCTGCACCTGAGTATGATCGACTCGTGTCACCGGCACCCAGGCGGTGTTGCGGTGACAGGCCTCACAGACGTTGGTGGTCTGGATGTGAGTGGCGTTCTTGCCCGTGGCCGAGGAGCCGTTATGGCAACTCGCACAATTGCTGGTGACGCTGGCATGGTCGAAATTGGCCGGCACCCAGGCATTGGTGGTATGGCAGTCGGTACAGACATCGGTACTGGCGATGTGGTCGGCGGATTTTCCGGTCGCGATGCTGCCGTTGTGACAACTCGAGCAGGCACCCAACACATTGGTGTGATCGACCTGGGTCACCGGCACCCAGGCATTGACGCGATGGCAGCTCTCACAGACCTGAGTCGATTGGATGTGACGTGCGTGTTTTCCGGTGGCGGTGGTGCCGTTGTGGCAACTCGCGCAGTTACCGGTGACGCCCGCATGGTCGTAGGTTCCGGAGCTCCAGGAGATGGTGTTGTGGCAATCCTCGCAGGGTCTGCCGCTGGTGGCAATGTGGGAGGGCGACTGCCCGGTGGCGGTCACGCCATTGTGGCAGCTGACGCAAGTGCCCATCACCGCGGTGTGATCCACCCGACTGACACGGGTCCAGCTGAAGGTGGAGTGACAGAATTGGCAGGTGTTGCTTGTTTGGATATGGTCCGTGCTTTTACCGGTGCTGGTCGAACCGTTATGGCAAGTGCTGCAATCGTCGGACACATTACTGTGATCGAAACGGGCATGACGCCAGTCGGTCGTGGTATGGCAGTCGTCACACTGGTCATCGGTTTGCACGTGGTCCGGCGTCTTGCCGTCGGCGCGCACATTATTGTGGCAGCGCTCGCACTCCTGCGGTGTGCCGACAAACAGGCCGTTGACATGGCAGCTGTCGCACTCGACGTTGCGATGCCCTCCGGTCAAGGGAAAGCCGGTGGCGAAGTGATCGAAATCACTGATCGCCGCGGTAGCCGTATGGCTGAGTGATGTCGCCAGCGCCAACAGCAGCCAGGCGAGTATATACCTGATCCCGGAGAATCGGCATGTAGGCAAGTCGTTTCTCATCGTCACGCTGTTCATAGGCTTCATCTCTACTGTTGTTTACGCTGACGTCAGCGAAACACAGGTTCCTTGAAAGTTTCGGTACTGTGGCAGCGATCGCAGTGGCGTCCAAAGCCACCACGATGCACATCATCTACCCGATGGCAGCCGAAACACTGTTTCGACAGTTTTTTCTGCTCTTCCAGAGAAACCCGGTGACAGGCCTCGCACACGAGCTCCTTATGTTTACCCTCGAGCTTGTAGTCGGTCTGGGTATCGTGATCGAAGGTCCATAGCATCCAAGCGTTGGGGTTGTGGCACTCGCCGCATTTCTTTCCCATGCGTCCCTCGTGCACATCCTCCTCCTTGTGGCAGGAGAGACATTCGATGGACGCCTCCTGGAACTGCGCGCTGAGGTGGCACGATTCACAGGCGGTGACACTGTGGATACCGATCAGCGGAAAACGTGTGATGTCGTGTTCGAAAAACACCCGCTGATTCCACGCATTTTCATTGTGGCAATAGCCGCAGTTTTCGCCCTGCTCCCCCTTGTGGACATCAACTGCCCGATGGCAGTCGATGCAGGTGGCATCTTTCAGTGCATCCATCGCTGCGGTGCGATGACAGGCACTGCAGACCAACTCCTTGTGCTGTCCCTTGATGGCGAAGGGAGTGTCCTTGTCATGATCGAAGTCGGTCTTCTTCCAACTCTCCACGTTATGGCACTCCTGACACTTCTCACCGTTGCGCCCCTTGTGCTCGTCGTCTTTCTCATGACAGGCGAAACAGTTCTTCTCCAGTTTTTTGGCGTAGGGCCCCTTGACATGGCAGGTGTCGCACTTCACCTCTTCGTGGCGTCCCTCGAGTGCGAACTCGGTGTCCTTGCCATGATCGAAGACCAGCTTCTTCCACTCGTAGCTGCTGTGGCACTTCTCGCACTTGTTCTCATAGCGCCCGTTATGGACGTCGTTGATCAGATGGCAGCTGTAACAATCCTTCGGCGTATCTTTGTAGTGCTCATCTGCATGACACAGCTTGCAGTCGATCTCATTGTGACGGCCGATCAACTTGTATTCGGTGTCCTTGTCGTGGTCGAAGGCCTGTTCGCGCCAACTCTTCTCGTTGTGGCACTTGTCACACTCCTCGCCCAGCTTGCCTTTGTGCGCGTCGTCGGCTTCGTGGCAGTCGAAGCAGATATTCGGGGCATCCCGGTACTTTTTCAGCTCCTGGGTATGACAGAGCCGACAGGATAGGGTCTGATGGGCACCCTTGAGCTCGAAATCGGTTTGTCCGTGGTCGAAGGATTCGGTGTCCAGATTCACCACATCACGGTCACGCCCTTTGTGGTCCGTGTGGCAGTGTTTACAGTCCTTTGCCAGTTCCTTCTCCAGACGTCCGTGATACCCTTCGCTCTTGTCGATATCGAGCTTGATGTCGTCATGGTCATGACAGGAGAGGCAACGCCCCGCCTGGCTTGCCTTCTTCAGGGTCTCGTGACAGCTCTCGCACTTCTCCTCGAACTCGGCGTGGCCCTCGATTACCGGCCCGGGCATCAGCAACAGATCGAGTTTGCCTGCCAGCGCCGGCATCGAAGCCAAACACAGACAGCACAGCACAATGCACTGTAGCCTTTGCCGCAGGAAAGGCATCACAAACAACTACCGTAGCAGGCTGAATCAATAAGCGTGTACGGCATAGACATGCACAAACCCCGTTACCACCATCATGATGAAAAGCGGCATGTGCAACAGATGCCAAATAGCGAACAACCGTTCGTAGAAATGAAATTCGAGAATTTGACGCAGCACTCTCCGATGATCCAGCAACATGCTGCGCATGCGCATCTGTTTGCGCCTTACCTTGGCCCGATCCCAACCCTTCAAGTGGGCTGCCGCCAACAGTTTTTTGTTCAGCGCTCGAATCACCGAATGGTAGAGTCGCGCCGCCGTGTAGCGCATGCTGAACCAGTGGATCGCGCTGGCCAGGGGACCCCGGGGGGCGTGTAAGACACGTTGCTCGTAATCGGTCAGCAACTGTTTCGCCTTCGGCTGCACGTCGAACAGCGGACCAAGCTTCTTGGTCAACATCTCGGAATCCGCCCGCAGCGAAGCGAAGGTCGCCTTTCTGCCGTAGAGGCCATAGTGAATCCGGGTATAGAAGTAACGGCCGAAAAGACCGCTGATGGCGACGATCAGCATGCTGAACAGCGCAATCCTGCCGTTCAGCGAGCCCAGATGGTAGCTGGAATGCATCATGATCAGTACCGGACCGAGCACGCCGAAGATCATATGCAGCCGGAACCAGAATTTGACCGTCAGCCATTTCGACATGAACTGGAGACGCTTGCGCATGGGGTAGAGCAGAAGCAGCAGCATCAGACTGCCCCCGACGATACCGAACCAGTAGCCCCAGCCGTCCTCTGCGGTCCAGACCGCCTGTGTCCGGTTGAGCCAGCCCATATAGAGGAGAAACAGCGCAAACAAGGTAAAACCCAGGACACTCAGATACGCTGCGGTTCGTTTCAGACTGCTGATAAACCCCTGAAGCAGAGGTTTGGCATCTTGGGTTGCAAGGGCGGCCGTTTCCATCAAATCACCTGTTTGGGTATAAAATAACCATATTTTTTGTGTCGAATTTTGTCACATGGAATCGAATCAATACCATTGTCCCACAGACGAGATCATATTATGGGAGATTTTTCCCATCTATGAGAAGCTTCACATATTTCCAACTTCGGGTCGATTATGTGAGCGACCGATTAATAAATTCTTAAATCCGTCATGGATTTATTTGGGGAATAATTCACAATTAGGCCCTGGTTCCTGTACTTCTTGATCCCACTGTCAGCCCATATCGATGCAGCTCAGTTTCGACCTCTATTTGATCTACCTCTTCCCCATCGCCTTGATCTGGGGTGTCTATATTGCGCATAAGCGACTGAAAAGTCGTAAAAACTTTGCCGTAATGCAAGAAGAGATGGAAGCCGGCCTGACCGAGCCGGCCTCGCTTCACCCACTGATCGATCCAGCCAAGTGCATGGGCTGCGGCACCTGCGTCAAGGCCTGCCCGGAGCAGCACAACCACCCCGTACTGGGGCTGATCGACGGCAAGGCGCAGCTGATCGCGCCCACCAACTGTATCGGTCACGGCGCCTGCAAGACCGCCTGCCCGTTCGACGCCATCACACTGGTATTCGGAACCGAGAGGCGTGGTGTGGATATCCCCGTGCTGAAACCCAATTTTGAGACCTCCAAACCGGGGATCTATATCGCCGGCGAGCTGGGCGGCATGGGACTGATCCGCAACGCCATCGAACAGGGCTACAAGGCGCTGGATCACCTCCAGGAGGATCTGAAGTCCAGGCGCCAAGAAGCACCTTACGACGTCGTGATCGTGGGAGCGGGACCTTCCGGCTTCAGCGCCTCCCTGCGTGCCATAGAGAAAAAGCTGCGCTACAAGACCGTCGAGCAGGACTCTCTCGGCGGCACCGTGTTTCAATTCCCTCGTGGCAAGCTGGTGATGACAGCCCCGGTCAATCTGCCCCTGGTCGGCGAGATGAAGTTCACCGAAACCACCAAGGAGGAGCTGCTGGCCTTCTGGCAGCGGGTGGAACAGAAGACCGGCGTCAAGATCAGCTATAACGAGCGTGTCGAGGCCATAACCCCGCACACTCAGGGGGGGTATGAGGTGAAGACCAACAAGGGCGTCTATCACACCCGAACTGTGCTACTGACCATTGGCCGTCGTGGCACGCCAAGAAAACTGGGGGTCGAGGGCGAGGAGATGAGCAAGGTCACCTACCGCCTGATCGATCCCGAACAGTACTGCAATCAGCATGTCCTGGTGGTCGGCGGTGGCGACAGCGCTCTGGAGGCGGCCACCAGCATCGCTGATCAGCCGGGCACCACGGTCACCCTCTCCTACCGCAGCGGCGCGTTCGGCAGGGCCAAGCGCAAGAATCGGGAGCGGGTCGATAAGGCGGTGAATACCGGCCGCATCAACTTGCTGTTCAATTCCACCGTTAAATCCTTTTCTTCGGACGGCGTCGTCATCGACCAGCAGGGCAAGATTATCGAGATTCCCAACAACGCGGCAATCATCTGTGCCGGCGGTATTCTGCCCACAGGCTTTCTCAAGGAGACCGGCATCAATGTGGAGACCAAGCATGGCACAGCCTGAAACCCCCACCCGCCTGCAAGCAAACCGAGTCAACGGCTGTGCCTGGCTGACACTGCTGCTGAGCCTGTTGGCGGCCTCTCTGTGCCAAGCTGGGACTCATGAGGAAGCCGAGGCCGCGATCAGAATGCGGGATTTCGAAAAGGCAGCCCAGATCTATCTCGAATTGGCCCAAGCGGGCGACAAGGAGGCCCAGTTTGCCTTGGGAAACTTCTATCGATCGGGACGCGGAGTGAAAAAGGACCATCAACAGGCTTTCGCCTGGTTCTCCAAAGCGGCGGAACAGGGGCATGTCAAGGCGCAGTACACCACCGGTACGCTCTACGAAAACGGATGGGGAGTGAAGGACGACAACGAGAAGGCCAAGGCCTGGTACGCTCGCGCCGCCGAGCGGGGGGACCGCATGGAAGCGAAGCGGCTCGAACGTCTGGCCACCACTTCACCCTTGCAGGATCTGAACAAAAGCCAGACCACGGAGCTGCTCAACCGGGCAGCGGCGGCCGGAAAGGCAGAGACCATCCGCCGCCTGCTGGCGGCCGGAGCCCAGGTCAATGGCACGGACAAGTTCGGACGCAGCGCCCTGCATGAGGCGGCGATCAATCAACAGGCCGAGAGCGCCGAGGTCCTGCTCGCGGCCGGCGCAAATCCCAATACCCGGGACAGCCTGGGCGACGCGCCACTGCACACCGCCGCCGGACTGGGCGATACGAAGGTCGTACGCGCCCTGATGCAATCGGGCGCCGATCCCGAGATCAAGGACACCAACGGCAATACGCCTTTGCTGGTGGCTGCAGGCAAAAACCAGAAACAGATGGTGGACCTGCTGTTGCGCCAGGGCGTCAAGGTCAACGCCCGCAATGCCAAGAAGCAGACCGCACTGGATCTGGCGCAATTGAGAAGGTTTGACCAGGTGGCCACACGACTCAAGGCGGCGGGAGGCGTGGCTACCGCGCAGAAAGACAATAAACGCGACTTTCCCGATCTTGCCAAGATTCAGAAGTCCATCACCACTGCCGCCGGCACGGATCCGGAGTCCAACCCCCATGCCGGCTGGAGCCCTCTGCATCTCGCCGCCTGGCGAGGTCAGATGCCGCTGATCGAGGCGCTGGTGGCCAAAGGGGGGGATATCAATGGGCTCGATCCCGAAGGCTTCACGCCGCTAGGTCGCGCGGTCTGGCAGGGACAGGAGAAAGCGGCTAACTACCTGCTGGAGCACGGCGCGGATGCCAACCGCACCGGCGACAACAACCCCACCCCTCTCCTGCTGGCGGCACGGGGCAATCATCTCGAGCTGACGGAGACGCTGCTGGCCAAGGGTGCACGCGTCAACGTGGCCGACGAAAACGGCGTCATGGCACTCCACCACGCGGTGGAAAACAAAAACCGGGAGATGGCCGCCCGCTTGCTGTTTCAGGGCGCCGATGCCAACGCCAGCACGAAAGATGGCGTAACACCCTTGATCCTCGCCGTCAGCAAACGACAGCCGATGATCGTCAGGACGCTGTTGAATCGTGGAGCCGCGGTCAACAAGTCAGACAACAAAGGGCGCTCCCCTCTCTATCACGCCATCGACGCCGGCAATCGCGAGAGCCTCGATCTGCTGCTTGAAGGTGGCGCCAAGATCGATCTCCAGGCCAAGGACGGGGTGACGCCGATGATGCATGCCGCCTCCCTGGGGCACGCCGATGTGGTGGAACTACTGCTGAAGCGGGAGACGCGGATCGACCGCGAAAGCGACAACGGCAATACCGCCCTCATGCTGGCGGCACGCAACGGCTCCTTGCGAACCGTGGAGCTGCTGCTATCCCGCGGCCCGGATATCAATCACCGCAACAAGGCCGGCAATACCGCCCTGATGCTGGCGGCTCAAGAGGGTCACATGGCCGTGGTTAAAAAGCTGATGGCTGCCGAGGCCGATGCCCTGGTGCTCAACCTGCGCCGGGAAGACGCAGAGAAGCTGGCGACACAGGCCGGGCACGACAACGTCGCCGCCTATATTGCCGAGCACAAAGGCAGCGGCGGACTGCTCGATCTCATGCGCTAGTCTACCCCTGCCCGTTCGGTACGCCGGTTACCGGGACCCTCTGCACCGTTGCAGGAAAATCACCGACCCCCGGCTCGGCAGATCACATACCTGCTGCCGTTGCCCGCGCCACGTACTCCTGATAGGCAGGGATGGCGATTGCCGCCAGGACCCCGACCACGGCCACCAACAGCAGTATGATCACGATCGTGACCGCCGCGCCTTTATTGGGTGGCGGCTGGGGTCCGAACCGATTGACGCCCTCGGTCCCGGGTATGATCCAGAAGATCAAAGGCACCAGTGGAATCAGTAGGATCAGGCTCAACCAGCCTGTGACGTTGAAGTCGTGGCATCGCTGAATCGTCAGCAAGACGTTGACGAACAGCATGACACCGTAGCCCAGGACAAAGATGCCGACCAGGAACAGACCCGCCAACTCCTGTGACAGGCTCATACCCGCAACTCCGGAAAGCGCAGCCATGACCAGATAGACGGCGAAGGTGATGCCAAGGGTATAGGCGATATATCGAAGACGTCCGATGCGCCCTTTGGCGGACATGATCTTGATGCTGCCGAAGGCTTCCTGATCACCCAGGAGTTCGGTCTGTGGCGGGGTATAGGGGCTGGCTGCTTCCATTACTGATTTCCTTTAGACAATACCAATAGTGAGACGGCCCGACAGTGGCGACCGTCTTGGTAGTTTGCGACAGCTTTGCAGCGTTACTTTAATCGGGAGATGGCCCGTGACACCGATCGGGTTCAGCGGGCATCCGGTCGCGACCGCAGGCCAGGTCCCAGACCGGCAATCGATGGTGGTGTGATTTTCCAGTGGAATGGAAAAACGGCGGGCAGGATGTGCCGAAAGCGGATAGTCGGGGGGGCAAGAGGATTCCAACGATTGACGCAGGATCGCGGCTACTCCTTTTTCGCAGCCTCTTCGTCCATCCGGCGCAGCATGGCCAGCTTCTCCGCGATCTTGATCTCCAGGCCCCGCTCGACCGGGTGGTAGTAGCGGTGCCCGGTCAAGGGCTCCGGCATATAGTTCTCGCCGGCGGCATAGGCGTTGGGCTCATCGTGGGCGTAGCGGTAGGTCTTTCCATAATCGAGTTCCTTCATCAGCTTGGTCGGCGCGTTGCGCAGGTGCAGCGGCACCTCCAGTGAGCCCGAGGCCTTGGCCTCCGCCTGAGCCGCCTTCCAGGCCATATAGACCGCATTGCTCTTGGCTGCGCAGGCCATGTAGACCACCGCCTGCGCGATCGCCAGCTCACCTTCGGGGCTGCCGAGGCGTTGCTGCACCTCCCAGGCATTGAGAGCCAGTTCCAGAGCCCGCGGATCGGCGTTGCCGATATCCTCCGAGGCCATGCGCACCACCCTGCGCGCCACGTAGAACGGATCGCAACCGCCATCGATCATGCGCGCCAGCCAGTAGAGCGCGGCGTCGGGGGCCGATCCACGCACCGACTTGTGCAGGGCGGAGATCTGATCGTAAAAGGCCTCCCCACCCTTGTCGAAACGGCGCAGGGTGCCGCTGGCCACCTCTTCGATCAGCGGCAGTTCGATGCTGTCGTTCTCGACCAGATCACTGGCGATCTCGAGCAGGTTGAGCGCGCGCCGCGCATCACCGTCGGCGGCCTCGGCCAGCAGCTGCCTGGCCTGGTCGCTGATGCTCAGGGCTGACTCGCCCAGGCCCCGCTCCCGATCGCCCAGGGCTTGGTCGATGATGCGCTCGATCTCTTCCTTGGCGAGCGCCTTGAGCACATAGGTGCGTGCGCGCGAGAGCAAGGCGTTGTTGAGCTCGAAAGAGGGGTTCTCCGTGGTGGCGCCGATGAAGACCACCGTGCCGTCCTCCACATGGGGTAGGAAGGCGTCCTGCTGGGATTTGTTGAAACGGTGCACCTCGTCGATGAAGAGCACGGTAGGCCTTCCCGTCTGCTGTTGGAAATGGCGCGCCTGATCGACCGCCGCGCGGATATCCTTGACCCCCGAGAGCACCGCGGAGAGGCTGAGGAACTGGGCCCCGGAGTGGTGGGCGATGAGCCGCGCCAGCGTGGTCTTGCCGGTTCCCGGCGGCCCCCAGAAGATCATGGAGTGAAGCCGGTCCTCCTCGATCGCCCGGCGCAGCGGCTTGCCTTGGGAGACGATCTGGCTCTGACCCACGAACTCGTCCAGATTGCGCGGCCGCATACGGTCGGCGAGCGGCCGGTACTCGCCGCCCTGCTCCGCCGAGAAGAGGTCGGGTTCGCTCATAGGTCGCCGATGAGGTCGATCTGCGGGGGTGGTACGAAGACGAAGAGCTCGGGTGAGAGTTCGGGATTGCGCAATATGTCGTAGAAGATGAACCGAGTGACCTGGCCGAAGTTGTCGTACATCTCCATGCGCTGCAACTGATTGTCGGCCAGACCGAGCCTGACCTTGGCGAACTGGGCCTCCTTCTCCTTGGGCCGCAACTCGAGCCAGCTGAGCCCCTCCTGTTCGCCCTGGTCCTCCACCTCGAAATTCTCCTCCACCGGGGCGCTGCCGCTCAACAGCTGGGCGGGAGTCCCCTTGAGCGCGGCCTTCTGGCTGCGGTGGGAGACCTGCTCCAGCTCCAGATCGTGCAGCCAGATGCGATCGCCATCCGCCACGATGATCTGGGTCGCCGGATCCTCGTACTCCCAGCGCAGCTGGCCGGGACGCTTGAGATAGAAGACGCCGTTGCTGGCGTAGACATTGTCGTCATCGGGCTGCTGGACGGTCTGGCGGAAACTGGCCTGCAGGGTGTGCAGCTCCTGCATGAAGGCCTTGAACTGCTGCAGGCCGTCGGCAGCCAGGGTTGATGGGGCCACACAGGCCCACAGCAGCAGAATCAGAAAAGGGTAACGGAATTTCATACTCACTCGTTTTCAGACACGGTGTCTGAGCATTCATTCAAAACTTGCGAAGGACCGGCGATCTTCCGGTAGGGTGCGGCTTGCCGCACCATCATGAAAAGGACCAGCTACTATTCGGTGCGGCGAGCCGCACCCTACGCCTATCTGTAATCTCGATCCTCGTTTCAGGGTGCGTGGCTTGCCGCACCGTCTCGGCATCAATCCTTCGGTGGCGGCGGCGCCAGCACGGCGCGGCTGCCATTGCTCTCTGCCGGCCCCACCACGCCGGTGCGCTCCATCTCCTCGATCATGCGCGCGGCCCGGTTATAGCCGATCTTCAGACGCCTCTGAACGCCGGAAATCGAGGCCCGGCGGGTCTCGGTGACGATCTGCACCGCCTCATCGTAGAGCGGATCGTTATCTTCCGTATCCCCACCCTCAGCGGGAAAGCCGGGTATCGACTCGGTGGCCTCCTGCAGGATCTCCTCCAGGTAGTCGGGCTGTCCGGTCGACTTCAGGTGCTTGACCACCCGATGCACCTCGTTGTCGTCGACGAAGGCCCCGTGCACCCGCTGCGGGATATTACTGCCGGTGCCCATGTAGAGCATGTCGCCGTGGCCCAGCAAGTGTTCCGCCCCCATCTGGTCCAGGATGGTCCGCGAGTCGACGCGGGAGGAGACCTGGAAGGCGATGCGGGTCGGGATGTTGGCCTTGATCAGGCCGGTGATCACGTCCACCGACGGCCGCTGGGTGGCCAGGATCAGATGGATGCCGGAAGCACGCGCCTTCTGCGCCAGGCGGGCGATCAGCTCCTCCACCTTCTTGCGGGCCATCATCATCATGTCGGCCAGCTCGTCGATAATGACCACGATGTAGGGCAGGGGTTCCAGCGTGGGATGGGCCATGGCCTCGATGATGGCGTCCGATTCGGGCTGGAACAGCGGATCCTTGATCGGCTCGCCCTTTTTGATCGCCTCTTTCACCTTGCGGTTGTAGCCGATGATGTTGCGCACCCCCAGCGAGGCCATCAGCTTGTAGCGCCGCTCCATCTCGCCGACACACCAGCGCAGGGCGTTGGCCGCCTCCTGCATGTCGGTCACCACCGGCGTCAGCAGATGGGGGATGCCCTCGTAGACCGACAGCTCCAGCATCTTCGGGTCGACCATGATCATCCGCACCTCGTCGGGCTTGGACTTGTAGAGCAGGCTCAGGATCATGGCGTTGATCGCCACCGACTTACCGGAGCCGGTGGTACCGGCGATGAGGGCGTGGGGCATCTTGCCCAGATCGGCGCACATGGGATTGCCGGCGATATCCTTGCCCAGGGCCAGGGTCAGGGGCGACTTGGCCGCCTCGTAGACCTCCGACTGCAGGACTTCGCTGAGGAAGACCGTTTCCCGGTACTCATTGGGAATCTCCAGCCCGATCACCGACTTACCCGGGATCACCTCCACCACGCGCACGGCGATGGTGGAGAGCGCCCGCGCCAGATCCTTGGACAGACCGGTGATCTTGCTCACCTTGGTGCCGGCCGCCAGCTGCAGTTCGTAGAGGGTGACGACCGGTCCGGGATGGACCGCCACCACCTGCACGTCGATATCGAAATCGGCGAACTTCAGCTCCACCTGCCGCGACATGGCCTGCAGGGCCTCCTCCGAGTAGGCCTGCACCGTCTGGCGTGCGGGATCGAGCAGGGAGAGCGGTGGCAGCTCACTGTTGGGATCGGCCTCGAACAGGGGCACCTGACGCTCCTTCTCCACCCGCTGGCTCGCCTTGGGGGCCTTGATCACCGGCTCGATACGGGGCTGCTTGCGGGTCTCCGCCTTTTTCTGCTCCTGTTTGACCAGGGCGACCCGCTCCTGACGCGCCTTCTTCGCCGCCATGCGTTCGCGCAGGTGGACATAGAAGAGGTAGCTTTTGCGCACCAGCGTCAGCATCAGACCGCCCAGCAGATCCATCACCGTAAACCAGGAGACGCCGGTAAACAGGGTGAAACCGCTGAGGAACAGGGCCAGCATCAGCAGCGTGCTGCCGGAGCGGCTGAAGGTGGCTTCGAAATAGCCGCCCAATGAACCACCGAGCACACCGCCGGTACCGGTCGGCAGGGCCTCGCCCAGCTGGCTGGCATGCAGCGCTGCCAGGGCACAGCCCGAGGCCAGGGTGATAAAGAAACCCAGCCAGCGCACCAGCACCAGATTCAGGTTGATGCTATCGTCCGGATTGCGCCGGCGGAACACCAGCACCGCACTCCAGCTGAGCATGACGGGAAACAGGTAGGCGAAGAAGCCGAACAGATAGAGAAAGACATCGGAGAACCAGGCCCCGACCGGCCCACCGGAGTTCAACACATGCACCGAGGGCCCGGTGTAGGACCAGCCGGGATCCTGCGCTGAATAGGTGAAGAGCGACAACAGCAGATAGCCGCTGAGACAGAACAGGCTCCACATGACACCTTCGCGCAGGGCGTGGTTAACATGGCGCTGAAAAGGGCTCTGTTGCGCCATCTCTCGGCTTTTGGCCTGGGCTGTCATACTGAATGATATTCCTTTCGAATTATATATTTACGCTAAATAGTTATTCTAAGTTCACAGATACTGTTCACGCAAGGCGGGATAGACCAGTTCACCGTTGGCCAGATTGACCGCGCCGCTGAGCCGCGCATCTTCCCGCCAGTCCGGACGCGTCAACGGCTTGAGGTAGGGAATCAGTGCCGCCGAGAGCGCCTGGGAGGCGCTGCGGGGCACGGCGCCGGGCATGTTGGTGACCGCGAAGTGGGTGACGTCGGCGACCCGATAGGTCGGATCCTCGTAGGTGGTCGGGCGGGTGGTTTCGATACAGCCCCCCTGGTCCACCGAGATGTCCACCACCACGCTGCCCGGGGCCATGGATTCGATTTCCTCGCGGCTCACCACATGGGGCGCGCGACTACCGGGAACCAGCACCGCACCGATCAACAGGTCGGCGGAGGCCACCGCCGCCTCGATGCTGTGCACATAGGGATAGAGGGCGGTCACGTTGTCGCCGAGGGCGCGCATCTCCAGCATGCGCTCGCGCTGCCGGTCGAAGACGGTGACCCGGGCCCCCATGGCCGCCGCCAGATGCGCGGCATTGCCGCCGGCCTGCCCGCCACCGATGATGACCACGTGCCCCCGTTCCGCCCCGGGCAGTCCGCCCAGTAGCAGTCCCTTGCCGCCCTCGGGACGATGCAGCAGGGTGGTTCCGATCTGCACCGCCAGTCGTCCGGCGATATCGCTCATGGGCGCCAGCAACGGCAGGCCGCCCCGGTCCGCCAGGGTCTCGAAGGCGATGCCGATGACGCCGGAGTCGAGCAGCCGTCGGGTCAGCTGTTCATCTGCCGCCAGGTGCAGATAGCAGAACAGCAGCTGGCCCTCCCGCAACATCTCCGGCTCGGGGCCATAAGGCTCCTTCACCTTGATCACCAGGTCGGCTTCCGCATAAACCGTCTGCGCGTCGGCGACCGTCTCCGCACCCACTTCCCGGTAGGCCTCATCGGTATAACCACTGAGCAGACCGGCGCCGCGCTCGAGCAACACCCGGTGTCCCGCCCGCACCAGTTCGCCGCAGGCCTCGGGCACCAAGCCGACCCGGCCTTCCATGGGTTTGATCTCTTTGGGAATGCCGATTTTCATAACTGATGTCTCGGGTGGTTGGACATAGGATTAGCGGATGGACTCAGGCTGATTCCACGGCAACGGGCCGGCCACGCAGCAGGCGGAATACCCTCTCCCGCGCCCGGAATCTTTACCCCTGGAGGATGTTTCCGTAGTATTCCCGCATTCTTTTGCGCGGACTTGGAACAGGGTCACTGAATCCCGTTACGGCCTGGCCAAGACTGCCGACCTTTCAAATCTGGAACCGAGCCCTGCTCGGTGCTATGCGTCCAGCTGGAGTTAGTATACATGAGCGAAACCAAGCATTGCCGTCTGTTGATTCTGGGATCCGGCCCCGCCGGATACACCGCCGCCGTCTATGCCGCCCGCGCCAACCTGGAACCGGTCCTGGTCACCGGCATGGAACAGGGCGGTCAGCTGATGACCACCACCGAGGTGGACAACTGGCCAGGTGATCATGCCGGCGTGCAGGGTCCCGACCTAATGGAGCGTATGCGCCTGCACGCCGAGCGCTTCAATACCGAGATCATCTTCGATCACATCAACAAGGCGGAACTCGGCGAGCGTCCCTTCCGTCTCACAGGCGACTCGGCGGTCTACACCTGCGACGCCCTGATCATCTGCACCGGCGCATCGGCCAAATACCTGGGGCTGGAATCGGAACAGACCTTCCGCGGCCGTGGCGTCTCCGCCTGCGCCACCTGCGACGGTTTCTTCTACCGTAACCAGAAAGTGGCGGTGATCGGCGGCGGCAACACCGCCGTGGAGGAGGCCCTCTACCTCTCCAACATCGCCTCCGAAGTGGTGGTGGTCCATCGACGCGACCAGTTCCGCTCGGAGAAGATCCTCTCCGACCAGCTGAAGAAGAAGGCCGAGGAGGGCAATGTCACCATCATGTGGGATCACGTGCTGGACGAAGTCCTGGGCGACCAGTCGGGCGTCACCGGTATGCGCATCAAGAACGTGAAGGACGACAGCACCCAGGAGATCGACCTGCAGGGCGTCTTCATCGCCATCGGCCACAGCCCCAATACCGGTCTGTTCGAGGGACAGTTGGAGATGCAGAACGGCTGGCTCAAAACCAAGGGCGGTATCGAGGGCAATGCCACCCAGACCTCGATGCCAGGTGTCTTCGCCGCCGGTGACGTGATGGATCACGTCTATCGCCAGGCCATCACCTCGGCGGGAACCGGCTGTCAGGCGGCCCTGGACGCCGAACGCTACCTGGACGCACTTGCCGCCCAGGAGTGAGCGGCGGTAACGCATCGGGCCGCTTCAGTCGCGAGCAGGCCCGATGCGCCGGACTACCTGCCGGCTCCGATGTGCGGCAAACGGCAAGCCTGGGGGCGAAGATCAATCCCTCTCTCTGGCGATACTACCCATGACATAGGCGCAGAGCAGGACCTCCTGAAATCGGGTCAGTCCGTGGAACTCGATACCGTGGACGAAGGTCCTGGCCTCCCCTTCCCGCTTCACTTCCCGTACATTGCGGATCTTGCCCATCACTTTCAGCATATCTTCTCCGCCACAGACCGAGATCGGATGGGTGACCTGGATTACGGTCCCCACCCCACCCAGCTGTTCGCCATACATGACACGGGCCCCCGTCTTGCTGATGTCGGAGATGACCACCTCGCGCTCGGTCGGATCCCCTTCTGTCGGCTTGCTGGCCTTGGCGCGAATCTCGGTCTGAACCCGAGGGGCATTGCGCACCACCGCGATCTCGACTTCATCCGGGTAGGCCAGATGGAGGTAGGGGAAAGGCTTTGAGGAGACCTTCAATACGCGGGCCACGAAACCGAAGATATTGCTCCCCTGCAGTATACGTACGGTGAACGCCTGGCCCTCGCGGACGAGAATCGCCTTACCCTGTTTTCGAGGGGTCGAGATGATCAGGCTCTGGCCCGGCAAAAAGCCGATCAAGGTGGTTGCGTAACGATCCTGTATATCACTCGGTGGTGCGAACTGCAGTTGCAGCACATCTCCGATCTGCAGGTGTCTGACAGGGTCCGACAAAGGCGACTCCGATAGCGAGCCGGATAACCCGGCAACTGGATGGTAATTGAATGATGCGAATTTTTTTCAAGCGAAACAAGTGACTGATAGGATAACCTAAATCTTCGCTACCATTCTTATTAACGACCAATGATCTTTCTTCTCGACGAGGATCCCGACGCGCCCTTTCCCGATGTCTCCCTGGCGGAGCGCGACCCCAATGGTCTGCTGGCAGTGGGAGGTGATCTCACGCCAAAACGCCTATATAACGCCTATCTGCGGGGTATTTTCCCCTGGTTCAGCGAAGGCGAGCCCATCTTTTTACAGTCAGTTTCGATAGAAATTTCGAAGCCGTGATCCAAGCCTGCGCGGAACCTCGCAACAGCTCGCCGGGCACCTGGCTGCTGCCGGAAATGATCGAAGCCTACCAGCAACAGCACGAACTGGGACTGGCCCACTCCGTAGAGGTCTGGCAGGATGAGAATCTGGTGGGCGGCCTCTATGGCGTGGCCATCGGAGCGGTCTTTTTCGGCGAGTCGATGTTCAGCCGGGTTCCCGACAGCTCCAAGATCGCCCTGGTACACCTGAGCCGTACACTGCTGGCATGGGGATATAAAATGATCGACTGTCAGGTCTATACCCAACACCTCGCCAGCCTGGGCGCGCAGGAGATTCCCAGACAGACCTTTTGCCGCCACCTCGATCAGTGGTGCAAGTTAGAGGGTCGACCTGGCAACTGGTCGCACGTCGAGCAGACCGCGCCGGAGTACGAAGCGTGCTGAATGACTCCGGTTTCAACCAGGAAAGCGCTTTCGCGCTCTATGTCAGTCAGTCCCACGAATGCTCCTATCTGCCCGATCGCGAAGCCCGCAGTCTGTTCCTCGATCCGGCTGCCGAGGTGACTCCGGCAATCTATCAGCAGCTGATCGACCGCGGTTTTCGCCGCAGTGGCTGCTACCTCTACCAACCGGCCTGCCCCGCCTGCGCCGCCTGTATCTCCCTGCGTGTCCCGGTGGATCAGTTCAAGCCCTCACGCAGCCAACGGCGTAACTGGAAGCATAACATCGAGCGCTACCGGGTCATTCCCACAAAGCCGACCTACGATGAGGCCCACTTCGAGCTCTATAAGCGCTACCTGCTGCAACGGCATCCCGATGGCGCCATGACCTGCAACAGCCCAGGGCAGTACACCCAATTCCTGACCTGTGACTGGGCGCAGACCGAGTTCATCGAATTCCGCTTGGGACAAAGACTCGCCGCCGTCGCGGTGAGCGACATCCTGCCGAACGGGACCTCTTCCATCTACACCTTCTTTGATCCCGAGCTGGCTGCTGACGGTCTCGGTGTCTTTGCCCTGCTGTGGCAGATCGACTACACACGACGACTCGGCAAACAGTGGGTCTATCCCGGCTTCTGGATCGAGGCGTGTGAGAAGATGAGCTACAAAACCCGCTTCCGCCCTTACGAAGCCTGGAACGGCCAATCCTGGGTCCCGCATCAGGCTGGTGACTGATCAGCCACCCAATTTCTTGTTCTGAGTGTGTGAATACACGCATTTTTGCGCGATCTCACCGGCCTGTTTTTCTACTTAGATTTCATTCCAATATTTTTCAATGAGTTAGCTTTGGCTCGCCAATTGCTATTGGTCACAGGGTGTCTTTCATGACGACTCCCTCGATAGGGATATGTGTCCATAGGCCCCTTTTTACTGATTGACGAGACCGGAAGTTAATGAAGTACCTACCCAAGATCGAAAAAACACTCCTCTCCCTGTCTATCCTGACGGCACTCACCGCACACTCGGCTCAGGCCGCGGAAACGGTTGCTGAGCAAGCGGCCGACAGTGATGAGTATGACGTCATCAGTGTCACCGCCACCCGTGTGGAACGGGGCACCAAACAGGTCGCCGGTGCCATAGACGTCATCGACTCCGAGCGCATCGAGAGTGAAAAGATGTTCAACATCAAGGACGCCATCCAGGGAACACCGGGCGTGCTCATCGACTCCAAGAACTCCGCCTACGACAGCCGTCTGATCATTCGCGGCGCCGGGCAGAAGGCCAACTACGGAGTACGCGAAATCATGGTCATCCGCGACGGCGTGCCGATGACCGATCCCGACAGCTTCTCCCGCTTCGATTTCATCGACACCCAGGATATCGAGCGCATCGAGATCACCAAGGGACCGGGCTCCCTCTACGGCGCCGGGTCGGCGGGCGGTACCATCCAGATCATTTCGAAATCGGTCTTCGACACCGACAGCAACCGGGTGAAGCTCGGTGCCGGCGAGTACGGTCAGGCCAACCTGCATGGCCGCCTGGCGGGTGATATCAATGACAGCAACGCCTTCTCCCTGACCGCCTCCTATCGCAAGAGCGATAACGACTGGCGCGAGTGGAATGAGTTCAAATCGAGCCAGGTCAGTTTCAAACACGGCCTGCTGTTCGACAACGGGGCCACCCTCGAATCTGAGCTGAGCTATCACGAGGCCGACCTGCAGATCCCCGGCTCCATGGACGAGGACGATTTTCAGCGCTACCTCGATACCGGGGAACAGAAGGACACCAGCAGCCAGTGGCAGCATAGCGGCCGCTACTCCACCATCTGGTTCTTCAACTCCCGCTACGAGCAGGAGATCGGCGACCTGACCCTCAAGCCGCGCGTCTACGCCAACCGTTGGGATCACTACCACCCGGTCACCGGCGCCATCAACGACAACCCGGGCACCACGGTGATCGGCACCGATCTCGAACTGGCCTACCGCCATCAATTGTGGGGACCGAGCACCCTGGTCAGCGGCATCACCGCCCGTCGTGACGACACCAAGGACTCCAAAAAGTACACCTACGCGGATCTGGAGACGGCGCCGCCTCCGCCCTGGAATCCCATGGGACCGGAAACCATCATCCGCACCCTCTCCGATGAGAAGGGTGATCTGCTGGAAGAGGAGGATGCCACCAACACCCTCTACGGCTTCTTCCTGCAGGAGACCCTGAAGCCCAGCGAGCGCACCAGCATCGATATCGGTTTTCGCTTTGATCGCACGAGTTTCGATATCGCGAATACCGCCTACGGCGAGTACGACTGGGGCAGCTCCAACTACGACTTCTTCGCCAGCCCGGTAGTGACCGAGACCGACAAGACCTTCAACCTGTTCTCACCCAAGGTGGGCGTCACCTATGCGCTGAACCCGGTGTTCAACCTCTACGGTGTGGCGGCGCAATCAGGTCAGGTCCCCTCCGAGTCGGAGATTCAGACCAACCCGGCGCTCGACGCCGCCACCGCACGCAATGTCGAGATCGGGCTCAAGGGTCGCGCGCGAGACTGGTCGCTCGACATCGCCGTCTATCGCACTACCGTCGATGACGAGATCGTCTCCGTGCTCAATCCCGACATGACCACAGAGTTCCAGAACGCCGGCGAAACCCTGAAGAAGGGTGTCGAGATCAGCGGTCGCTATGACATCGATGACCGCTTCTGGCTCGAGGGCGGCTTCGCCTTCAGTGATTACACCTTCACCGAGTTCGACGAACTGGTGCGTACCGGCCCCACCCTGACTCCCGTCGACCGCTCCGGAAACCAGCTGCCCTACGTGCCGCGTCAGCAGTACAGCCTTGGCCTGGGTTACAGCCATCCCATGGGCTTTAAGGCGGTGGTTCGCAGCAACAGTTGGGGCAGTTACTACATCGACAATGCCAACTCTGAAATGTACGAGGGCTATGAGTTCGTGACCAATCTCATGCTCGCCTACAGCCGCGGCCCGCACACACTGCAGCTCAATGTGGAGAATCTCTTCGATAAGCGCTACGCAAGCGAGGTGAAAAAGAGCACCAGCGGCGACAAGAGCTACTCCGCGGGCGCACCACGAACCGCCTTGCTCAGCTACAGCTACAACTTCTAGGAGTATCGGCATGAAACCCTATCCGCGACACTGCCTGCTCGCGTCCGTACTGATATCAGCAGCGACGGTGAGTCTGGCTGCCGAGCCACCCGCCCCCAAAGCGAATCAAGCGCAAGCGGGACACAGCCATCGCGGACCCAAGCAGCTGATGCTGGAGAACGCCCAGGGCGCCAACATCAGGCTGTGGAAGCCCGATCTGACAACCCAGCCGCTGAGCATGGCCCACGGCGGGATCACGATCCCCAAAACCGGCATGGACAACTACCACGCGGTGGTGGCGGAGAAGGACTGGGGCACCAACAAGGAGACGGTGATCCGCTACGAGTATCTCTTCGGGCGCCCCAGCAAACACAGCCCGAGCGAGCTGGCGGGTGCGGTTAAAACCGATCTCGAAATCGTCCCGGCGCCGATTCCTCGTGAGCATTTCCGTTATCTGGCAAATCAAAGCTGGGGCTTTCAGTTGCGCCTCAAAGGCCAACCCAAGACCCAGACTGCGCTCATCCTCGAAACGGCCAATGGCACTCGACTGGAGGCAGTGACCGACGACAACGGCTATGCGGTCTTCCGCCTGCCCGATGACTTTCCGGACATCGTTTCCGGTGAACGGGATGAGCGCAGCGCCGAATTCTCGGTCAGCGCGAAGACCCAAGACGCGGGCATCACGTACGAGACCATGCTCACCGCCTCCTATCGCATGGACCCCGCCCACTGGCAATCCAAATCCTTAGGCTGGCTTGTCGTCGGTATCGGTTTCATCGCCGGCGGGATGATCGGCCGGCAGAGAAGATCTGCAGGAGAGGCGTCATGATTATCGGCACAAACCTTTCGGTGCTACGTAAACTGGTACAGCTCGTCGCCTTCGTCTTCTTCGTCTATGGCGGCCTGATCACCGGCTACTACCTGGAAGACAAGATCAGCGGCGCCCTGCCCGTCCTGAGTTGCGCCTATGACCACAAAGGCGCAGACCTCTGCACCCTGATCCCCTTTCAGCACCAGATGGATCACCGGCTGGGCGATACCCTTGCCAAGGGCGGCAACCTGTTGATGGGTATCATGCCCAGCCTGATCACCCTCGGCACCTTCCTGCTGCTCTTCGTCATCCTCAACAAGGCCTTTTGCGGCTGGATTTGTCCGCTCGGAACTTTCCAGGAGTTGCTGCAGGTGATCGGCCAGAAACTGGGTCTGCAACGCCGGGAGTCCCTGGATGAAAGCCTGGTGAGGCGGATTCGCCCGCTGAAGTGGTTTGTCCTGCTGCTGCTGGTTTTCGGTTTTCCCCTGCTGGCCGGAATCGGCATGGTCAACCACGATCTGGGCGATCCCTTCTGCAGCATCTGCCCCAGCCGCATCCTCACCACCCTGGCCACCGGCGATGCCGCCCAGCTGCATGTGGACACCGCCAGTACCACGACCATCGTGCTCTCCCTGTTTGCCGATTTCCTTTTCGGTCTGATCCTCGCCCTGGGTCTTACCCTCAGGCAGCCCTTCTGCCGTGTCTGTCCGATGCTGGCGTTACACGCGGTGTTTCGCAAACTCGGCCTGCTGCGACTGGTAAAAAACGCCACCCCGCGCTGTGAGCGCTGCGGACTCTGCGCCAAAGCCTGCCCGATGGACATCCGGGAGATTCATACCGACATGGAAAGCCGCAACGTCACCTTCGAGGATTGCACCCTGTGCGGCCGCTGTGTGGAGTTCTGCCCGGACAAAGACGTCCTGCAATTGAAATATGCGGTGTTTCCGCTCTTCTCCTCGGGACCCGCCTACTTCAAACAGCGGAAAAAGGCGCAGACCGCCTGGGAGAGATCCAACCTGCTCGCCTGGATCCGGCAAAACCGCGAAAAACCGCAAACGGAGGCGCCATGAGCCCGCTGGAACCCGTTGCCCTCAGCTTCGGCGCCGCGCTCCTGCTGGGACTGGGCTATGGTGCCGGGCCCTGCAACCTGGCCTGCCTGCCTTACCTGGGTCCGGTCTTTGCCGCCACCGAGGGGGGAATACGCGGGGCCTGGCGCACCTTACTGCCCTTCTCGATTGGACGCTTGAGCGGCTACGCCCTGCTGGGGGGACTGGCCGGAGCCCTGGGACTGTTGGTGCAGGATTGGCTGGCGCTGCCCTGGGTGCGTTGGGTGCTGGGTGGCGCGACGGTACTGGTGGCGCTCTCCCTGCTGTTTCGCAGACAGCGCCGCTGTGACAATGTCCGCCGTGAGCGTCCAAAGATCGCCATCGACACTCTGAAGCAACCGCCACCGGCACAGGGGAAAGCCAGCCTGCTCCCGGGAAGTCTGTTCCTCATGGGATTCGGCATGGCACTGAACCCCTGTGCGCCGCTCACCACGGTGATGCTCGCGTCGGCCACCAGTGCCAGTATCATCACCGGCCTCTCGCTCGGCGCCGGTTTCGCGCTCGGCGCCGTGTTCGTACCCACCTGGGTCTTCGCCTTCGGTGTTGCCCATTTCGGGGCTCAGATCAGGCAACACCTGACGCAACACCGCAACGCACTCGAAAACACCAGTGTGGCCCTGTTGGTACTGACCGGCACGGCCACCGCATTGGGATGGATCACGCCATGAATATTGCAGAACTCTTTGCCAAGGGTGGGCCGGTAGTCTGGATCCTGGCCGCCTACTCCTCCATCGGGCTGGCCATTGTCCTGGAGAGGAACATCCTCTTTATGCGCCTGCGCCAACTGCCCAAGGCTTGGATGGGCAGACTCGATCGCCTGCTGGACCAGAAAGACGCTGCCGAGTTGGTGTCCGATCTCAGAGGCCCGGAAGGCCGTCTAATCCAGGCGGTGGTACATGCCGACGCGGATGGCGTCAAAGACCTCCAGGGTGTCGGCCAACGTGTGCGGGCACAGGAGATCCAACGCATGGAGTTCGGCCTGCGCACCTTGGGAATACTGGGTAACACGGCCCCCCTGCTCGGCCTGCTCGGAACCATTACCGGTATGATCAAGGCCTTCATGGTGATAGAGCAGGCAGGCGGCAAGGTGGACGCCCAGGCCCTGGCCGGCGGCATCTGGGAGGCCATGATCACCACCGGTGTCGGCCTGGCGGTGGCGATTCCGCTGCTGATTCTTCTCCACTTTCTGGAAGGCGCCGTGGAACGCCGCGGACAGCGCATGAGCCAGTGCCTCGCCCTGCTGCTCGAGCGCCGCAACGGCGGCATGTCGGCTGAGGAACCCAAGCGACCACATGCCTGGGAGCAGATCACCGATGGCGTCTGAATACCGCCGCCATTCATTGATGGCACTCAATTTGACGCCGCTGATCGATATCGTCTTCCTGCTGCTGGTGTTTTTCATGCTGACGGCCCACTTCATCGAGGATGAGGCCATCGCCATCGATCTCCCGGAGGCGGAAAACAGTGCGGCCAGCGAGGATGAAGGGTATGTCGAAGTGGCTATGACCCCTGACGGTCAGCTGCTTGTGGACGGCTTCCCCACTCCTGTCAAGGCGCTCGAAGAGACCCTGAGAGGCGCCCTGCATGCACCGGAAAAGCGCTATGTGAAGCTTAAAGGTGATCATGCGGCCCAGTTCGGTCTTGGGGTGAAAGTGATCGATGCGGCACGGGCGGCGGGAGCTGAATCATTGGATATACTGACCGAAAAGCCATGATGGTTCAGGACCTGAGCTGGCGTGCGGCGGCGGTGGCGGTCTCGCTGCTGCTGCACTTCTATGTCCTTTTCGAGTGGTCGGATCGACAACTGCTCGCCACGCAAAAGACCGAGCAGCCGCCCAACTCGCTTTTCGTACAGGTCAACTTCCCGCAACCCGAACCGGAGGCGGTCATGCCGGTCGAGGAGCCATCTCCTGAGGAGCCTGCGCCCCCACCCGAGCCACCGCCGAAGCCCAATCCTAAACCCAAGCCGAAGCCTGAACCGAAGCCGGTTCCCAAATCGAAACCCAAACCGGTACAAACCCCCGCGAAACCGAAAGTGTCCACGGAACCTCCGCCGCAACCGGCGCCTATGCCACCTCCGTCGGCGAGTCGTCAGCTGGTCGACCTCAGGAACGAATATCTGAGCCGATTGCTGGCTAAGATCGAGAAGAACAAGTTCTACCCGACCATCGCACGCAAACGAAACCTGCAGGGCATGATCCAGGTGCGATTCCGCCTCGGTTGTGAAGGAGAGGTCGTAGCACTTGAAATCGACGGTGGGCACAGTCTGCTCAGAAAAGCGGCCGGGAAAGCCATCGAGGCGGCCAAACCGCTACCGAAGATCCCGGCCGAGATCGAATGTCCCATGCTGGTCAGCTATGCAATGGCCTACAAGCTGGAGAACTAGTGTCCTGTCCGGCAAAGAGACTTGCCATACGCGGAAATATACTGATAATGGCGCTCTTCAGCCCGGCCGCTGTGGTATACTTCGCGCCCGGAATCGGCAACTATCAGGAAAATCTATGGCAAAAGAAGACTTCATCGAAATGGAAGGAACAGTGGTGGAAACACTGCCCAATACCATGTTTCGAGTCGAGCTGGAAAACGGTCATGTAGTGACCGCACACATCTCCGGCAAAATGCGCAAGCACTACATCCGCATTCTGACCGGTGACAAAGTGACCGTGCAGCTGACCCCTTACGACCTGACCAAAGGTCGTATCACCTACCGCGCCCGCTGATCTAGACTAACCGTCTTCTGTCGTTGCATCCGGCACCGAGTGTGCCACGATGTCGAACTGGAGCTTGCCCTCCGAGACATCGACCCGCACCGTACCGCCGCCGACCAGGCTGCCGAACAGCAGCTCCTCCGCCAAGGGCTTTTTGATCTCTTCCTGAATCAATCGGGCCATCGGTCGCGCGCCCATCTTCGGGTCGTAACCGTGCTCCGCCAGCCAGACGCGGGCCTCAGGCTCGACCACCAGGCTGACGTGCTTCTCCTGCAGCTGCCCTTCCAGCTCGAAGACGAACTTGTCGACCACCTTGGCGATATGCTCCTGGGAGAGACCGGCGAACTGGATGATGGCATCCAGACGATTGCGGAACTCGGGAGTGAACATGCGCTTGATTACCTCCATCCCGTCACTGGTGTGATCCTGGCTGGTGAAGCCGATGGAGGAACGGCTCATCTCCTGGGCCCCCGCATTGGTGGTCATGATGATCACCACGTTGCGAAAGTCGGCCTTGCGTCCGTTGTTGTCGGTCAGGGTTCCATGATCCATCACCTGCAGCAGCAGATTGAAGACGTCCGGGTGTGCCTTTTCGATTTCATCAAGCAGCAACACGCAGTGCGGATGCTTGGCGATCTCTTCCGTCAACAGACCACCCTGATCGAATCCGACATAGCCGGGAGGCGCACCGATCAGGCGCGAGACCGTATGCCGTTCCATGTACTCCGACATGTCGAAACGGATCAGCTCCATTCCCATGATGCGCGCCAACTGACGGGTGATCTCCGTCTTGCCGACACCGGTGGGACCGGCGAACAGGAAGGAACCCACCGGCCGGCCTTCGTTGACTAGGCCGGAACGGTTCATGCGAATCGAGGCGGTGAGCGCTTCGATCGCCTCGTCCTGACCGAACACCACCAGTTTGAGGTCGCGTGAAAGATTGAGCAGCGCCTCGGTGTCGCTGGTGGAGACCTTTTTCGGCGGAATGCGTGCGATCTTGGCGATGATCGCCTCGATTTCATCCACGTCGATGATCTTTTTGCGCTCCTCTTCCGGCTGCAGCTGCACGTTGGCACCCGCCTCATCTATGACATCGATCGCCTTGTCGGGGAGATGGCGGTCGTTGAGGTATTTGTCGGAGAGTTCGGCCGCACTGCGCAGCGCCTCATCGGTGTACTCGATGTGATGATGAGCCTCGAAGCGACTCTTCAATCCCCGCAGGATCTCGATGGTCTCCGCGACCGTGGGCTCTTCCACATCGATCTTCTGGAAGCGGCGTGCCAGCGCCCGATCCTTTTCGAAGATACCGCGGAACTCCTGGTAGGTGGTGGAACCGATGCAACGCAGCTCTCCGGACGCCAATACCGGCTTGATCAGATTTGATGCGTCCATGACGCCACCGGATGCGGCACCGGCACCGATGATGGTGTGGATCTCGTCGATGAAGAGCACCACGTCCTTCTCGCGTTTGAGTTGAGCCAGTACCGCCTTCAGCCGTTTTTCGAAATCGCCCCGGTACTTGGTACCGGCGACCAGGGTTCCCAGATCGAGGGCATAGATGGTGGCGTGGGCCAGCACGTCGGGGACTTCATGGTCGACGATCTTCTTTGCCAGACCTTCGGCGATGGCTGTCTTGCCGACACCGGCCTCACCCACCAGCAGTGGATTGTTCTTGCGCCGACGGCAGAGGATCTGGATGGTGCGCTCCACCTCGGAGCGACGACCGATCAGGGGATCGATCTTGCCCTGCTCAGCCAGCTGATTCAGGTTCGAAGCGTAGGTCTCCAGCGGGCTGGCCTGACCGTCACCCTTGTTTTCGTTGTTGAATTCCACACTGGCTTCCCCTTCCTGTTCGTTTTCGTCGAGCTTGGAGATGCCATGTGAGATGTAGTTGACCACATCCAGACGGCTGACCTTCTGCTGGCCGAGGAAATAGACTGCCTGGGAGTCCTGCTCGTTGAAGATGGCGACCAGGACATTGGCGCCAGTGACTTCATTCTTGCCAGATGACTGCACGTGGAACACCGCGCGTTGCAGAACGCGCTGAAAACCCAGCGTGGGCTGTATTTCGCGCTCCTCGCCGTCAGGGATCAGCGGTGTGGTGTGATCGACGAATTCCCGCACCTGACTGCGCAGCTTCTCGATATCCGCGCCGCAAGCCCGCAGTACGGATACCGCCGCCGGATTGTCGAGCAGGGCGAGAAGCAGATGGTCCACCGTCATGAACTCATGGTGTCTCTCTTTGGCATCCTTGAACGCCTGGTTCAGGGTAAATTCAAGCTCTTTATTCAACATCAGGGAACTCCAGGGAGGCTGTGGCCTGTTAACAGGTCCTAGGACTCCTCCATTGTGCACAGTAGCGGGTGCTGGTTGCTGCGAGAGAAATCATTGACCTGTGACACCTTGGTCTCCGCCACGTCCTTGGTGAAGACACCACAGACTCCCATGCCCCGTGTGTGAACGTGCAGCATGACGCGGGTGGCCTTCTCCCTGTCCATACCAAAAAAGGTTTCAAGCACCTGAACCACGAACTCCATCGGTGTGTAGTCGTCATTCAGGATGATGACCTTGTACAGAGGTGGCTTTTTGAGTTTAGGCTTTGCCTCCTGTAAGGCCAGTCCGTCTTCGTGTGATGTTTGCTCTCGACTGCTCATATTGGGTGATTCTAGCAGGCCTGTTCAACCTGAAAAGCTGAATGATTCTCCGGGATATACTGAGGATTTCACGGGCAAATATACGGGATCATACTAATTGACGAACACAATACCAAGCATATCGCTTGGATAATAGTTGACCAGTTCTCCTGTCTCACTATACTTGCCTGTACGGCGTTACAAAACGCTTCCGCGGAAGAGAGGCGATACACCGTTTGTTGGCCGTTACTTAACGGCTGAATTTCACCATATTAGATAAGTTGTACTTGAGTGAGGGGGGTGGAGTGATTTCGTCACTCCCAATAATAACCGTAGTCGACACTATTGAGAGAACCTCGAAAGGACAGTTGTGTTTGAGGTCGTCAACCGCCAGATCAGCCATCCAGGCTGATTCTGGGGCATCTGACACAGACACTTCCATAAGAGTTCCTCATACCACTGCCAGCTACGAACAATCCTCCTCTCAAGTGCTGGATAGCCGAGGAGTAAATAGCAATGGCGACTGGAGTCGTAAAGTGGTTTAACAACGCCAAGGGCTACGGGTTTGTAACTCCGGAAGATGGAGATCAGGATGTCTTCGTACATTTCTCATCCATCGAAATGGATGGTTACAAGACACTGAAAGAAGGTCAGAAGGTCCAGTTTGACATCAGTCAGGGACCGAAAGGTCTTCACGCGACCAACATACAGCGCATCACCGGGGAGTAATCCAATCCGGTAACATCAGGGGGCACTGCCGATGGGCTTACCCATCGGCATGTAGCCGCTTGATTACTTCATGTTTTCGATGACCGCCTGGCCGAACTCCAGGGTACCGACCAGGGTCGCGTTCTCCATGTGCGTGGCAAAATCCTCCGTCACCGTATGGTGATGGATTGCTCCCGAGACACCCTTGACCACTAGGTCGGCCGCCTCGCGCCACCCCATGTGTCGCAACATCATCTCCGCCGAGAGGATGAGTGAACCCGGGTTGGCCCGGTTTTGTCCGGCGATCATCGGCGCCGTGCCGTGGGTGGCCTCGAAGATGGCGACCCGATCCGACAGGTTGGCACCGGGTGCAATGCCGATTCCTCCCACCTGCGCCGCCAGTGCATCCGAGATGTAATCGCCATTGAGATTCAGGGTGGCAATCACACTGAATTCGTCGGGGTGCAGCAGAATCTCCTGCAGGAAAGCGTCGGCGATGACGTCTTTCACCAGGATGTCCCGACCGGTCAAGGGATTGGCCACGTGACACCAGGGACCACCATCGATCAGTTCCCCCTCGAACTCCTGCATGGCCAGTTCGTAGCCCCAGTTTTTGAACGAGCCCTCGGTGTACTTCATGATATTACCCTTGTGCACCAGGGTCACCGAATCGCGATCATTGTCGATTGCGTACTGCAGCGCGCGCCGCACCAGACGTTTGGTGCCCTCTTCCGAGACCGGTTTGATGCCGATGCTGGAGCTGGCCGGAAAGCGGATCTTGTCGACGCCCATCTCTTGCTGCAGAAAGCGCACCACCTTTTCGACCTCGGGCGTACCCGCCTGCCACTCGATGCCGGCGTAGATGTCCTCCGTGTTCTCCCTGAAAATCACCATGTCGGTCTTCTCGGGATGTTTCAACGGGCTGGGCGTACCACTGAAATAGCGCACCGGCCGGATGCAGAGATAGAGATCGAGCATCTGGCGCATGGCCACGTTCAGCGAGCGAATGCCACCGCCGACCGGGGTGGTCAGCGGGCCCTTGATCGAAACTGAAAATTTCTTCAGCGCCTCGATCGTCTCCTCCGGCAACCAGACGCCCTCGCCATAGACCCGGTTAGCCTTCTCACCGGCATAGATCTCCATCCAATGGATCTTTCGCTTTGAGCCGTAGGCAAGCTCGACTGCCGCATCGACCACGTTATGCATCGCCGGTGTGATATCGGCGCCGATACCGTCACCTTCGATGAATGGGACTATGGGATTGTCGGGAACCACCGGTGTCGCATCATCCGCCACCGTGATGACGCTACCCCCCTCGGGGATGGTTAGCTTGTCGGAGAACATCTATCAGTCACCTCTGGTAAAAAGCCTATAGCCTAACCTAGTTTTGTGCAGCGCGCTCGGTTACGACGCCAACCGCACCTCGAATCGGCTGTGCTAAGATCAAATTGAATTCTCGGGAAGGGTTCTATGGCGCAGACACGCGATACATTGGAAGAGTATACCGCCGAGGCCAGCGCCGATCGGGAGCTACTGGACCTGCTGTATCGGAATGCACCCATCACCCTCTTCTCCTCCACCGCCGTGGCGGTTTTGCTGCTGAGTGCGCTCTACAACTCCCAGGCGGGACAGGAAATGATCGTCAGCTGGGTGATCATTCTCGTGATGTTCAATCTGGCACGCCTCATCCTGCGCAGTTTCCGCGACAGTACCCTGGTCACAGACCGCTACTCCAGGATCTGGCTGCTGCTGTACGCCCTGACCACCTTTGCCGCAGGTCTGCTCTGGTCGTCGCTGGTCGTGATCTACCAGCAGACATTCACTGTCTATGATCAGGTCATCGTGCTGGTCACACTGCTTGCCATGCCCCTGGCGGCGCTGCCCAACAACGCCCTCAAACTGCCGGTCTACTACGCCTTCTGCACACCGATCATGTTAGCGCTTCAGTATTGGTCCTATTTCGTCAGCGCGGAGTCGCACATTGAATTCAGCGTTCTCGGCATCGCCTACAGCGGTATCGTGGTGGTGACCGGACACGTCTACCACAACAGTTTCAAGCAGGTTCTGCGCATCAAGTATGAAAAGCAGGAACTGGTCGACGAGCTTTCCGCCGCCAACCAGCGGCTCGAGGAGTTCGCCTATATCGACCCATTGACCGGTCTCACCAATCGCCGCTGGTTCAGCGAACAGGCGGACAGGGCCTTGGAGCGCTGCAATCGTCGCAACAAACGCCTGGCGATACTGCTGATCGACCTGGACAACTTCAAGGAGATCAACGACACCATGGGACACGAAAAGGGCGACGAAATCCTGATCGTGGTGGCCAAGCGCCTGAAGTCGGCCCTGCGCCAGACCGACGCCATGACCCTTTCCACCGAAGACACGGCACGTTACGGCGGTGATGAATTCATCCTGTTGCTGGAGGATTTCGATGACATCGAGGATGTCATCAAAGCGACCGAGCGCATACTGCAGGAGGTCAATGAACCGGTCGCCCTCAACGATCACACTTTTCATCCCGGCTGCAGTATCGGTGTATCGATATTTCCCGACGACGGCCAGTCGGTGTCCAATCTCATCCGCCAGGCCGATGTCGCCCTCTACCAGGCCAAGCAGTCGGGTAAGGGATGTACGCGCTTTTTCCGTCCCATGCCGATCGCCCGCGGCGCGGATTGAAGCGGCAGCATCGTACAGGGGTTTCGCCTGACGGTTTAACTCACAGCGCGCAATCACGCATAATACGCGGTTTAGATCACTGCCCCGTTAGCACCCTGCATTCATGCTGATCCTGTTCAACAAACCTTATGGTGTACTCACCCAATTCACCGATGCGGAGAAGCGCCCAACGCTGGCCGACTATATCTCGCAACCCGGTGTCTATGCCGCCGGCCGGCTCGACAAGGACAGTGAGGGACTGGTGCTGCTGACCGATGACGGCGCCCTGCAGCACCGGCTTACCGATCCCCGGCACAAGGCCTGGAAGACCTATTGGGTGCAGGTCGAGGGCGAACTGGACGAGCAGGCGTTGCAGCACCTGCGCAGTGGCATCGAGCTCAAGGACGGGCCTACCCGCCCCGCCCGGGCAAGGCGCCTGGCCCCGCCCGACATCTGGCCGCGGGATCCGCCGATTCGCCATCGGGCCGCCATTCCCACCAGCTGGCTGGAGCTGTCGCTGCGTGAAGGACGCAACCGGCAGGTCAGACGCATGACTGCGGCGGTGGGCTTCCCCACCCTGCGGTTGATTCGCGTCGCCATCGGCAACTGGCGGCTCGATCGTCTGCAGCCGGGCGAATGGCGTCGGATCGAATCGCCGGAAGCATTGCCCGCATCGGCACCGAAGCGCAGAACGGGAAGGGGATCCCATGCCCGAAAATAGACGTGTGGTAGTCGGTCTCTCCGGCGGCGTCGACTCCTCCGTTGCCGCCCTGCTGCTGCAACAGCAGGGCTATCGGGTGGAAGGCCTGTTCATGAAGAATTGGGAGGAGGATGACAGCGCCGACTACTGCTCCGCGACCGAGGATCTGAAGGATGCCCAGGCGGTGGCCGATCGCCTCGACATCCCGCTGCACACCGTGAACTTCTCCGGCGAATACTGGGACCGGGTCTTCACCTATTTCCTGGATGAATACCGGGCGGGTCGCACACCCAATCCGGACGTACTCTGCAACCGGGAAATCAAATTCCGCGCCTTCCTCGATTACGCCCGCGAAAACCTGTCGGCCGATCAGATCGCCACCGGTCACTACGCCGCCCTCGAACAAAATCACCAAAGCCACCTGCTCAGAGCCGCGGATGAGGACAAGGACCAGACCTATTTTCTCTACCTGCTGGATCAATCCCAACTGCGGCATGCACTCTTCCCCCTGGGCCGACTCAAGAAGCAACAGGTTCGCGAAATGGCTCAGCGCGCGGGATTTCCCAACCACAAAAAGAAGGACAGCACCGGCATTTGCTTCATCGGCGAGCGCAAGTTCAGTGATTTCCTGCAGCGCTTCCTGCCCGCGCAACCCGGCGACATCGTGAGCCCCGAGGGCGAGGTCATCGGCCGCCATCAGGGACTGATGTACTACACTCTGGGACAACGCCAGGGCCTGGGTATCGGCGGCCGTCAGAATGCCGCCGAGATTCCCTGGTACGTGGTGGACAAGGATCTGGAGCACAACCGCCTGATCGCCGCCCAGGGACACGACCACCCCCTGCTGTTATGCACCGCTCTCGAGGCCGGCCAGGTCCATTGGATCATCGGCAGCCCACCGCCGCTGCCGTTGACTTGCCAGGCCCGCATACGTCACCGTCAGCCGTTGCAGACCTGTGAGATCCGGGCCTTTGGCCCTGCCCGCTGCCAAGTGGCGTTCGACCAGCCTCAGCGTGCGGTCACTCCCGGACAGGCGATCGTATTCTATCTGGACCGGGAGTGTCTCGGCGGCGCCACCATCGAACAAGCAGTCAAAGCATGAAGTACAGTGACGAAGACCGGGCCATCGCCTTGGCGGGCCTTTTCCAGGCCTGCCATCTGGTACAGCAGGTGGCGCGCAGAGGCCTGGCTGATGCCGACGCCATGGACGCTAGCCTCCACAGCCTTTTTCAGATCGATACCGAACGGGTAATCGACGTCTTCGGCGGCTTGCCCCAGATCGCTCCCGGACTGCGGCTGGCCTATCGCCAGCTCAACGGTAGCGAGCCGCGCGACAACGAACTTACCCGCTATTTGCTCAGCCTGATCCAGCTCGAGCGCAAGCTCAGCAGTCATCCGCAACGTCTGCAAAACATCAGTCAGGGCATCCAGACCACCGCCGAGCGACTCGTTCACTTCCCCCAGACTCACGGCAACATCCTCGCCGCGCTGGCCGATATCTATGCCGAGAACCTCAGCACCCTGCAGCCCCGCATAATGGTCAGCGGCGAACCCGTCTATCTGCAGAACCCGGAGAACGTCAACCGTGTACGCGCCCTGCTGCTGTGCGGTATCCGCGCGGCCATGCTCTGGCGTCAGATCGGCGGCCGGCGGCGACAACTGCTGTTTTCCCGCAATCGCGTCATTGCCGCCCTGGAGCACCTCCTGGCCAGGCTTTAAGATCCATCGCAAATTCTCCCATGCGAGGTTGCGCGACAGCTTCCGGTCTCGTTTTGTGAACATTGGTCAACAACGCTGACCAAGTCACATCCCCCGCCTCCGCAGACGTTATATATAGGAACGCTCGCCGGCGAATCGCCGGTCAAGCATAGCGAAGCACATATAACGAGGATTGAAACCATGAACAGAAAAATCATTGCGGCTGCCATTTGCGCCAGTCTGGCCCTGGCGGCCTGTGGAAAATCGAAGGACGCCGAGAAAGCCGCATCGGCCACCGCCCCGGCCCCGGTCGCCGAGCAGAGCGCCCCGGCTTCCGCAGAGAGTTCCAACCTGACAGACCAGGCCGTGGAGGCCGGCAAGCAGACCTGGGAGCAGACCAAGGAGGTCACCAGCGACGCGGCGGATGCGGTCGTCAGCAAGAGCCAGGAGATCTATGAGGGCGGCAAGGAAACGGCCAGCGAAGCCGGCCAGGCGGTCAGTGAAAAGAGCAGCGAGATGTACGACGCGGCTAAAGAGAAGACCGGCGAAGTGATCGATGCCACCAAGGAAAAGGGCGCCGAGATGCTGGACAGCATGAACAAGGAGTGATCCTCGGCAACATGCTAGGGTGGGGCCCTGCCCCACCATCAACCTTCATCGCACACCTGAATCTGATCACACTTCAACTCACCAGCACCTTGTTCCGGCTGCCAACGGTGTGGCGCGCCACACCCAACTCTGTCCAACCGGGTTTCGCCCGTAGCCTCGATAGCGGGTATAATCCCGCCCTTTTCAGCCAACTTGCGGATAGACATCATGGAACTCTCCACCCTCACTGCGGTTTCCCCCATTGACGGCCGATACGGCAGCAAGAGCGCCGATCTGCGGCCGATTTTCAGTGAATTCGGTCTCATCCGTCACCGTGTGTTGGTGGAGATCCGCTGGCTGCAGGCGCTGGCCGCGCACCACGATATCCTGGAGGTCCCCACCCTCAGCGAGCATGCCGACAACATTCTCAACGCTGTCGTCGACAACTTCAGCGAGGAGGACGCCCAGCGGGTCAAGAACATCGAGCGCACCACCAACCACGACGTCAAGGCGGTGGAGTATTTCCTCAAGGAAAAGATCGCCGGCAACCAGGAGTTGGAGGCGATCAGCGAGTTCATCCACTTCGCCTGTACCTCCGAGGACATCAATAACCTCTCTCACGCCCTGATGCTGCGCGAGGGTCGCGGCCAGGTGCTGCTGCCACAGATCGACGAGGTGATCGACGGCATCCGCCAGCTGGCCCTGACCCTGTCCGACCAGCCGATGCTGAGCCGCACCCATGGCCAGCCCGCCTCCCCCACCACCTTGGGCAAGGAGATGGCCAACGTGGTCTACCGTCTGCATCGCCAGCGCGAGCAGATCGCCAACTGCGAGCTGCTGGGCAAGATCAACGGTGCGGTGGGTAACTACAATGCCCACCTCTCGGCCTACCCGGAGATCGACTGGCCCGCATTCGCCAGACAGTTCGTGGAGAGCCTCGGCATCGCCTGGAACCCCTACACCATCCAGATCGAGCCTCACGACTACATCGCCGAACTGTTCGATGCGGTGGCCCGCCTCAACACCATCCTCATCGACTTCTGTCGCGACGTCTGGAGCTATATCTCCCTCGGCTACTTCAAGCAGAAGACCGTCGCCGGCGAGGTGGGCTCCTCCACCATGCCGCACAAGGTCAACCCCATCGACTTCGAGAACGGCGAGGGCAACCTGGGCATCGCCAACGCCCTGTTCGCCCACCTCGCAGCCAAGCTGCCGATCTCCCGCTGGCAACGCGATCTCACCGACTCCACCGTGCTGCGCAACCTGGGCGTCGGCTTCGCCCACACCAGCATCGCCCTGCAGTCGATCCTGCGCGGCCTGAGCAAGCTGGAGGCCAACAGCGAGGCGATGGAGGCCGACCTGAACGCCAACTGGGAGGTGCTGGCGGAACCGATCCAGACCGTGATGCGCCGCTACGGTATCGAGAAGCCCTACGAGAAGCTCAAGGAGCTGACCCGAGGCCAGCGCATCACCCCCGAACAGCTGCAGACCTTCGTCGACCAACTCGACATCCCCGAGAACGCCAAAGAGGCCCTCAAGCGCCTCACCCCCATGACCTACATCGGCAACGCCATGGAGCAGGCGGAGCAGATCTGATCCGCTACGCTTTCGCTGAAAACCGGTGGGGCGCCGCCCCGCCAATAGCACTAAGCTTCACAGTAGTATTGCAAATTAGCGTAAACCTTTAGCCTTCCCTACAATCACCCCATGCAAGAACTCCACTTCCCCAAGGGACTGACGGCGGAGAAGTTCCTCGCCCGCCACTGGCAGAAGAAGCCGCTGCTGTTCAGGCAGGCCCTGCCCGGTTTCCAGTGTGACTTGGCGCCGGAGGATCTGGCCGGCATGGCCTGCGAGTCCAGTGTGGAGTCGCGGCTGGTGTTGGAGAAACACGGCGCCACCCCCTGGGAGGCACGCTACGGACCCTTCGAGGAGGACGATTTCGCCCAACTGCCGGAGAGCCACTGGACCCTACTGGTGCAGGATGTGGACAAACACCTGCCGGAAGCGGCCCGTCTGCTGGATCACTTCCGCTTCGTCCCCGACTGGCGCCTTGACGACGTCATGGTCAGCTATGCCGTCGACCAGGGCTCGGTGGGGCCCCACATCGACGACTACGACGTCTTTCTCTATCAGGCCAGGGGTCGTCGCCGCTGGAAAATCCACTACCAGACGGTCTCCGAGTCCGATTTCATCCCCGATCTCGACCTGCGCATCCTGCCCGAGTTCGAGGCCGAGGAGGAGTGGCTGCTGGAGCCCGGCGATATGCTCTACCTACCCCCCAACGTGGCACACTGGGGCATTGCCGAAGGCGAATGCATGACCTGCTCGGTCGGCTTTCGCGCCCCCACCCTGCGCGAGATGGCCGCCGCCTGGTTCGAACAGAGTATCGAACAGCGCCTGCCGACCACCCGCTACCGCGACCCTGCCCTGAAACCCCAAGCGGCACCCGGCGAGATCCGCGATGAGGCCCTGGCCGAGTTCAAAGACCTGTTGGAGTCGTGCCTGCAAAACCTGCAGCGGGACAACCGCTGGTTCGGCCGTTTCATCACCGAGCCGAAGGAGCATCTGCAGGTGGAGCCCCGCGAGAAAGCCGTTTCCGAGGAGGACTTCCTCAACCATTTCCGCCAGGCGGCAGTGATCCATCGTCACGGTTTCACCCGCCTCGCCTTCAGCCGCAACGATGGCGACGGCAACGACACCCTCTATGCCAACGGCCAGGCCTACACCCTGACCAGCGAATCGGGGGATTTCCTGCCGGTGGTGACACGCCAGCGCGATCTCCACTTCGGCTATCTGCAGGAGTGGTTGACCCAGCCGGTCTATCTGAGCCTGCTCTGCCGGCTCTACAACGACGGCCATCTCGAGTTTGCCGATGAGTGAGACCGACTTCAGCATCCGTGAAGCGCGCTGGCCCGAGGATCGGCCACTGCTGCGTCTGGTGCGCGAAGCGGTCTTCGTGGAGGAACAGGGGGTGCCGCTGGAGATGGAGTGGGACGATGACGACATCATGGCCTACCACCTCATCGCCCTGGATCGGCAGCAGCAGCCCATCGGCACCGCCCGCCTGCTCGGTACGGGTCAGATCGGCCGCATGGCCGTACTCTCCCAATGGCGGGGGCATGGGGTCGGCACCGCGCTGCTTGAGCGTCTGATGATACGGGCCGAAACGACGGCTCAGAACAAACTCTTTCTGCACGCGCAGACCGAGGCCGAAGGGTTCTATGCCAAGGCCGGATTCACACCGGTGGGCAAGGTCTTCCTCGAGGCCGACATCCCCCATCGCAAAATGGTGCTGTTGCGCGAAGGTGAAATTGACGAGGAGGAGGAGCCTGATATCGATCTCGATCTGCCGCTATTGGGAGAGAGCAATGACCTGTTTCATCTGCACAACGAGGGCGACCACCTGATCCACGCCGCCGGTATGTTGCGCCAGGCCAAGCGCGATCTGGCCATCTTCAGCTATGACCTGGATCCTGCGGTGTTCGACCAGATCCCGTTCGTGGAAGCGTTCAAGGCCCTCGCCCTACGCTCCCGCTTCAGTCGCATCCGCGTGCTGCTTCAGGACAACACCCTGGTGCTGCAAAGGGGGCACCGCCTGGTGGAGCTGGCCCAGCGGCTGCCGTCGGTGATCGAGATCCGGAAACCCTCCGACGACTTCATCGACCATCCGGAGAACTTCCTGCTGATCGACGATTGCGGTTATCTTCATCGCAAGACCCCGGAGAGCTATATCGGCATCGCCTGCTACCACAACCGCCATCGGGTCAACCGGCTGCTGGCTCTGTTCGACGACGCCTGGGAGCACGGCAGCCCCGACCGGGACCTGGCGCGGCTGCATTTGTGAATCCGTCAATATCGTGAAGGATTCGCTTGCGTCCTTCTCGGTGCAGCAAGCCGCACCCTACCCATAAACCGGCCCCGTCGACCCTGTAGGGTGCGGCTTGCCGCACCGAGAGCGTTCAACAATATGCTCTTGGCCTGTTTACGAGGAAGACGTCACGAACAGCCTATTTGCATTCATACGCGTTATTTCACGGACCCATTCACCCAACGTTCCCGCAGCGCCGCACGATTCATCGCCAGCCACTGCAGAGCGATCAGGATGCTGGTGGAGTTGGCGCGACCGCTATAGAGTTCTCCGATGGCCTGCTCCGCCGTCATCACCACCACCCGGATGTCCTCCCCCTCGTGATCCAGGCCGTGCACGCCGGCGGCCTTTGAACTGTCGACCTCGCCACAGAAGAGCACGATGCGGTCCACCGAGATGCCGGGGCTGACCATGAACTCGCAGATGCGTTCGATGCGCCCGATCTCGCAATTGGCCTCTTCCACCGCCTCGCGCCGTGCCACGGCCTCGTCCGATTCGTGATCCGGCACAAAGCCACCCACCGTCTCCAACACCCAGGGCAAAGGCTCCATGCCGACCGCGCCGATGCGGAACTGCTCGACCAGCACCACCTGATCGAGTCGGGGATCGTAGAGCAGTACCGAGGCTGCCCTCAATCCTTCTAGACGTTCACGAATCAGGGATTCGCTCTCACCACCCAGGTAGAGTTCGTGCTGCAGCCGATAGCGGTTGAGTTTGAGAAAACCGCGGTAGACGTTTTCCGAGTCGAGGATTTGGTATCGATATTTCATGCGACGCTTCTGTATGATTCAACAAACCCCAACCATGATAGAGCGAAATCCCGTTCGACGCAGTCCGCCAAGACTGGGGATACGGCATCTCCATCCCACGCTGAGAGACACATGAAGGCATCCGAACTGGTCTCACGACTACGCGCCATGGGCGATCCCGAGATCGCCGCCCATTCGCAACGCTTCTTCAAAACCGGTGCCGGAGAATACGGCGAGGGGGATCGGTTTCTCGGTATCCGCGTGCCCCAGCTGCGGGAGACGGTCAAGCAGTATCCCGATGTCGCGCTGACGGAGGTCCTGAAACTGCTGCGTTCCCCCCTGCATGAGGTGCGGCTGTTCGCGCTGTTGCACCTGGTGCAGCAGTTCGAAAGGGGTGACGAGCCTACCCGAGAGGCCATCTATCGCCACTACCTCGACCACACCCGATACATCAACAGCTGGGATCTGGTGGACAGCTCGGCACCCAAGATCGTAGGCGCCTACCTGCAGAACCGCTCACACTCGGTACTGTCGCGTCTGGTCGGCTCGGATTCGCTCTGGGAGCGGCGCATAGCCATCATGGCCTGTTTCCATTTCATTCGTCGCAACGACTTCACGGACACCCTGAAGCTATGTCAACGCGTGATCGACGATCAGCACGACCTGATCCACAAGGCGAGCGGCTGGATGCTGCGGGAGATCGGCAATCGCGACGGGGCGACGGCACGCCGTTTCCTCAAGCGTCACTACCGCAACATGCCCCGCACCATGCTGCGATACGCGATCGAAAAATATCCGCCCGAAGAGCGGCAGCGCTACCTCGAATCGAGGATTTGAAACAGACATCCATTTTCCAGCCCCCTATGCCGTCACCAACCGCTTTACGGAATAATGGATCTGGGAATGCAACAAGAGAGTGCGATGAATGCCCTGAAAGCCCCGCCAAGCGATCGCCGGCTCCGATCCCTCAAACAGATAACCACCCTCGTCTACATACTGCAGGCGGCTTCGTTCCTGATCGGCGTCACCTTCTTGGTGGCCCTGATCATCAACTACGTCAAACGCCCGGATGTGGAAGGGACCTTTCTGGCATCCCATTTCACCTGGCAGATCCGGACCTTCTGGTATGGCCTGTTATGGGGCCTCGTCGGGATCATCAGCCATTTTCTTCTCATCGGCTACCTGATTCTGGCGGCCAACACGGTATGGATCCTCTATCGCATCATCAAGGGCTGGTTGCGGCTGCAGGACGACGCGCCGCTCTACCGGGCGTGATGGGCGATAACCCATGCGGGTTGATGGTGGGGCATGGCCCCACCCTACACCCTGAAATGATTTGTAGGGTGGGGCCCTGCCCCACCGAAAGGTGTTGTAAGACTTCCCAGTAACTCTGAAACCCGAAGGGAGCCATTGGAGTCAGTCTAATGCGAATCCATGCCGTCTGTTCACTGTGAACCGGGGTTGTTCGGTGCGGCAAGCCGCACCCTACAGTGTCGGCTTGTGC
>JARROA010000013.1:0-93976 GCA_037384425.1 Candidatus Thiodiazotropha sp. | reverse complement strand
CAATCATGGGGTCAGAGTTAATTTACTCTGACCCCCTGTGATACTTACTCTGGAAGAAACCCCACCCTGCCCAGTGGTTCAACGTGTAGAGCGAGGCCTGTCCAACCAATAACCTGAAAGCTGCAACAACCCCTGCTTCGTTGTCACCATTCAGGTCAGCCCATTTCACCCCCTAGCGTGATGCTCATATGTTTTCATTGCTGACGAGGTGAGCAACAGGCGATGCTGTTTGTCGTATTGCAGGGTACTGCTCCTATTGAGACAAGACCGTCACTAAGCCGGTGCAAGACCGCACCATCACGGTCACTGTTGTTGGTTCGCCATCCGGCGCAGTTCAAGCCTCTTAACCAATTGACTGAGATCCCAGTGACATCGACTACCCGGGAATTATTGGTCGAGTCGAGATAACCGCCAACAATTCTTGGCATCATCCAGGCATTCTGACCAAGCTCTGGGAAAATGGTGCTGAGCTGGGGACTCGATACCGCTTCCTCAGTGATGCACGCGCGCGCTAGTGGCCCGAACTCCTGCTGACAGATATCGTGCAGACCATTAATCCCGATATTGCCTTGCACCTTGGCGGTTGATATGCCAACCAAGCGATACTCGACGATACCTGAGGATGGATCCACTAGCGTGACTGGGACAGGTGCGCTATTGCTGTTAATCACAGTCACATCCGGTGAATTAACCACGTTGACATCCTGCGGCGGCGCATTGCCAGGGGGAGTGACCGGCGGCTGAGCAAATACGGTGGCGCTGAAAAGTAGTGAAAAAAAGGCAATCTTGTTGTTCATCACACTCTCCTTGCTACATCGGTAGGTGAACAATGAATGCTGGCTTGTCTTCCTTGCAAGAGAGAAATATTGGTGTAAAAGACTTCCAGATCCATTGAAATCAGAGCATTTCATGTGGGGGGTCTTTATGCCATGAATTCCAATAATGACATCACGATCAAGAACTTCCGAACATCTCGATAACAAGAAGCAGGGAGCTTCTGAGGACCACCCAGCTTATCACTTATAGTTCAATCGGCAGCGCAGTCAACTCCTGACAAACGCTGAAACCAAGCATGGGCTCAGAGTAGTTTTACTCTGACCCATGGAAATATTGACTCTCGATCTGGTCTTTTAGCAATGCGCGGCTTCTTGTGAATCAAAGCCGGCTTGTTTGATGCTAACCGTTCGGCTCACTGCGTCACTGCAACACCCTGCTGTACGCGCTGCTCACTCCCGTGCGGCGCTTTCCGATGTATACCCAGCATCGTCACCAGCAGTGGCGTTATGGTGAAGTTGGCGATGAAGGATACGCATAGTACTTCCACGCAGAGCAGACCGAAGGTCGCAACCGAAGGGAATGCCGATAGCAGGAAACAGCTCATCCCGGCGGTCAGGGTCAGTGTGGTAGTGATGATGGCCAGGGATTCCTCCTGAATGGTATGGATCATGGCCTCCCTGGCCTCCTCCAACAGATTGAGGTGTTGCCGGTAGCGCTGCAGAAAGTGGAGCGTATAGTCTACCGAGATGCCGAATGCGATGGTGGCGACCATCGCGGTGGAGAAATTGAAACTCAGGCCGACCAGACTGATGGTCGCGAACATGACAGCGAGCGGGATGGTGTTCACCGTCACCGCGATGACGCCTCCCCGGGCATCGCCCATCATCACTGCACTGATGACGAACACCAGGCCGAGCGTGGCCAGCAGCGACAGGAGCTGTCCCGAAGCGATAGTGTCCAGGGCGTGACCGGTGATCACCGCTTCGCCGGTGACGGTGATGTGCAGCCGGTCATCCAGATCGCTCCGGATGAACCGTTCCAGTGCTTCGACGGCCTGAGCGAAAGAGCGTGACGACAGCAGCTCATGCCGCGCGTACACCACTGTCCTGCGGAAGTCCGCGTCGACGAATCTCGACAGCTTTTCATCTTCCATGAAAAGCAGGAGCTCATCGACGACCGACTGCTCCACCGGCACTTCCCTCTTTCCGCTGTCGTTGACAAGGCTGTATGAGAGGGCGATCAGGTCGACCAGCGACAGGTTGTGCTCGAATATCTCGCTGCCGCTCAGATAGCGCTGCAATTTGTCGATCTGTTTGAGCATGGCCGGTGTCTTCAGCGCGCCTTCGTGCGGCGCCTCGATCACGATCTGCAAGAGATTAGCGCCGCCCAGCTTCTCCTCAATGCGGGCAAGGTCCCGCAGGGTCGGCGAATCAACTGCCATGAAATCGATCAGGCTGCTGTCGACACGCAAGCCTGGCGTACTCGCCAGGCAGGTACACAGGCCGGCGACGGCCATCAGGCCGAATTTCCGTCGATGGCGCCAGAGCGTACCGTAGTAGCGCTCGCAGTTGGCTCTCGACAGCCAACGCGTGGTCCGGCATCGCGTCGCGCCGGCGCAGGTTTCAATGCAGTTCAGATAGGCGGGCACCAGCAGGATGGTGATCAGGTAGTTCAGCGCCAGCCCCAGCGAAGCCACCAGGCTGAACTCCCGCATCATCTGAATCGGATTCAAAGTAATGGAGGCCATGCCGACGAATGAGGTGAAGGCCGTTATTGCGGTGATCAGCAACATGCGGCGCATCATAGTCGCGATCGCTTCGGAGCGGCTGCGTTGCGATTCACGCGCCGCGCGATACTCCGCGATCAGGTGGATGTCCTCGGTGGAGCCGATGATGACCAGCAGCGCAGGCACCAGCGAGGTCAGGATATTGAGCGACAGGCCGAGCCAGGGCAGCAGGCCGAGCAGCCAGAGGATGCTGACGCCGGCCGTTATCAGGGGCAGCAGTGCCAGACGCGCGCTGCGGCAACAGGCAAACATCACCGTGAAGAGTATTGCCAGCGCGATCGGGCCGATGGTGCCGATGTCGGCCAGAATCCGCTCCTGCAACTCCCGATCGATCATGACAGGATTGATCTGCCGGACTTCGCTCAAAAGCGAATGCAGCGGTGCAATCGTGTTTTCGATCTCGTCGTAGAGGGCAACGGCGTCATCACCTTCAGCGGACAACACCAGCTGCAGCGCCAGAGTCGTGCCGTCTCTGGAGATCAGTGTGCCCGAGACGAAGGGATCGGCGTTGGCATCCGCAATCAGCGCTTCGACGGCAGCGTCGGAAAGCTGTGATGTTTCGATATAGGGTCCTGACTGGATGAAGTCGTCAACCACCCGAAGATGCGTCGTGTTGAACAGGCTATGCACTTCGGCGATGCCGTCGAGCCGTGTCAGCTTGTCCTGAACATTCCGGATGGCCGTCAGATTATCGGCCACGAACAGCACGGGATCGCTCAGCAGAATCACCGCACCTTGATCCCGGCCGAACAGGCTGCCGGCCTTTTCATACATCTCGACCGCCTTGTCCCCCTCCAGCCTGAAGCCTTCCGCCGATACGTCGAGGCGCAGCCGGCCGAGCTGCAGGGCCGCCAGCAGGGACAGCGCGACGACCGTCGCCAGCACCAGCATGGAGCGTCCGCGCGTGCGGGTGAAAACTGTCGTCAAATCGATCATGGGCAGGTCCGTAGTCTGCGCTCGAGAGTCCGATGGAGCGGACTCAAACCACGACGTCCGACGACAGCAGATCGCCGAAATCCTGCAGCTCCCAGTACTCGAGCGGCTCGGGGACTTCCACCTCGGATGACGGCGAAAGATTGAGTTCTTCTTGGTATGTGTTTTCGGTCTGGTGGTACATGGCGATCTCCCGGTTGACTGAGTATTGACCTGCAACCAGACAACAACAGGACTCGTGCCAACAGGCCGTAAAATTTTTAACCTATTGTTATTTATTGATAATTTATGATCTGACTTGTAGCATGCGACGCTCTCGACAAGCACAAATGTTGGCGCTCGCAGAACGATTTCATGCAGTCCTGTTGCGCGTGGGGCAACATTTTGACGAGTGGGATTGATGAGATAGCGAGGAAGGAGTGAGTCTGTTCAGCGAAGATTTACCGGATGTGCGGGCGATCACGCACCTTCAGCCATGTCAGCAAGACAGCGTCGCCTTCAGTCGATGGCCCTGAAGTCCGGCCCACGACTGGATGTTGCCAGCGAATAGCAATGAGACAGGTAGGGCAGAGCACCACCCTACCACTCGCTTCCGGGTGTGGGGGGGAATCCTGCCCCGCGATAGATGCTGAGATGCTGTATCGGTGCGGCAAGCCGCACCCTACGGGATGTTCACCCGCTCGCTTCGGGGTGCAGGGTGCGACTTGCCGCAGCGTCAAGAGCCGGAAGGCGATTCCGGCCATGAACCGACAACTCGAACGGAGAGACTCCCGCCGCAAAGCTCAGCGGCTGTCCAGGCCCTTGAGCAGCGCCGGGGTCTCTTCCTCCAGGTAGGTGTACCCCTTCAGGCCCTCCTGGTAGAAGCGTAGGAAGAGGTTGGCCTCGCGGGCGCTGAGGCGGCCGCTGTGGCGGGCGTCCTGAAGCTGGCGGCGCATGCGGTCGATGAGCACCGTCTCGTGGAACTGGACATAGTCGAGCACCTCGGAGACCGACTCGCCCTCCACCACCTGTTCCAGTTCGTAGTGGTCGCCGTCCATGCGGATGTGTACCGCGTGGGTGTCGCCGAACAGGTTGTGCAGGTCGCCGAGAATCTCCTGATAGGCGCCGGTGAGAAACAGGCCGATGAGGTAGGCGTCACCGTTCCTGATCGGGTGCAGGGGCAGCACCACGGAGCGGCCCTCCTCCAGCGGGAAGTTGCGGATGGTGCCGTCGGAGTCGCAGGTGATGTCGACCAGGATGCCCTGGCGGCTCGGCTCCTCGTCGAGGCGATGGATCGGCATTACCGGAAACACCTGCTTGATGGCCCAGGCGTCGGGCAGGGACTGGAAGACGGAGAAGTTGCAGAAGTAGCGGTCGGCGATCTGGGTCGACAGGCCGGGCGCCAGCTGATCCACCTCCTCCTCGTCGAGATCCTCCATCAGGCGTTCGATCAGTCGCCAGTAGAGATCGTCCGCATGGGCGCGATCGGCCAGGCTGGCATAGCCGAGGGCGAACAGCTTGTTCACGTCCTCGCGGTAGGCGATGACATCGTGCAGTGCCTCGCGCGGCGAGATAGTCTCGATCTCCTTCAAGGTCTCCCACAGCTGATGCAGCTGGGCCGGGCTCTCGGCCGGCGGCTCCACCGGCGGCGCCTCGTTGATGCGGCGGGTCACGCCGAGCACGTCGACGATCAGCACCGAGTGATGGGCCACCAGGGCGCGGCCCGACTCGGAGATGATGTTCGGATGCGGCAGCCCCTCCTCGTCGCAGATGCGCTTCATGGTCCAGACGATGTCGTTGGCGTACTCCTGCAGCGAGTAATCGACCGACGAGGTGCTGCCGGCGATGCTGCCGTCGTAGTTGACGCCGAGGCCGCCGCCCACGTCCATGAAGTCGATGGGGGCGCCGAGCTGGCGCGCCTCCACGAAGTAGCGGGCCGCCTCCTGCATCGCCTCCTTGATATGACGGATGCGCGGCACCTGACTGCCGATATGGAAGTGGAGCAGACGCAGGCAGCCGAGCTTATCGACCGCTTTCAACTTGTTGATGGCATCGAGCAACTCGGTGGCGGCGAGGCCGAACTTGGAGTTGTCGCCACCGGATTCGTCCCAGAAACCCTTGCTGGTGGCGGCCAGCCGACAGCGCAGGCCGATCAACGGCTCGACGTCGAAGCGCCGGGCGGAGGCCAGGATCAGGTCTAGTTCGCTCGGCTTCTCCACCACCACGAAGACCTGCTTGCCCATCTTGCGGCCCATCATGGCCAGGTCGATGAACTCCTGGTCCTTGTAGCCGTTGCAGACGATGAGCCCTTCCACGTCCTCGAGCATGGCCAGAGTGGCGTGCAGTTCCGGTTTGGAACCCGCTTCCAGGCCCCAGTTGAATTCGGAGCCGAACTCGACGATCTCCTCCACCACCTGGCGTTGCTGGTTGACCTTGATCGGATAGACGCCGTAGTAGCGGCCGCTGTACTCGGCCTCGTTGCAGGCGATGCTGAAACGCTTGTGGATCTGTTTCATGCGCCGCTTCAGCATGTCGGAGAAGCGCAGTAGCAGCGGCGGCCAGAGGTCGCGCTCGGCCAGCTCGTCGCAAAGCTTCTTCAGGTCGATGGTGTGGACGCCATCGGTGATCGCCTCCACATGGCCCTGGTCGTTGACCTGAAAATAGCCGCCGCCCCAACCCTCCACCTGGTAGAGGTTGGACGCGTCCGTGACACTCCAGCGATTGTCACTCATCGTCGGCACCGATCTGCGATCCGGCGGCGGGGCGCTCCGCATAGCCGCGCGCCTTGCCCCAATATGAGAAACACTTCTGCACCAGCTTGGCCCCCATCATGTCGGTCACCCGGGTCGCTTCGGGCACCAGTTCGAGAATGTCGATCCCGCGCAGGTCGATATCAGTGTTATGCGTCAGGGTCTCAATGATATCCAATCCCTGGTGCCAGCTGAGACCGCCCGGCTGGGGGGTGCCGACACCGGCGATCAGCGACGGATCGAAGCCGTCCATGTCGATGGTCAGCCAGACCGGTCCGGTGAGCTCGGCCAGCTGCCGGATCATCACGTGCCAGATGTCGCTGCGCTGCAGATGGCGGTCGAGCCAGGTGGTGATGCCGTCGTCCGACGCGATCCGCTGTGCCTCCCCGGCGTGCAGCGAACGGATACCGATCTGGATCAGGCGATAACCCTTTTCGCGCAGCCGGTGCATGGGGCAGGCGTGGTTGTAGATGGAACCGTGATAGCTGGGCCGCAGATCGGCGTGGGCGTCGATCTGCACCACAGTGCCTCCCTCGGGCATGCGGGCGAAGATCATCTCCGGGGTGATCGAATGCTCGCCGCCGAGGGCGATGAAGAGGTTGTCATTCGGTAGCTGCCTGACCCGTTCGTAAAGGGCTTTGTGGAACGCCTCCTCGGGCACGATCTCTACCTCCGCCGGCAGCAGAACGCAGAGTTTGAGATGTTCCGCCGGGCACCAGCCCATGTCCTCTTCGTAGAACTCCAACTGCTCGCTGGCGGCGAGTATCGCCTCCGGCCCCTGCCGTGTGCCGGGCTTGTAGGTGACCGTCTGTTCGTAAGGCACCGGCAGGATCAGGACATCCGCCTGCGCCGCCGGATAGTTGGTCAGGGCGAGAAACTGTTCGGTGGCTTTCATGCGGCGAAGTGTGCCACTTTTTTGCCTCGCGATCATCCGCTTTGCGAGGAGTCTGGGGCGGACTAATCCGTCGGCACGTCATCCTCGAACAACGCCCGCATGGGCGAAGGGCTATGCAGATGAAAGCCCTGTGCGAAATCGACGCCTTTGTCGATCAGCGCCTGCAGGATCTGTTCGCTCTCCACATACTCGGCGATGGTCTGAATGCCCATCACATGGCCGATCTGGTTGATCATCTCGACCATCGCCTGATCGACCGAGTCGGTGAGCATGTCACGCACGAAGCTGCCGTCGATCTTGAGGTAGTCCACCGGCAGGTTCTTGAGGTAGTTGAAGGAGCTGACGCCGGAACCGAAATCGTCGAGCGCGAAACAGAAACCGGCCGCCTTCAGATCGTGCATCAGGCGATAGGCGCGGGTCAGGTTGGAGATGGCTGCGGTCTCTGTGATCTCGAAACAGACACGCCCGGGATCCAAGTCGCAGGAGGCGGCCTGTTGCAGGATGAACTCGCTGGTGTCGTCCTGGTTGAGGGAGGCGCCGGAGAGGTTGATCGAGAGCCTTAGCGGTGCCTCGTTGTGTCCCGCCTGACGGCAGAGGCAGGCAAAGGCGTGACTGATCACCCAGCGATCCACCGCCGGCATCAGATTGTAGCGCTCGGCCGCCGGGATGAAGGCGCCGGGCAGGATCAGGCGCCCCTGCTCGTCACGCAGCCGCAACAGGGTCTCGTACCAGCAATCCTGCTGTTCCCCGCCGGCGACACGAACGATGGCCTGGCCATAGAGTTCGAGGCGCTCCTGCTCCATCGCTTCGTTGATTTTCGACAGCCAGAGCATCTCGCTGTGGCGCTGCATCAGCTCGTCATCATCGGGCTGGAAGATGTGCACCCGGTTGCGCCCGCCGTCCTTCGCCGCGTAGCAGGCAATGTCGGCGTGGCTCAGGATCAGGGAGATATCGTTATGCACTGCGTTAATCTCGACGATGCCGATGCTGACGCCCACCTCGAACACCTGCTCCTGCCAGATGAAACGGTACTCGCGAATACGTTCGCGCAGGGATTGGGCCAGGCGCATGGCGTGGGTCTGGTCGCAGTTGGCCAGCAGCACGCCGAACTCGTCCCCTCCCAGTCGCGCCAGGGTGTCGTTCTCGCGCACCAGGCTGCGCATCAGCACCGCCAGCTGCCGCAACAACTCGTCGCCGGCCACATGGCCGGAAGTATCGTTGACCACCTTGAACTGATCGAGGTCGAGATAGAGCAGCGCATGCTGGGTCTGCTCCTCCCGTGCCATGTCGACCAGCCGCTTGAGCCGGCGCTCGAACTCGGCCCGATTGACCAGCCCGGTCATGCTGTCGTGGCTGGCCTGCCAGGTGAGCTTCTGCGCCATCTCGCGCGAGCGGGTCACGTCGTGGAATACCATCACCACGCCGATGATGCTGCCGTCACGCTCGCGGATCGGCGCCGCAGAGTCCTCGATGGCGATCTCGCGGCCGTCGCGGGCGAGCAGCAGACTGTGGTGGCTGAGCGAGACCACCTCACCATGGGCGAGGCAGGCGTCCACCGGGTTCTCGGCCGGTAGACGAGTGAACTCGTCGATGACCTGGAAGGCCGCGTCCAGGGTCAGTCCCGTAACCTCTTCAAACGTGTATCCGGTCAGCAACTCGGCCACCGGATTCATGGAATCGATACGCCCCTCTCGGTCGGTTGTGATCACCGCGTCACCGATCGACTGCAAGGTGACCAAGGCACGCTCCTTGGCGTTGAAGAGGGCCTCCTCGTACTTCTTGCGTTCGGTGACATCGCGCGCCACAGAAATGATGATCGGCTCACGCCCTGCCTGTTTCAAGGCGTTGACGTGCACCTCCACGGGAAATCGGGAACCGTCCTTGCGCTGATGCGTGGTGTTGAGGGTGAAATCAGTACCGCTGTCGATGACACGCAGAAACAGCTCGCGTAACTCCCCTTTACTGATTTCGCTTTTGATATCGCTGGGTCCTTTACGGTACAGCTCTTCCGGTGTGTAGCCCAATGCCTGCCACGCCTGTCGATTGAAATCGACGAACCGCATCTCCACGGGATCGATCAGGCAGATGGCGTCCTGAGCGCTGTCCATGGCGTGACGGAAACGCAGGTTGTCTTCGCGCGCCTCATCGCGATCGGCGATCAGGTGGCGGGTGAAATCCTCGTTGCGTTGACAAAGATTGATCGCCTTGGCGAGGTTTGCCAGCACCGGTTTGAAGATCTCGGTGTAGGGGAGATGCGACTTTCGCTTCACCGGCGTCAGTAACAACACCATGCCGTAATTGGGTACCGGCAGCCGCAGCAGGTAGCGGTAGTAATCCTGCTTCAACGGCATCCCCTCGAGCTGCTCTGGGGTCAATCGTTCATCCTCTCCGACGATCAGCTCGGGCACAACCCCCAGTTCCCTGCCGATTACGGGATTGAGGCGATGATCGCCGATACAAGCCTCGAGCCGAAAACGTTCCATCCCCCCGGCGCTGTCGCCACTCCCATGCGGCAGCCGATGGAAAAACATGCCGCAGGGATATCCGGTATGGAAGATCAGGCGCTGCAGTACCTTCATCAACAGGGAATTGACCTGATCGGCGCTACCGATGACCAGTGAAATATCGTAGAGGATGGAGAGGATGCGCTCTTGGTTCATGTCACCATGTCATACAGACCAGGGCCGCATGGTGGAACAGCGGATAGCCGCCATGCTGGGAGCTGCCGATCTCACCCAGCGAGAGGGCGCCGAACAACGCCTGACACTCCAGGTCCTGATACAACCTGCCCAGCTCCTGGGTAGCCGCCTCCGCGCCGAAATGGACCCGCCGGCCGGCGCAATAGAAATTGAACACCGCTTGCCGCTCCCCATCCAGGCGCTCGGCCAACAGCCTGGCGGTCTGCAGTGAACTGGGGGCGGGCGCTTCGAGCAGGGTCAGAACCGTGTGTTCGGGAACCTCGCCGACACAAAACAGCGAACCGTCGGGTTCCAGTTTGACCGGTATACGCACCAGCACCTCATCGTCCGCGCGCAGAATGCCGAAAGGAAAATGGACACCGAAGTCATAGAAGTTGTCGCGCGTCACTTCCACGCCATAGAGCTGCTTGACGTGTTCGCTGTAGACATCGAAGGCCGGTTGCCAACCGATGCTGATGATCCGGTTGCCTTCGGTGGCGGTAGCCGCGATCAGTTTGTCGGGCGCCTCATAGCCGTGCTCCAGCGCGGCTCCCCGGTTGTCTCTGAGCAGCATCGCCAGCAGGCCGTTGCCGATCAGTCGATCGCTGTCGAACAGGCAGGGTATCGACTGAAAGGTTTCGCTGCCGGCATTACCGCCAGCATAGTGCACCGACTCGGCGAGTTTCATATAGAGCGTCTCGAGAATGGAACTGATGTTGGGAACCAGGGCATCGAACATCATCAGCAAGGTGGTCGACTCGGGATCGGTGATCGCCTCTTCGACCTCATCGGCCAAGGCCTCGGCCTGCGTCAATGCGCCACCCTCGTCCGGTGTGAACTCGATGAGCCGGTAAAAATCGGTCATCGGATTGAGCAGAATCAGCAGCACCCCTTGGTCGTGGAATTGTCCTGCCAGGTGAATCTCCGGAAACACCGCCCCGAGCAGCGGCATTCCGATATCCCGGCAGAGCGCCTGAAGTTCGGGTACCCGCGACCGCTCCCGTTCCGTGACCAACGCCAGCACACCCCCCTCGGGGAAGGCTGCGAGCCACTCTCGCAGACGCTGTACAACGGTCTCGGAATCATCGAAGGCGGCATGCAAATGATAGGTCATGTGGATTGAGTGGTTTTTGAGGTTATCAATCTCCTATAGCGTCCATGGTTTTCGATTTTTTATTATTTTGTCAAATTCTTCTAGTCGAACAGCGTAATCGTAAGTGCCCGCGGCAGCACAGGCGGGTGTGCCACCCAGTGCATCGCCTATCCAGCCGCCTCACACACACATCCGAGACGCCGTTTATGCCGCAAACCGACTGGCGGGTGGCCGACTAAACTCACTATAATATCGAGTCATATCAGCACCTCCTGCTGTCTGCGCGAAACGACCATTCAGCCGCTATCCAAGAGAATAACCATGGCAGAGAACCTGGAAGAGAACATCATCGACAACAGCTGCGAAGCGATCCTCAAATCGACCACCCGTATCACCCCCGATAACACCGACGAAGTGCGTCAACTGGTCTTGCAGATCGACGATCCCGCATTCCGTTATGGGGTCGGCCAGAGCATCGGCGTGCTGGTTCCCGGTCCGCATGAGTTCGGCAACCCCTACCACCACCGCCGCTACTCCATCGCCAACCCGACGCAGAACGGCAATGCGGAGATGGTCGAGTTGGAGCTGCTGGTGAGGCGTTGTTTCTACCTGGACGAAATCTCGGGCGAGCGCTATCCGGGCATCGCCTCCAACTATCTCTGTGACGCCAAGCCCGGTGACAAGATCATCATCACCGGCCCCTACCGCAGCCCGTTCAAGATCCCCGCTGATCCGCACAGCAATCTGCTCATGATCGGCACCGGCACCGGCGTCGCCCCCTTTCGCGCCTTCATTCAGCAGATCTACGACAAGCACATGGGCTGGAAGGGGGATGTGCGACTCTTCTATGGCGACAAGGGCGGCATGAACCTGCTCTACCTCAACGACAAGCAGAGCGATCTGACCCAGTACTACGACGACGCCACCTTCAAGGCCTTCGACGCCCTCATCGACCGGCCGCTGGCCAACGAGGCCGACAGACTGGAAGAAACCCTCAAGGCCCATATCGAGGAGTGTCGCCGCCTACTGCGCGACAACCACACCCATGTCTTCCTGGCCGGTCAGGAGAAGGCCGCTCAGGCTTTCGACAAAGCCATGTGCGACGCCTTCGGCGGCGAGGACGAATGGCAGGAGCAGAAGCGTAAGCTGGTGAGCGAGGATCGCTGGGCGGAGTTGCTCTACCACTGAGCTTGCACCTCGAATCAGTGCATCGCCGTGTTTGGTGTTTTGGTGGGGCAGGGCCCCACTCTACGCATTGATCTACTGTAGGTTGGGGCCCTGCCCCACCGAGATATAGCGAGACAACGCGCTAAATCGGTAACGGCGCGACAAGCCGCACCTACGCTTCGATCACCTGTAGGGTGCGGCTTGCCGCACCGGAAATTCTCGTAGTCTGTTGTTTCAAGCCCGGGAACGATACGGCGTCGGATCGGGCACCCCCGCCTCGGCAAAACCCTTGGCGCGCAGACGGCAGGAATCACAAACCCCGCAGGCTTCACCGGCCTCGTTAGCCTGATAGCAGGAGACTGTCAGACCGTAATCGACACCCAATGCCGTGCCGCGACGGATGATCTCCGCCTTGGTCAGGTCGATCAGCGGCGTGTGGATGTAGAAGGGTCGCCCCTCGACCCCCTCCTTGGTGGCCAGGTTGGCCAGCTTCTCGAAGGCGGCGATGAACTGGGGCCGGCAGTCGGGATAGCCTGAGTAGTCGACGGCATTGACGCCGATGAAGATATCGTGGGCCCCGAGCACCTCGGCCCAGCCCAGGGCCAGGGAGAGGAACACTGTATTGCGCGCCGGCACATAGGTGACGGGAATCCCCTCCCCCATGGTCTCCGGTACATCGATCGCACTGTCGGTCAGAGCCGAACCGCCGAAACTGTCAAGACCGATCGACACCACCTTGTGCGCCTTCGCCCGCAACGCATGCGCCACCCGCGCGGCTGCCGCCAACTCGGCGACATGGCGTTGCCCATAGGCCATGCTCAGGGCATGGCAGCGATAGCCCTGATCGCGGGCGATGGCCAGCACGGTGGCCGAATCGAGCCCGCCGGAAAGCAGCACCACCGCCCGCTTGCCGCTCATCGTCCCGGCTCCTCGCCCCACAGCAGCTTGTGCAGCTGCAGCTGAAAGCGCACCGGCAGACGGTCGCGCAGTACCCACTCGGCCAGCTGGCCGGCCTCAAGGCTTCCGTGCACCGGCGAGAACAGGACCTCGCAGGTCTCGTGCAGTCGATGTGCCTGCAGCAGGTCACGGCTCCAGAGGTAGTCGGCCTTGTCGCCGATCACGAACTTGACCTGGTCGCGATCGCCAAGATGGTCGAGATTGCTCATCAGATTGCGCGGGGATTCGCCGGACGAGGGGGTCTTGATGTCCATCACCCGCGCGACCCGCCGGTCCACCTCGCCGATATCGAGTGCCCCGCTGGTCTCCAGAGAGACCTCGTATCCACAGTCACAGAGACGCTTCAGCAGTTCGCTTGCCCCCTTCTGCGCCAGGGGTTCACCACCGGTCACGCAGACATGCCTGGGCGCATAGGCCGCCACCCGCTCGAGAATCGTCTCCAGCGGCAGCCACTCCCCACCGCTGAAGGCATAGGCGGTGTCGCAATAGCTGCAGCGAAGGGGACAGCCGGTCAGGCGCACGAAGACCGTGGGACAGCCGACAGTGCGGCTCTCCCCCTGCAGGGAATAGAAGATCTCGGTGATGCGCAGACGCGTCATGTGGCGATGGCGGCACCCGGGGTGCCACCGCTCAATGCCCCTCTTTCTCCATCCGCTGCAGACGTTTCTCGCCCAGCCGCGCCTCAGTGCTGCCGGGGTAGTCGTTCTGCAACCGGGTGAGCACCTCGTGCGCCTTGTCCCAGGCCTGCTGCTCGTAAAAGATGTAGCCCATCTTCAGCATGGCGCCGGGGACCTTGGCGCTCTTGGGGTGGTCGATCAGGACCCGGCTGAAATCCTGCAGCGCGGTGTCGAAGTCCCGATTCACATAGCTCGCCTCTGCCAGCCAGTACTTGGCGTTGTCCTCGTAGCTGCCACCCGCATAGTCCTCGAGAAAGGCCCTGAAGGCCTTGATCGACTCGGGATAGCGGCCCTGTTTGAGCAGATTGAAGGCGCTCTGGTAGGCCTCCGCCTCCTTTTTCGGATCAGGCGGGGTGCCCGGAGTGGCCGCGGCCGTGGGTGGGGGTGTCGCTACCACGGGCGCCGCTGCCGTCGGCGCAACGGCGGGCGGCGCACTCGGTACTGGGGGCGGCGTGACAGCGGTGGGCGCCGGCATGGCGGCGCCTGTCCCCGGCTGCATCCGGCTCAGGCGCTGATCGATATCCAGGTAGAGATCCCGCTGCCGCTTGCTCATGGCATCCATGGCATGTTTCTGCAGTTCCAGCTCGCCGTTCAGACGCTGGACCTCCTGCTGCAGTTGTTGAACCTGATAGACCAGGTCGGCCATGTTCTGATTGCGCATCAACCGCTCCAGCCGCTCCAGCCGCTGCTCGGTACTCAGTTTGCCGTTCTCGGCCCAGATTGGATTCGAGACCGAGGCTAGCATGGCGAGGACCAGGACGGTCCGGAATGGGGTTGGGATCTTCATGCCTGACTCCCGATCAGTAGACCAGTTCGACCCGGCGGTTCAGCGCCCAGGCCTCTTCGTTGTGCTCATAGGTAGCGGGACGCTCTTCGCCGTAGCTCACCACCACCAGCTGATTGTCGGCCACGCCCTGAGCCATCATCAGACTGCGCACTGCGTTGGCGCGGTTTTCGCCCAGCCCCAGGTTGTACTCCCGGGTGCCGCGTTCATCAGCGTGGCCCTCCAGACGCAACACCACCTGGGGATTGGCCGCCAGATAGTCGGCATGGGCGCTGATCACGTCGAGATAGTCGGCGCGCACCGTGCTCTGATCGTAATCGAAGTAGATCACGCGAGTGGCCAGCAGGCTGTTGGGATTCTCCAGCGGATCACCCTGCCAGGCCTCGCCGGCGCTGGCCGCGGAGGTGCTGGCACCGCCAGCATCGGCGCCCATCGACTGCTCGGAGACATCGGCGCCGGTCTGTCGGTCACCGCTCGGGGTCGAGGAGCAACCCGCCAGGACGACCAGGGAAAAGATGAGAGAGACCCACAGGGTCAGCAGTTTGTTCATGGGATGTTTCTCCTTCATGAGTCGAACACTATTTCTTGAATGGGGACCAGACGGGCTCACGCACATCACCCTCCTGCAAGGCGAGTTTCTGGCGTACCCGGCCATCGACGGAGACGGCCGCCAGCACACCGCGATAGCCCGACTTGGAGGCGTAGATGATCATGCTGCCGTTGGGCGCGAAGCTGGGCGACTCGTCCAGGCTGCCCTGGCTCAGTACCTGCATCACGCCAGAATCGAGATCCTGCACCGCAATCCGGAAGTTGCCGTTATCGCTGGTCACCAGAGCCAGCAGCTTGCCGTCCGGAGAGTAGGAGGCGCGGGCGTTGTAACTGTTCTGGAAGGTCACCCGCTCGGCGCGGCCACCAAAGGCGGAGACGCGGTAGATCTGCGGCTTGCCGCCCCGGTCCGAAGTGAAGACCAGATTGCGGCCGTCGGGCGACCAGGCCGGTTCGGTGTCGATGGCGTAGTGACGGGTGATCGGGCGCAGCTTACGGGTCGCCAGGTCGAAGACGAAGATATCGGGATTGCCGTCCTTGGACAAGGTCATGGCCAGCTTGGTGCCGTCGGGGGACCAGGCCGGTGCGCCGTTGATGCCCTTGAAGCCGGTCACCTTCTGCCGCTTGCCGGTGTAGACCTCCTGCACGTAGATCGCAGACTGCCCCCCCTCGAAGGAGACATAGGCGATCTTGCGGCCGTCCGGCGACCAGGCCGGCGACATCAACGGCTCGGTGGAGCTGACGATGGTCTCCGGATTGTAGCCATCCGCATCGGCCACGTTGAGATCGATGCGCTTTTTACCGTCGGCCTGCGTCACCGAGGTGATGTAGGCAACCCGGGTGGCGAAGGCGCCGGGCACGCCCAGCAGCTTTTCGTAGATCAGGTCGGCGATGCGGTGAGCGGTGGCACGCAGGTTGGGCATCGTCGTGGGGATGGTGTACCCGGTCAGCTGCTCGCCCTTGTAGACATCGAACAGCAGGAAGCGGATCTCATAGCCGCCGGTACCCTGGGGCCGGATCTGTCCCACCACCAGGTACTCCGCATTCAGCGCCCGCCAGTCCTTGAACTCAATCGCTTCGGCCGTGGTGGGACGTGACAACATGTCGACCTGGGGAATGGTCTTGAAGCGGCCGCTGCGCTGCAGGTCCGCATCGATCACGCCGGAGACGTCCACCGGCGGACTGCCGGCCCCCTGCCAGCCGAAAGGTACGATCGCGATCGGCAGCGCGCCCTCAACGCCCTCGGTGATCTCGATGGTCAGGTCGGCCAGCGCGGTCTGCAGCCAGGCCAGCGAGAGAAAGCACGCAATGAGTATCTTTTTCATTTCTTTAACAATCAGTTATTTGCTAGGTTTGAAGTCTAACGTGAGATTCCTGAAGGATTCAAACAGAGGGCCGCTCGGCACCGGCAGCGGCGAGGCCTTGTAGACCGCCGCCTCCACCGAACGATCGAAAGCGGCATTCCCGCTGCTCTGGACGATGCTCACCCCTCCCGGTATCACTTCGCCACCGGGGATCAGGCGCACCCGCAGCCGGCAGCTGAGCTGTTCTTCCCCCGGCAGGCCGGTACGCAGCCAGCTCCGTCCCACCTGCTGCTTGATCACTGCCACATAGCGATCGATCTCGCGCGCATTCTGTTCCGCCGCCAGCTGCTCCTGTAGCGCCCGCTCCCGCTCGGCCTGCTCCGCCGCCAGCCTGGCCGCCTCTTCGGCCTTGCGTTTGGCTTCCGCTTCCGCCTTGCGTTTGGCCTCAGCTTCCGCCTTGCGCTTGGCTTCGGCTTCCGCCTTGCGTTTGGCCTCCGCTTTGCGTTTGGCCTCCGCCTCCGCTTTGCGTTTCGCTTCGGCTTCCGCCTTGCGTTTGGCCTCGACCTTGCGTTTAGCCTCGACCTCGGCCTTGCGTTTGGCTTCCGCCTCCGCCTTTTGTTTGGCCTCCAGCTCCGCTTTTCGTTTCTTCTCTTCGGCGATTTTGCGCTTCTGCGCTTCCGCCTGCTTGCGCTTCTGTGCCTCCTGCTCGATCTGCTTGCGCTCCTTGGCCTTCTCTTCGGCCTCCTTCTGGCGCAGTTGCTCCGCATCCACCGTATGCGCCTGCACCACATTGACCTTGGGTTCGACCCGCTTTGGAAACAGCTCCCACTCCATGCCGAAGATGAGGAAGAAGACGATCGCCAGATGCAGCAGAATCGCCAGCGTGACGGCCAGAGGGCTGCGTTTGATAATCGAAAACATCAGGACTCCGGCGGCTCCGTGATCAGACCGACACTCGGTGTCCCGGCCGATTGCAACAACACCATCGCCTCCACCACCCGGCCGTAGGCCACGCCGGTATCACCGCGCACCATGATCGGTGTCTTCGGCTTGTACTTCAGCACCGAACTCACCCGCTTGACCAGTTCGTCGGCAGAGACCGGACGGTCCCGTCCCTCCCCCACGTCGATGTAGAAGTCGCCCTTGCTGTCGACGGTCACCACCACCGGCTCCTCGTTTTGCTGCTTCAGCGGCTCGGCGTCGGCCTGGGGCAGTTCCACGTCGACCCCCTGGGTCAGCAGCGGCGCGGTAATCATGAAGATCACCAGCAGCACCAGCATGACGTCGATGTAGGGCACCACATTGATCTCCGACATGGGCTTGCGGCGGTTCTGTTGACGACTCATCGAGGTTTTTCCGTCAGTTGCCCACCTGGCGCTGCAGGATGGTGGTGAACTCCTCCAGGAAATCGTCGTAGCGGTTGTTCAGCCGCTCCACCTTGTTGGAGTAGCGGTTGTAGGCCACCACTGCCGGGATCGCCGCGAATAGACCGATGGCGGTGGCGATCAGGGCCTCGGCGATACCGGGCGCCACCAGCGCCAGGGTCGCGGCCTTGACGTTACCCAGTGCCGTGAAGGAGTTCATGATGCCCCAGACGGTGCCGAACAGGCCCACGTAGGGGCTGGTGGAACCGATGGTGGCCAGGGTGCTGAGATGATTCTCCAGCCGGTCCACCTCCCGGTTGAGTGACACCCGCATGGAGCGCTGGGCGCCCTGCACCATGGCCATCGGGTCCTTGTGGCCTTTGGTGCGCAGACGGGCAAACTCACGGAAGCCGGCACGAAAGATGGACGCCAGTCCCGAGTCGTCCTCCCCGTCCCGCTCGATCTGGCGGTAGAGTTCCGCCAGGTCGCCGCCGGACCAGAAGCGGGACTCGAACTCGTCGGCGGCGCGCAGGGCCTTTCGCAATACCCGCCGGCGATCGAAGATCATGGTCCAGGAGGTGACCGACGCGAACACCAGCAGCGCGATGACGAGCTGCACCACCAGGCTGGCGTTCAAAATCAGATGTGTGATGGAGAGGTCAGTCGACATCCGGGATCTCCAGTAAAAGCGCTTGCGGAATCGGTGTTGGGCGCATGCTGTTCAAATCCACGCAGGCGATCTTTATCTCACCGCTGCAGAGTAGTTGATCGTCCTCCGCCCGTCTGACCTCCTGATGGAAGGTGAGGCTGGCGCGGCCCTTGGCTGCCAGGGACGCGCTAACTTCCAGCGCGTCGTTGAAACGGGCGGGCTGATGGTATCCCACATTGACCGAGCGGACTGCGAAGATGATCCCCTCTTTAGCCAACAGACGATCCTGTTCAAAACCGATGCTGCGCAGCCATTCGGTGCGCACCCGCTCCATGAACTTGAGATAGTTGGCGTAATAGACCACGCCGCCGGAATCGGTGTCCTCGTAGTAGACCCTGACCGGCCAGACAAATCGGTTACTGCTGTTCATACCCCAAATCAGACCGCCAAGATGAATGCGGTTCCCGTATTATGAGTCAGTTAAATGGGACAAGTTCCCCATGTCTACAGGGGTTTATGTGTCACATTTCACGAAAGAGATCATCTTCCGACGGCACCCCCTCCCCCGCCTTGGGCGAAAGCCCGAAGTGGAGGTAGGCGGTGCGCGTCGCCACCCGGCCCCGCGGGGTGCGCATGAGGAAGCCCTGCTGGATCAGATAGGGTTCCAGCACATCCTCGATGGTACCTCGCTCCTCGCCGATGGCGGCGGCCAGATTGTCCACACCAACCGGTCCCCCGTCGAACTTTTCGATCACCGCCAGCAGCAGACGGCGATCCATGCCGTCGAAACCGTTGGCGTCCACCTTGAGCATGCCGAGGGCGGCGTCTGCCAGTTCTGCGGAGATGTGGCCGTCGCCCTTGACCTGGGCATAGTCGCGCACCCGCCGCAGCAGCCGGTTGGCAATGCGCGGCGTACCCCGGGAACGGCGGGCGATCTCCCCTGCGCCGTCGGCGTCGATTCCGATATTCAGAATGCCGGCCGAGCGGGTGACGATATGTGCCAGATCGGCCACGTTGTAGAACTCCAACCGCTGCACGATACCGAAACGGTCGCGCAGCGGCGAGGTCAGCAGGCCGGCGCGGGTGGTTGCGCCGACCAGGGTGAAGGGGGGCAGGTCGAGCTTGATCGAGCGCGCCGCCGGCCCCTCGCCGATCATGATGTCGAGCTGGAAATCCTCCATCGCCGGATAGAGCACCTCCTCCACCACCGGGCTGAGGCGATGGATCTCGTCCACAAAGAGCACGTCGTGAGGTTCCAGGTTGGTCAGCAGGGCGGCCAGGTCACCGGGTCTTTCCAGCACCGGACCGGAGGTCTGGCGCAGGTTGACCCCCATCTCGTTGGCGATGATGTGGGCCAGGGTGGTCTTGCCGAGCCCCGGCGGACCGAAAATCAGCACATGGTCCAGCGCCTCCCCGCGCCCGCGGGCGGCTGGCACGAAGACCTCCATCTGCTCGCGCACCGCCGGCTGGCCCACATAGTCCTGCAGCCGTTTGGGGCGGATGGCCCGGTCGACCGCTTCGTCCTCGCCGGTGGCCTCGCCGTTGATGAGTCTGGGCTGTTCGATCATGCGCTACCTTCGTTTTGAGGCTGTACCGATATCAGATGGCACGCTTCATTAGTGACAAGTTTTGAGTGTTGAGTTTTTAGTTTTGAGTTGGTGGAGTTCGCTTCGCTCACGACTGTATTTCCCTTCATATCCCCATCGACTGAGGGGAATGAAATCAATAGGCCGGTGCGGCACAGCCGCACACATTCAACTCAAAACTCAACACTCAAAACTCATCACTTCTTAGCTTTGACTGTGCTCTGCAGCGCCGCCCGAATCAGCGCTTCGCTGTCCATACCGTCACTCGCCACCGCCTTGACCAGGCGGTCGGCCTCCTGCGGTTTGTAACCCAGCGCCACCAGAGCCGCCACCGCATCCGATTTCTCGCTGCGGGGGCGTCCGGCCGGCTGGGTTGACGGCATGCTGACGCCTGACCCGACGCCGACCTGATCACCCAACCTGGCCAACCGGTCACGCATCTCCACGATCAGACGTTCCGCCGTCTTGCGTCCGATGCCTGGCAGCCGCACCAGGGCACTCACATCCTCGAACTCCACACAGCGGGCGAACTCCTCGGCGCTCATGCCGGAGAGAATCGCCAGCGCCATCTTGGCGCCGACCCCGCTCACCTTGAGCAGGCTGCGGAACAGGGCCCGCTCCGACTCGGTGGCGAAGGCGTAGAGCACATGGGCATCCTCCCGCACCACCAGGTGGGTGTAAAGGGTCACCTTGTGGCCGGTCTCGGGCAGGGTGAAGAAGGTGGACAGCGGCGCCTCCAACTCGTAGCCGACACCGTTGACGTCGAGCAGCAGAAACGGGGCCTGCTTGATCGCGATCTCACCGCGCAAGCGACCGATCATCGTCTCGCTCCGCCGCCAGCCGTCTGCTGCCGGACCAGGGTGGCATGGGTGTGGGCGTGGCTCAGGGCCACCGCCAGGGCGTCGGCGGCATCCGCCTGCAGGTTGCCGGTGAGGTTGAGGATCATCTTCACCATGTGTTGGACCTGGGTCTTGTCGGCCCGCCCGCTGCCCACCACCGATTGCTTGATGCGGGTCGGGGTGTACTCGGCGACCTCCAGACCGTATTGGATGGCGGCGCAGATGGCGGCCCCCCGGGCCTGTCCCAGCTTGAGTGCGGAAGCCGCGTTCTTGGAGACGAAAACCTGTTCGATGGCCATCACCGCCGGTTGGTGCTGCTCGATGAGTGCGCCGACGCGGGCGTAGATTTCACCGAGCCGTGGCGGCAGGGCCTCCCCCACGAGGCGCAGCGCGCCGTGTTCGATATGCAGCGAACGGTTGCCGTCCGACTCGATCAGCCCGTAGCCGGTGATGCGGGAACCCGGGTCGATGCCGAGAATGCGCAACATTCAGCCCACGGCGTCCATGATCTCGTCGGAGATCTCGGCGTTGGTGTAGACCTCCTGCACATCGTCCAGATCTTCCAGCATGTCGACCATGCGCAGCAGCTTCTCCGCATCGTCCTGCTCCAACACGGCGTTGGTGGAGGCGTTGTAGGTGATTTCATCGTTATCGGGATCGAAGCCGGCCCCTTTGAGGGCGTCCTTGACCGCGGTGAACTCCTCCGGGGCGGTGATGATGTCGACCGAGCCGTCGTCGTTGGTGATGACATCCTCGGCACCCGCCTCCAGGGCCGCCTCCATGATGGCGTCCTCGTCGATGCCGGGACCGAAGCTGATCACTCCCTGCTTGGTGAAGAGGTAGGCCACCGAACCGTCGGTACCCAGGTTGCCGCCCATCTTGCTGAAGGCGTGGCGTACCTCGGAGGCGGTGCGGTTGCGGTTGTCGGTCATGCAGTCGACCATCACCGCGGTGCCGCCCGGGCCGTAGCCCTCGTAGCGGATCTCGTCGTAATTCTCGCCTTCCACATCCCCGGCGCCGCGCTTGATGGCGCGCTCGTAGGTATCTTTAGGCATATTGGCAGTGAGCGCCTTGTCGACCGCCAGGCGCAGCCGGGGATTGGACTCAATCTCGCCGCCACCGATACGGGCGGCCACAGTGATCTCCCGAATCAGTTTGGTCCAGATTTTACCGCGCTTCTTGTCAACGGCGGCCTTCTTGTGCTTGATATTGGCCCACTTACTGTGTCCAGCCATACAATCCTCTCAAATCGCTATAATCAAACGGTTGATATTACCACTGAGCCCGGTTGGCAGAAACCATGCCGATGCCATAGCCGGCTCAGCGACGCCGTTCCGAGGGACCCTCGCTCCACCGTTGTGCATAAAGAATGGACTGCCGCAGCCGATGCAGTCGATGGGATCATCCGCAGGCACTACCTGAATCGAAACACCATGTCACACGCCGCTCACCAATGGGTCGACCGCCTCTCGCATGATACGTTGCCGGTCATGCGGCGCAGCCTGACCCGGGTCCGCGACCTGCTGAACCAGTCGAGTGTCAACCACCGCACTCTGGCCGCGGTGATCGCGCGGGATCCCGGTTTCAGTCTGCACCTCATCCGGCTGTTCAACCATCTGCCCAAGGCGCCCAAAGAGCCGGTGAGCAAGATCGAACTGGCCATTCCCCTGCTGGGCATGGCCCAGGTCGAGCAGGCCAGCCGCACCCTGCCCTGCCTGGAGGACCATCTGCAGGGACCGCCGCAGCGCGGCCTGATCACCTGCTACAGCCGGGCGGCCCATGCGGCCATCTATGCCAATGCCCTGACCCTGCGCCGACGCGACATCGACGAAGGCGCGGTCTACACGGCGGCGCTGTTGCATGATATCGGTGAGATGGCGCTCTGGTCCCGGGAACCCGATCGCATGAGGCAGGTCCAGCAGCTGCTGCATCAGGGGGACGGCCACGAAGACGCGGCGCTGGAGGTTTTCGGCTGCACCCTGCAGGAGATCAGCGCCGGTTTGAGCGAAGCCTGGGGACTACCGGAGTTGGTGAGGACCGCGCAGGGTCTCACTAACAGCTACCTGCCGCGACCGCTCAGCGTCATGCTCGCCGCCGCCCTGGCCCGCGAGAGCAGCCTGGGATGGCAGCGCCCGGGAACCCTCGACGGCCTGGAACTCCTGTCCGAATTTCTCGAGATCCCGTTCGACGAAGCCGTCGCCTGGCTCCATCGGCAGGCGGCCGAGGCGGCGCGGCAACTGCAGACGCTGTCAATACCCCTGCCCGCCTTCCATCTGCTGCACGATGATGAACCTGCCGTGAAAAAGGTCCCCTCGGCAGATCGTGCGGCCACCAAGGCGACACCAGCCCCCTCGACAAACGAGCCGGCAGCGGAACCCTCAATCCAACCAGCGCCTGCAACCCTGCAGCAAACGCAACCCGAGCCAGCAGCGTCCGCCAGCAGCACCGCTCCCCTGCAGCAGCTGATCGCCACGACACTGAAGGAGCTGCAGCGAGAACACGGCCTGCAGCGTGCCATGTTCGCCATGCTCAACAAGGAGAGAACGGAACTGCGCGCCCGCCTGGTCAGCGAACAGTCGGCCGAGGGGAAACTGAGAGCCTTCCAGGTGGATCTGCGCTCGCCGACGCTGTTCAGCCTGCTGTTGAAAAAACCACAAGCCATCTCCCTCACCCCGGCCAACGCGGAAAAGTACCAACACCTGATTCCGGATCCCCTGCACACGGTGATCAACTCCCGCCAGTGCCTGGTCATGTCGGTGTTTCTGCACAACAAACCGATCGGGCTCTTCTATGCCGACAACGGACCGAAGCAGGCGATCACGCCTCAGCAGTTCGCCAATTTCAAGGCGGTCTGTCAACGCACCATCCAGACCCTGAGCTGACCGTTCGGCAGCTGCCGGCGCCAGCGTCCCCCTTACTTCGGGCTCAGCCCGCGATCCCCGTGATGACTTGACCAAGGTCATTGTCTCATTGGATCCAATCGTTAGGATTGATCGGATAATTAACGACCAAGGTTTTACAGTGCCGCAACAAGTCTCTTACCAGATCGACAACACTCTCTACCTTAGTATTACCGACCGCTGCACCCTGGAGTGCGCCTTCTGCCCCAAGACCCATGGCGACATGAGGGTCAAAGGCTACGACCTGACCTTCGATCACCGACCCACGGCCGAGGAGATCATCGCCTCCATCGACGATCCCGCCCGTTACGACGAGGTGGTCTTCTGCGGTTACGGGGAACCCACCATGCGCCTGAACGTGCTGCTCGAGGTGGCGCGCAACATCAAGGCGCGCGGAGGTCGCGTACGCGTGAACACCGACGGGCTCAGCAACCTCGTCCACAAGCACGACACCCTGCCCGAGATGGCCGAGTGCGTCGATGCCCTCTCGGTTTCGCTGAATGCTCAGAACCGGGAGGTCTACGATCGCCACTGCCGACCGAACCTGCCCGGCTCCTATGAAGCGATGCTCGCCTTCCTGCGCGAGGCCCCCAAATACATCGGGGATGTTACCGCTACCGCGATCGAGGGGCTGGAAGGTGTCGACATCGCCGCCTGCGAGGCCATCGCCAAGGAGCTGGGCATCAAGTTCCGCCGCCGCATCCTCAACGAAGTGGGCTGATGACGACATTGGCGCAACAGGCCCCCACGTTCGGCCAGCTGATGCTGCAACGCCATGGCGAGCGGGTGCATAAAATCGCCCTGGACGCCGCCTTCACCTGTCCGAACCGGGATGGCAGCAAGGGTACCGGTGGCTGTACCTTCTGCAACAACGTCTCCTTCAGCCCCAATGGACGTCGCCCCAAACCGCTGCACGAGCAGATAGCGGCCGGCCGGGAGGTGATCCGCAAACGCACGGGCGCGCGCAAGTATCTGGCCTATTTTCAGGCCTATACCAACACTTACGGGGATATCGATCGGCTCTCCCGACTGTATGAAGAGGCCTTGGCCGAACCCGATGTGATCGGTCTCTCCATCGGAACGCGTCCCGACTGTGTGCCCGATGGCGTGCTCGAGCTGCTGGCCGGGTACCGGGAGAGGGGGCACGAGATCTGGCTCGAACTGGGCCTGCAATCGGCCTTCGACAAGACCCTCGATCGGGTCAACCGGGGACATGGCTTCGCCGAATATGCCGACACCGTCAAGCGCGCTCGCCGGCGTGGCATCCAACTCTGTACCCATTTGATCGCGGGCTTGCCCGGGGAGAACGGCAGGCACTGCCGGGACAGCCTGAAACGCGTCCTCGACCTGGGCACCGAAGGACTCAAGCTGCACCCCTTGCATGTGGTCAAGGGCACCGCGCTCGCCAACGCCTGGCGGCGAGGCGAGTACCGGCCGTTAAGCCTGGATGACTACGTGGAGATCGCCGCCGACCTGGTGCAGGCAACGCCCGGATCGGCGGTTTGGCACCGGCTGACCGGCACCGCCTCGCGGAAGATCCTGCTGGCTCCGCTCTGGTGCGCGGAGAAGTGGCGCGTGCTCAACGCCATCACCCACGAACTGCAACGGCGCCGCGGTTCACAGCGTCGCGTGGCCTAGGAACAGGATATGGAACTGGTCTGTCCGGCGGGTAATCTGCCTTCACTCAAAGCGGCCGTCGACAACGGCGCGGATGCGGTCTATTTCGGCCTGCGCAACGATACCAACGCACGTCACTTTCCCGGCCTCAACTTCAACATGCCACGGGCCGCCGAGGGCATCGCCTACGCACGCGCCCGAGGCAGCCGTGTCTTCATGGCGATCAACACCTACCCCAAACCCGAGGGCTGGTCACGCTGGCAGGAGGCAGTGGACAGCGCCGCCGAGTTGGGCGTGGACGCCCTCATCTGCGCCGATATCGGTGTGCTCGGCTACGCCAGCCGGCAGTGGCCGGAGTTGCCGCTGCACCTGTCGGTGCAGGCCTCTTGCACCAATTACGAGGCCCTGCAGTTCTATCGCGACCATTTCGGCATTCGACGCGCGGTTCTGCCCCGGGTGCTCTCGCTCAGCCAGGTCCGCCAGGTGATCGATCACACCCCAGTGGAGATCGAAGTCTTCGGTTTCGGCAGTCTCTGCGTCATGGTCGAGGGACGCTGTATCCTCTCTTCCTATGTCACCGGCCAGTCACCCAATACCTGTGGTGCCTGTTCTCCGGCCCAATTCGTGGAATACCGCCAGACCGCCCGCGGGCTGGAGTCGAGGCTGGGCGGTGTGCTGACCGATCGCTACGCCAGCGGAGAGCAGGCCGGCTACCCGACCATCTGCAAAGGCCGCTTCGAAGTCGGCGAGCACACCTTCTACGCCATCGAGGAGCCGACCTCGTTGAACACCCTGGCGCTTCTGCCCGAACTGCTGAGCGCAGGGATCAGGGCCATAAAGATCGAGGGCAGGCAACGGACACCGGCCTATGTCGGCAAGGTGACGAAGGTCTGGCGGGAAGCCATCGACAGCTGCCTCGGCAATCCAGACGCCTACTCGCCCAAGGCCTCCTGGGAGCTGGCCCTGAATCAGGTCTCCGAAGGCACCACCACCACACTCGGCCCTTATTACCGGCCCTGGCAATAAGGAAGGCACGCCATGCAACTCTCTCTCGGCCCCGTACTCTACTACTGGTCCCGCGACGACCTCTATGCCTTCTACGAAGCGGCTGCCGAGCTGCCCGTGGATATCATCTATCTGGGCGAAACCGTCTGTTCCAAGCGGCGCAGCCTGCGTACCGAAGACTGGCTGGAACTGGCACAGAAGCTGAACCGGGAAAGTGACAAGCAGATCGTACTCTCCACCCTCTCGCTGCTGGAGGCCGAATCGGAACTCAAGACCCTGCGCAGACTCTGCGACAACGGTGAGCTGCTGGTGGAGGCGAACGATATGGCGGCAGTTCAGATCCTCAGTCGCATGGGCCTGCCTTTCGTCACCGGCCCGACGGTGAACATCTACAACGGCGAGACACTCAAAGTGCTCGAACAGGCCGGCTTGAAACGCTGGGTCATGCCACTGGAACTCTCGCGCTCCACCTTAAGGTCCATGCAGTCGGATCTGGCGAAAGGCACCGAGTGCGAGATCTTCGCCTATGGTCGAATGCCCCTGACCCTGTCAGCCCGCTGCTTCACCGCGCGCTCGCACAACCTGCCCAAGGACGACTGCCAGTACAAATGCATCGACTATCCGGAAGGACGCCTGATGTCGACTCAGGACGGCGAGCCTTTCCTCGTACTCAACGGCATACAAACACTCTCAGCCCTCACCTGCAATCTGCTGGACGAGGTCGGGGAACTCGAGTCGAATGGTGCCGACATCCTCAGAATCAGCCCACAACGACACCACACCGGTCGCATCGTCAAGGCATTCAGAGAGGCCCTCGAGGGTGGCGCGGCAGAGGATCTTGGAGCATGTTCGCCACTGGGTTTTTGCAACGGATTCTGGCGCGAAGGCGCGGGCATGCATCAGCATGAGAGCTGATTAGTCGGACATCCATGCCTCAGCAATCTACATCGCTCACACCCATCCCATAATCGGCCCTCGCCCTGCCTGCCGATCCCGGCTGTAGCGCCATGCTCGGCGATCGCGGGTGAATCGATCCTGATATGCAATCCGCGCGCGTCAAGCGGCTCACCCCTATCACCAAGGAGAAAGCAGACAAGCTTGGGACGTCCGATTGTCACACCACCCTTGTCCTGGCACAGCCCATTTAAGGCACCGTATTCGTATGAATTCCGGGACATCGACCGAGTCGGCATGGAACAGTGGCGATGCTGCCCCAATTGCGGTTATTCTTGTTTTTACAATGAGTTCCGCAATTCCCGTTCACTCAACTCATGTATCTGAGCGGACACCGCACTATGACTATAAGCAAGACATTCAAAGCCAGCCTGTTGCTCTCCGCGCACAGTTGCCTGGCGGCTCTTCCGGTATTTTGGGGACACGCGTTAGCTGCAGAGGATACGGGGCTCTCCGAGTCCTACTACTTCGAGGATTTCCCCGTCACCCTGACATCGACGCGCCTTTCCCAACCCATTCAGGATATCCCGAATGCGATCACCGTGATCGACCGCGATATGATTCGCGCAATGGGTGCCCTGTCAATCCCCGATCTGTTGCGATTGGTACCCGGTTTCACAGTCGCGTTTTATGCCGGCTCCCGAGCAGCCGCCACCTATCATGGTCTGGCGGATCAATATGCTCGAGACATGCAGGTATTGATCGATGGTCGCTCGGTGTATGACCCGGGCTACGGTGGTGTCTCATGGTCGGATCTGCCGATCGACGTCGAGGACATCAACCGCATCGAGGTGATTCGCGGACCCAATGCCACAGCCTATGGCTCCAACTCCTATGCCGGCGTGATCAACATCATTACCGATCTCCCCGCCGATGCGTTTGGCACACAGCTCAGCGCGACAACTGGAGAGGGTGGCCGCAGAAAAATCTACGGACGACATGCCGCCAAGATCAATGATTTCGATTACAAGCTCGCTGCGGGATATGACGAAGGCGATGGTTTCGACGAACGCTCGGATGATTTCCGATCAGGCTGGATTAACTTCCACGGCGACAAGGATCTGGATCCAGACAACCAGCTGCAGGTGATCTTTGGCGCCAGCAAAGGCAACTATGAAGAAGGATACTCCGATGTCTTTCAACAAGTGAGGGTACTTGATAATAGCTACAACTTTCAGCAGATTGGCTGGACCCACAACCAGAGCACAGACAACTACTTTCACCTGCAACTGTACCATAACCATCAGGAGATCGAGGACTCGAATACCTCGCCTCCCATATCGGAAATGATCCTGTCACTGGAGGAGCTGCAAGGCATTCCTGAGAGCATTCGTCTCGACGTGTTCGCCAATCTGATGGGGGCTCCCGATTTCAACAGCTTTCTCAACGCCATGGACATCAACGATGGGCGATTCATCATCTCCTGGCTCGGCATGTCTTCCGACAGATATGATCTTGAATTCGAGCAGACGATGCAGATGAACAACGATTTTCGTTTTGCCTGGGGTGCTGGTCTTCGGCGAGACGAGGCCGAGAGCATTCAGATTTTTCACCAAACCGGCACGGTGTCTCGCGACCAGGCCAGGCTGTTTGCCAACGCCGAGTGGCAGGCAAGACAGGATTTGATCTTCAATATCGGCGGCATGCTGGAAGACTATGAAGACCATGCGCCTATCTTTTCCTATCGCACCGCGGGAAATCTGCATCTCGACCGTCAAAACACGTTGCGACTCAATCTGTCTCGCGCCTATCGCATGCCGACACTGTACGAAAGCAAAGCCAATTTCGTCATCTTTATCAACGAACCACTCGACGACTTCAATACCTGGATCAAGACACAGGGAAAGCTGGATCCGCAACGGCTCGACAACATTGAGTTAGGCTACCTGGGGAACTTCAACGAATACGGTCTGACGGTCGATGTCAAGCTCTTCGAAGAACGCTATCGCAACGTCATCGCGTCCTATCGTGATTTTGATTACCCAGACCCTGACAGGGGTCTGAGCGATACCACCGTGCTGGACAATTTCAACGACCTGATCAACGAGGGCGCCCAGAACTATTCTAACAACGGAAAGGTCGATATCCGCGGCATAGAAATCAACGCAAAATATCTACCCACACATCGGGATCTTGTCTTTTTAGGCTACAGCTATATGCACACTCAAGGAATCGAAATCCAACGCTTCAAGAATGGCCAATATTTCTTTGACGATGAAGTCTACACACGCGTTCCTAAACACACCTTGAGTCTGCTGCTTAGCCATCAGTTCGATAATGGATATGAGGCCAGCACCGGCTTTTACTACACAGACGCAATGTCGTGGTACGGAGAAGGCGACCAAGTCCCCGAATACCGGCGACTGGACCTCAGGCTGGCGAAGCGATTCAGACTTTACGATGCCAAGTCCGAAATCTCACTGCTGATCCAGAACCTGAATGGCGACAATTTTGATTTCTACAACAGCTCGATATACCAAAACATTTGGAAAACACGAGCATACCTCCAATTCAAGACGGCATTTTAAGCAGTGATTATTCGAGTCAGACTTTCGAGCGGCTTGGGAGTATAAGTTGCGCAGGCAATCCGCAATCATACACGACAGCAATGAAACCGCGGTATCGCGGCTTTCGCGTGCACGTGTCCTGCTTGCTTTTGTCGCACTCTTCCTGCTTGGATTTAGCGTCGGACTCAATGCCGATGAAAAGAGAAAAACCATTATATTCATCCTGAGTGGCGATGCGCCCGTATATACAGAGGTCGCAACAGCCACTGAAGAGTTCGTCAGCGCAGGATGCAATAGAAAAAGCATCGATTGCGACAACCTTGTGTTCAAGCAAATCACCGCAAACGAGGCGCCGCCAGAGACCATACAGCATTCGTTTCTAACCATCTCCCTTGGCACACGCGCCGCCGAATGGCTAGACAGCCAATCCTACGATGGCAATCAAATCAATGCCATGTTGCCCTTTCCGGGTAAAAACAAGACTGAGCCGCCCCAGCATAGCGCACATGCCAGAATTTTTATCGACCAACCCTACAAACGCTATTTCAATCTTATACGGGCGACAATTCCACGCGCGGCACGCGTTGGTCTGCTTATTCATGAAAGCGATGCCGACAAGATATCGATCATTGTTGACAACGCAAAGGAGCATGGCCTTACGATCAGAACCGGAATTGTCCGCTACGAACGCGATGTCGGCGAAGCCCTGAGTCACATCCTGAACGATATCGATGTCTTACTGGCGCTTCCCGATTCACGTATTCACAACAGCCACACCATCTCGCATATTTTGACTACTGCCTACAGGAACAATATACCTCTCGTTGGCTTCTCCTCCGCCTATGTCAAAGCGGGCGCGGCATCTGCCGTATACACTTCACCAGAGGACATAGCGAGACAGGTTGCCGATACCGTTCTTGAGTTTCTACAAACGGGACGTATCAAGCGGTCTGTACAACAGGCGACATACTTTTCTATTTCAATAAATTTCGAAGTTGCCCGTTCACTGGGCTTGCCGCCCAGTTCACCGAGCGATGTCAAGCAGGAAGTCTCCACGGGGATATTCGAATGACGCGTTGGATGAGCTCACTGAGAACCCAAGCCCTACTGATCGGCATCCTGCCCGCCTTGGTTCTTGCGCTCTCGGTCACCACCTATCTCATCAAGTCACAGCTCAGCCGGCTTTCCGAGTCTTTTGATGAACTGGGGCATTCAATTGCCAGTGAAGCCGCAGCCATCAGCGTCTATGGAATTTTCACGCGCGACAAATCCATCCTTGACCAGAGCTTGAAGCCCGTGTTTCTTCAGGCCGATGTACATGCAATAAAAGTTTACGACAATCGGGGCATCCTGCTTACTTATCTCAAGAAATCAACGGAAAGGAATCGCCTCCCTTTTGCAGAATTCACGGCACCCGCCGTTTTCAACGTTGACGAGATTCAGGTTGCGGATTACCCGGAACAGCAACCGACCGGTGGCAGCGTAAACCCCGAAGACATGGGCAGCGTGATCGTGTACATGGACAAGACTCGGCTAAACGAAAACAGGCGCACCATTTTACGCAACTCGCTGATCATGCTCGTTGTCGGCGTCCTCGCCACCGTAGCCATAACCCTTGTACTCATTCGCGGCATCATACGACCGGTAGCACGACTAACCCAGGCAGTGAGCAAAATGCGTGACGGTGATTTTTCGGTCCGCGTGCCTGAGAGTACAACGGGTGAGATCAGAAACCTTGAAGAAGGCTTCAATACCATGGCAGCCGAGATTTACAACTCTCACGAAACCATGCAGCAACAGATAGACCAAGCTACCAGTGACTTGACACAGACCATGGAGGCACTCGAAATCCAAAATGTCGAACTCGATCTCGCAAAAAAGCGTGCGCTCTCGGCAAGCAAGGCAAAAACCGAGTTCCTAGCCAACATGAGTCACGAAATCAGGACTCCGATGAATGGAGTGCTCGGATTCACGAATCTTCTACTCAAGACAAACCTGACAAAGAAACAACACGATCTCGTCAAAACCATATCCAAGTCGGCAACCAACCTGCTGGACATCATCAACGAGATTCTCGATTACTCCAAACTCGAATATGGCAAGCTCGAGCCCGAAACCGCTCCCTACAATGTCACCGAGTGCTTCGAAGAGCCGATTGCATTGCTCTCTCCATCAGCACATGACAAACAGATTGAACTGATTCTACTGATTTATTCTGATGTACCCACTGTTCTAGTCGGAGATGAAACACGCATCCGTCAGATACTGGTAAACCTCCTGAACAATGCAATCAAATTCACACATCAGGGTGAAGTGGTCATACGCGTTATGGCCGACGAGGACAGTCAGGGGGCAAGAAAACTCAAATTCAGTATCGCTGATACCGGCATCGGCATCAGCAAGAAAGCTCAGCAATATCTGTTCGAAACCTACCAGCAGGCTGATTCGATGACCAGCCGGACGTATGGAGGAACCGGCCTCGGCCTCAGCATCTGCAAGAAGCTCGCTCAATCGATGAATGGCGACATCAAACTGGTGAGCACACTGGGAATAGGATCGACCTTTATCGTCGAACTCCCAATGATCACACCCAACGTGGAATCTATAAGCTTGCTTAACGCCAAGCCGTTCACCGGCAAGCGCGCCATCCTGGCAGACAAGCATCAGTTGTCACACCTCTCCATACAACACCTCCTGACTTCCTTCGGCATCGAAGTGATGACGCAGGATTTTCCGGTCGAATGCAATCCACAAGCGGACCTTGTAGTGCTGGGATTTGGCCACGAAGAGATTCAATCAGGCTTTGCCGAAGCCGAAATTCGCAGATTACGGGGGATCTGCTGGCTTCCATTCGTCATCCTCATGAGTGCAACCGAGAAAACCATCGTCGACCAGTATCAAGCACTGAGTGGGGACTGGTACCTGTCTAAACCGGTGACAACCCATACGTTGCGAGGTGTACTGGTTGAAATCTTTTCCAGTCGCAGCCAGCATTACATCCACAATACATCCAGTTCGAGCGACCGTTTCAGGGATCTCCTCACCGGCAAGGCGATTCTTGTGGTCGACGACAACGAAATCAATCTCAAACTCATCAGCACGCTGATGCGTGACAAAGGCGCGGTCGTTACAGAAGCCGTTGACGGTCATGAAGCAGTCGCCCTAGCAACCAAGAACAGTTTCGACCTCATTATCATGGACATTCATATGCCTGGCATGAAAGGAACTGCAGCAGCCGTCAAGATCCGTGAAAGCGAGGTGGACACCAAACGCTACACCCCCATCATCGCCCTCACAGCCGACGCCGTACCCACCACTCGAACACAGATCAAGGAATCGATGATGGACGCCTATCTGCTCAAACCAATAGATGAGCAGCAGATGTGGCCCATTATTGAAAACGTACTCAACGAATCGAGACTGAACCATCTGCATCAACTTCCACGCTGGCGACAGCAGCCGTCGCTCAGCGTTCTGTCACTACCGACACGCGATATGGATAAAGCCTTGAGCGTAACGGGAGGCGACGATAAGCTGGCAGAAGAGATGTTCGAACAGCTCAAGCGTGAACTGCCGAACCACCTGGTCGCCCTCACATCCGGGATAGCTGACCTCAACTGGCCGGTGCTGCGCGAGATCACCCATAAGATGCACGGTTCCACCTCGTCCTGTGGGGTACCCGCTCTCGACTATGCCGTTCAACAATTCCATGCCGCCTGCCGTAACCAGTCAGAAAAGAAAGCCAGACAGTTGTTACAGCAGATTCAGCTTGAAACAGACCGTCTGTTGAAAAACTGACCGGCATTCCCGACAATGGCGCCCAACTCCGGCTGGATGTTTCACCACCTCGTCCAAGGGCCCAAGATTTCTCAAACATCAAGAATCCAGATTTCAACCTGCTGATAAGCACAAAGGGCTCAAAGGCGAGAGAATGCGTAATTTTTTTCAATTCATTCAAGGTTAACAAGCTTTACCGGCATGCCTTCCAATCTTCCCATCGGTATTTTCGATTCCGGCATCGGCGGTCTCACTGTCCTGCGACATATCCGTGAACAGATGCCTTCGGAATCGATCGTCTATGTGGCTGACCGGGGCCATCTCCCTTACGGCAGCAAGCCAGACGCATTCATCCAGTCCCGGGCGATCGCCATCAGCGAATACCTTCTCACTCTACCGGTCAAGGCCGTCGTTGTGGCGTGCAATACCGCGACGGCAGCGGCTATCCACACCCTGCGCGATCGCTATGATCTGCCGATCATTGGAATGGAACCGGGCGTGAAACCGGCCATAGCACAGAGCAAAAATGGCATCATCGGCATTCTGGCGACAGAGCGCACTCTGGGAAGCGGCAAGTTCAAGATATTGCTCGAGCGCCATGCCAATGGATCGGATGTTTTCATCAAACCCTGCCACGGCTGGGTCGAACACATCGAGGCCGGGGATCAGAACGAGGCGCTGACCCGGTCCATGATCGAGGAGACCGTTGCTCCATTGCTGGCCAAAGGAATTGACACGTTAGTCCTGGGATGTACCCACTATCCCTTTCTGCTCGACGCCATCAAACAGGTGGTGGGGGACGAGATCGAGATCATCGATACCGGCCTGGCGGTAGCCGCCCAGCTGCATCGCCGGCTGCTCGAGAACGATCTACTCAGCGATACCACCGGCAACGGGACGCTGAGTTTCACATGCAGTGGTCCGCTGGAGGAGATGCGTGAACTGCTGACCAGGCTTTGGGATGCGGACGCCGAGTTGGTGGGCCTGCCGGATTAGGCGAACCGTTCGTAGACCGCCAGGCAACGATCGATAGCCGGTCTGAGTCGGTTGGGCAACGGCAGGTTTTCCATTTCAACGGCCGCCAGCATGTTCTTCAAGTGAACGCCCAATCCCGTATCGCCGTCCATGGTCAGGTGGCGCTGAAAAAACAAGGTGTCCGGATCCTCGCGGTTGGTGATCAGCAGCAGGTAATCATAGACACTGCCGCGAATGCTCAGGTCGGCCTGCGACCGACTTGACTCGATGAAGCTACCCTGGCGCATACTGACCATATAGCTGAGTCCGGCATCACTGACATCGATACGTACCGTCCGCCCCTCAAGAAAGTCCAACTCCCCTTCCTGCATCTCGCGCTTGAAGACTTGATTCAAAATCTTGCTCAGGGCATAGCCATGCACTTTGCGCGGCAACAGTTTCAAAGGCAGCGCGAGCGGCTTGGGGAGTTTCGGGCGTCTGGCGAGATGCTGCATCGATTCAGGCCTCACAATTTACCGGTGGAATGACCGGGAATAATACCAATACTCGCCCGGTTCTGCGAAAATCCTGTGCATGCAGATACGTCATGATTCCCCATTCCATCTCGACAACAGATCGGGCTTCGAGCAGTGGAAACTCACTAAACTCGCCAATTATCCGCATGACATCAATGAGTTAGTCGTCGAGATCCGGGATCCCAGAGAACTCTCCTCTGCCGAGCACGAACAATTGCAGGCGCTCTGCCGAAAGACCAACATGGCGATCTGGGCCGGCCTTTCAGGTCACGATGGTGACAAGGAGATCATTCGCAGTCTGGGGCGGTCATTCGGACTTGAACATCTCGACCACAACATGTGTGCCGATAACGACGCGATCACCTCCCTGACGGTCCAATCGGATGCCCTGCGACAGGGTTACATCCCCTACTCCAACCGACCGATCGCCTGGCACACCGATGGCTACTACAACCGGCTCGATCAACAGATCCATGGTTTGCTGCTGCACTGTGTGCAACCCGCCGCGGAAGGGGGCGAAAATGAGCTGCTTGATCACGAAATCGTCTATCTGAGGTTGCGGGAGGAAAATCCGGACTACATCCGCGCCCTCATGCATCCTCAAGCGATGACCATCCCTGCCAACGAGGTCGAAGGTGAAGAGCTGCGTCCAGCGCGCTCAGGGCCGGTCTTCGCCGTCTATCCCGACGGCCACCTGCATATGCGTTATACCGACCGCAGTCGCAGTATCGAATGGCGCGACGATCCGCTGCTGCAGGAGGCGGTTGCGCACCTCAAGGCGATACTCAAGACGCCCTCCCCCTGGCACTTCAAGGGCAGGCTGGAAGCGGGTCAGGGACTGCTTTGCAACAACGTGCTGCACACCCGAAGTGCATTCAGGGACGGTGAACAACCACGCCTGCTCTATCGCGCGCGCTATTTCGATCGTATCTCAGGCTGTTGATTCTCGGGGGCCAGGACAGACCGCACCGACGGTCAGGCTGATGGATTCAGCGACCCGCCTGACCACCGGTGGCCGACACGCTCTAGAAGTGTGGCCGGGTGCCGCTCAGGCGTCGTTGTGCAGATCCAGAATGCTGCGGTCAGCAGACTCGCTCTTGGTTTTCGCACCATCGTTGCGCAGCAGTTCCAGCTGCTCCAGATAGGGCTTGCTGACGTCGCCGGTGACGTACTCGCCGTTGAACACCGAGCAGTCGAAACGTTCGATATCACTCTTGCCCTTCTTGTGCACCGCGTCGATGAGGTCCTGCAGATCCTGATAGATCATACGATCGGCGCCGATGATCTCTCTGACATCATCATCAGTGCGATCGTGGGCCACCAGCTCACTGGCTACCGGCATATCGATACCGTAGACATTGGGGTAGCGCACCGGCGGCGCCGCAGAAGCGAAATAGACCTTTCTGGCGCCCGCATCCCGTGCCATTTGCACGATTTGCTGTGAGGTGGTGCCGCGTACCACCGAGTCGTCCACCAGCAACACGTTCTTGCCCTTGAACTCCAGGTCGATGGCGTTGAGTTTCTGGCGCACCGATTTCTTGCGCACTGTCTGCCCCGGCATGATGAAGGTGCGGCCGATATAGCGGTTTTTGATGAAACCCTCCGTATAGCGCACGGCGAGTTCGTTGGCGAGGGTGAGTGCCGCAGTGCGGCTGGTATCGGGTATGGGGATCACAACATCGATATCGTGGTCCGGCCACTCCCGCTGGATCTTCTTCGCCAGCTTCTTGCCCATCCGGGAACGCGCCTTGTGCACGAAGATGTTGTCGATGATCGAATCGGGACGGGCGAAATAGACGAATTCGAAGATACAGGGCGACTTCACCGGATTGGCCGCGCACTGCTGGGCGTAGAACTGCCCCTCCTTGCTGATGAAGATCGCTTCGCCGGGCTCCAGGTCGCGCACCCGCTCGAAGCCGAGGGTGTTCAGGGCGACACTTTCGGAGGCGATCATGTACTCGGTCCCCTGGTCGGTCTCGCGCTTGCCGTAGACGATGGGACGGATCGCATGGGGATCGCGAAAACCGATCAACCCCACCCCCGGGATCATCGCCACCGCCGCGTATCCACCCCGGCAACGACGGTGCACGCCGGCCACCGCCTTGAAGATGTCGTCGGGTGCGATGCGCAGTTTGTTCTGCATCTGCAGTTCATGCGCGAAGATGTTGAGCAGAATCTCCGAATCGGAGGAGGTGTTGATGTGGCGCAGATCCTCGACGAAGAGATCCCGCGTCAGTTCCTCCGCATTGGTCAGATTACCGTTATGAGCCAGTGTGATGCCGTAGGGTGAGTTCACATAGAAGGGCTGTGCTTCCGCCGAGGAGGAACAGCCGGCAGTGGGATAGCGCACATGCCCCAGGCCTATGTTGCCCTTCAGGCGCAGCATGTGGCGGGTATGGAAGACGTCACGGGCGAGACCGTTAGCCTTGCGCAGATAGAGCCGCCCCTTTTCGCAGGTCACGATACCGGCCGCGTCCTGCCCACGATGCTGTAGCACCAGAAGGGCATCGTACAGGGACTGGTTGACGGGGGACTTGCCGACGATTCCCACAATACCGCACATATCCTAGCTCTCCCGGTCGTTTGCGAAGATCAAAGCAAGCCGCCCGAAGCGGGGGCGGCTACCACAGCATTCATTCGTGTCGCAGATTACGGTCATAGCGGCCAAGTTGTCAGTAGCTATAATTCGCAGCGATGTCCGCTGGCAGATAGCCCTTCATCCAAACCGCCATCTCCTGAAAATAGGGCAGCAGACGGGACTCGTGCCACCAACCGTCCTCCGGAAGGGGCGTCAGTCCGGCCAGCAACACCAGAATGGCGACCACCAATGCGCCTCTGGCGACGCCGAAAAAGATCCCGATCAGTCGGTCGGTTCCGCTCAGGCCGGTGCTTTCGACAAGGGATTTCATAAAATGATTGACCACGGCACCGACCAGGAGAACCACGAGGACGATGATGGCGTAAGCCACTCCCAGGCGAATGGACGCCACGTCAATCCAGGGTTCGAGTTGGACGGCCAGCGATCGGAAGAAGAACCAGGCCAGGGTGAAGGCGGCAACCCAGGTCGCCAGCGAGAGCGCTTCCTGAATGAAACCGCGTATCAGGCTGATGATAGCCGAGACGGCAATGATGGCGATGATCAGCAGATCGACCCAGATCATGTCCACCCCGAAGTGGCGCCGGTTTGGAAGGCTTCCTTGAGCATAGGTTATGCAAGGCCCTGAAACAGATAACCCGGAGAGACTCCGGGCTATTCTATCGTCATTGGTGGAGCCAGGCGGGATCGAACCGCCGACCTCAACACTGCCAGTGTTGCGCTCTCCCAGCTGAGCTATGGCCCCGGAAAGTCGCGCATGTTAGAAGATCATCACGCTTTTGTCCAATGCTTTTTATCTCCAAACAGGTCGCGGACAGGCAGGCCCCCTATAGCGGGCCTAAGCGGTGCGGCAAGCCGCACCCTGCACTTGAATTACCCGTAGGGTGCGGTTTGCCGCACCGTCAAACTGCCGGCCGGAACCTACCCCTGACCCTCGATCTTGGCCCAGGAGTCACGCAGGGTGACGATGAGGTTGAAAACCGGCCGCTCGGTGCCGGCTTCACGGCTGTCGGGAGTGAAATAACCTTCGCGCTCGAACTGGAACCGCTCGTCCACCCCCGCCTCCGCCAGTAAAGGCTCGAGATAACAATCGGTCAGGGTACGCAGAGAGTCGGGGTTGAGATTGTCGGTGAAGCGACCGCCCTCTTCGACCTTGTCCGGATTGGCCTGACTGAACAGGCGGTCGTAGAGCCGCACCTCACCCTTGACCCCGTGGCGGGCGGAGACCCAGTGGATCACGCCGCGCACCTTGCGTCCTTCCGGGTTCTTGCCCAGGGTCTCGGGGTCGTAGCTGCAGCGCAGCTCGACGATGTCGCCCTGGTTGTTCTTCATCACCTCTTCGCACTTGATGACATAGGCGTTGCGCAGGCGCACCTCACCACCGGTGACCAGCCGCTTGTACTTCTTGTTGGCCTCTTCGCGGAAGTCGGCCTGGTCGATGTAGATTTCCCGGCAGAAGGGGATCTCGCGGCTGCCCATCGACTCGTCCTTCGGATGGTTGGCGGCGGTCAGCCACTCCTCGCCGTCCTCCGGATAGTTCTCGATCACCAGCTTCAGCGGATGCAGCACCGCCATGCGCCGCGGGGCGTTGGCGTCCAGGTCCTCGCGGATGCAGTTCTCCAACACCCCCATCTCCACCAGGTTGTCCGACTTGGTGATGCCGATACGGCCGCAGAAATCGCGGATCGATCCCGGTGTGAATCCACGCCGGCGCAGCCCGGCGATGGTCGGCATACGGGGATCGTCCCAGCCCTCGACGAACCCCTCCTCCACCAGCTGGGTCAGCTTGCGTTTGCTCATCACGGTGTACTCCAGATTGAGCCGCGAAAACTCGATCTGCTGCGGATGGCAGGGGATGGTGATGTTGTCCAGGGTCCAGTCGTAGAGGGGCCGGTGGTCCTCGAACTCCAGGGTGCAGAGGGAGTGGGTGATACCCTCCAGGGCATCGGAGATGGGGTGGGTGTAGTCGTACATCGGGTAGATGCACCAGGCCTCGCCGGTCTGGTGGTGGATCACCCCGTGGCGGATGCGGTAGAGGGTCGGATCGCGCATGTTCATGTTGGGCGAGGCCATGTCGATCTTGGCCCGCAGCACCCGCTCGCCGTCGGCGAACTCACCCGCCTTCATGCGCGCAAACAGGTCCAGGTTCTCCTCGACCGGGCGGTTGCGGTAGGGACTCTCGCGGCCCGGCTCCTTGAGGGTGCCCCGGTATTCGCGCATCTGCTCCGCGTCGAGATCGCAGACATAGGCCTTGCCGGCCTGGATCAACTCCACTGCGAAATCGTAGAGCTGCTGAAAGTAGTCGGAGGCATAGAAGAGACGATCCTCCCAGTCGTAGCCCAGCCAGCGCACATCCGCCTTGATGCTCTCGACGAACTCCATGTTCTCCTTGTGGGGATTGGTGTCGTCGAAGCGCAGGTTGCACTTACCGTGGTAGTCCTGCGCCAGACCGAAGTTGAGCACGATCGACTTGGCGTGGCCGATATGCAGATAGCCGTTGGGCTCGGGTGGGAAACGGGTGTGCACCCGCCCCTCGTTTTTACCCGCCTGCAGATCCTGATCGATGATCTGGCGGATGAAATGGCTGGGTGCGCTCTTGTCCTGTTCGCTCATGGTGCTTGGTTCTGCTTTAGTAGTGAAATCTACGGCTTATCGGTGCGGCAAGCCGCACCCTACGCACTGGCGGAATTTCGTAGGGTGCGGCTTGCCGCACCGTAAAAATATCCGAACCCCTGTCAACCCGCGTTGGCTTCGCGCTGACGGATATAGTCCAGGGCCCGGTCGATACGGCGCAGGGTGGCACTCTTGCCCACCAGGCGCAGGGTCACGTCGATGCCCGGCGAGGCGGCGCGGCCGACCACCGCCACCCGCAGTGGCTGGGCCACCTTGCCCATCTTGAGCTCGAGTTCGTCCGCGACCTGCTGCACGGCTGCATGCAGGCTCTCCTCGGTCCACTCGCCCAGAGACTCCAGCACCGCGCGCAGTCGCTCCAGGGGCTCGCGGGCCACGCCCCGCAGATGCTTCTTCGCCGCCACCTCGTCGAAATCCTCGTAGTCCTTGTAGCAGAAGGCCACCATCTCGGCCATCTCCACCAGCGAGCGCGCCCGCTCCTGATGGGCCTCGGCCACCTCGGCCAGATCCGGACCCTCGGCCGGATCGATGCCCAGCTCGCCCATGTGGGGGCTGAGCAGATGGGCGATACGCTTGGGATCGTCGTTCTTGATGTAGTGCTGGTTGAGCCACAACAGCTTCTCGGTGTTGAAGCTGGAGGCTGCCTTGTTAACGGCGTCGATGTCGAACAGATCGATCATCTCGTCGACGCTGAAGATCTCCTGATCGCCATGGGACCAGCCGAGGCGCACCAGGTAGTTGAGCAGCGCCTCCGGCAGAAATCCGTCCTCACGGTACTGCATGACACTGACCGCACCGTGGCGTTTCGACAGACGGGCACCGTCGTCGCCAAGAATCATGGGCACGTGGCCGTACTGCGGCAGCTCGGCGCCTATAGCCTGCAGGATGTTGATCTGCTTGGGGGTGTTGTTCAGGTGGTCGTCACCGCGGATGACGTGGGTGATCTGCATGTCCATGTCGTCCACCACCACGGTCAGGTTGTAGGTGGGTGAGCCATCGGTGCGGCGAATGATCAGGTCATCCAACTCCTCGTTGTTGAAATTGACCCGGCCGCGAATCAGGTCACCCACCGTTACCACGCCGGTGTCCGGGTTGCGAAAGCGGATCACGTGGGGTTCGTCCGGGCTGACATGGCGGTCCCGGCAGTGGCCGTCGTAGCGCGGTTTCTGCTTGTGCTGCATGGCGGACTCACGCAACGCATCGAGACGCTCGCGGGAGCAGTTGCAGCGGTAGGCCAGCCCTTTCTCCATCAACTCGTCGATCACTTGGTTGTAACGATCGAAGCGCTGGGTCTGGTAGAAAGGCCCCTCGTCGTACTCCAGGCCGAGCCAGGTCATGCCCTCCAGGATGGCATTCACCGACTCCGCCGTGGAGCGCTCCAGATCGGTATCCTCGATGCGCAGCACGAACTTACCGCCATGCTTGCGGGCGTAGAGCCAGGAGAAGAGCGCGGTGCGGGCGCCACCGACATGCAGGTAGCCGGTGGGGCTGGGAGCGAAACGGGTACGGACAGTCATCGATCTCACAACAGGGAAACAGGAAAGGGGGGATTCTATCAGACCCTGGCCTAATCGGTAGAGACGTTTGACGCCCCTGGTGAAAGCCCATTAGAATGCGCTCCTCACCGCACGAGGGCGCATAGCTCAGCTGGGAGAGCGCTGCAGTCACATTGCAGAGGTCACAGGTTCGATCCCTGTTGCGCCCACCATTATCCCCTTGAATCCCAGGCGGTTTTCGTCACCGCGCCGACATCGCCCCAGGCCTCAGATGCCAGGTGACCCGCGGCAAGCCCTCTCAAGCGCGATCCCGCTCACGCGATGCCTCAGCACGGCTTGCAGGATAGACCGGGGCTGTCACCCCCCCGCAAACGGAATACCCTGGGTCGCCATCAGCGCCGCTAAATCCCTCGCAAATTCCCGCGTGAAGGGCTAGGGTTCCGCCAGTAGCCTAGTGGTAGAGAGGGCTGTATCTCACGTCCAGGGGAAATGTCCGAAGGAACTCATTGATCGGACGCTTCTGGTGGGCGTGTTCTTCATCGACCTGGTCAATGCCATGATGATCCCACTTTTCATTTGATCACACACATTGGCGCTCGCGAACTCAGATGGGTATCAAACAGCGCGACCAGATCCTCTTACTGATCCGAAAGTAATATCTATGGAGGCTCGGCAACGTGAACAAGACCGGCTCTGTTGCAACCTATACGCTTTCTGCAGGATTGTTCGCTGTCGCGGGGGCCATCGCCTATTTCACCTATGAATTATCCCGCATCCACAGGGACCTCCCGGCCATCCTGACACAGGTGGAAAGCACAAGCGGAAAAGTCGATCCGATTCTTGCTGAAGTGAAGGAAATTCGAAGACTGGTGCCTCCGATACTGACTGAGATATCGGCAGTCCGTGGAGAGATTCCCACCATTGTCGATGAGATTGGAGAAACACGGAAACTCATACCATCCGTTATCATCGAGATAGAGGAAACCAGAAAGCTCATCCCATCCATCCTGCAACAGGTCGAAGATTCCAGGGAGTCGATTCCAGATATCCTGAAAACCGTGAACGCGACCTCCGCCTCGATCAGTCAAACCAACAAGGAGATAGCGGCAAGCCGACAGCTGGTTCCCGATGTCCTCGAGGAGGTCAAGGCGATACGTGAAGAGATCGAGACCACGCGCAAATCGATACCCGCCACCCTGGATCGCGTCGATGACCTTATCTCGAAGGCCGGCGTTGCCGGACAGAAAGCAACCGAAGGCGCGGTGACAGGTGTCTTCACCGGCGTGATCACCGCCCCGTTTCGGGCGCTCTCCGGTCTGGGAAACATCGCCGGCGGGAAAGCGATTGTGCTTGAAGGCGAGGATTTGAGGATCGCCAGGGAGGCAGCGGTGGCACTCACCGCAGCGAGCAAAGGTTCCAGCAAGACCTGGGCGAATCCCGACAGCGGCAGACGTGGCAGACTCGCCCTGCTCGACAAGTACGACGAAAGCGGAAATGAGTGCGTTACCATGCAGCATCAAGCCTGGAAAAACGACAACAAGATTATCGACAGGGTCTTCGACGCCTGCCGGCAGGATACTCAATCGCCTTGGGAACTCAAAGAGTAAAAAAACATACTGTCGCTATCCTGTTATCACAGTGTATTGCTATCAACTGCGGACGATATAACGGGCAAGCCCTGCGACCAGACGACCGGGGAAACTATCGCGATGGCCTGATTTTCTAATGTCATCCGCAGTTACACGGACCGAAGTCACATCCGTTCCAAGAGGCCTGCAGGAAATGTTAGCCATCCCGGCTCACATCGTAGAAACAAAAAGCCCCGCATGAAGCGGGGCTGGGTGACATCTCATAGGCTACGAAGTCAGCACTTCATCTTCCGCCGGGCGAGACCAAACCCGATCAACCCGGTTCCCATCAGGAGCATCAGGGAGGGTTCCGGGACAGTCTTCGTTACGGGTGTTGCCGTAACGTGACTGATGCTCATGGAATCGCTGGGGATATTCATTCCTTCCGGAAGCACACTAGCCAGAATCACACCCCAGTCGAACTCCACATTATTCTGAAACAACGCCCAGAACGTACTGTTCTTGACGATGAAGAAATCTCCCAACTCTGCCGGTCCGAAGGCGTAGACATTCGCCGTATCGGTAGCATAGTAGTCGACGTCTTCCGTCTTGTAATCACCCACATTGTAGGTGTAGGTCGTGGTCGCGTGGTCGTTGATCAAGTCCAACTCAAAGTCGACTTGCGAAAGCCCGGAAGCGAGAAAGTCGGCTTTCGTACGCACTTCGAGTAGCGTATCGATACCACCCACGTCTGTACCGTCGTAAACGCCCGCGTTCGAGTCATCGATCATTACAGCTTGAGCAATCGTGTTCGCACTGATCCCTAGCACAAACAGAGCGCTCAACAATAACTTCTTCATTCTCAATCACCTCAGATGTGTTACCGTTAAGTTCTTACGTGTCGCCAGGTTCCAGTGGCAGAGTCCCACTCCCTACATGAAAGACCTTTTGAGTCTTTACTTACTGAACTAAGCACGCAATAACCACACCAACAATCGCATCGCTGGACATCACACTCGCTTCTCATTGATATTTAGTGAAATTATCCGGAAGTCGCTGCGAAACTGGGAGGTTAATTCAGGTAGCACGACAGAGATGTAAATCACGTCGACAGGCCATAGGCCTGAAAAAGGAATTTAGATTGTAATAGCTTTTTCTGAATTCTTAAGGCAGCGTAATCACGCTGCCATCGACACTTTTGACCGGAGATTTCGGGTGTCAATTAATTCGACAGCGTCTCGGGTGTCGAAGGCATAACCAGCCGGAGCGGTCGTAAAAACTTCCAGCAATCCCCTCATACCCCCCTCAACGAGACTGGTGAAAAGCGAATCCCCCAATGTATGCCTCAAGCCCCGATCGTTGCAGCTGCTCTGGCCGGCACCTCATTCAAGGATTGCCTGAGGGAGGTATCCATTTCCCTCATTGACCGAGACAATTCAGATAATCGGCTGCTCCCCACCCATCGGGTCCTCCGGCTCCTCCGACGCCAGGGTCTCGGTGAAGACCTCCACGTTTTCCGCCGCACCCTTCACCGCTTGGAAGCGGGCGATGTGGAACAGGGCGTCCCCCTCGTTGACCAGCGGCAGTTTGGATCTGCCGATAACGATGCCCGAGGTGGGCGACAACAGCTCAACGTTGTTGTCGCCGAAGGGCGAGGCGATGGCGCCCAGCACCTCCCCCTTGGCCACCCGGGAGCCTAGGGCGGCGTAGGTACGGAAGATACCGCTCTCGGTGGCGCGGGCCCAGATCGAGGAGCGGGCCACCAGGGGTTCCACGCTCTTGCGTTTCACCCGGGTGCGGCTCTTTGGCAGCATCTCCAGCTCACGCATCACGTTGAGGATGCCTTTCACACCGGCACGGATGGAGAGCTCGTCGAAACGTAACGCCTCCCCCGCCTCATAGAGCAGCATGGGGATGCCTCGTTCCGCCGCGACCTCACGCAGCGAACCGTCCCGCAGATCTGAGTTGATGATGACAGGGACACCGAAGGTCCGCGCCAACCGCTCGGTCTCGGGATCCTCCAGATTCACCCTCAAGTGGGGCAGGTTGTCCCGATGCAGTGCCCCGGTATGCAGATCGATACCGTGGGTGGAGTTGGCGACGATCTCAGTCATGAAGATGTCGGCCAGTCGTCCCGCCAGTGAGCCCCTTTCCGAGCCGGGAAAGCTGCGATTGAGATCGCGCCGGTCGGGCAGATAACGGGAGTGGTGGATGACGCCGAAGACATTGACGATGGGTATGGTGATGAGGGTACCGTGCAGACGTTTGAGCGCCTTTTCCTGGTTCAGTCGACGGATGATCTCGACCCCGTTCAGTTCGTCGCCGTGGATCGCCGCACTGACGAAGAGGCGTGGGCCGTCCTTGCGACCCCGGATGATCCGCACCGGCATATTCATGGGCGTCTGCGTGTGCAACAGCGCCACCGGCAGATCGATGGTCTGATGTGTACCCGGCTCGATACGCTGACCGGCAATGATCAAGGGTTCCATGACAGAGCCTTTCGACACACCTAACCCTTGCCCTTGGTGCGGGTGCGGTTGGGACGGGCATTCTTTTCGATGAAGTCGACGATCATTCCGGACACGTCCTTGCCGGTCGCTCTCTCAATCCCCTCTAGTCCAGGCGAAGAGTTGACCTCCATCACCAGGGGCCCGCGCTCCGAACGCAGGATATCGACACCCGCCACATTCAGTCCCATCACCTTGGCCGCCTTGACGGCGGTGGCCCGTTCGCGCGGCGTGATCTTGACCAGCTGGGCGCTGCCACCCCGATGCAGATTGGAGCGGAACTCCCCTTCGGGCGCCTGGCGCATCATCGCCGCAACGACCTTTCCACCGATAACGAAACAGCGTATGTCGGCGCCTCCCGCTTCCTTGATGAACTCCTGCGCCAGGATGTTGGTCTTCATGCCCATGAAGGCTTCGATGACACTCTCGGCCGCCTTGCGGGTTTCCGCCAGCACCACGCCGATGCCCTGAGTCCCCTCCAGCAGTTTGATCACCATGGGGGCGCCGCCGAGCATTTTGATCAGGTCCTGGATATCGTCGGGAGAGTTGGCGAAACCGGTCTTGGGCATGCCGACACCGGCCCGGGCCAACAGCTGCAAGGAGCGGAGCTTGTCCCGCGAACGGCTGATGGCGACTGATTCATTGACTGGAAACACCCCCATCATTTCCAGCTGGCGCAGCACCGCCGTGCCATAGAAGGTGACGGAAGCGCCGATGCGGGGGATCACGGCATCGTAGCGCGGCAGTACCTCACCCTTGTAATGAAGCTCAGGTGCGTCTTGGGAAATATCCATGTAGCAACGCACCACGTCGAGCACATCGACCTCATGACCACGTTGTTTGCACGCCTCCACCAGCCGGGCGGTGGAGTAGAGTTTGCGGTTGCGTGAGAGTATGGCGATTTTCACGATAGTTTCCTTCAGGATCTCTGTTTGTGCGCCACCCAATGCGGTGGCTTGCCGAGAAGGTAAGAGGCGTCGGGTCGCACCAGAAACTGTTTGCCCATGCCGGTGCGACCCAGAAGCATACGAAACAGCATGCTGTCCCGATTGGTCAGGGTCAACTCGACCGGCCATTCGATGTCGCCGATACGGACCGGGGTCACGATCACCCAGCGCTGTTCGCGATGTCCGCCGGAGTCCGAGACCCAGCGCCGGTCGACCACCGGGGCAGAACAGATGAGCTCCACGTCCGTGCGTTTCTGTATCGGGTGAATACCGAAACGCACCATGCGTACACCGGACTCCTCATAAGGCTCCACCGCGAAGGCGTGCAGCGCGGAAGTACGCGCGCCGGTATCCACCTTGGCCTTGATGGCATCGATCCCCAGTTCGGGCAGTGTGACCCACTCACGCCAACCGATGGCGTGACGTTCCATCTTAATCCCGGTTTGATTGTTCTTTTTCACCTCTTCGCTCATGGTATGCGCTCACGTAGACCTGTCGTGGAGACCCCCGCGTCGACAGCCGTTCCATGACCACGACCGGCATTCGGAATGACCAGGCTGAACCTGCTCACCGTATCGGCTGACACTTCGACACATTTGCTGCCAACTGTCGACCTGCCTGCCAGTTACTGATCCGAAAGTAATATACATGACAGATTCTGCCATGGTTAAACCCGATCGGGCACTATTGTCCCAGCAGCGACGGCCGCCTTGCCCCCAGGCAGAGATGTAGCCGGTAAACGTCTCGGAGAGCGCTGGGGGATCAGGCTCAATATGCTCTGTTCGATATTCTCAACGAGTGAGCGGGACGCGCATCAATGCAGCTTCAATTGCTCTGCGGTTTGCGCTCACTGAAGCGACGCGCGGAAGGCGTCTGACAACCGACGATAGCCGGCGCCTCATGAATCAGTGTGTCGTTGACCAGGGCCTCTACCATGAACAGGGCAAAGTCGATCCGTCGCGTCAGGTTGCTCCCCAGGATGGGATCCCCGACATGCCTGCTCCAGACCGGCAGGCCCTGGCCCTCACCCTCCTCCAGGTCGCTGCCCCGGACGACCGTCCAGCGCCGGTCGCTGGCGAAGATACGGCGACAGGCCTCGACCTGATCGTCGATGTCCGCGAAGCGTATCCGTTTCGCCACCCAACCGAAAACGGCGAGCAGCAACTTGAAGGTTTTGGGATAGACATCCAACCCGTCTTTCGTAATGTGCCAGCCGCAGGAGAAGATCAGGCGGGCACCCGGTTCGGCGAAGTCGAGCACCGCTTGAGCCGTTCCCGTCGCGTAGTGATGGACGCCCCAGGGAACGAGCACCGTCAGTACGCCGTCGCAGCCCGCTACCGCCTGCCGGATGACCTCCCGGTCATTCGTGGCTCCGGGCAGGATGGTGATCCTGTGCTTGAACTTCTCGAGTTTGCCGACACTCTGTGCCCGGCAGACCCCAACCACTGCATAACCCCGATCGAGAGCATGCTGGACCATGTACTGTCCGAGCTTGCCGGAAGCGCCAACGATGCAAATACGCTTTATCTTCATAGCCGTGACTCCTGGCAATCGTGCTCGATATGTCGGACCCATCGCCGCGGCGGAGGATGCCGTAAACCCACGTTAGCATCAGGGTCAAGCTGCCCTTGATCCAGGTATCGGATGGCGCGGGCCTGACAGGGTTCACTGAGTTTCATCGAGCTTCCCGAGTGGCACGGCGATAGGACGGATGGGCGCGCCGTCGGCACCGCGAAACTTCAGCGAACCGCCGATAAAGGCGAACTCGTAAAGCCTGTCGCGCGAAAGCGCCTCAAGATAGACCAGCTCCATGATAGGGGTACCCTGTTCAGCCAGCAGATAGGTATGCACCGGGACATAGTTGCTCGCGATCTCCGAGGGGAAGGACTCGAAACTCAGATTGTCGGCGCCGACGATCATGGCACCGCCCTCTTCCACCAGATAGCGTGCGGCCGAGAGTCCCAGCCCGGGAGGATTCTCCATGTAGGCCGCCGCATCTTCATAGTGCTGCATGCGGCCGGTGCGGATCAACACCACATCCCCCGACTGCAACTCTACCTGTTGCCGTTGCAGCGCCTCGACCAGGTCCTCACGGGTCACGCGATAGCCGTCCGGGAGCATCTTCACCCCTTTGGCCGCGGCCACATCGATCAGCACGCCACGCGCCACGATGGGGGGTATGTTCTCGGCCCCGGCGATCCGCCAGCCCCGATCACCGAGCTGCTCGTCTGCGCGAAAGCCGTTCCAGATCCTGCCGTCGAGCCCGAAGTGGGCCAGGGCATCGATATGCGTCCCCATGTGGGTGTACATGGAGACGGCAGCGCCGGTATAGCTGACATGCCGGTTCATCTTGCCGCCGAGCTTCAGCGGATCGTCAATCACCGTTCCGTGGGGTGTATGGGTCATCCAGATACGATAGTGGGGATCGCCGGCAGCCTGCCAGCTGGGCATACCGATAAAGTAGTCCACTGAGAGATCGTAGACGGCGCCGCCGGCGATACGCGACAGGATGGCCTCGCGCGACTCCCCCGTCATCAGGTTGAGCCGGCCGATCTCGTCGGATGGCCCCCAGGGGCTACGCCCCACGACCGGGGATTCGGCGTGGGCGAAGCCACCCAGCGCCAGCTGGCTCGAAAGAACAACGACACCGATCAAGTTTTGATATTCCGATTTCATGCTGACCTCCGAATCAGTTTTCGCTCGACTGAGCGATCAGGGTGATGGCGATGCCGACCCCAATCACGGCGGCTCCCAGCCAGGTGGCCGGATGGTAGGTTTCGCCAAGAAACAGGGTGGCGGCGACCAGACTCACAGCGGCCGCTACATAGCCGATCTGGCTGAGCAGCACGGGACCGCCCTGGCGTTGCAGCCGGAAGAAGGCGGGGAAGGTCATGCCGGCCACCAGCAACTGTGCCAACGCGGCGCCGGCAGCCGGTATCAGTTCAGCCAGGGGAAGCGTGCCCCGGGTCAGCAGCAGGAGCGCAATGAACACACTGCTGGAGAAGAGATGCCCCCAGAAGGCCAACAGATTGGGTGAAGCCTCATCCGGCCAGTCCAGGGTGCGATAGACGTTGCCCAGCGCCAGCGCGATGGGAATCACCAGTGCGACAAGCAGCCACCCGGCACCGGGGCCGGCGGGCTCAACGCTCCGCGTCAGACTTACCAGCACGGCACCGAGCAAGCCGATGGCGATCCCGATGCGGCCGAGAGTGCGGGGGGTCCTGAGCCCGAACAGGGAGGCCAGCAACAACGTGAATACCGGCGACAGGGCGAACATCAACCCGGTATAGCCCGCGCCGGCATGGGGAATGACCGAGAACAGCAGTAGGTTGGGCGTAACGAAGGAGACAAGCGAAGAAATCGCGGCATAGCGCAACACCCGCCGGGTAGGCCGCACCCGCTGCCCGCTTGCCAGCAACAGCGGCAACGCCACCAGGACGGCGCCAAGCGAGATCAGCAGGGCCCAGATCATCGGTGAGACGCCGGCCTCCCCGGCAAGCTTGCCCAAGGGAAAATTGAGTCCGATCAGGATACCCGTTATCAGCAGTAATACGGCGGGTTCCCTCATCATCCCCGTCGTGCTCGCTTCCGGGGCGTCTGCGTGGACTGGGACGGAAAGCGACCAGCAAAGGCGATCCTGTCGAGAGGCAAACGCGAGCTGGGCGTTTCACGCTGCCTGAGCGCCGATGGCAGACGTGAAGGCGCCGCCAGCCGGCCGATGGCCACGGCGATTTCGATCCGATAATTGTCCGGGATCGAGAGCCGTTGCCGGATCACTTCGAAGCGGATGCCGGCCATGGCATGGGCCTGATACCCCAGTGCCGTCGCCTGCAACGCCAGATGGGCCCAGGCGGCACCGGCATCGAAACTGTGGGTTTGTGAGCGCGCTGGGGGATGGGCTCCCCGGTCATTCGGCATCAGCCTGTCCGAAACCAGAAACAGCAGGGCGGACGCTGCTCCGGCCCAGTCCGCATTGAAAGGATCGAGCAGCGCCAGATAGCGCTCCCAGTCGCTGTCGTCCCGCAGGACATAGACAAAGCGCCAGGGCTGGATGTTGTAAGCGGAGGGCGCCCAACGGGCCGCCTCGAGCAGGGTCAACAGATCCGCCTCGGGCATGGACGATGCATCGAAGGCGCGCGGTGACCAACGTTGCAGAAACAGGCTGCTGATCGGGTGATCGGCTTTACGGCCCCCTGAATAGTGGTCCCTTGAGTAATCGGGCGTGTGGTTCATGGTCGTCCTCCTCTCACTGATGGATGGTTGATCGTCGCCAGGGCAATTCGCTGCAATGGCGCATCGGTCGGTGAGAACAACGATAGTGGTAATCCTATGTTTTATAATCTGCCATACTGGAATAACATTGTTCACGAATATTTAATAATTGAGACGACCTGTGGATCCACTGACCGATATCGCCGTATTCGTTCAGGTTGTCGATGCCGGCAGCTTCACCGCCGCGGCTGAACGGCTGAGGCTATCGAAATCGGTGATCAGCAAATATGTCACCCGACTCGAAGAACGACTCGGCGCGCGTTTGCTCAATCGCACCACGCGTCGACTCAGCCTGACCGAAGTGGGTCGTGCTTTCTATGAACGCAGTCGACTGGGACTGCAGGAACTCGAAGAGGCGGAAGCCGAAGTCTCCAGGTTGCAGAACGCTCCACGCGGAACGCTGAAAATCAACTGCCCGATGTCGTTCGGAATTATGCACATCTCACCGGCGCTGCCCGAGTTCCTGGCGCGCTACCCCGACCTGGCGGTGGACATGAGCCTGGATGACCGGCGGGTGGATCTGGTGCAGGAGAGTTTCGATCTGGCGATACGTATCGGCGAACTGCCCGATTCGTCACTGGTCGCCCGCCGTCTCGGCCCCTGCCGCCACGTGGTCTGCGCGGCGCCGGGCTATTTCGTGCGGCACGGTGTCCCCCACACGCCGGAGGAGCTGCGCGACCACAACGCCATCACCTTCAAGTACCAAGACTCGCCGAACGAATGGCACTTCCGCTCAGCGCAAGGTGGCATCATCCGGGTTCCCGTTCAGGGAAACATTCAGATCAACAACAGCCTGGGTCTACGGGAGGCGCTGCTGCGGGAGGCCGGCGTCACTCTGACCCCCACTTTCGTCGTCGGTGACGACATCAAGTCGGGGAGGCTGCAGGCCGTTCTGCGGGAGTACACTGCCCTCGAAGTCAGCATCTACGCCGTCTATCCGCAACGGCGCCACCTGTCACCGAAGGTCCGCGCCTTTCTCGACTTCATGCTCGAGCGGATATCCGAACGGCCCTATTGGGAAGTCTAAGCCCCAGTTACTGCTGCACCTGACACAAAACCGGCTATGCTGACGGAGATTGGCCGCGTCGGCTGGCCCGATGGAAAACGAATGCCCGATGAGATGAACGACACACCAGCGACTCAAGCCCCTTCGGACAACGAAAATGGTCTGGTGACCGCCTGGCTGCTCGACGGCCAGGGCGGGGGGCAACGCCTCGGCTGGGAGGATATCGCCGACTGGCGGCCGGACCATGGCCTGATCTGGATCCATCTCGACTACAGCCACCCCAACTCCCTGCGCTGGCTGGATGAGGAGAGCGGCATCGACCGCATCGTGCGCAGAGTGCTGACCTCCGACGAGAGCCGGCCCCGCTGCGAACTGTTCGAGAGCGGTCTGCTCACCATCCTGCGCGGCGTCAACCTCAATCCCGGCGCCGACCCGGAGGACATGGTCTCGGTGCGTATCTGGCTCGAGGAGCGACGCATCATCAGCTGCCGGCACCGGCGCCTGGCCTCGATTGCCGATCTGCAGGAACGTCTGAGCAAGGGTACGGGGCCACGCAGCCAGGGCAGCTTTCTGGCCCAGTTGGGCGAAAACCTGGTCAAGCGTATGGACGATGTCATCGAATCCCTGGAAGACGCCGCCCTGGCGCTCGAGGAGCGCCTGACCGATCACGAGAGCGGCAGCCTCCGCAGCGAGATCTCCGACACGCGCCGCATCGTGATCCACCTTCGCCGCTACCTGGCACCCCAGCGGGACGCCCTGAAACGCCTGCAGGCGCTGGAGCTCGATTGGCTCAGCAGCGATGCCCGCTCGCGACTGAACGAGATCGCCGACCAGACCCAACGCTACCTGGAGGGGTTGGACGCCATTCGCGACCAGACCCAGGTGGCCCAGGAGGAACTGACCCAGAAGCTGACCGAACAGACCGAACGGCGCATGTACGTACTCGCCATCATCACCAGCGTGTTTCTGCCGCTTGGCTTTCTCACCGGCTTGTTGGGCATCAATGTGGGCGGTATGCCGGGCATCGACAACCCCATCGCCTTCTGGGTCGTCTGTCTGCTGGCGTTGGTCGTCGGCGGCATCTCGCTTTGGTTACTGCGTCTGATGCGCTGGTTCTGAGGATCCTGTTTGCCGTCTGATACTGGCAACCGCGTCCCGTCTGCTCCAGAATAGCAATCAGCAACCTCAATCAAACCGAAACAGAAATACCCATCGACACGGAGTAGAGCCTCGCCCATGACCCGCACCATCCACCTGATCGCCGCCGCACGCCCCAATTTCATGAAAATCGCCCCCCTCTACCACGCCCTCTGCAAAGAGGAGGCGCTGGAGCCGGTGATCGTGCACACGGGCCAACACTACGATCTCAACATGTCGGACGCCTTTTTCCAGGACCTGCGCCTGCCGGAGCCCCATATCCATCTGGGTGCCGGTAGCGGCAGCCACGCGGAACAGACCGGCCGGGTCATGATGGCCTACGAAAAGGTGGTGATGGAGAAGCGTCCCGACATGGTGGTGGTGGTGGGTGACGTCAACTCCACCATCGCCTGCACCCTGGCCGCCACCAAGGTGGTCTACAGCCTCTCAGAGAACGATCCCGCCACCGGCCTCAACCGTCCGCTGGTGGCCCATTTGGAAGCCGGACTGCGCTCCTTCGACCGCACCATGCCCGAGGAGGTCAACCGCCTGGCCACCGACGTTCTGGCGGACCTGCTCTGGACACCCTCCCCCGACGGTGACGAACACCTGCTGCACGAGGGGGTGGCGAAGGAGAAGATCATACGGGTCGGCAACATCATGATCGACTCACTGGAGATGATGCGCGAGACCATCGAGGCCACCCCCGTCTATGAGCAGCACGGTGTCGACAAGGGCAACTACGCGGTGCTCACCCTGCACCGCCCCGCCAACGTGGACAGCCCCGAATCGCTGAAGGCGCTGTGCGACATGATCAACCACCTGTCGAAACGCATGCCGATCATCTTCCCGGTCCATCCCCGCACGCGCAAAAACCTGGAGAACACCGGACTGATCGCCGAACTGGCCGACAAACCGGCGATCAAGCTGCTGGAGCCGCTGAACTACATCAGCTTCATGAACCTGGTCTTCAACTGCCGCCTGGCCATCACCGACTCCGGCGGCCTGCAGGAGGAGACCACCTACCTGGGCATCCCCTGCCTGACCCTGCGACCCAACACCGAGCGGCCGATCACCATCACCCAGGGCACCAACCAGCTCTGCACCCTGGAGGACGTGGAGGACAAGATAGACGCCGTGCTCGCCGGCGAGTCCGGCCAGGGCAGTGCTCCCGAACTCTGGGACGGCCATACCGCCGACCGCGTGGTGGCGTCGATCAAGCAGGTATTCGGACTCTGATCCAGGTCTCCGATTGAATTACGCCTATCGACCGGCCATCACCTGAATCGAATCTCGGTGGGGCTGGGCCCCACCCTAAAGTAGGCTTCGAAGTGTAGGGTGCGGTTTGCCGCACCATGAAAGCAGGATCCCGCGGAAATCAGTGATTCTGGCGCAGAGGCGGAGAGGTCTCAGCCCATTTGGTGCGGCAAGCCTCACCCTACCAGCGTGGTGAGGGTTCGGCGCAAGCCGAAGCGTCTTCCGTCAACGCACCAGCTCGATTTCCGCCCGCCGGTTGGCGGCCCTGGCGGCCTCCGTGCGTCCCCGCACCTTGGGTCGGGACTCGCCATAGTGGCGCTGCGAAAGCAGTTTCCGCTCCACACCCATCTGCACCAGATAGTCGCGAACCCGTTTGGCCCGGCGGGCGGAGAGACGCAGGTTGTAGCGAATGGCTCCCTGATCGTCCGCATGGCCGCTGATGCGTATCGTCTTGATGCGTGAATCCGCCTTGATATAGTCCGCAAGGCGTTTGAGCACGTCTGTGGCCTCTTTGCCGAGCCGATCCACATTGAGGTCGAAATGGACCGTGGTGGATCGCAAAGCCCGGAAACCGTCCTGGCCGAGCTCCTGCACGCACTGTTTGAATGCCCTGCTGGCCTGCTGGAAATGGATCGGGGAGAGTTGAATCCGAAGCTGTTTGCGACTGTCGTTCCAATCCAGCATATCGAAACTGCCGACCTGCCCCTTGGCCAGGGTGGAGAACAACCAGCCTGACGGACGGCGGTCCAGACGGATGGGATGAAGACCCGATTCAACGGTAATGATCTGTTCCAACGGATCGGCCGGGACATGGCCCCACGGCGGCGACAACTCCCGCACGACCCCTTCGATCCGCTCCGGTACCGGCTGATAGGTGTCGATGCGGAAGCTCAGTTCCTCTCCGGCAAGACGACGGAAGCGCGCCTGTCCGAACTGCGGAATCTCGTGAGTCAGCTCGCACAAAGCGCTGGAGCCGCTGAAATGCCACACCGATTCATGGAAACCGGCCCCGTAGATCTCCGCCGCAACGCGCTCTCCGGCTTCGATGGTCTGTAGGAAAAACCCGCCGAAGAAAAGACAGGTCAGACAGAGGAATCGACAGCGGAAAGGTTCTGATTGCGCGGCAGACATGCGCGAGTGGCCTCATGAACAACAACATCGGACACTCAACTTAGCGTCATAGTGGAGGTAAATCTTTATCCGTAAACTGCTCAGTCCGGCACAGAATCCATTGAAAGTTTACACATTGCCTGCCTGAGGTATGCTCTATGCCGCATGTTTGCTGTCGCCGCCTCCCAGGGTAGAGGCAAACGACAGCTTTCACGGCTGTTCGTGCAGTTCCAGGTAGTCGATCAGGCTGCGGAAGCGGTTGTAGTCCTGACGATGGAAGACCGGATCGTCCATATGCGGGATTTTCTGCTCGATTTTCTCCACCTCCTTCGCACTCAGCACCTTATCGACGAGCGGAAAAATCTCTTGCTCTTCCAGATCGATGTGCTGCCGCTGCAGGGCGATGAACTCCCGTCCCCGGGTCTCCACCTCGTCGCGTCTCAGCACTTCACCCTGCATCACGCCCTCGAGCGTCTCACGGAAATGCCGGGCCATGCCCAGCAGTGCCTCGTGCTCACGACTCACACGTTCAAGCATGGCCTGATGTTTTTCCAATTCGGGTTTGCCGAAGGCAACCTCGTTGATCCTGTCTTCGGCCGGATGGTGGTACTGCTCGGCATAGTGTTCGATGTAGTCGAGCATTTCGATCTTGAGGTCGAAATCGGATTCATCCCCCGCAAACAGGGCATCCAACTGAACACTCAACAAATCGAGCAGATGGGCCAGGTTGACGTGGTCGTGGTGGAGTTTCTCCAGAAGTTGATTCATCTCGTCCCCTTTTTGCTGAATTGACGCCAGATCCAGCCCTCAGGCCTGGTCTCTCCGGTTAATATATAGCTCAACGCGTTTTCGTTCTGCAGCGTCCATTCCATACGATCCCGTCCCTGGTGTGAACCGCAGAAGAGCAGGTGGTCGTCCTTCTGCACGCTGATGCCTGGATCAGGCAGCAGGGTGCGCTCATTATGCCTCAGAAGCATCAGGGGTATACAGGGCAGTTCGCGCTGCCGATCCCGTGGATCGGTCATCAGCTGGGCCAGCGTCAGCGACTTGCCGCTTTTCACATGGGCGCAGACGGCATGGGAATCCTGTTCGGTAAACGCCACCTCCCAGACCTCTGGTGCGTGATGGTTGACCAGGGCCGAAATCCGGCTGATCAACTCGCAGGCCCACTCATCCTCCTGATGCAGAACCAGCTTCACGAACTGATGCTGCAAGGGCGCCCCTAACAGCACCCTGATCTGATTGGCGATGATCTGGCTGGGCAGCATCACCATATCGGCCCCCACCGCTTCGATCACCGGATCGTTGTCCTTGCGGTTCTGGCGCAGGATCACGAACAGATCCGGGTTGAGTTCCCGGGCCGTCATGATGATCGACAGGTTGTTGGCGTCATTGTCGGTGCCGGCCACCAGACCGACGGCCCGTTCTATATTGGCCTGGGAGAGCGTCTCCGCCTCGGTGCCTCGCCCCAGGACGAAGGCGGTGGAGGGTATCCCGGTGGTATCGGGATTGGCCTCGACCACCACCACTTCGAGACCCTCGCGGCGCAGTTTTTCGTAGACCGCCTTGCCGAATCGGCCAAAACCGCATATCACCCAAAGCCCCTTGCTCGGCGGATAGACCGGGTCTTTAAGCAGATTGCTGTGGCCCAACGAGAGCCAGTCCTGCAACAGACTGAGACAGGGAGCCTGGATGGCGGTGGCCAGATGCAGGGCGAAGGTGTCGAAGGGGTCGATGATGTGATCGGTGCCGAACGATGCCATGTTGGCTTCGATATCGTGGGAGTCGGCGCGACAGATCACCTCGATCTCCGGATGCAGCAACTTCGCGGTGATGGCGATTTTCAGGTTGGCCTCGTTGGAGTTGGTCAGCGCCACCACACCCTCGCAGAGCGGGTGGTTGAGGCCGGCTTCCAACAGGTGCGCCGGCAACCGGGCATCGCCACAGAGACCGGGCACGTACTCGCGCAGGTTCTCCAGCTGCAGGATATTGACCCGCTCGTCGAGAATATCGATGACCACCGCATGTTGGTTGCGCTCGGTGAGCGACCTCACCAGTGCCTCGCCGGTCTGGCCGTAACCGCAGACCAGATAGAAGGCCTCGCGCAGATGACGGATCTTGCGCGCGAAACGTCGCTCGGTGAGGGCGCGTTGGAAGGTCTCGTCCTTGAGCAGGGCCAACACGGTGCCGATGGAGTAGAGCCAGACCACCACGGTGAAGAAGATGGAGAAACTGACCCATAGCCGTTGTGCCGCGGTGAAGGCGTGGGGAATCTCACCGAAGCCGATGGTGCTGGCCATGAAACTGACGAAATAGAAGGCATGGAAGAAATCCATGTGCCAGACGTTGCCGTCGGCGTCCCGGCCGGGAATCAGCACCATGCCGAGGATCGCGATCGAATAGACCAGAATCAGCGCCAGCAGAGGCGCCCGCATGCGCCTGAAGATGAGGAAGATGATGTTGTCCATGCCGGGGCCTGTTATCTGTCGTCAATAGGCCTTAAGCCGCTAGCCGCCACCCTGGAATCAACGACGCAACATCACGGTTTCGATGATCAGCAGCACTACGGAGATCACATTGGCCAACATGGCCCCGCCGGAAAGAGAGACGACGCTGGCGGTCGCCGCCGGCGTCATGCCGGTGCCGGTGATGTGCTCCACCACGGTCCACACCAGGGCGGCGGCAAACAGCTGCAGCATCGCCACCAGGCTGGTCGCCAGCAAGACCGCGCCCATCTGGGTACGATCGCCGAACTTGAGCACCGTGGCCACAAGGTTGACCACGATGACCGCAAACAGCTCGTAGACGTGGTGATGTTCCGGATTGTCAAGCTCACCGACGAAGAAACCGAAGTTGAGCGTCAGGGCCAGCACGATAAAAAAACCAAAAAGGACCTTCTCCGGATTCACGCCATTATCTCCTTTAGGGAATGTCAATCAGAGGATCTTGGTGCAAAACCCCCTACATTTCCAGTCGTTCAGCCGGCCGCCGGCTTCAATGCGGTTGAAATTTCTAAAGCTTTCCTTCCCATGACCGCTAAATCAAGTGATCACGGGGCATGTGGAGGGAGCCTCGACCCACGTCGATCTCACAACTGTTTCAAGTCCTGGGTAATACGCACATGGCAAACTTTATCAAATCCGTAGACGACCGTACCCGTCTGGCCGGCACCAACCGCCTGGAGGTACTGCTTTTCAGCCTCGGCAAGGATGTCAGAACCGGTCGGGAGGAGACCTTTGGTGTCAACGTATTCAAGGTCAGGGAGGTCATGCTGGTGCCGGAGATCACCCACGCGCCGGACATGCCGCCCGCCGTAGAGGGAATGGTCAGCCTGCGCGGCAATATGATCCCGGTCATCAATCTTCCTGAATTCTGTGGCGTGCAGTCCGACAACAAGCCGGAGATACTGATCGTCACCGAGTACAACAAGCACGTACAGGGTTTCCTGGTGCATTCGGTCGATACCATCGAGCGTCTGGCCTGGGAGGATGTCAAGGTGCCCCCCGAGATGATGGCGCATCAGCACGGCGGTCTGGTAACTGCCGTCACGGAACTCAAGGACGGACGGCTGGTGATGATCATGGACGTGGAGATGGTGTTGAGCCAGACCTCGGGTTTCGGCCAGAGTGCCGAGATCTTCGAGGGTATCGAGCAGGTGGGCGACAGTGACATCACCCTGCTGTTCGCCGACGACTCCGCCGTGGCCCGCGACCAGATCATCCGCACCATGAATCACATGGGTGTGAAATACATCGGCACCACCAACGGCTCCGAGGCCTGGAGCAAACTCAAGGAGATCGCCGAACGGGCTGCTGCAACCGGCCACAAAACCAGCGACTTCGTACAGATCATCCTCACCGACGTGGAGATGCCGGAGATGGACGGCTATGTACTGACCAAGAAGATCAAGGATGATCCGCGCTTCAACGATATTCCTATCATCATGCACTCCTCTCTCTCGGCCGATGCCAACCAGGCCCTGGGCAAAGGGGTCGGCGCCGACGCCTACGTGCCCAAGTTCGAACCGACCGAACTGGCAGCCAAGCTGCAGGAGATGATCGGCACCGTGCATGGAGCAAAAGCCTGATTTCGCCGCTTTCCGCCCCAACGCCATCAGTTTAGAAATCAGTAAACCGGTACGGCAGGCTGCACCCTACACCAGATAAGGTCGTAGGGTGCGGCTTGCCGCACCAAATTATGCCTGTTTGACGGATACGATAGGCAAAGCGTTCCGATAGTCTGTTCCAAGCTCTGTCGGTCAGCTGGCATTCGTCTTCCCTCCTTCACTCCTTTTTCCCGGCCATCCAGACCTCTGCCACATCGGCCAGACCCCGGCCTCCTTCAATCCCGACGGTTGTTACATTAAGTAACACCTGCTAGTGTAATCGCATTGTCGGGATCCAGTGACGGACCTCCATCCACCCGAACAGAGGATCGGACTTCACATGCGTGAAACACCGCCCCCGGAGCGTCAACTCGATCGCACCCTGGCCTTGGGCCTGCTGGTCCTGCTGCTGCTCTCCGCTCCGATCATGATCTGGTGGACCTCGCCCGACAGCCCCTGGTACGTCCCCTACCTGCTGTGGTTCACCATCATCCTCTTCACCGCTTGGGTTCATCATCGCAACTATGAACCATAGTATCGGCCTGCTCTTCGGGATCGGATTCCTCTATCTGGTACTGCTGTTCCTGATCGCCTTCATCGCCGATACCGGCCGGTTACCGGAAAAGCTGATCCGGCACCCGATGGTCTATGTCTTCTCATTGGGCGTCTATGCCACCTCCTGGACCTACTACGGCAGCGTCGGCTTTGCCCAGACCCAGGGTTACCTCTTTCTCACCATCTATCTGGGAGTGACCCTGGCCTTTGCCCTGTCGCCTCTGCTGCTGCAACCCATACTCCGCCTGACCCAGGAGTATCAACTGACCTCGCTGGCCGATCTCTTCGCCTTTCGCTACCGCAGTCAGCTGGCCGGCATCCTGGTCACGCTCTTCATGCTGCTGGGGACCCTGCCCTACATCGCGCTGCAGATCCGCGCGGTGACCGACTCCATGCAGGTGGTCAGCCAGTCCGAGGCACCGCGCGGCCTTGCTCTGATTTTCTGCGTCACCCTGATCCTCTTCGCCATCCTCTTCGGCGCCCGCCACAGCACCAGCCGGGAGAAGCACCGCGGCCTGGTGGCGGCCATCGCCTTCGAATCCGCGGTCAAGCTGCTGGCGCTGCTGACCATCGGGGTCACCGCGCTGATCGGCGTTTTCGGTGGCCTCGACGGGCTGGATCAGTGGCTGCAACAGCATCCGGAAGCGATCGAGAAGCTCTACCAACCGGTCAGGGAGGGCCCCTGGGCGACGCTGCTGCTGTTGGCCTTCGCCGCCGCCTTTCTGCTGCCACGCCAGTTCCACATGCTGTTCACCGAGAACCTGGAACCGAAAGCGTTGCGCACCGCCAGCTGGGCCTTTCCCCTGTTCCTGCTGCTGATCAACCTGCCGATTCCCCTGATCCTGTGGGCCGGGGAGAGTCTGCAGCTCGATCTGCACGCGGACTACTACGCCCTGGGACTGAGTATCGCCGCCGGCCCCTCTTGGCTGCCGGTGCTGGCCTTTATCGGCGGCGTCTCTTCGGCCAGCGCGATGATGATCATCACCACCCTGGCGCTGTCGTCGATGACACTGAATCACATTCTGCTGCCGACCAACTTTCCCGATCCGCAGGTCAATCTCTACCGCTGGCTGCTGTTCGGCAGACGTCTGCTGATCGCCCTCATCGTGATGGCCGGTTACGGCTTCTACGTGCTGTTGGAAAAACACGAAGGTCTGGTCCAACTCGGTCTGATCTCCTTCGTTGCCGTGGCTCAGTTCCTGCCCGGCATCATCGGCCTGCTCTACTGGCGTCGGGCCAATCGTCTGGGTCTGATCCTGGGCCTGCTGGCGGGTATTACCATCTGGTCGGCCACCCTGCTGTTGCCACTGCTGGAGAGTTCGGGCTTCATCCGTACCGAGTTCGACATTCCTGCCCTGCGCCTGGCGGCCGGTATGGATCAGTGGCAGTTCGCCACCTTCTGGTCGCTCACCGCCAACAGCCTGCTGTTCGTCCTCGGCTCCATGCTTGGCAAGCAGAGCCGTGGTGAGCAGGAGGCGGCCAACGCCTGCTGCAGCGAATCGCTGATTCCCCTGGGGGGCATGGTCAATGCCGGCTCCTCGGCCCAGTTCACCAAACAGCTGTCACAGATGCTGGGTGGCGAAGCGGCGGAACGGGAGGTGAAGCAGGCGCTGCACGACCTCAGCCTGTCGCCCAACGAGACCCGCCCCTCACAGCTACGCCGGCTGCGCGAGCGTATCGAGCGCAACCTCTCAGGTCTGTTGGGACCTCAGCTGGCCCACATGATCATCAACCGCCGCCTGCAGCTCGATGTCCACACCCAGACGGCGCTGGCCGACTCCATGCGCTTCATCGAAGATCAGCTGGAGCACTCCAGATCCCGCCTGCGCGGTCTCAGCGCTGATCTGGACAACCTGCGCCGCTATCATCGGCAGGTGCTGCTCGACCTGCCTTTGGGCGTCTGCACCATCGACAAGTTGCGCACGGTGACCATCTGGAACCTGGCCATGGAGGTGATGACCGGACTGCGTGCGCGGGATTCGGTGGGTGTGCCGCTGCACCGACTGCCGCCGCCCTGGGGCCATCTTCTGGCCGGCTTCGCCTCCGCCGCCGACGAGCACATCCACCATCTGGAAGTGACCCACGAGAACAGCAAGCGCTGGTTCAACCTGCACAAGGCGGCGATCCCCGGCCCGGTACCGGTGGACCACCCGGTGGAGGAGGCGCGCACCAGCCAGGTCATACTGATGGAGGACCTGACCAACCTGGAGACCCTGGAGGCCGAACTGGCCCACAGTGAGCGTCTCGCCTCCATCGGTCGCCTGGCTGCCGGTGTGGCCCACGAAATCGGCAACCCGGTCACCGGCATCGCCTCACTGGCCCAGAATCTGCGCCATGAAGAGGAGCCCGAGGTGGTGCGAGAAAGTATCGAGGAGATACTCAACCAGACCCAACGCATCACCACCATCGTCAAGACCCTGATGAATTTCAGCCGCAGTGGCGGTACCGGCACCGACATCCGTCGCTTCACCGTTCGGGAGGTGGCCGACGAGGCGATCCGTCTGGTACGGCTGACCCACCACGGACGCCAGATCAACTTCCAAAACGACTGCCCCGAGTCGATCACCCTTGAAGGAGACCGCCAGGGTCTCTCTCAAGTACTGGTGAACCTGCTCACCAACGCCTGTGACGCCTCTCCGGCCGATGGCGAGGTGGGATTATCGGCATCGGAACAGGAGCAGCTGGTGGTGATCGAGGTCATCGACCAGGGCAAGGGAATACCGGACGAGGATCGCGCCTACATCTTCGAACCCTTCTTCACCACCAAGCCCCCGGGAGAAGGCACCGGACTGGGTCTTGCCATGACCTACAAGATCATCGCCGACCATCAAGGGATGATCAGCATCGACTCGGAGTCGGACAAGGGTACCCGGGTCACCATCGAGCTTCCCAAGACAGCACAAGTGCACAATGAGCCGAGTATTAGTTATTGAAGACGAAACCGTGATACGCCGGGCAGTCAAACGGCTGCTGGAGCGCAACGGATATCAGGTGGCCGAGGCCGGTTCCATCGAGGAGGCGGAAGCGGAGCAAAGTCTGATGGACTTCGACCTCATCATCAGCGACGTGCGCCTACCAGGAGCGCCAGGCACCGAGATCATCCGCCGCGCGTCTCCAGTGCCGGTATTGATCATGACCAGCTACGCCAGCATCCGCTCCGCGGTCGACGCCATGAAGCTGGGGGCCATCGACTATATCTCCAAGCCCTTCGACCATGACGAGTTGTTGATGCTGGTCGAACGCACCATCAGGCAGGACCGCGATCAACGCCAACAGGCAGCCATGAGGTCGGAGCTGGAGAAGAGTTATCCTGTCAAGGGGATGGTGGGCGAATGTCCCGCCATGTGCGATCTGTTTCGCCGTCTCGACAAGGTGGCACCGACCGACGCCACGGTTCTGATCCTCGGCGAGTCGGGCACCGGCAAGGAACTTGCCGCCCGCGCCTTGCATGAGAAGAGTCTGCGTAGTCAGGCCCCTTTCATCGTCTTCAACTGCGCCGCGGTACCGGAAAACCAGGTCGAAAACGAGCTGTTCGGACAGCCCGGCGAGAACGAGGGACGGCGGGGCGGCCTGCTGGCTCAGGCCCATGGCGGCACCCTGTTCATGGACGAGGTGGGCGAGTTGCCGCTGGCCGCCCAGGCCCGACTGTTGAGGATCCTCCAGGGCGACGAGTACAGCGGCGGTTCACCGGGGGTGCAACCCGACATCCGTATCATCGCGGCAACACACAGGGACATCCGCAAGCTTGTCCAGCAACAGACCTTTCGCAGTGATCTCTACTTTCGCCTGCGAGTGGTGGAGATGACCCTGCCACCTTTGCGCGAGCGTGGGAGCGACATCAAAGCCCTGGCCAACTTTCTGCTGGAAAAGTTCTCCCGCCAACTCAATCGCATACCGCTCAAGCTGAGCCGTAGTGCCCTTGAAGCGATTCGACGTTACCACTGGCCTGGCAACATCCGTGAACTGGCCAATACCATCGAGCGCGCCGTGATCCTGTGCGAAGGGGAAACCATCACCCCCGAACTGCTCTCCATAGACCATCAGATAGCCACCCAGAGAAAACAGAGTGAAACCCCCAATGACAACCTCTCACTGGAGGAGTATTTCCGCCGTTTCGTGTTGGAGAATCAGGACCGGATGACCGAGACCGAACTGGCCAAGCAGCTGGGCATCAGCCGCAAGGCGTTGTGGGAGCGACGGCAACGGTTCGGCATACCGCGTGGGAAGAAAGGCAAAAAGACCTGAAGAGTTGTGAGTTTTTAGTTTTTAGTTTTGAGTTGATGGTATTCGCTACGCTCACAATCTTCTCTGAACACGGACTCGACCCGCCCTCATCGGTTGCCAGGATTGTGTAGCCTGAATGGAGTGCAGCGGTATCCGGGGAATCGATATGCCTGATTTCCTGAATTACGCTGTGCTCCATCCAGGCTACAGGGTCGATCGGTGAGTCCCCTCTCCCGCCGGAAAAGTTCAGGACCAGGGGACAAACAACGGTGAGCGAAGCGAACGCTTCAACTCAAAACTCAAAATTTATAATTCACAGTCAGGGTTGTGACTTGATCAGCTTGATCCAGTTCGAGCTGGCCACAGGAGGCTGCTGCCGTTTTCTGCCCTGGGCCAACGCCGAGTAGTCATTCTTGGCATGGTGCAGCAGGCTGTCCGGGTTCTCCCCGTCACGCGGAAACAGGGCCGTACCGACACTCACTTGCAGTGAGATGCTCTTGCCATCCACTACCACCGGCATGGTCAGGCCCGCACGAATCTTCTCCGACAGGGGCACCAGGGTACTCTCATCACGGATGTTCGGCAGCAGCAGCAGAAACTCACTGCCATCGATGCGGGCCAGGGTGTCACCCCGGCGAATCTGGCGTTTGAGCCTAGACGCCAAGGTTTTGAGGCAGATATCGCCGACCGCATGTCCGTAGCGTTCGTTGACCTGCTTCAGGTCGTCGAGGACGATGTTCAACAGGCAGATCCCGGTGTTGCTGTGTTTGGCCTGGGTCAGGGCAAAACTGAGGTAGTCATCGAACAGCACCCGGTTTGGCAGACCGGTGAGATCGTCGTGAAACTCCCGGTACTTGTTGAGCTCTTCCAGTTTGTTGTAGTGGGTGATATCGCGAGCGACACCGTACGTGCCGAAAAAGATCTTCTTGTCGTCCTGCAGTGAATAGAGACGGCGTGACTGCAGCGCCACCAGCACGGTACGGGGCTTCTGCTCCGGGCTGTGGCCGTTGGTGTCTTTGCACTTGAGGCGCAGCTCCACCTCCGGGAACTGGTCCGGCGTGGTGCGCCGCTCCTCGAACACGTGTTGCATGCGTTCCACTTCATCGCCCTCGACCAGGGCTTTCCAGTGCATGCCGAGCAACTCCTGTTTGGGGTAACCGGTGACCTTGCAGAAGACGTTGTTGACCATGCGGAAACAACCTTTGGCATCCAGCACGAAAAGCAGGTTCGGCGCGATATCGAACATCAGGCGGTGGAGATTGTGCTTGATCTCCTCCTTGCGCTTGATCCCTTCGACCTTGATTTCGCGGGCATGTTTTTTCAGGCTCTCGTCGATCGCTTTCAAGAGCGCAACCGGCGCCACCGGCTTGCGGATGAAGTTGTCAGCGCCTTTCTTGAGGGATTTGATGGCGTCGTCCATCGAAGGATCGCCCGAGATGGCGATGACACGGGTCTTGAGTCCCCGCTTGCGGATGAACTCCATCACCTTGTGGCCGTCGGCGACCGGCATATGCAGATCGAGCAGCACCAGATCGATCGGCTTGGTCACTAGGACACCGGCCGCTTTGGCACCGTCGGCGGCGGTCTCCACGTCATAGCCCCAACTGTCGACCATCATGGCCAGACTGTCGGCGTGTCGGGCTTCGTCATCCACGATCAGAATGTGGCCTTTGCTGGGAGCGCTATCGTGAGGCGGTGCTGTTTTTGTGTCTGCCATGGTGTACCGTCCGGAGCCTAATCGTCGTTATTTCTGTGAAATATATCACGTGATACGTAATAAGGTGGGAAAGGAAGTCCTCAACAAAGGCCTATTCCGATCGTTTCTGACAGGATCGTCGCATACCGAATGTCATGCGGCGAATAAGACGCGAAAAATAATTAGTGAATCAGCCTGTTATTCCGATATCCGGGAGCATCCCCGGTAGTCTCAGCCGGAATTCACCACGGCCAGAGCGCGATGTTTGGCCGCTATAAAATCGGTGTGGGAGACATAGAGCAGGTCGGCCAGACGTCGAATCACGTGTTCCTCGTAGCGGTGCAGTTCACCGTCGGCGAAGGCGACATGCCACAGGGACTCCACCAGATCGACTTTCTGTTGTGCAGTGTAGTGTTGGTTGATCAACCGGGTGAACTGGAAATAGTCGGTCGAGGCCTGGTGCTCCGATTCCGCCAGCGTCAGCAGCGTTTCCGCCTCCTCCGGACTCAGCATGAAGGCCTTTGCAACGATCTGCAGAATCATCTGTCGCTCCGATTTCACCGAATCGAAATCGGAGAACGCAATCTCGAACAGGAGTGCCGCCACCGCCAGGCGCATGCGTTGCGCGGTATCGTCAGTGCCCCCCGCGTGATCCGGGCTCAGATAGGTGTTGAAAAAGTTCTGCAGTTTATTGAACATCTGTGGATTCCATTACCGCTGTAAAGTGCGCTGGATAGTTGTGCGATCCATGACCAACCTTTACAAGTGAAGACCAACCACCAGGCGATACGTTCCCCGACACAGCCCGCTCCCCGAGTCGATGGTCAGGACTGCCGTACCCCATTCTGGTGCATTTTCACGATCATTCGCAGACGACAGCCACATTGAGGTGCAAAGCGCCACAAAAGGGCCGTCCAGGGTAAAGTCACAAAAAAAGTCTTTCTTTACGATTGGAAACGCCAGTCGCTCCGTAAGGTAACAAAAAACCCCTGAAATTGTTACCTAAAGAAACATTCTTGCTGCACGGCAGCATGCCGAATTAAGCCATAACCCATTGTTTTATTTGACAATATAGACACTCGTGCATCAAAATCGTGCAGTGTGTAACCTTCCTCGGCGGGAACACCACATCAGCGCGTCTGCACGCACAGGGAAGCCAGCATCGGAGAACAATAAGACAGGATGTCATCGATGGCGTCAGGCCGATACACATCAACAACTTTTCATTACGGCGGAGTGATCATGATATGAACAAAACTGCTGAACAGTATTGGAAAGCCAACATACGCCTGGTAACCATCTTACTGGTGATTTGGTTTGTCTGCTCTTATCTCTTCGGCATCATCCTGGTGGAGCCTCTCAACTCCATCAAGATCGGTGGTGTGGGTCTCGGCTTCTGGTTCGCCCAGAACGGCTCGATCTACGTCTTCCTGGTGCTGATCTATGTCTACGCGAAACGCATGAACGCTCTGGATGTCGAATACGACGTCCATGAGGATTAATGGGGGATAACGACTCATGGATCTGCAAACTTTGACTTATATTGTGGTGGGCGCGACCTTCGCCCTCTACATCGGTATCGCCTTCTGGGCCCGCGCCAGTACAACAGGCGAGTTCTACGCGGCCGGTCGCGGCATTCACCCGGTCGCCAACGGTATGGCTACCGCCGCCGACTGGATGTCCGCCGCCTCCTTCATCTCCATGGCGGGCCTGATCGCCTTCAACGGCTACGGCGCTTCCGTCTTTCTGATGGGATGGACCGGCGGTTACGTGTTGTTGGCCCTGCTGCTGGCGCCCTACCTGCGTAAATTCGGCAAGTTCACCGTGCCTGAGTTCATCGGTGACCGCTTTTACTCGCGTACGGCCCGTATCGTGGCGGTCATCTGCCTCATCCTGGCCTCCATAACCTACGTTATCGGCCAGATGAAGGGTATCGGCGTGGCCTTCTCCCGCTTCCTCCAGCTCGACTACGACCACGGCCTCTACATCGGCATGGGCATCGTCTTCATCTACGCGGTGTTGGGCGGCATGAAGGGCATCACCTACACCCAGATCGCCCAGTACTGCGTGCTGATCTTCGCCTACACCGTACCGGCGGTCTTCATCTCCATGCACCTGACCGGCAATCCGGTCCCGCAGCTGGGTCTCGGCAGTTCCATGGCCGACGGCTCCGGCACCTATATGCTGGACCGGCTCGACCAGGTGGTGACGGAGCTGGGCTTCAAGGAGTACACGACCCAGGTCATGGGTAGCAAACTGAACATGTTTGTCTACACCCTCTCCCTGATGATCGGTACCGCGGGTCTGCCCCACGTCATCATCCGTTTCTTCACCGTGCCCAAGGTGAAGGATGCCCGTGCCTCCGCTGGCTGGGCACTGGTCTTCATCGCCATCCTCTACACCACCGCTCCGGCCGTCGGTTCCATGGCTCGCCTGAACCTGATGAACACCATCCAGACCGGCGAGGTCGGTTCCCCGACCGGTAACATTGAGATCGCCAAAGTGCCCCGTTGGATGACCAACTGGGAGAAGACCGGTCTGCTGCAGTGGGAAGACAAGAACGGCGACGGTCGTATCCAGTACTACAACGACAAGAACGCCGAGTTCGCCGCCAAGGCCGAGTCCTATGGTTGGAAAGGCAACGAGATGACCAAGGTCGACCGTGACATCATGGTGCTGGCCAATCCGGAAATCGCCAAGCTGCCCAACTGGGTCATCGCGCTGGTGGTCGCCGGTGGTCTCGCCGCCGCCCTCTCCACCGCTGCCGGACTGCTGCTGGCCATCTCCTCCTCCATCTCGCATGACCTGTTGAAAGGCGTGTTCGTGCCGGATATCTCGGAGAAGAACGAGTTGATGGCGGGTCGTATCGCCATGGCGGGCGCCATCGGCCTGGCCGGTTATTTCGGCCTGCATCCGCCGGATTTCGCCGCCGGTACCGTGGCCATCGCCTTCGGTCTGGCCGCGTCCTCCATCTTCCCGGTGCTGATGATGGGTATCTTCAACAAGCGTATGAACCGTTCCGGCGCTATCTGGGGTATGGTTTCCGGTATCGGCGTGACCATGCTCTACGTGTTCCAGCACAAGGGCATCATGTTCATCCCGGGCACCTCCTTCCTGGGTGACATGGGCGCCAACTGGTTCCTCGGCATCTCGCCGAACGCCTTCGGTGCCGTGGGTGCCGTGGTCAACTTCGTGGTGGCCATCGTGGTCTCCAAGATGACCGCTCCGCCACCGGATCACATCCAGCACCTGGTGGAAGACATCCGCGTACCCAAGGGTTCGCAGACTTCCACCCTCCAGCATTAATCAACAACGATAAAGCAGTAACTTGTGCCCCGCTTCGGCGGGGCCTTTTTTCCGGGACTCACTGTGGAAGAGTCTCCACGCATTGGCCGGTAGCAGGTCCCAGCATTATTCTCATCCGACCAATACGTTGAGATTTTTCGTAGCACTCTTGCGGGATTTGGTGCATATCTCATCTCACCTGCAACTGACGGCTTCACTCGAGCACAACTATGGAAATCGAACTGGTCGAGATTCGCGACTTTCTGGCCCAACGCCCCCCTTTTGACGTCTTGCCGGAAGAGCAGCTGAATGAGCTGCCCAAGCTTCTCGACATACGTTACCTGAGACGCACCAGCGCCTTCCCCCCCTCGGATTCCGAACGCGCCTACCTCTACATCATCCGCAGCGGCGCGGTGGAGCTACTCGATGAGGAGGACAATCTGGTGGAGAAACTCGGCGAAGGCGATATCTACACCACCGATTGTCAGCTGATCGATTTCGGCCGCGCCATCCGCGGGATCGCCAATGAAGACACCCTGCTCTACCAGTTGCCCTGCAAACATCTCAGAGCACTGCGTCAGGCCGAGCCCGCATTCGACCAGCACTTCACCGACTCCATCCGCGACCGGCTCAAGCAGGCCGTGCGCACCTTGCAGGACAATAACGAAACCAGCAGCATCGCGCAGATGACGGTCGAGGTCTCCGACCTGCTGAAGAAGTCACCGGTGGTCATCGACGTCAACAGCTCCATCCGTGAGGCGGCCAAGCTGATGAGCGACAAGAACGTCTCCTCGGTGATGCTGATGGACGGCGAGCGCCTGGCCGGCATGATCACCGATCGCGATTTGCGCAAGCGCTGCGTCGCCGCGGGGCTCTCGACCGAGGAGCCGGTGAGCAAGATCATGACCGCCGACCTGGAGACCATCCAGGAGAGCACCCTGGCGATCCAGGCCCTGATGACCATGACCCGCCTGCACGTCCACCACCTGCCGGTGATGCGCAACAGCCAGGTGGTCGGCATGCTCACCGCCACCGACCTGGCCCGACATCAGACCACCAACTCCGCCTACCTCGCGACCGATGTGCGCAAGGCGGAAACCATCGATGATCTGGCAGATATCAGCGCCCGCCTGCCGGAACTGCAGTTCCAGTTGGCCAACTCCAGCGCCTCTGCGCTGCACATCGGAGACGCCATCGCCAGCATCACCGACGCATTGACCGTGCGTCTGATCGAGATGGCCGAGGTCGATCTCGGACCCGCGCCCGTGCCCTATGTCTGGATGTGCGGCGGCTCCCAGGCGCGGCGGGAGCAGACCTCCCACTCCGATCAGGACAACGCCCTGCTGATCTCCGACGAGATGCAGCCGGAGCACGCCGACTATTTCGAACAGCTCTCCAGGCGGGTCACCGACGGCCTCAACGCCTGCAACTTCATCTACTGCCCGGGCGACGCCATGGCCTCCAATCCCAAGTGGCGGCAGACCCTGAGCGCCTGGCGCAAATATTTCAATACCTGGATCAACAAGCCCGACCCCATGGCGTTGATGCTCTCCAGCATCTTCTTCGACCTGCGTCCCGTGCATGGGGAAAAGGAGCTCTTCAACGAACTGCAGGGCGACATTCTCGACAAGACCCGGGGCAACGGCATCTTCACCGCCTACATGGCGGCCAACGCCCTGCAGCACCGGCCACCGCTCGGCTTCTTCCGCAACTTCGTACTCATCCATGATGGCGAGCACAACGACACCTTCGATATCAAGCATCGGGGCATCGTCCCGATCACCGATATCGCACGGGTCTTCGCGCTCAGCCAGGGATTGAAGCCGGTCAACACCACCGAGCGACTGGAAGCGGCAGCAGAGACCACCATACTCAGCCGCGAAATGGGCGACAATCTCATCGACGCCCTGGAGTTCATCGCCAGTATGCGCATCAACCACCAGGCGGAGCAGATCCGCAAGGGCATGCAGGCTGACAACTACCTGTCACCCGACGAACTCTCTGATCTGGAACGCCGCCACCTGAAGGACGCGTTTCGGGTCATTCAGGACATGCAGGAGACCATGGAAAACCGCTACCAGGGTGGAAGATTCCGATAGTGCTTAAACGCTTTCTCAGTTTGGAGACACTGCGCAAACGGGCCCTCTCGAAGAGTCTGCCGGGTGCCCTGTACGACTATCTGTCGACGCCGTTGATGCCAAAAAAGACCCAGTGCGAGGATCTCGTGATCGTCGCCCTCGATCTGGAGACGACCGGCCTCGATCCCAAGCATGACCACATCCTGAGCTATGGGCTGGTGGAGATCCAGCACATGACCATCCGGCTGGAGACCTCGCGCCACCAACTGATCTCCATCGACGGTCAGATCCCGGAGGAGTCAGCGGTGATTCACCAGATCACCGACGATCAGGCCGCCACCGGTGTCAGCATCAGGGAAGCGCTACCGGAACTGCTCTCGCGACTGGCCGGCAAGGTCATGCTGGTCCACTACGCCTCCATCGAACAGAACTTCATCAGCGCCGCCTGCCAGAAACTCTACGGGGCCCCGTTCGTGATACCGACCATCGACACACTGGTGCTTGCGCAGCGCTTGTTCGAACGTCGCAACCACACCATACAGCCGGGCGACCTGCGTCTGTTCAACCTGCGTCCCCGTTACAATCTTCCCAACTACAAGGCGCACAACGCCCTGAGCGACGCGCTGGCCACCGCCGAACTCTTCCTCGCCATGGCGGCGGAGATTGTGCCTCGGCCGAGTCAATGTCAGCTCAGCCGTTTCCTTACCCGCTGACAGGCAATAGAATGGTGATTTCATGCATAATCGATGGAGCGGCTCAGACAAATACAACACCACCAGGGTCTTGCGGTTTTATTCAAAGGAACTGTTATTCAACGGGAGCACTCCCGCCACTCAATAATTACCTACAACATCGTTGAGGAGCATCCAATGTCAGAAAACAAGGTTTACCCCGTACCCGCCGACTTCGCGGCGCAGGCAAACATCAACGACGATCAGTATCAGGCCATGTACCGGCAGTCCGTCGAGGATCCGGAGGGCTTTTGGGCCGAACAAGCCGAGCAGTACGTCACCTGGTTCAAGAAGTGGGACAAGGTGCTCGACTGGAGCTTCGACAAAGACGACCTGCACATCAACTGGTTCAAGGGTGCCAAGCTGAATGTCTCCTACAACTGCCTCGACCGTCACCTGGATACCCGCGGTGACCAGGTCGCCATCATCTGGGAGGGCGACAATCCGCAAGAGGACCGCAAGATCACCTACCGGGAACTGCACGCGGAAGTCAGCAAGTTCGCCAACGTGCTGAAGTCCCGTGGCGTGAAGAAGGGCGACCGGGTCTCCCTCTACCTGCCGATGATCCCCGAGGCCGCGGTGGCCATGCTGGCCTGTACCCGTATCGGCGCCATCCACTCCATCGTCTTCGGCGGCTTTTCTCCGGATGCACTGCGCGACCGTATTCTCGACTCCGACTGCCAGGTGGTCATCACCTCGGACCAGTCCATGCGTGGCGGCAAGAAGGTGCCGTTGAAGGCCAACGCCGACAAGGCCATCGCCCAGTGCCCCAACGTCCACACCTGCATCGTGGTCCAGCGCGGCGGCGATCCGGTCGAATGGCACGATCAGCGTGACGTCTGGTACCACGAAGCCATGGCCGACGCTGCCGCCGACTGCCCGCCCGAGGAGATGGATGCCGATGACCCCCTGTTCATCCTCTACACCTCCGGCTCCACCGGCAAGCCCAAGGGCGTACTGCATACCACCGGCGGCTATCTGCTGCAGGCGGCCATCACCCACAAGCTGGTGTTCGACTACAAGGACGGCGAGGTCTATTGGTGCACCGCCGACGTGGGCTGGGTCACCGGCCACACCTATATCGTCTATGGCCCGTTGAACAACGGCGCCATCAGCCTGATGTTCGAGGGCATCCCCACCTACCCCGACATCTCCCGCTTCTGGCAGGTCTGCGACAAGCACAATGTGGCCACCTTCTACACCGCCCCCACCGCCATCCGTTCCCTCATGGGCGCCGGCGAGGAGCCGGTGAAGAAGACCAGCCGCAAGAGTCTGCGCCTGCTCGGCACCGTGGGCGAACCGATCAACCCGGAGGCCTGGGAGTGGTACTACAAGGTGGTCGGTGACGAGCGCTGCCCCATCGTCGACACCTGGTGGCAGACCGAGACCGGTGCCCATATGATGACGCCCCTGCCCGGCGCCACCCCGCTGAAACCCGGTTCCGCCACCCATCCCTTCTTCGGCGTACAGCCGGTGCTGCTGGACGACCAGGGCGTGGAGATCGAAGGTAATCCTGCCGAGGGCAATCTTGCGATCAAGCATCCCTGGCCTTCGATGATGCGCACCGTCTACGGCGACCACAAACGCTTCTTCGAGACCTACTTCGCCATGTACCCGGGCTACTACTTCACCGGCGACGGTGCCCGCCGCGACGAGGACGGCTACTACTGGATCACCGGCCGCGTGGACGACGTGCTCAACGTCTCCGGCCACCGTCTCGGCACCGCCGAGATCGAGTCGGCCCTGGTGTTGCATGACTCGGTGGCCGAGGCCGCGGTGGTCGGCTACCCCCATGAACTCACCGGTCAGGGCATCTACGCCTATGTCACCCTGATGGCCGGCGTCGAAGGCGGCGACGAGCTCAAGGCCGAGCTGGTCAAAACGGTGCGCGACGAGATCGGCCCCATCGCCAAGGTCAACATCATTCAGTGGGCACCCGGCCTGCCGAAGACCCGCTCCGGCAAGATCATGCGCCGTATCCTGCGCAAGATCGCGGCGAACGAGCTGGAAAACCTGGGCGACACTTCGACCCTGGCCGATCCCAGCGTGGTCGACCACCTGATCGACAACCGGGAAAACAAATAGCCGGTTTTCGGCTTTTTAAAAAAACGGGGGCGGTATCCTGTGGGGTGCCGCCCTTGTTTTAGCTAACTTTTAATGTTGAATTATGAATTTTGAATTGTCGGTACTCGTTTCGCTCGCGATCTTATTTGAAAGGCCAGTGTTCTGTAACCGGCATACCTGAACCGGTTGGAGAATTGGAGCATGGATGTACCCATTACCGACCTGAGAATAGAATCCGGTTATAAATACAATGCGTGCGCGCAGCGCACACAACCCATTCAAAATTCATAATTCAACATTCAAAATTAGACACACAATCAGCGCTCCTCCCACGAAGAACACTCAATCGGCAAAAAATGAAGCTCAACCCCCTCTACAAGCGCCTGATGGCCTTTATCATCGTGATCGTCCCCATCTACTGGCTGGTCTTCACCGAAGACGGTCAACGCCGCACCGACTCGGTGGTGCTCTTTCTCTGGGGGGAGGATGAGATCAAGTTCAATCTGGACGCATTGGACGACCGCTTTACCGAAGACGAGTTGCGGGAGGTGTTTCCCGACATCGACTGGAAATGCCAGGACACCGACACCGACTTCGGCAACCGTCTCTGCGCGACGAAAATTGGCATCTACAATGGTATACCGGCCCATTTCATCGCAATCTACTTTCGCGATAAGTGGATCAACGGCGTGAGGATCGGTTACCGGCGGAGGTACCACGATCAATTGATCCAGCAACTGCTGCAGCAGATGGGCCAGCCGGTGAAGGAAAATGCTGACACGGCGAGCGGTGACAGCGAAACCATCCTGCGCTGGGATACCAGCCGGGGGAACGTCCTGCTCAAGCAGGTACTGAAAAAGGGAGAGGAGCCGGCACTGCTCTGGCTCCCCTACCCCTCCGCATAAACAGTCGCGGAATCAGGCCAGCTCGAGTGCCCCGTCCTTCATGACCTCGGCGAGGACGGTATAGGTCTTCACCCATGCGCCCCTGACCTCATCGGTAAAGCCGTCACCGAGACCCTGCTCCAGGGTCCACAACAGGGCTCCGGCCACCTTGTCGTAGTCCTCCTCCTTGACGCCGTAGATCGCGTGACGCCGGCCCGACTCACGAATGGCGGGTAGCAACGGTTCCAGGTTGTCCAGGCTGTTGACCGCCAGGCCGATCATCGTCATCAGCTTACGGCCCTGCTCATCCATGTCGCCCTTGAAATAGGTTTTGACCTCGGGATAGACCTCGAACAGCCGGCCGTAGAACAGCACGGCGGCTCTGTCGGCGATCGGCTCCACCTTGGCCCAGCTGGTCTTCACTAGGTTGATCTCTTCGGCTGTCATTGCGCTTCTCCTGCCAAATTGAAAATGGTCGCTCTATTTTTGTGTGTTTCGGTGCGGCAAGCCGCACCCTACGCTTGATTGAACTGTAGGGTGGGGCCCTGCCCCACCGAGTTCTGTCGGAAATCTTCTCAAAGTCTCACTCGTGCCCCACTCCCCTAAGCCGTCTGTGGCAGGTTTTCCTGAATCAGATGTTTGATCTCCGACAGGCAGGAACCGCAGTTGGTACCCGCCTTCAGGGCCGCGCCGATCGCCTCGGGGGTGTGCAGTCCCTGCTCCCGGATGCCGAGCATCAGGGTGTTGATGCCGACACCGAAGCAGGCGCAGATGGTCTTGCCCGCATCCTCCTGGGCGTTGCCCGGCGCGCCCGCCAACAGCCGCAGCCGCTCCTGTCTCGTCAATTCGGGCTGGGCGAACAGCTGCACTAACCAGTCGCGCTTCGGCAGTCGGTGATCCGGGCCGATGAAGAGGCAGCTCTGCAACCGTCCCCCGGACAGGCTGACGCCCCGGTACTGGCCGCCGGCGCCGTCCATCATCTCCGCCCACTGAGCAAGGTCGTTGGTGGAGCTGAGCAGGTCACGGGCCACCGCCGACCAGTCCTCGGCCACCGCCTCCCCGGCCAGCTCGTAGTGCCAGAGGCCGTCGCGCTTGGCCTTGGCCCAATAGGTGGCCTGCGCCAGCGTCACCCGCTCGCGGGTCAGCAGAAAACCGTGCCAGGCGGGCCGGTAGGGGTGAATGGAAACCGGGGTGTGTTTGTACTCCGGCTGTCCCGACACCGGATCGAGTACCGGGTTGACCAGACTGTCCACCGTGGCGCTGCTGGCGAACTGATCATTCCAGTGCATGGGCACGAAGATCTGGCCCCTGGCCTGACGTTCGGTCAGCCGCGCGCGAACGATCATCTCGCCCCAGCGGCTGGTGACGTTGACCAGCTCGCCCTCTTCCACATCGTAACTGCGGGCATCCTTGGGATGGATCTCGGCGAATGGCTCGTTGTCGTGGCCGAACAGACGGCCCGACTTGCCGGTGCGGGTCATGGTGTGCCACTGATCGCGCACCCGGCCGGTATTGAGCACCAGTGGATAGGCATCCGACACCGCGTTGCCCGGCGGCCTCGGCGTCACCGCCAGAAATCGGGCACGACCGGACGGAGTGTAGAAGCGCCCGTCGGCAAACAACCGTGCCGTGCCTTCAGGGTGTCCCGCAGGCACCGGCCACTGCACCGGCTGCAGACGGTCGTAGTCGCCCAGGCTGAGGTCGGCCAGGGCGGAGATGTCGAAATCACGTTGCCCGTCATTCTCGTAACCGGAAAGCGCGGCGTACTCGCTGAAGATCTGATGCGGTCCGGCATAACCGAATCCCGGGTAGCCCATGCGCTGCGCCACCTGACAGAGAATCCACCAGTCGGGACGGCTCTCCCCGGCCGGATCCTGGAAGGGGTACTGACGGCTGATGCTGCGTTCGGAGCTGGTCACCGTGCCCGACTTCTCGCCCCAGCCCTGGGCCGGCAACAGCACATCCGCATAGGCGCTGGTGTCGGTGTCGCGCACGCTATCGGAAACTACCAGGAACTCGCACTGCGCCAACGCCCGCCGTACCTGGTTGGCGTCGGGCAGGCTGACCGCTGGATTGGTGGCCATCACCCAGAGCGCCTTCACCTTGCCCGATTCCACCGCCTGGAACAGATCGACCGCCTTCAGGCCGACACGATCGGTCAGCCGGTCGCTCTGCCAGAAGCGTCGCACCAGTGAGTGGTGGTCCGGGTTTTCGATAGTCATGTGGCAGGCAAGCTGATTGGCGAGCGCCCCCACCTCGCGTCCCCCCATGGCGTTGGGCTGGCCGGTGATGGAGAAGGGGCCCATCCCCGGGCGACCGATGCGCCCGGTGAACAGATGGCAGTTGATGATGGCATTGACCTTGTCGGTACCGCTGGAAGTCTGGTTGATGCCCTGGGAGTAGAGGGTCACCGACCGCTCGGTCATCAGGAACCAGCGGTAGAGGGTCAGCAGATCATCCAGCGGCAGACCGCAAAGCTCGGCCACGGCGGTGACCGACGGCGCGTACCAACGCGCCGCCTGCAGAGCCGCTTCCAGTCCCTCTGTGTGATCCGCCACGAAATCCCGGTCCATCACCCGGTTGTCATCGAGGAAGCTGAGCAGCCCGTTGAACAGGATACTGTCGCTACCTGGTCGCAGCGGTAGATGCAGATCGGCGATCTCGCAGGTGGCGGTCTCCCTGGGATCGACCACCACCACCCGCAGGGCCGGATTGCGCTCCTTCGCCTTGACGATGCGCCGGTAGAGCACCGGATGGCACCAGGCGGTATTGGAGCCGGTGAGCAGGATCAGTTCGGCCTGCTCGAAATCTTCATAGCACCCCGGCACGCTGTCGCAGCCGAAGGCCCGCATATGTCCCGCCACCGAGGAGGACATGCAGAGCCTGGAGTTGGTGTCGATGTTGCCCGAGCCGATGAAGCCCTTCATCAGCTTGTTGGCCACGTAATAGTCCTCGGTCAGCAGCTGGCCTGAGACATAGAAGGCCACGGCGTCGGGGCCGTGCCGGTCGATGATCTCGCGGAAGCGGTTCGCCACCCGGTCGAGCGCTGGCTCCCAGTCCGTTGCTTCACCATCGACCACCGGCGTCAACAGACGGCCGTCGTGATCGAGCGTCTCGCTGAGCGCCGTACCCTTGGAACAGAGCCTGCCCTGGTTGGAGGGGTGTGCCGGATCGCCCTTGATCAGCCACTCGCCGTCGGCACCCCGTTGCACCAGCAGACCGCAGCCGACGCCGCAGTAGGGACAGGTGCTCTTGACCGGTTCGTGCATGGGGACTGCCTGTTTCATCGGAGACATGGTTCGTTTTGTCGTTTCACTTTCACTGACGTCTCGTATCGAGACAACCTCCAGTCAGCAGGGTTATCGGTGCGGCGAGCCGCACCCTACGCGTTGATTGAAGCGTGTTGCGATCATATGCGGACATCTCGTAGGGTGCGGCTTGCCGCACCATGTTTGTCTCATTGTGCTTCTCGGTGGGGCAAGCCCCACCCTACCGTTCAGTCCGTCTGATTGGACTTTTCGGTGGGGCAGGGCCCCACCCTACCGTTCAGTCCGTCTGATTGGGCTTTTCGGTGGGGCAGGGCCCCACCCTACCGTTCGGAGTGTAGGGTGGGGCCCTGCCCCACCAATCCCCCCATCTCCCACTATCGATTCAGGCCGCCGACTCCAGCGAGGCGAGGCTGAGGTAGACCACCCCCTCCTCCACCTTGACGCCGTAGGTGTGAACACACCCCTCGTCTTGTCCCTGCACCTGGCCGTTCTCGAGGTCGATCTTCCAGTTGTGCAGCGGACAGTTCACGGCCTGGCCATGGACGATGCCCTGGGACAGCGGTCCGCCGCGATGGGGACAGCGGTCGCGGAGGGCGAAGACCTGGTCGTTGCCGGTACGGAAGACGGCGATGTCGAGGCTCTCGGTCTGCAGCTTGCGCGCACCGAGTCTCGGGATGTCGTCGAGTTTTGCGATAGCGATCCAGTCGGTCATGATGCCGCCCTCAGTCGGTCGATACTCAAAGGTGTGAATTCATGGGATTCGGCCCCGTCGGCGCGTGCCTGCCAGGGATCGACCTGGGCGAACTGCTGACTGTGCTTGAAGCGTTCATAGAGCAGCTGCCGGCCAGCCCCGTCATCGACGATGCGCTGTTTCACATAGCCCAGGCTGACCCGCTCCACCCAGGGCGCGGTGCGCTCCAGATATTGGCCCTCCTCGCGATAGAGCTGGATGAAAGCGCCGGCATATTCGATCACCTCGGCCTCGCTCGAGACCTTGCACAACAGGTCGGTGACCCGCACCTTGATGCCGCCGTTACCGCCGATGTGCAGCTCATAGCCCGAATCGACACAGACCACGCCGAAGTCCTTGATCGTCGCCTCGGCGCAGTTGCGCGGGCAGCCGGAGACCGCCAGCTTGAACTTGTGCGGCATCCAGGAGCCCCATGTCAGCTCTTCCAACTGCACGCCGAGTCCGGTGGAGTCCTGAGTGCCGAAACGGCACCAGTTCTTGCCGGCGCAGGTCTTCACCGTACGCAGCGCCTTGCCGTAGGCGTGACCGGAAACGAAGCCGGCCGCCGAGAGATCCTTCCACACCGCCGGCAGCTGCTCCTTCTTCACCCCGAACAGGTCGATGCGCTGGCCGCCGGTGACCTTGATCTCCGGCACCCGGTACTTGTCGGCCACATCAGCGATGGCGCGCAGATCGTTGGCGCTGCAGAGGCCGCCGAACATGCGCGGCACTACCGAGTAGGTGCCGTCCTTCTGGATGTTGCCGTGGGCCCGCTCGTTGATGAAGCGGGACTGGGCGTCATCTTCGTACTCGCCCGGCCAGGCGGCCAGCAGGTAGTAGTTGAGGGCCGGGCGGCAGCTGGAGCAGCCGTCCGGCGTCTTCCAGTTGAGCAGGTCGAACACAGCGCGCATCGACTTCAGCGCCTCGTCGCGGATCGCCTTTCTGACTTCGTCGTGACTGTGCTCGGTACAGCCGCACATCGCCTGCTTGCTCGGCGCGGCGGCATAGCCCTCGCCCACGGTGGAGGCCAGCAGCGACTCCACCAGGCCGGTGCAGGAGCCGCAGGAGGCCGAGGCCTTGGTGTGCGCCCGCACCTCGTCCAGGGTGAACAAGCCCTTGCTGGAGATGGCCTTGACGATGTCACCCTTGCAGACGCCGTTGCAACCGCAGATCTCGGCGTCGTCGGCAAGCTTGGCCACCCGCGTCTCCTCGCCATGTCCGGCATCACCCAGGTCGTGCTGGCCGAACAGGATGGTGTTGCGGAAGCTGGAGATGTCGGTGCCCTCGCGCAACAGCTGGAAGTACCAGGTGCCGTCCATCGTGTCGCCGTACATCACCGCGCCCTTGATGCGATTGTCGCGGATCACCAGCTTTTTGTAGACCCCCTGGGCCGGGTCCTGCAGTACCAGGGTCTCGTCCCCCTCGCCTTCGTTGAACTCGCCGGCGGAGAAGAGATCGATACCGGTGACCTTCAGCTTGGTCGAGGTCACCGAACCTTCATAACGGCCGAAGCCGAGATGGGCCAGATGATTGGCGCAGACCTTGGCCTGCTCGAACAGGGGCGCCACCAGGCCGTAGCAGTTGTTGCGATGCTGCACGCACTCGCCCACCGCATAGATGCGCGGATCGAAGGTCTGCAGGGTGTCGTTGACCACGATGCCCCGCTCGCAGTGCAGACCGGCGTCTTTCGCTAAGCCCATGTTGGGACGGATGCCCACCGCCATCACCACCAGGTCGGCCTCGATCTCGCTGCCGTCCTTGAAGCACACGCCGCTCACGCGCTGCTCGCCGAGGATCGCCTCGGTCTGGGCCTCCATCAGAAACCGCAGGCCGTTCTCCTCCAGGGATGCCTTGAGCAGGTTGGCGGCGGGCTTGTCGAGCTGGCGCTCCATCAGGATGTCCATGAGATGCACCACGGTCACGTCCATGCCGTTCTTCTTCAGGCCGTTGGCCGCCTCCAGGCCGAGCAGGCCGCCGCCGATCACCACCGCCTTCTTGTGCTGACGGGCGCTCTCGAGCATGATCTCCACGTCGCGGATGTCGCGAAAGCCGATCACCCCGTCCAGGTCGTGTCCTGGCACCGGGATGATGAAGGGATTGGAGCCGGTGGCCAACAGCAGACGGTCATAATCCGCCGTCATGCCGGAGGCGGTCCTCACCTGGCGCGCCTTACGGTCGATCGCCACCACCGGATCGCCGGTATGCAGGCTGATGCCGTGCTCGGCGTACCACTCGCGGCTGTTGAGCACGATATCGTCCACCGTCTTTTCGCCGGCCAGCACCGGCGAGAGCATGATGCGGTTGTAGTTGGGATGGGGCTCGGCGCCGAACACGGTGATGTCGTACATCGCCGGTTCCAGCTTCAGCAGCTCCTCGAGGGTCCGCGCACCGGCCATGCCGTTGCCGACCAGTATCAGTTTCTGTTTGTTCATTGGCTTGCCTCTTCTGTCAGGCGGGCTTTCGCCGGCGCTGCCGGTAGCGGATTCGCTTCGCGCAATGCGTTCAGGGTGAAAGAGAGACTGCTCACCGGCTGTTGTGTCAGGTAGTCGATCGGATCGGCGGGATCGAATGTGGCGCCGTCGAAAAAGCGGTCCGCTCCCAGCGTCAGCTCGCCCTGCCGCCCCTTCAGTGTCCAGACCTCGGCATGCACGCCTTCCGGTTTCATCTCCGTGACCGGCAGATCGATGCCCAATGCCGCCGCGGCCTTGCGGAATAGCTCGGGGCGATAGACCTGACGGGCGATCTTTTTCAGATCGACAGGCTCGCGCAGCTGACCCCAGCGCGCCATCTGGGTGAGGAACCAGAGGGCATGGGAGTGCCAGGGGTAGTTGGCGCTGTAACGGCTGAAGACGTTGAAGTCGGCCCGCTCGACGGCATCGGCATCGCGGGAGAACTGGAAGGTGCCGAGCATCGATTTCTGCAGGATCTCCTTCGGTGCGTTGACGTAGCGGCCCTGGCTCAAGAGCTCGCACACCTCCTCCCGGTTATCCGGCCGGTCGATCCATTCGCAGGCCTTGATCAGGGCGGTGAGCGCCGCCTGATGGGTGTTGGGATTGGCCGCCGCCCAGCTGCCGGCCACGCCGAAGACCTTCTCCGGGTGGTTGTTCCAGATGTCGTAGCTGGCGGCCAGGGTGTGGCCCAGGCCGTTGCAGACAGCCAGCGTATTCCAGGGCTCGCCGACGCAGAAGCCGGAGATCACCCCCGCCTGCAGGTAGTTGACCATCTGCGGCGGCGGCACCACCGAGAGCTGGATGTCGTTGTCGGGATCGATGCCCGAGGCCGCCAGCCAGTAACGCAGCAGGTAGTTGTGGGACGAGTAGGGAAACACGGTGGCGAACATCAGGGGTTTCTCCCCCGCCGCCTTGTTCGCCTCGATGACCTTCTTCAATGCGCGGCCGCTGCCGGCTGGCGAATCAAGATCGGTCTCGCCGGTCGCCACCATCTGTTCATAGATCGCTTTTGATACCGTGATGCCGTTGCCGTTGAGATCCAGACTCATGGCCGTGATCATTGGCACCGTACCGCCTGTGCCGGCCGTGTTGGCACCCACCGCGCTGGCCAGGGGCATGGCGGCCAGCATCTGAGCGCCGTCGAGCATACCGATGGCGACCTTGTCGCGGATGTTGGCCCAGGAGTTCTCACGCGAGAGTTCCACGTCGAGTCCCTGCTGGCGAAAGAAGCCCTTCTCCTTGGCCACCAGCAGTGGTGCGCAGTCGGTCAACGGTATGAAACCGAGATTGAGCTGGGTCTTCTCCAGGGTCTTGCCGCTGGCGGACTGGGCCGACTTGAGCCAAGCCGAGAGGTCGACCACGGTGTCGCGCTCGGATTCCGACGGTTTCCTGGGCTGGTCGTCTTCCGGCTGCTGATGGCGCTCGTGAAGAAAGCGCACCACCTCGGCCCGGTAGTGGTTGTAGACCGGATTCTCGGCCAGTGCCAGCCGGTTGCGCGGTTTGGGCAGGTCGATGTTGAGGATCTCGCCGACCGTGGCCGAGGGGCCGTTGGTCATCATGATGATGCGATCCGACAGCAGCACCGCCTCGTCCACGTCATGGGTGATCATGATGACGGTATTGTTGAGCCGCGACTGGATCTCCATCAGGGAGTCCTGCATATGGGTGCGGGTCAGGGAGTCCAGCGCGCCGAAGGGCTCGTCCATCAGCAGCACCTTGGGCTCCATGGCCAGGGCGCGGGCGATGCCGACACGCTGCTTCATGCCACCGGAGATCTCGTCCGGCTTGCGATCCAGCGCGTGGGACATGTGCACCAGTTCGAGATTGTGCAGGGTCCAGCGGTGACGCTCCTCTTTCGATTTGGTCTTCTTGAACACCTGGTCCACCGCCAGGCGCACGTTGTCGTAGACCGTCAGCCAGGGCAGCAGGGAGTGGTTCTGGAACACCACCGCCCGGTCAGGACCCGGCTCGGTGACCTCCCGCTCCTCCAGAATGACGCCACCCTCGGTGGCGTTGAGCAGGCCGGCGACGATGTTGAGCACGGTCGATTTGCCGCAGCCCGAGTGACCGATGAGCGAGATGAATTCTCCCTGGGCCACTTTCAGATCCACGTCCCTGAGCACGTTCAGGGGACCGTTGTCGGTCGGGAAGGTGATGCTCACATGGTCGATGTTGAGGTAACTGTTCATTCTGTTTCACCTGACTTGATTGGGTGCGTCCTGACACACCTGACTAACTTGTTAAGAAGTTTTTAGTTGTGAGTTTTAGTTTTGGTGTTCGCTTCGCTCACGGTTTCCCCCCTCTCCCTGGCCCTCTCCCGCGAGGGGAGAGGGGACGTTCTGATCGAGAGCAGAGAAACCTGCACATTCGTCGTTCATACAACCCATCCGTTTACCGCCCCTCTGCATCTGTGAATTCCCTCTCCCCTCGCGGGAGAGGGCCAGGGAGAGGGGGTTAAAACAACTGAGCGCAGCGAACCCATCAACTAAAAACTCAACACTGAAAACTCAAAACTCGTAGCGCTGCGCAGCAGCGCTATCGCAGTACCGCGTTCTTGTCCCAGCTGAAAGCCCGCTGCAGGCTCAGCATGCCGCGGTCGAGCAGGAAACCGATGAAGCCGATCACCAGCACCGCCACCATGATGCGCGCCAGGGAGTCGGAGCTGCCGTTCTGGAACTCGTCCCAGACGAACTTGCCGAGGCCCGGGTTCTGCGCCAGCATCTCGGCCGCGATCAACACCATCCAGCCGATACCCAGCGACAGGCGCAGGCCGGTGAAGATCATCGGGATGGCCGAGGGCAGCACGATCTTCACCGTCTTGGTGAAGGCGTTGAGGCGCAGCACGCGGCTGACGTTGATCAGGTCCTTGTCCACACCCGAGACACCCACGGTGGTGTTGATGATGGTGGGCCAGAGACAGCAGAGGGTGACGGTGATGGCCGAGTTGAGAAACGACTTGGAGAACATCGGGTCGTTGCTCACGTAGAGGGCCGAGACCACCATGGTCACCAGCGGCAGCCAGGCCAGCGGTGAGACCGGCTTGAAGATCTGGATCAACGGGTTGATGGCGGTGTAGAGGGTCGCACTCATCCCGCAGACGATGCCGATGGGTATGGCGATCAGCGAGGCCACCACAAAGCCGGCCATCACCGTCACAAGACTGGTCAGGATCTGGTCGATGAAGGTCTCCTTACCGGTGTACTTGCGCTCGCGCATGCGCTCGATGCGCTCCTGTGGCTGAGCGGCGGCGATCGCCTTCTCGACACGCGTCTCCATCCGCTCGTAAAAGGCCTCCGCCTTGACCCGTTCCGCTTTGTGTTCAGCGTAGAGCACCTGTGTCTGTTCCCAGACCTTGGCGGGACCGGGCAGCACGCCGAGCGAGGTCTCCACATTTTTGGCGCCAACGCTCCAGAGGCCCAGAAAGACCGCCAGGGCGATGAAGGGCACCAGCAGCTGCTTGGTCAGCCGGGTGATCGATTTGCCGACCTGATCGCTGGCCAGACGCTCGAGCAGACGCTCGAAACGCGGCAGGTTGAAGGTCTTGGATGTCATCTCTATAGCCATTGTCTTAATCCTGTTCTGCGTCGATGGCTGATCGAACTGATTTCTAATTCACACTCGACCACGTGGAGGGCCTCTCCCCTCAGGGAGAAGGGCATCAGGTGGTTTCACTCAGTGCTTCAAATCTGCTCCGCACCCTTCAATCCGATTGGGAAGCTATCGATGTAGGCGTTGGGCTGGGTACCGTCGAAGGTGACGCCATCGATGAACTCGGTCTGCGGGGCCCGGTAGCCGGACTCGTTATCGAAGTCCGGAAAATCATCGGCAGACATCAGTCCATCGGCGATCAGTTCCTCGGCCGCCTTGCGGTAGATGTCGGGACGGTAAACGCTCCTGGCGATCTTGTCGTACCAGCTGTCGGGTTTCTGCTCGCTGATCTGGCCCCAGCGGCGCATCTGGGTCAGGTACCAGACCGCGTCCGAGTAGTAGGGATAGGTGGCGTAGTAGCGGAAGAAGACATTGAAGTCGGGCACCGAACGCTTGTCGCCCTTCTCGTACTCGAAAGTGCCGGTCATGGAGTTGGCGATGACCTCGTAGTCGGCGCCCACATAGTTGGGTTGGGAAAGGATCTTCACCGCCTCGGGACGGTTGGCGTTGTCGTTCTCATCGAGCCACTTGCCGGCGCGGATCAGCGCCTTGACCACGCGGATGCTGGTGTTGGGATACTTCTCGGTGAACGCCTTGGTCATGCCGAAGACCTTCTCCGGATTGTCCTTCCAGATCTCGTAGTCGGTGGTGACCGGCACGCCGATGCCCTTGAACACCGCCTGCTGGTTCCAGGGCTCGCCCACGCAGTAGCCGTAGATGGTGCCCGCCTCCAGGGTCGCCGGCATCTGCGGCGGCGGGGTCACGGAGAGCAGCGCATCGGCCTTCAGCTGGCCGGTGATGTCACCCTTGTGAGGAGCGTAGTAACCCGGGTTGATTCCGCCGGCGGCCAACCAGTAGCGCAACTCGTAGTTGTGCGTCGACACCGGGAACACCATACCCATCTTGAAAGGCTTGCCCTCTTTCTTGTACTGATCGACCACCGGCTTCAGGGCATCGGCCTTGATCGGGTGGGCCGGCTTGCCGTCGGCCTGCTTCTCCACGTGCGGCTTCATCATCTCCCACACCTCGTTGGAGACGGTGATGCCGTTGCCGTTGAGATCCATGCTGAAGGGAGTGACGATGTGGGCCTTGGTGCCGAAGCCGATGGTGGCGGCCAGCGGTTGCCCGGCCAGCATGTGGGCGCCGTCGAGCTGGCCGTCGATGACCCCATCGAGCAACACCTTCCAGTTGGCCTGCGCCTCCAGGGTCACATAGAGACCTTCATCCTCGAAGTAGCCCTTCTCGTAGGCGATGGCCAGCGGGGCCATGTCGGTCAGCTTGATGAAACCAAACTTCAGATCTTCCTTCTCCGGATAACCGAGCTCGGCACTGGCCGTGCCGGCACCCAGTCCGAGAACGGCGGACAGGCCAAGAGCCAGGGCGGCCCGCTTGATGAAGCTTCTGCAGCGGCTGATCTGGATGGGACTGCTTGCACTCATGAATAAACACCTCGTGGTCAATGTAAAAAAACGTTCAGTGGTCCCGCAGGCAAAAAATAACGTCCACCCCCCTGCACGATCGAAGATCGTGTGGGAATGGACGCCTTTGTCCTTATGCCGGTCTGCGTTGACCGATTAAATCTGTTCGTCAGGAGCGATCACCAACGCCCTCCGTTGGGCTGGTCCGACATTGGACCGGGATCGACCTTGCGAACGTAACAGCAAGCGCTGTGCCACCTCTACTGTCGCCTGCGAGCGAACATCGCTGCCTCAAGGTTTGTTTTCCTATTTTCAATACGTTGGCGTTTTGCCAGATAAACGTTATGTGAATTCACAGTACTGCCTGACGTCATCACCGTAGGTAGTGCATTAGCAACCAGTGCACTGTTTTCAGCCAAATCTACTACCTACTTGGTGGTAGACTGAATCATCCTGGTGCAGATTGGTTCGATCAACCAGCGAGAATACTGGCGGCTTCGATGATGTTCTGAGCGACATCGGCCAGTTTGCGATTGGTGTCCATGGCCAGCTTGCGCATCGCCTGGTATGCCTGCTCCTCGCCAAGGCCGCGTTGACGCATGATGATGCCCTTGGCCTTGTCGATGACCTTGCGGTCATTCAGTTGCTTGTGGGCCTTCTTCAGCTCGGATTCGAGGAAGTTGAAGTGCTGGAAGCGGGCCACGGCCGCATCGATGATGGGACGCACCCTGTTTGTCTGAAGACCATCCACCACATAGGCACTTACACCCGCCTGCGTGGCGCGACGGATGGTCTGGTTGTTGTCGTCCTGGGAGAACATGACCATCGGACGCGGCACGGTTGACTGTACCGATTCCAGACTTTCCAGCGTGTCGCGTCCCGGCGACTCGATGTCGATCAGGATCACATCCGGATTGCAGCTTTCCACCGCTGACAACAGATCGCTGTCACCCGAAACACAGGCCACCAGCATGCAATCCACGTCCCGCAGGGCGAGATCGAGCATTTCCCGGCGGTCAGACTTGTCATCGACGAGCATGACGCGCAGCGGTTTGGTACTTTTGGCTGTCGACATGATCGTCGTCTAATACAAATTGCGTGCCAAAGGTGAGCTAGATGGCAGGTATTGTTCAGCTCGGTGAGATTTGTCATTGAGTGTGAGGGCCAGATGAATTTAGGGTTGGCTATTTGGAGGGGCTGACCGATGAGTCTTGATCGTGGTACGAAAATATATGCCGGAGTCCTTGGGGCGATACTGCTGATCGTAGTCGTCGTCTGGCTGATCAACCTCGATTTCCGACTTGGAGAGATCGACGACATGCTGCAGCAGGACGCGGAAATCGCCGCCTATCCCTATAGTTTTCATGCCCTGGAGATTCAGGGTAAGACCGCGGTGGTGTCGACGCCCCGCTCTACCAGTATGCCGGCGGTTCAGTTTTTGGGCATGATCAAGCCGGGTTTGGCAAACAAGTCAGAGCAGGATCCCGCTGTGATTGAAGCCCAGAAGGAACTGGGCAGGCTCCAATCCAAAGTGCGCAAACTGGTACTGACCCGAGATGATATTGAAAAAGTCCGCTGGAAGCTGGATAAAGAGTGGTATGCGGATCGTGGGATTCTTGTCGATTAGGCTACCAGGTAAGGATAACCGCGCATGGTAACCCGCGGGGTTGTTGACCCCGTCCCTCTGTAAGAAGATATAGCCTGATTGATGGAATCAGCTCGACAACCAGGTTATTGCTTTGTCCCTTTCAGCTCTTGCGAATCCCTTGATTTCCAGACCTGGGGTGAATGCCCCTTCGAGTTCGCTGACTTTCTTGATCCATTCCTTGTCGGTCAAAACCGCTGCACGTTTGAATTTTCTTATCCAACCAAACATAGACGGGAGGCGTGAGAATTCTACAGCGATAGCCCCCAAGGCAGGCAGGTGAAAATCAACGACATCGTAGAGCAAGGTGCCATTGACGATATCCTTTGATTTTTCCTCCAGTTCATCCAGCGCATGCTTCATATCATCTGAGTCCAACTTACCACTCAATGTGATTTCCAGATGATTTTCGCCAGTTTTACTCACAATAAACATAGTCTGCTCCGTAGTTGTCGTACCTCTATAAATCAGATCGTTAGCGCGTTGAAATAACAAGACTGACTGTATTTGTAAGATCGAAAGTCACCGGTAGAAAAAGCAGAGCGAGGAACGAGTGACGCTGTGTACAGTCCGAGTGGTTTTGCCCTGTCAGTTTGCAGGCTTCTCGATTACGAATACCAAAAACGGCCACAAGGGAATGCCGATATGTTGTAAGAGAACAACTCTGCCTCCCGCGCTCTCCAATACAGGAAGAACGCTGATAGAGCGACATCCCATCGACAGCCAGGGGAAATGCCATGCAATATCTTCAACCCGGTCTGACAGATATTTGACAAACCTGTGTTTCGGTTCTGTTGAGTGGCCTATACCAAGTTTGCCACCCGGTTTCGTTACCCGGTATAGCTCCAATGCCGCCTTTGTTGGATCATACAAGGGGCAGAGACTGTACGTTGAGAGCACGACATCGAAACTGTTGTCATCGAATGGTAAGTGAACCATATCCCCTGCTCGAAAAGCCACTCTTTCCTGTAGATTTTCCTGTACGACTTTATCCCGCGCTACGGATAGCATAGCTTTACTGAGGTCGAAAAGGATCACCTTGCCTCTGCGCCCCACTTTCTTGGCGGCCATTAATCCAGTGCTACCGGTGCCGGAACCTGAATCCAAAACCGTATCACCTTCACTCACAGTATTATCGACCAAAAATTCTCTACCTTTTTGATCGGTTCTGAAGGTAATTAGTCCGTGCTGAAAATCATATCGTTTTGCAATTTTTCCGTAGACGCCTTTCAATTCCTCCATGCTTAGTGCCTTGCGCATCTCCTGACCTCCTTTTGTATCAAACCCAGCGACAGCGTAACCGGCTCCACACGAAGCGCAGTTGGGCGTCTGAGTTCTCGCTTTTATTGGGCGGTTGTCCAATGCAGTCCATGCTGCTCAGCTACTTTGTACAGATCATGTCCATTCGACGTATATATAGCCGCATTGGTATTCGACCGATATTAAACCTGAATCCGTGGCGGTGTCCGTCACGGATTCAGGTTAACCCTATTTATTCTTCCCTTTGAGCTAAACAGGCACTCAAACGTGTGTAAATCTGGCGGCGTCGATGGGTGCGGCGCCAGGAAAACTCAGTCTCCGGAACATTCACCACCAAAGGGTGGCGATGCGTATACACCGGACAATCCCACCAGTTGGCCCGGCTTCCTGTCTCCCGAAAGGTAGAGGTGCACCGGCCCCTCCCCGTCGATATAACTGATCAGGTAATCGGCGGCACCATCCCGGTCGAGATCGCCTGCCCAGCGCAGATATTCCTCCGGCGTAATACCGTTGATGCCGTAACAGGTGCCCAGCTCGCCGAGCAGCATTTGCCGCGTACCCTGGCTGCGCAGTTGCAGGTAATAGCGGGATGAGTAGTGATCGCCCCCCGGCTCCAGCCGGTCCTGGGCTGCCACTGTCCACATCAGTGGAACCAGCTCGGCCACACTGCCGTCAGGCAGGGCGACCTCCGCCTCCAGAGTCCCCTTGCCTGTCGCGGGTCGCGACGTGCCCTGTGGCGAGTACCAGGTCGTCACCTCCCCGGGGGTCAGCCACGTCTGAAGTTTGGCCGTCGCAAACCAGACGACCACGTTGCCTTCGCCCACCTCAGCAGTTTTGAACAGCAACGTCTGACCGGCCGTTGGCGAATCGTCGTAGTGGCCCTGCCAGGAGTTCGCCTGAACCGTCAGCTGTGCCGGTTGTAAGCGGCACGCCGTCTGGTGACAGACCAGTGCCAACCAGTCGCTGCCGTCGGCAAACTGCTCTCCAGGCTGCCAGATATCGCTGCCGGTGACAAACTTCACCCGCCCCTGCATGATCGTCCCCGGCTCCGACCAGGCCGCCGCAGAACGACTTTGAATGAACTGCGCCAAGGGGGTCACTTCGTCTGCCGTTCCCGGCGCGGAAAGCACCAGGGAAAAACCCGCCAGCAGTTGGCACATAAAGACCGCTTTTCTGTATTCGCGCATCGCCTATTTCTCCGTTACCGGCAACATGACCCGCTTGCCGTTTGCCAGGGTACGGATCACCACCCGGCCAATGTGGTCCCGCCACTTCTCTCCCGACGGAAGCTCCCACACCGTCTCCCACTGCCGGCTGGAGGTGTTGAACCATTGCACCGCATCCATGCCGATTCCGGAGCGGTGCTGTACAAGCGCGCCGGAGAGAAACAGCTCGTCGTCCATCACAAAGGGCCGGGATTCATAGCCGTAATTACCGACCTCGATGGCCGGTGTAGATGCCGCCGGCCATTGCTGCCAGGCGCTGCCATCGGCACGGCTGATCTGCAGTATCCCGACCGGCTGGTGCGCCTCGTCCTCCCATGCCCAGGGGCGGTCTATACCCCACTTGACCACCCGGCCGTCGTCCAGAATAGCGGCCAAATCCCCCTCAGTCAGCGACTGTGCCGACTCGTGCCAGCACTTCGCCACAGGGTCGTAGATTTCGTACTGCCACGACGCCCCATCCTGGCCTGTGCCGACGTAACGGGTCTCGCCACCGGCGGAGAGCACATCGTCATCCAGCAGGGCGATGCGGTGGCGCGGCACCTGACCACCAGCGACGATAATCCGCCCGTCGGCCAGTTCGCGTATCACCACATCCATGCCCTTTTCCAGCATGCTATACCACCTGCGCGAGCGGTTGAGCGAGGGGAAATCCCGGCGTGCGATCTGCACTGCGCCATCCACAGTTCTGCTGAGGGTAAGCTGCTCCACGGCCCCTCCCGGCTTCAGTATGAGGAAACTGCCATCGCGCAGTTGCCCCCACACCGCACCGGGCGGCAACGGCAGCTCCAGATCCTGCCAGTGCGCCTGTTCCAGCCCTCCATCGGTGAACAGGATCTCGGGCGGCGGCGAGGGATCGGAACGGTTGCTGTGCACGGCATCGGCACCGCCAACCACCACCATACCCCCCTGCGGCAAGCGGAACACCTGGGGCCAGGTGCGTGCATGGTTGAGTGGAGCAAGTGCAAGCATGCGCCCATCAAGCCACAGCGCATCGACGGTCGCCGTTGGCGTGCCACTGACCGCACCGCCAACCACCAGCCCCGGCAGCTCATCCTTTGGCGGCAGGAAACCGAAACGGGAACGTTGTAAGGCGATACCGGCCTTGTCCGCCAGCGGTGTTTTGTTCACCTCGCCCGGACCGCGCAATGCCACGACCGACCATGCCCGTTCGATGGGAACTTTTGTCTCCATGCACCAGATCTGCGCCGGTGCGAGCGATATCAGCGGGGCGAGAAAGAGTGAGCCGTCACGGTTGTGTGCAATGCAGTTCTCGCCGCGGGTTTGCCAGCGCTTTGTCTTCTGATCGTATCCCAGCACGACACGGTTGCCGTTCCAGGCGCCGACCATGCCACCGGCGACAAGCAACTGCCGGTCGGTACCGGTACCGCTCCAGACGGCCTGGTGCCCCGCCATTCTGAGCGGCAGGCGGGCCGCGGGGAAAAACCGGTTCTTCTCCGGCACCCAGAGTTCAACGCTGTCAGACGGCCCGTTCTGCCAGTCGTGTTCCGGCGTCCAGCCGCCGACCACCAGCACATCCCCCTGGTCCAGCAAGGTGGCGGTCGCCTTCATGCGCGCCGTGTTCATCGTCGGGCCTTCCGCCCACTTCCCGGAAGCGGGGTTGAGAAACCAGGTTTGCGCTGACATCGGTTTGCTGCCCATGTAGCGGCCGGATGAACCACCCAGTGCCATCACCCGCCCATCCTGTAACTCCACCAGACTGATACCGATGCGCGGCTCCCCCGGGAGGTCGGCCAACCTGTCGATATGCAGCTTGCTGTCGACAAGGGAGATGCGTTCAACCGCATTGGAGTATCGGTGCGAGGTGCTCCCATCGCGCTTTTTACACTGCTCGGCGCAACCGCCTACCACCAGAACCGACTGGTCACGCAGAGCAAGCAGACTCGGCCGGTCACGCTCCTCCTGCAAACGCGCCATCAACAGATGGCCGTCACGTGTGATCAGTGCCACACGTGTCGGATCGTACAACCACTCTCTTTTGTCGATATGCACTCCGCCGATCAGGAACAGACCGGCGGCAGTCGCAGCGGGGGCCGGGGGTATCAAAAAAGAGAAAGGACCGTGTTCGAGGGGCCAGGATTTGAGCACACTGGTAGATGGATCCCACAAGGAGACACCATCACTGAAATCCTCATCTTTCGCGAGCCACATCGCCTGATGGTTGTAATCCATCGTAATCGGGAAATACGGTGGCGGTGAAGCTTCACCGTTAGCTGCAGTTGTATCCAGAGTCGCCTCATTGACCACCAGTTGCTGCTTGTCGCCGGCAGTAACTACCTTCGGTGGCTCTTTGGGAGGACGGGGAGCGGATGAAGTGGTCGATGGGGTAGCCGGAACCCCCGCGAGGGTCTCACGAATGGCCTCGGCCCTATCGCGCTCAACCTCATCGGGCGTCAAGCCAAGATAGAGATCTTCTCGGCTTAAATACGGCTTCAGTACAAACAATCCGATAGTTACTGCCAGCACCACGCCGAGGAGAACCCCCCGGACTATCGAATTCTGTTCCGCCATTTGTTACTCCCTAATTCTTCGTTACCGCTCCATGACGAGATCCCGCCCTGTTTTGACCCCGTGTCTTGTGCTAGTGCGCTGTGAGGTCCAACGACCATTGGGACCGACCCTGACCCGCTTGTTAGGCATTCCCATTATTTTTCCATATTCTGTAATATGCAAAACCAATAATTGTTTCTGTTGATACAGCAGCAAATATTCCTATACCTACAAAGTCACGAACAAATTCAAAAATACCTAGTGTAGCTAAAGCAAACATAGATAATGACAAACCGACACATATAGCTTGCCTTAATTCAGAATGAATTGCATTGCGACCAAGCCATAAAAAAGTAGCTATGCCTAAAAAAAGCATCGCTGCTCTTCTTGATATAAAGAATGCCGATTCATTGCCTTGCACCTGAAACAACTTAAAAATAATTACAGGCGCTACTAATAGGATCAAAAACAGTATAAATGCAACAAATGCTGTTACAGTGCTAACTGATTTGTAATTAAGTGCGCTCAATTCAGATTACCTAACGAGCCTGTCGAAAAACCCGTTTTCGACAGGCAGTATCCCTGCGATTCTGTTTCAGCGTGATCTCAGACATTTATCTACTGATAGCTCTCTATTATGCAAACTAAGTGTTGTGACT
>JARROA010000012.1:0-96280 GCA_037384425.1 Candidatus Thiodiazotropha sp. | reverse complement strand
CTGCAACGCCGACGCCAGCGTCCGCTCGAAACGACGGGCACCCTCAGGGTAGACCGGATAGTCGTTGAAGCCCTTGCGAATCAAGGCCAACAGGGTCGCCCGCCGCTGCTTGCCGAAGGCACGATCGGTCGACGTCTTACTGCCGAGTCCAGCGAGCGACTCCACCACCTGCAGGTAGGCCTGTTGTTCATCCCCGAGCACCGCCTTCTGCACCAGCAGGTTGACCCAGCCGAAGCGAAACAGTTGGTCGACGAGAGCCGACACGCGCCGTCCCAGCAGCAGATCGGACAATGCCTGATGGATGCGAATCTGCGCGCGCTTCAGCTTCTCGTCCTTCAGACAGCGTGAGATGGCAAGCCTGCGGTTTTTTTCGAAGCGCTCGCGCTGCTCCAGCAACAGGGCCTGGATCTCCTGGGTGACCTCGTTGACATGTTCTATACGGCCGGACTCCACCGCCTGTGTGATGACGACCAGCCGATGGGCATCCCGATCGCGTATCACAGAGGGATGAGGTCCCGTATTCACGTAGGGCTTCAACGACTCGATGGTGTCCAGCAGACGCCGAACCGGATGTTGCGGGTTGTCCAACAGGCTGGTGTCCTGCAGCACCGCTTCGATGACGAGGAACTTAAGACTCCTCAACAGCCCTTGCAGCTCGTGCGTGATCAGTGGATCCCTGCTGAGTTCGGCAACCAGCTCCTCTCCCGCCCCGATGGCCGAGCGCGCCTCGGGGCTCAACTTCATCGGCCGGGCGGTCTCCTGCAGCAGCCGATTTTCGATCTGCTGCTGCAGGGTTTCGCCCTGCAGACCGGAGAGGGTGGCCAAGGTGGACAGCACGGCCTCCCGATCGGCGGCTGATGCGTCTGTCAACGCCCCGTCACTGTCCCGCGTTGGAGCTTGCCGAGAGAAGGCGGCGAATCGGCCGATGGCGCTGCCCGCGCGGTCCGCCAGTTCCTGTGACGGGGAAATGCTCCACGTGTCGCGCCGAAGATCGTCCTGTTCGACGATGCCCTGTTGCCGCAAGCGGTTGACCAGATCGTCGTAAAGCGGATTGAGCTCGCCGAGCAAGGTATCGCGGAACGCCTTCACCGTCAGGCGAACCGTCTCGAACTCAAGGTCATAGTCGTCGAGCAGACTTTTGAAATGCGTCAGCAGGCTGATCGGAGAGATCGGATTGAGCTCGTTATGGACATTCCCCTGGCAGAGGTGCGAGAGCGCGGCCTCGAGCCGGTAGAGCGTGGGTGAGAGCTCCGACTCCACCCGGCGAGCCGCCTCATTGATCAGAATCCAGGTGTCGATCTCGCGCTTCTCCACCAACGCCAGTTCCTCGGCTTCCGCCTCTTCGGCATCAGTTGATCGCTGTGGCTCCCCGGCCAGTTCGGAGAATCCCCGCCGTACCAGATCGATAAAGCGCTCTGACAGCAGCTCCCGATCCTGTTCCAGGCTGTTGAGGGTATAGAAGATGGCCGACTCTTCCTGAGGGTCGCTGGTCTGTGCGATCAGATGTTGCAACCGGGTTTGGGCCTCGCTGAAAAACGCGGCCAGGCCGGCCTCCAGAAAGCGGATCGACTGCGCCTCGATCTGGTCCAGCAGTTGGCGCATCTGTACCGGCCCGGATCTCTGCCGCTCGGTGTCCTGTCGTCGCACCTGCTGTGGCCTGGGCGATTTGGCATGCAGGCTTTCGTAGAGCCGCGCTCCGTCGGCGTCGGAGCAGGAGAGGCCCAGACCGTCATTGTTGAAGTAGACCACATGCGCTTTCAGCCGCAGCGACTCGGAGGGCAGCTTCAACAGCACCTCCTGACGCTCCTGCTCGGCAAAATAACCTTGTTTGAGGACCTTCTTCAGCGAGGGATGATGGCAGGTCAGATAGGCGCCGCCACGGGAGAAGTTGAGCAGACGACAGGTGTCGTGTACCTGACCCTCGATCTCGATGGCCGCGGGAATATCGATTTCCAGTCGCGGATGCCTTCTGCGATTTATGTGACTCTTCATTCCCGATATCCCTCAGGAACCGGCCAATCCCTGGCAACAGAATGCCTCGATGGGGGTCAGCATGGAACACCTAGAGTGGTATCGGCCAGCGACAAGCGCTCTTTAACCGTCACCTCGCCTCCAGGTGAGACGAACGCCTGCCGCAGAGCGACCCGGCGGACTCACTGTAACAATCTTTGCAGCCAAAGCAGCCCATCGTCCATCAGGCTGTTGCCCCGCGCGCAGGGTGCCGAGCGATCGGGTTCGCTGCCCTTGAAGAAGGGGGTCATGCGGGCATCCTCGCAGCCCTCTCCGAGCAGTCCGGTCTTGGGGTCGATGGCCACCAGTTCGATGCCGATCGGGGGACGCTCTTCGAGTGAGGTCACACCGACACGGCGCATCAGATCGGCCCACACCCGCATGGCGCCGGCGGAGCCGCTGAGACCCATGGGACCGTTGTCGTCACGGCCGACCCAGACCACACCGACCCGCTGACGGTCGAAACCGGCGAACCAGCTGTCACGCAGTTTGTCGGTGGTGCCGGTCTTGCCCGCCACCTGCACCCCTGTCGGCAGCAGCCACTGCAGCGCCCTGGCGGTGCCGCTGCGGGTCACCTCCTCCAGAGCGTGACGCAACAGGTAGACCGCACGCGTATCCACCACCGGCTTGATTGCCAGCGGATAGCGGGAGAGTGGCTTGCCGCTGGCATCGGTAACCTCGCGAATCGCCTTCAGGGCCGCCTGATAGCCGCCGTTGGCCAGGGTCTGGTACATCTGGGTCATCTCCAGGGGGGAGAGCGATACAGCGCCCAGCAGCATCGAGGGATAGGTGTTCAGCGGACGACGGATGCCCAGGGCGTGCAGGTTGTCGACAACCGGCTGCAGTCCCACCGCCAGGCCGAGCCGCACCGTAGTCAGATTGAGCGACTCGACCAGCCCCTGCTCCAGGCTCACCTCTCCGTGTTCCTGGTTGTCATAGTTGCTGGGGGCCCAGATATCCCCGTTGGCCCCCTGCAGACGGATCGACTTGTCCTCCAGCGGACTCATCAGATTGAACCGTTCCGGATGGGATAGGGCCGACAGATAGACCGCCGGCTTGATCAGGGAGCCCACCGGACGCACCGCATCCAGGGCCCGGTTGAAACCGGCGAAGCGGGGATCCCTGTCTCCCACCAGGGCCGTGACCTCGCCGGTCTCCACTTCGACCAGGGTCAGTGCTCCCTGCAGGGAGTCCTTGGGCAGCTTGCGCGCCTGTTCCAGCGACTTCAACTGTTGCGAGAGCGCGGCCTCCGCCTGTCGCTGCGCCCAGGGATCCAGGGTGGAAAAGATACGCAGACCCTCCGCGTTCAGGTCCTCCTCCCGATAGTCCCGGCGCAGCTGGCGCCGCACCAGGTCCATGAAGGCGGGAGTGCCAGAGGCCTGCAGGCTGCCCGCTTCGATGCCCAGCCCCTGCGACTTGGCCAGCTCTGCGGATTGCGCATCGATCACCGTCTGTTCCCGCATCAGGTCAAGTACCAGATTGCGGCGCTGCAGCGCCCGCTCCGGGTGTTGACGCGGATCGTAGGCCGACGGCCCCCGCACCAGGGCGATCAGCAGTGCCGTACGAGAGAGATCGAGCTCCTGCAGCGGACGGTTGAAATAGAAACGGCTGGCCAGGGCGAAACCGTGCACCGCCCGGCCGCCTGCCTGTCCCAGATAGATTTCGTTGGCATAGGCCTCGAGGATTTCATCCTTGCTGTAGCGCCACTCCAGAATCAGTGCCATCAGCACTTCGTTGAACTTGCGCCAGAAGGTGCGCTCGCTGGTGAGAAAGAAGTTTTTCACCAGCTGTTGAGTCAGTGTGCTGCCCCCCTGCACCACGCGGGTGGCGCGGATATTGGCCGCCAGGGCGCGGCCGATGGCCAGCGGGTCGATGCCGAAATGGTGTAGGTAGTTCCGATCCTCCACCGCGATGAGCCCGCTGACCAGCGCCTCGGGAAGGTCTTGCCGCCGCAACAGGATGCGGTCCTCGCCATGGGCGGAGGCCAGGCTGCCGATCAGTCGCGGCTCGAGCCGGTAATAGCCTATGGGTTCACCGCTGCCGGCCCGTTTCAGGCTCTCGATCGTCTGCCCGTCGAAGACCACTTCGAGAGTGTCGGAGCCACGCGCGATGTCGGGAAACTGGAAGGGACGGGTACGCATCAGGATACGCCCACGGTAGCTGGAGTAGCTACCCGGTTGGTCCGGGTGCTTGAGACGCCGGTAACCGAGGCCGTCGAGCATCTCGCGCAACTGCTCCTCGCTCACCCAGGCCCCCGGCCGCAGCGCCAGCGGACGACCGTAGACGGCGGCGGGTATGGCCCAGCGCTGCCCTTCGAAGCGGGCCTGCACGATGCGATCGAGATAGAGGGTGTAGAGGGTGAGGGCCAACAGCAGCGCGATGCCTGTGAGCAGCACCCAACGGCGCCAGGCCAGGCGTCTCGCCCGTCGGGACCTGCCTCGCTTTGTGTGTGCTGCCATGGCTCCGAAAGGTTGTCTATTCCCGGCGATAGCTTACCGGATTCGAAGGTGAAAATCAGAAGCCTGACGCACCTTCTGCGATAAAAAAGGGTTCAGATTCAGGCACGAAAAGCCCAAATCGCGATTTGTGAATCAAGTCTCACTCCCCCCTGCCGATAGCAAGGCGTGTGAATCCTTTTTTGAAACAGTGGATTGAATCAAAAATGAGAAATCTGGCCGCACCCGTACTATGGACTTCGAGACTGCTTCTGATCGCCGTACTGATGATCGGCGTGGTCTCCTGGGCACCCGCATCCACCAAGGACGAGGATCTGGCACTACGCAACCAGTTGGAAGCGCGTATCGCCGAAATCACCAAGGACAGAAAACAGCACAAGAAGATGATCCGCGAGGGCCGCGACAGAACCGTGCTCTGCGCCACCTGTCACGGCGAGAACGGCATCGCGGTGCATCCGAATGCGCCCAATCTTGCGGGCCAGAATCCGGTCTACATCGTCGATCAGTTCCAACGCTATGGCGATGGTCGGCGCAACGACTACTGGATGAGCAATCTGGCCCAGACCTTCAGCGAGGAGGACAAGATCAAGATTGCCCTCTACTACTCCGAAATGCAGATGCTGCCCTCGGGCGGCGGTAAGCCGGCGCTCATGGCTCAGGGAGAGAAGCTGTTCAAGGAGGTCTGCGTCACCTGCCACGGTCAGGACGGCCGCGGTCAGGAGGGCTACGCCCGGCTGGCGGGTCAGCGCTTCGACTACGTGGTCAAAATGCTGAAGGAGTTTCGCGACCGTACCGGCAAACGGATCAACGTCTGGATGACCGGTGTGGCGATCCGCCTCAGCGATCAGGATATCGAGGCCGTGGCCACCTATCTGGCCAGCCTGGAGTAAGCCGAGGGCGGGAGGCGACTGCCGCCGAATCCGACTATTCCGGGCTCAAACCCTGGACACGCGCTTCGCGGCAACCGTAGGCGCAGGCGGTGGTCTTTTCAGCCAGCGGAAAGTCATCCAGACGCAACTTGAGGTGGGCGTAGAGCTGCCCGATCCATTCGGGGGCATCAGCCTTCAGCCTGACCTCCCGACGACGAAAGTCGTAGGGCACGATCAAGACCCCGGCCTGTTCGAGGCCGACCCTGCCCACCAGATAGAAGAGCTCCTCCACATAGCGATTGCCGATCGCCAGGCAGCCTGAAGACCAGGCGCTGCCGTGAATGAAGATATTCGAACCGGGCGCATCCCGCCCCTCCCGGGTCGCCTGCATCCAGTCGAAGGCATTGGGATAGTTGAGTTTCATCGAAAGGTGGAAGTGGCTGTTGGGATTGAGATCGACGATACGGTAGAAGCCTTCGGGAACCTGTTTGTCGCCTTCCCGCAGTTTCGGCCCCGCCTCGCCGCTGGCGGCGAAGACGGCATAGTCGTGCACATAACGCCAGCGATCCCCCTGATAGGCCCAGAGCTCCAGGCGCCGGCTCTGCTTGAGAGCGATCAGCTGAATGCGTTGTGGAGGATAGTCGACGCCCGCCAGTTCGAAGCGTTGCTTCAGGATCGCTTCGGACCGCTCGGCCAGTCGCTGCAGGGTTGCATCCACACCGTCATCGGCCAGAAGACCCGGGGAGACAGCCAGGAATAGCAACAGCGGCAGACAGAAAAAGACCAGCCATCCAAGCTCGGCCCGTGAGCAACATCGACGAGCGGTGTACTCCAGCTTCCCCGTCATCGCTGCACCTCGCGAGACATCACGCGCGCCAGCCATTCGCCATAGACCAGATCGGAGATACGATGCAACCGCTCCACCCGCATCTCCAGATCATCAAGAATGGAGTCCGCCGTCTGGCCGCATGCGGATCCGAGGTGCAGGTCACTGCCGTAGCGATCGACCCACTGCCGCACCATCTCCGTGGTCATCTCCAGATGGAACTGCAGGCCGAGATGGAGCTCGCCGATGGTGAATCCCTGATGTGGAAAACAGTCGCTGCGCAGGACGTGTCGCGATCCCTGTGGCAGGCTGAAGGTATCGGCATGCCAGTGGAAAGCATCGAAACGGTGCGGCAGTTCGTCGAACCACCCGCCGGCGGTCGGCGCGACCCGTTCCAGCGGATGCCAGCCTCATCAGCTGCGCGCCGAAGCAGACTCCCATCAACGGCAACTCCTCGTCCAAGGCCCGCCGGATCAGCCGCAGTTCCCCTTCCACCCAGGGCAGATGGTCGTTGACGCTGACCGCCGCTCCCATGAAGACCAGTGCCGAGACATCGTCCGTGCGTTCCGGAATCGGGTGATCCTCATCCACACAGACCATCTCCCATGGAATGTTTCTCGCTTGCAGATAGTCCGCCAGATAACCGGGGGGCTGACAGACCAGATGTCGAAAGATACGAATGGGTTTCATCGGGCTCGGGTTGCAATGACTCCCGATTGATTCTAACCCGAATGGCGCAGAGTTAAAGCCATCCTAGGATGCCGGTGACTGAAAATAGGCGTTCTTCTTTATAAATGCGAGGAGTGTCGGCGGAATCTACTCCGTAAGGGAGGCGATTGGGCAGGGCTCCAGCCTACCCGTTTACCCTAGGCTGGGGCCCTGCCCCACCGATTAACCCGTCATGACCAAGGCCATTCGCAGCCCGGATCACAAAGGCACGGCCCGCACCAGATAGCGCTGACTGCCTCCCGGAACCGGGCTGTCGAAAGGGTAGCAGGTGAGCAGCAGCAGTTCGTCCTCGCCCCAGGGGCTCATGAGCCAGCTGGCATCGTCCTCGACCACCGACAACGCCACCACCCGATAGCGCCGCGTCTCTCCGTCCGCCGCCTGCAGTGACAGGCGGTCGCCCTTGACCAGATCGGCGAGAAAACTGAAGTGGGTATCCCGATGCCCCGCCAACAGGCTGCGACCCGGGGCACCGGGGGCGGCCGACTGTTCGGCCCAGCCCGGACCGAAGGCCAGGGTGCGCCCGCTGACCCCCGCCAGCACGATCCGCTCCACCCCCAACCGCGGCGCCGACAGACGCGCCACCGGCCAGGTATCGGCCCAGGCCCAGGGGCGGACCGGCCGGTCCTCGACCTGTGACTGACGCCAGGCCCGGCCGATCAACTCCTGCGCCAGCCAGGCCTTGGCCTCGATCCAGGCCGACTGCCCGAGCAGACCGCAGGCCCCCAGGATCAGCAGCAGGGAGAGCCCGTGCATCAGACGACGCGACGGCGCAGCCACAGTCCTGTCCCCAGCATCAACAATCCCAGCCACAGCAACAGGGGCGCCGGCGTGGCGGTCTGCGGCAAGCGGCCAAAGACGTGCGCCGCATCCCAGCCCCGGGGCAGATTGACCGGCATCATGCCACCTTCGAGCGGCTCCACGGCAGGTCTCGCCGGCCGCCTTTCGACCGCCACTAGGCTGGTGTAGGAGGAGACCAGCTGGTGTTTCAGGGCCAGACTCGTCACCGCCTCCCGGCGCTGCTCCGCCGACATCTCCGCCCCCGCTTCACCCATCAGTTCACGGATGCGTCGGCGCGCCCAGAGCCGATGCAGCCCCTGGTGGGAACTGCTTTGTGCCAGATTCAGGCTGTGGCGCCAGGGGGTGCCGTCCCTCTCCCCCTCGATGATCAGCTCGCCATCGAGGCGCGGCGATTTGAGCGCCAGCAGCAGGGGTTCTCCCAGATAGAGGTCGGGCAGCCGCGAGGGCAACAGCTCCAGGGGCGTCTGGTCCGTCCGGCTCAGGCGCAGGTTGCGCATGGCCGGATATTCGAGCTTGGCGAACAGTTTGCGCATCTGCGCCTCGACCTCGGACAGATCGCCGATGTAGGTGAAACTGCCGCGCCCGAAATCGGCCGCCCGCTGCATGAAGTGGCTGTTGGGAGCGGAACCGATACCGATGGTGAAGAGCCGGCTGCTGCCCAGGCGACGGCGGATCAGCTCGAACAGGGCCGATTCGTTACCCACACTGCCGTCGGTCAGGAAGACGACCTGTCGCAGACGTTCGTCACCGTCCGATTCGGTCAGCGCCATTGTCAGCGCGGACAGCATTTCTGTGCCGCCCTCGGCCTGCAGCCGTTCGACCGTCTGCAGTGCGCGCTGCAGGTTGGCCGGACCGGCCACCCGGGCCCGGCTGAATAGGGCATGGCTACGGTCGTTGAACTGGATCAGATTGAAGCGGTCGTCGGGACCCAGACGTGAGAGTGCGAATCGCAGCGCCGCCTTGGCCTGCGCCATGGACGCCCCGTGCATAGAACCGGAGTTATCGACCACGAAGATGATCTCGCGGGCCAGCTTCTGTGCCTGGGGCTCCTGCTCCGGCGGCATCAGCAACAGCAGGGCGTAGTCCTCCTGCTGCCAGTGTTCACGGAACAGGGCCGCCCGTGGCGCCATGCCGGGTTGGGGCCGCCAGCTGAGCAGAAAGTCCCGGTCCGCCGGAACCGGGCCTTCGGCCAGCCGCACCAGGCGCTGTCCGCTGGCGCCCGTGCGCATCACCACCGGATGATAGTGGCTCCGCACCTCGCCCAGCGGCAGCCCCACATCCAGCGTCACCCTGAGATCGAGCGGATTGATCGGCCCGTCGGCCGGATCGGCCACCGGCGGCGTGATCTGACTGGCATCGGGCACCTGATCGGTATCGTCCGCCCAACCCTGGGCCAGTCCTCCCTGCGGATTCGCCAGCGGCGCTCCGGGGATGTAGCGCGGCCCCACCACCAGCGGGAAGCGAAGCTCGAAGCGGCCGTCCGCATAGCGCACCAGCTGTTGGTAGCCGATCTCCACCTGCAGCGTCTCGCCGGGGCCGATATTGGCCACCGAGGTGGTGAAGATGTTCGGCCGTTGCTGGCTCAGAAGACTGGCCCGCTGGCCCGCCGCCTTGGCCTCGCGGTAGACCTTCTCGGCCTGCTGTTTCTCCCGGATCGTGCCCTCGATCACCCGCTCGCCCACCCGCATGCGCAACCGCTCCACCGCACTTCCGGTCGGCAGCGGGAACTGGTAGACCCCTTCCAACCAGGTCGATCCCGGATTGCGGAAACGCTGCACCACCCGCACCCGGGCCAGCATACCGGTGACCTCCATCTCGACCTCCGTCTTTAACAGGGGCGCAGGTTGCAGTGCACGGCCGTCCAGGCTGTAGAGCGTCAACTGCCCGCTGCCCGGAGTCGCTTCGGCCGCCTGCACCGAGCCGAAGCCGAACACCAGCAGGATCAACAGCAGGCCTCCCGAGACCCCGGTCAGCACGGCCGCAGACAGGGTCAGCAGCATGTCGCGCAGAAAGCCGGGGTGTTTCAAGGGTGACCACAGCCCGGGTCTAACGGGGGTCTCTGCGGCCATGGGGCACCTCCCGGTGTTGCCGACGCTGGCCGCGGACCGGAGCGGTCCGCGGTGACACCCAGCGGAAGGAACCCCCAACGGGACGTTCCGGCGAGCTGTAGACAAAGGCCTCACTCAGGGGTTGGGGATAGCCTTTCATGACGTCTCCCCCTTAACCAGCGACAGTTTCACGATACGATCGAAGCTGAGGCCATCCAGGTCGTCCTCCGCATAGGCCGCGGCCTGCTCACCCACATAGAGGATGCGGATGCGGCCATCGGCCAGTCCGGCCCGGCGTAGATGGTCCGCCACCACTTCCGCCCGCGCGCGGCTGAGATTCTGGTTGTAATGCTCCCCGCCGCGACGGTCGGCGCCGGCGAAAATCTGCAGATCCAGCTCGGGAAAGGCCTTCAGCATCTGCGCCAGCGAGGCCAGCTGGCTGGCGATCTGGGGTTCGATTTCAGCACTGTCGCTGCGGAACCCGAGACAGAAGGAGAATCCCTCCTCCATCGCACTCAGGCGTGAGCGGGTGGTGTCCAGCAGCTCCTTGTAGGCTTGATGCCTTCGGGCCGTCTCCCGCTCCGCATCGGCCAGGGCACGATCGCGTTCACCGATCGTCTGCTGCCGATTTTCCAACTCACCAACCAGCGCGCCGCCGGCCATCCCGACCAGCATGCCGGGAGGACCGGCCAACAAGCCGCCGATCACGACTCCGCTGGCGGTGGCCTTGAGCGAGGTCTTGTCGATGGTGTCCGCTTTCTCCTCGGCCAGCAGCGGCTGGGAGAGCAACAGGGCGGTCAGACTCATGGCAATTGCAGTTTTTTTCATCGCTAACTCCTATTCAGTTGGTCCAGCGCACCCTCCCTGGTGGAGACGGCGGTCCTCGCCTGCGCCGGTTTTCGAACTTGCGATAGGGATTAAAGCGGTGTGAAATGGCGGAAATGGCCCGGGAAGATGGCATTTGGAAGACAGATTCAGGCAAAAAAGTGGCATTATCAGAAGATCCGCCCGAATGGCCGTATAAAGAAAAAATATCGAGCTGCCCGCTAAAGTTACCCCTGTAGGATGCCGACACGCATACGGAATACAATGGAATGAACCCACCCGATGACACCTGCCCTTCGACACTTCGTCGCAGCGTTTCTCCTCTGCTTCGCCACGCATAGCGAAGCTGTGGAGTTGATTGCCAATCCCGGCATCGCGGAAACGTCGCTTCCGCGCAGCGTGGTGCGTTCTATTTTCACCATGCGTCTGACCAGTTGGCCCAACGGCACGCCGATCCGGGTATTTGTGCTAGGCGACAAGAACGAACTGCACGCCCTGTTCAGTAAACGCATTCTCGGCGTCTTTCCCCATCAACTACGCAGAGCCTGGAACCGTCAGATCTTCTCCGGCACCGGCCAGGCCCCGGAGAGAGTGGAGAGTGAACAGGAGATGCTGGACATGTTGTCCCAGATACCGGGCGCCATCGGTTACCTTTCCGAGGACATGATCAATGAGCAAGTACGGACGATTGCCGTTGAATAGCGTTGCCGCCCGCTGGCTTCTGATGCTCGCCGGTGGTGTGAGCAGCATCGCGTTCGGGGCGGAAACGGAGTCGATGGACCACAATTTGCAGATTCACGGCTTTCTCACCCAGGCTTATGTAAAGACCACCGAAAATCAGTTTTTCGGCGATAGCAGGGACGGCAGCTTCGATTTCCGTGAGTTGGGGGTCAACGCCTCCTACCGTCTGCAGCCCAACCTCATGGCCTCGGCCCAGCTGCTGTCGCGGGTCGCCGGCGAAATGTATGACGGTTCCCTGGCGGTCGACTATGCGCAGCTCGACTACCAGATGCACATGGACGAGCGTGGACGCGCTGGCCTGATCCTGGGAAGGAACAAGAATCCCTTGGGTCTCTACAACAACACCCGCGACGTGGCCGCCACCCGCCCGGGCATCTTCATGCCCCAGGCCATCTACTGGGACCGGGTGCGCAACATGGTACTCTCCAACGACGGCCTCCAGTTCTATGGGGAACGCAACAACGCCATGCACCGCTTCAATCTGCAGTTGTTCGCCGGCAAGACGCCGATCGACGAGAATGTGGAGAAGAGCTATCTCGATCCTTCGTTGCAGGCTTCCATGGAACAGGACGGCCTCACCACCGGAGGCCACCTGCTGTATGAATATGATGGCGGACGCTTCAGACTGGCACTGAGCAACGCCATGCTCGAGCTCGACAGCGAAACCAACATCCTGCCGGACGGCAAGATCGACATCGACTACTGGGTGTTTTCCGCCCAATACAACAACGGTCCATGGCGCCTGACGGCCGAATACATGCAGGAACCCCTCGACTACAGCGGCTTCGGCGGTTTTCTCGACCCCGCCGACACTACCCTCGACGGCTATTACCTGCAGGGCGACTACCGGCTGCATGAGGATTGGGAACTGATGCTGCGTTATGAAGAGAGCCACTACAACAAGGACGACCCAGATGGTTCGGAGTCGAGTCAGGTCATTGGGCTGAACTCATACACCTTCTACAGCAAGCTCTGGACCCTGGGGCTGTTGTGGGAACCGACGGAAAAGCTGATGCTGCGTGCCGAGTTCAGCCGCGTGGACGGCACCATCTTTCTTTCTGGCCTGGAGAATCCGATACCCAACGAAACCATCAAGGACTGGAACCTCTTCTCGCTGTTGGTCTCCTACAGTTTCTGAACCGTCTGCGAAACAACCACTGCAAAATAAAGCTCAATGGAATCCCCACTCAACGAACATAATCAGCGCTTTTTCAGCTTGAGATGGAAGGTGGTCGCACTGTTAAGCCTGATCCTGCTGATCGTCAACGCGGGGCTGTCCACCATGGGGTATTATGAGCAGCGGGATTTGTTCCTGACCTATCAGGACCAGATCAAGGAACAACAGGGTCGTCAGGTCAAGGCGCTGCTGGAAAAGAGCTTCTTCCGTCTGGAACAGATTGCGCAGATGATCCCCAGCGTGGCGACAGCCGCGACACCCTCCAGTGAAATCCCCATCGCCGACAAGCTGCAGAATTTCTTTATCCACAGCGCACCGACACTGGAACTGGAATGGGAGCTGCAGAGTGCCGCCTTCTACTCGGCGCATAACGAGCGCCTTTTCAACTGGCAAACCGAGGACAACGAATCGATCGTTTTCAGAAACCTGATCTCATCGGTGAATAGCGCCGAAAGCCCCTTGAACATGCTGCATTGCGATCTGGACTGCAGCCAGTACGTCGCCGTGCCCCTGCTATACGAGGGTAAGAAAGCCGGTGTGCTTCTGGTCGGACGCTCGCTGGCGGATCTGGTGATTGAATTCAACGAACTGGCCAAAACGGACGTGGCAGTGATCAGTAAACCCAAGTTGATCAAGCGGCTCGCCGGCAATCAGCGCTATTTGCGTCGTTGGGACCGTTATGTGGCCGCCGGTAGCAACCTCGCCCAACAGCTCCCACTGTTGGAGCAGGTCACCCAGCGCATCGGGATGAAAGATCTGATCGACAAAGACACCACCATCAGCGTCGACGGACATCACTATGCCATCAGCATCGTACCGGCCAGCAGCGACACCGGTATCGTCTCCGCCGACTTCCTGCTGCTCAGCGACATCACTCCGGTGGTCACACAGATCCGCGCGGCCACCATCAAGTCGGTACTCATCGGACTGATCGGATTCACCATCTCTGAAATCCTCCTGCTGTTGATGTTGCAACGTCCCCTGAAGCGACTGTTGTTGATCTCCAACAGCCTGCCGCTGCTGGCGAAGAACGCCTACAACCAGGTGAGGGGAAAACTCGGGCAACAACACCATCCCCGCTATCAGGATGAAATAGACATCGCGGGTGACTCGGCCATAGAACTCTCACATACGCTGGAGCGTCTGCACCAGGAGGTGCAGAATCAGACCGAGCGCCTGCTCAAGCACAGTGAAGAGCTCTCTTCCGAACGTGACTTCCTGACCGCGATCATGAACAGCGCCCAGGTGATCATCCTGACCCAGGATTGCGATGGCAGCATCCTCACCATCAACGAACAGGGAGGGGAATTCATCGGCGTCAAGAACTACCATCGCGGCTCGCGTTACTTCTCCGATGTCTTCATGACCACGGAAGACGACGAAGAGCTGCAGCATGCCTTGACCCGCATCAAGATCGGCATGATCAGCTCCTATCGTCATGACGCCACTGCCTTTTCGTCGGACGGCACCCAACGCACCATTTCCTGGATCCACTCGCATCTGCCGGGACGTCCCTTTCCCAACGTGCCGGTGCTGCTCTCAGTGGGGCTCGACATCACCGACAGGGAAATGGCCAAGCAGCGGCTGACCTGGCTGGCCAGCCACGACCCGCTGACGGAGCTTTACAACCGGCGCAGTTTCCAGATCGAATTCGAAAAGATCCTCACCCTGGCGGAACGCTATCACCACAACTCATCGCTACTGTTCTTCGATCTCGATCACTTCAAGTTCATCAATGACTCGAGCGGTCATCAGGCCGGCGACGCACTGCTGCAGATGGTGGCGAAGAAACTTCGCGAAATCACCCGTTCCAGCGATCTTCTGGCACGCCTGGGCGGTGACGAGTTCGCCATTGTGATTCCGGAATCGGATATACACGATGCCAAACAGTTTGCCGACAAGCTGCTTGAAGAGCTGAGACAGATCGCCATTCCGCTAAAGGGCAGCAGCTATCGGATATCGTCCAGTATCGGCATCGTCACCTATCCCCAGCACGGCGGCAATTTTCAGGAACTGCTGTCGAACGCCGACCTCGCCATGTACCAGGCCAAGGAGGCGGGCAGAAACTGCTGGCACGTCTTCCTCGACAGCGAACAGGCACGGGAGCAGCTGAGCGCAAAAGTCACCTGGAAGGACCGCATCGAGCGCGCGCTGACCGAAGAACGCATGACGCTCCACTTCCAACCCATCATGAACATCGACAGCGGCGAGATCTCCCATTACGAAGTCCTGATCCGCATGCTCTCCCCAGAGGGCAACCTGATCATGCCGGGAGAGTTCATTGGTGTCGCCGAGCGCACCGGATTGATTCATCAGATCAACCGTTACGTACTCAAGGCGTCGATCGAGAAGCTGGCCAGTCTCAAGGGCCAGGAAAAGCCGATCACTCTCTCGATCAACCTCTCCGGCCGGGTGATCGACGATCCGCAACTGTTGCAGCAGTTGACCCATCTGTTGAGCAGCCACGATGTCGATCCGCAAAATCTGGTCTTCGAACTGACCGAAACCGCCGCCCTCGCCGACGTCAGTGCCGCCGAGCGGCTGATGACCGAACTGCAGGCGCTGGGCTGTCGCTTCGCCCTCGACGACTTCGGCGTCGGCTTCTCCTCGTTCTACTACCTGCGCGAACTGCCGCTCGATATCGTCAAGATCGACGGCAGTTTCATCAAGCAGCTGCCGAACAATCCGAAGGACCAAGTATTCGTCAAGGCCCTGACCGAGATGGCCCATGCCCTCGGCAAGGAGACGGTGGCGGAGTTCGTGGAGGATGAGACCACCCTCAACCTGCTGGCGGACCTGGGCGTGGTCTACGCCCAGGGCTACTACATCGGGCGCCCCTCACCTCAGATACCTGTCGCCGCAGAGGAAGGAGGCGGCTCATCTGTGCTCGGCTCCGGCTGAGTGCTAAGATGACGGCCTGAATCATCAACCCCAAACGAAAGCCGTGCCCAGCCGACAGATCGCCATCATCGAAGACGAAGCGGTGATCCGCGAGAACTATGCCGACTACCTGCAGCGACAGGGCTACCGGGTCAACGGCTACGCCTCCCGCCAACAGGCCCTGCAGGCGTTCGAACAATCCCTCCCCGACCTGGTGATCCTCGACATCGGTCTGGGCGACGAGATCGACGGCGGCTTCGATCTCTGCCGCGAATTGCGGGCCCGCTCCCTGACTCTGCCGATCATCTTTCTCACCGCCCGCGACAGTGACTTCGACAGCGTTGCCGGCCTGCGCCTGGGCGCCGACGACTACCTGACCAAAGAGATCAGCCTGCCCCATCTGGCGGCTCGAATCGCCGCCCTGTTCCGACGCATCGACGCCCTTTCCCAGACCACGGACGAACCGGAGCAGCTGGTCTGCGACGCCCTGCGGCTCGATATCCAGCGCCTTACCGCCCACTGGGACGACACGCCGGTCCCGCTCACCGTCACCGAATTCTGGATGGTGCACGCCCTGGCTCGACGACCCGGCCATGTGCGCAGTCGTGGGCAGCTGATGGATGAGGCGCAGATCTACGTCGACGAGGCGAGCATCAGCTCCCACATCAAGCGTATCCGGCGCAAGTTTCTCGAACAGGATCCGGAGTTCGACCACATCGAGTCGGTCTACGGCGCCGGCTACCGCTGGAAACGCTGACCGAACCGTCATGGGGCAACCCCGCTTCCGCCACTCCCTGCGCTTCAAACTGGCCCTCGCCTCCCTCACCCTGCTGGCGATCCCCTGGGCCGGTTACCGCTATCTGCAGGAGACCGAGGACAGCCTGCGCCAGGCACAAGAGGCGCTGCTGCTGAGCCGCGCCGAAGTGGTGGCCGGAGTGCTGACCAACCAAATGCCTCAGCTCAACGGTAGAAACGCCGGCAAGAGTCTCTATGTCCATCCCCTGCCGCAACCGGCCCTGGTCGACGGTTATGCCGAGGAGTGGGATGACCTGCTCACCCAGGCACGCCGCTACCGGGCCAGCGAAACCACCCCCGACGCGATCCGCTTCGATCTGCTGGCCGGCTATCATGAACGCGACATCTACCTGCTTGTGCGCGTGCACGATCGCACCCTTGCCTATCCCCGTCCCGGCGAACCGCTCACCACCGGCGACCACCTGCTACTCGCCCTGCCCGGCGAGGGAGCCAAAAGCCGGCAGTACCGCATCGGCACTTCGGCACCCGGCTGGCTCACCGTCGAACCGCTCAACGGTGGCAGCGAACGCGCCATCCGTGGTGAATGGCAGGAGAGCGCGGAGGGCTACACGGTGGAGCTGCGCCTGCCGCTGGCGATGGCGGAACAGGGACTCTCGCTGGCCGTGATCGACCGGGCGCAGGGGCGGGAGGGCATTCAGGGCATCGCCTCCACCTCGGGTTGGCAGCGTAACGACCAGTTGGCACAGCTGGTGATGCCGAGCCTGCCGAGCGGGACCCTGCTGCAAGGGCTCGACAGCCGTACCCACCGCTACACCATCCTCAACCGCCAGCGTCAGGTGGTCGGCCGCCACGGCACCCTGGCCACCGACAGCGGCGAGCCGCGTACACTCTCGCAACGTTTGCTCGGCCTTCTGCTGAGCCGGCCCGGATCCGAAAGCGCCGCCACCCGCGAGCACGCCGGCCGCATGGACGGCCCGGAGATCCGGCGTGCCCTCGATGGCAAACCGGCGATCTACCGCTATGCCGACACGCGGGCCAACACCCTCTCCGCTGCCTACCCGCTGACCAACCGCGGTGAAACGGTGGGCGCTATTCTGGTGGAACAGACCACCGGCAACATCCTGCTGCTGCAGCGGCAGGCGCTGGAAGGTCTGCTCGGCACCAGCTTGATCCTGTTCCTGATTACCGCCGGCACCCTCTTCCTCCTCGCCACCTGGCTCACCGGCCGCATCTCGCGACTCAACCGCAAATTCAATCGTGCCGTCAGCCACGACGGCCGCGTCATGAAGGCGGTCAAGGGCAGCAACGACACTGACGAACTGGGCGATCTGGACCGTAGCTTCGCCAGCGTGCTGCAACGCCTGCAGGCCTACAACCACTACCTGGAACAGATGGCCTCACGACTGGCCCACGAATTCCGCACTCCGCTGGCCATGGTGCAGTCATCACTGGAAAACCTGCAAGCGGATGACACGCCCGAAACCAGAAAGCGCTACACCGAACGTGCGCTGGAAGGAACCCAGCGCCTGCACCTGATCCTCAATCGCCTGCGCGAAGCGACCCGCCTGGAACAGGCCCTGCAATCGGCGGAGATGATCCGCCTCGACCTGAGCGAGCTGTGCAAGGGACTCTGTGAAGGCTATCGTCTCAGCAATCCGCAAGTCACTTTCCAATGCGAGATACCGGACACGTCCATCGAAGTCATGGCCGCACCGGAACTGATAGGGCAGGCACTGGATAAGCTGATCAGCAATGCGATTGATTTCCACACGGAAGGAACACCGATCCGTCTCACCATCAACACCTGTGGAGATCATCAAGTACAGATCGCGGTAGAGAACCAGGGCAGCCCATTGCCCAAGGACATGGAGCATGCCCTTTTTGCGTCAATGGTGTCGGTACGCGACAAGAATGGAAACGAGCCCCACCTGGGACTGGGGCTTTATCTGGTGAAACTCATCGTGGAATTCCACAACGGTGAGGCCGGAGCGAAAAATCTTGTCAATGGCGTGAGATTTTCATTGCTGTTGGCTTGCGAATTATAGTGTGACATGACAATCATCCAGAGCTCTCTGGCACAGAGTTGCTTTTGGCCTGCCTTCCTCAAAACCGCATAGTTTGCTAACCTGAAAAATCCACAAGGAAAACACATTCACAACATGGATGCCTCTCCTCCGGATTTTTTTATCCCTCCGCTTCGAAGTGAGCAGCGCTACCTCTGCTGTGGATTCCAAACTCATTGCCGACAGATAGCACATTCCCGACGCCAGCAAGACAAGCATCGGTTTATAGCAAACGAATGACTGCATCAACAAAGCATATTCGAGCAGCGCTGAAGAAGACCCTGGTGCCATTCTTGGTATGCGAGGGCTTCGTTGGGAAATTTCCTGAGTTCAAACGCCATGAAGGAGGAGAGCTTCACTTACTGTCTGTCGAATTCGACAAATGGGGTGGAGGCTTCTTCCTGGAATTTGCGCCTCATGCATCAGGCCCGAGAATGATGCCATGGGGAGAAACCGTGCAGGAGGAGGAGTTAACGGTTGCTCATGCGCCATTCGATACCCGCGCACGGTTGCAGGTACGGGGTTCAAGCAACAGCACGCGCGAGCTTTGGTTTCGCTTTGACGACCTTGACGCGGAAGGGTGCGAAAAGCTGGTAGAGCTTGTGATCAGCCTTTTTCCACAGATCAATGCGTGGCTGCGTGAGAAGAGAGTTGGTCCCAATATTTCAGCGATACAATGCTAGGCGGCGGGACCGATTCACTCCTGCCCTTCCAGCCTACGCAGGACAGCCAAAGGCTTCGTTATCCGCACTCCTCGCCACTACGTTCAGCTTAAATATTCAACTCATAGTGAAGAAGTGAAAAATATATGAAAAAAGTACTCATAATCATCCTACTTGTTGGAGGTGCATATCACTTCTGGAATAAATACAATGCAGACAAGTTATCCCATGCGACGCCGAGCCCAAATGGTTTCGTTGAGGTCATTATGCCTTCAGGAACCACAAGTCATAAAGTTTACATCTTGGCGCCTCAAAACTGTCCGAAAGAGGCGGGGCAAAGGGCTGACGCACTTGAGCGAGAGTTAAAGCGGCGTGGCGTTCCCGTAGAGAGGAGCTCAAAGGGCTCAGTCAGCGCGCGAAACATCTCAGAAGAAGAAAAAAGTAAATTTAGCAATACCGTAGAGATATTGAACGGCACAATCCCGGCAGTTTTTGTCAACGGCATGGCTAAAACAAATCCCGATATCGAAGAGATTATTGCAGAGTATCGCCGGACAAACTGAGGTATGAATGAGCCATGATATGAAGCCTGACAATCCATATGGGAATGTATGGCGGCAGAGTAATTTACTCCGACCCCATACTGGATTCTTTGCTTTACTGTAGGTATAGGATGTTTGCAGTACGCATTTATCTTCACCTGTCTGCCGCTAACACATCGGCTATGCCTAAATCACTCATCAGGGATTTCTGACAATGCTTAGAAGTTCTCTATGGATAGTTCCATTGTTGTTCTTGACTTTTACCGCCGCTGCGGATGCGGTGCTATGGAAAAAATTGCAGCAAGACCCCAATATGGTGGTTCTAATGCGCAATTCGGAATCGAGCGGCAATAGAGACGGCGCCAACATGCTCACCTGGGATGCGTCCGGCAACTGCCAAGGCGAAAGCACGTTGACAGAGGTAGGTAAGGCTCAAGCAAAAAGGATTGGTGAGGCGTTTGCAAAGCATGACATCAAGCCAATCGTCATCAGCTCGCCCATGTGTCGATGCCGTGAAACGGCTCAGATCGCTTTTGGTGACTACCTGACCGATGCGGATTTACGTCAAAAGGCGGGTAGTGACGAGGTTGGGCAGGAGGTTTTCCTGGAGACTGCGGCCAACCTGCTGAGCCGATACCGTGGAGAAAGACCGATCGTGTTCGTCAATCACCGGCCAAACATCAACGCGCTGACGATGGAGTTGATCCCGATCGGCGACCTGTTGATCGGCAGCGTGAGTAAATCCGGCGAAATCGACGTGTTGGGCAGGATCAGAATCGAGCCGTGAGGCAAGTGCCTGGAATGCTCACCGCCTGTTCAAACTCAAACAGCAGATCACTTGCATCGCTCATGTTCCCTGATCGCATAGTCTAAGTTGAAGCGCCGCTACTCCCGCTCTTCGATCCACGCTGCCTGAATCGCCTCCAGGATCTTCTCGCCGGAGTGGTGGGGATCGTCGTCGAACTCCTCCAGGGCGACCACCCAGTCACGCAGATCGACGAAGTTGAGGGTCATCGGATCCACGTCGGGGTGTGCCTCGTCGAGGGCGATGGCAATTTCAAGAGAATCGACCCACTTCAATCCCATGGCAGGCTCCTGATCAGTGATGTTCAGACACCATGTTGATGGTGTATTTGGGGATCTCGATCACCAGGTCCTCCTCGCCGACCACCGCCTGACAGCTAAGGCGGGATTCGGGCTCCAGGCCCCAGGCCTTGTCGAGCATGTCCTCCTCATTCTCCTCCGCCTCCGCCAGGGAGTCGAAGCCCTCGCGGATGATCACGTGGCAGGTGGTGCAGGCGCAGGATTTCTCGCAGGCATGCTCGATCTCGATGCCGTGCTGCAGTGCAGCGTCGCAGATGGTGATGCCCGGCTCCACCTCGAAGGCGGCGCCTTCCGGGCAGATCTCTTCGTGGGGCAGGAAGATGAGTTGTGGCATAAGGTGATCCGTCCTACTTAGGGCCTGTTAACACTAATCTTAATTTACTCGAACTCGTCGACCTTGTGGCCCGACATGGCCTGCTGAATGCTCTGGTTCATACGCCGCTCGACATAGAAGCCGCAGACCTCTTCCAGCTTTTCGATACCACTCTTGATCGCTCTTTCATCGTCTGACTGGGCCAGGTCCCTCAGCTCTTCGAGGGCAGCCTCCACCAGACGGCGTTCATCGGTGTCGAGCAGGCGGTGGCCGTCGCTGGCCAGGGCCGCTTCCAGGGCCTCTATGGTACGGGCCGCCTCCACCTGCTGCTCGCGCAGGCTGCGCGCCTGCTTGTCCTCGCCGGCGTGGGCGATGGATTCCCTGAGCATGGTCTCGATCTCGTTGTCGGTGAGGCCGTAGGAGGGTTTGACCTCGATGCTCGCCTCCACCCCGCTCGACATCTCGCGGGCGCTGACACTGAGCAGGCCATCGGCGTCCACTGCGAAGGTGACCCGGATGCGCGCCGCACCCGCCACCATGGGCGGAATGCCACGCAACTCGAAACGGGCCAGGGAGCGGCAATCGGATACCAGCTCACGCTCGCCCTGCACCACGTGGATGGCGATGGCGGTCTGGCCATCCTTGAAGGTGGTGAACTCCTGAGCCCGGGCCACCGGGATGGTGGTGTTGCGGCTGATCAGTTTCTCGCTCAGTCCACCCATGGTCTCGATGCCCAGTGACAGGGGTATGACGTCGAGCAGCAAGACCTCCCCGTCCGGCTTGTTGCCGGCCAGGATGTCGGCCTGAATGGCGGCGCCCACGGCCACTACCCGATCCGGGTCGATGTCGACCAGTGGCTCGCTGCCGAACAGCTCGCCCACCTTCTCGCGCACCCGGGGCACCCGGGTGGAGCCGCCGACCATGACCACCTCGTGCACGGCTTCCGGGCTGACGCCGGCGTCGCGCAGGGCGCGGCGGCAGGCCATAAGAGTCTTCTTGATCAGAGGGTCGACCAGCTCATTGAATTGGTTCCGTGTGAGCGTACCCTGCCAGTCGTTGCCGTCAGCCAGGGTGATGCAGACGCTCGTCTCATTGGATTCGCTCAGAGCCTCCTTGGCGGCGCAACCGGCGTTGATCAAGCGTTTGATCAGGGCGTGGTCCGCATCCTCGGCGATGCCCGCCTGCTGCATGATCCAGTGGGCCACCGCGCGGTCGAAGTCGTCGCCGCCGAGGGCGGAGTCGCCGCCGGTGGCCATCACCTCGAAGACGCCCTTGTTGAGACGCAGAATGGAGATGTCGAAGGTGCCGCCACCCAGGTCGTAGATGGCATGCACCCCCTCCGCCTGCTTGTCGAGCCCGTAGGCGACAGCGGCGGCGGTGGGTTCGTTGAGCAGGCGGAAGACGTGCAGCCCGGCCAGCTTGGCGGCGTCCTTGGTGGCCTGGCGCTGGGCCTCGTCGAAGTAGGCAGGCACGGTGATGACCACCCCCGCCAGCTCGCCGCCCAGGGTATCCTCGGCCCGCAGGGAGAGCACCTTCAGCACCTCGGCGGAAACCTCGATGGGACTGATGTCGCCGGCCACGGTCTGGATCCGCGGCACCGTGGTGTGCTCCTGGATGAAGCGGTACGGCAAGCGGCTGCCCAGGGTTTTGATGTCGGCGACCCCGCGGCCGATCAGGCGCTTGGCCGAGGAGATGGTGTTCAGGGGGTCTTCCGCCTCGCCCGCCTTGGCCTCGTGGCCGACCAGCAGGCCGTCGGCCATGTAGCGCACTACCGAAGGCAGCAGATGGCGTCCCTCCGCATCAGGCAGGGTCACGGCCTTGCCGCTGCGCACACTGGCCACCAGGGAGTTGGTGGTACCCAGGTCGATACCGGCGGCCAGCCGGTGTTGGTGGGGGGCCTGTGCCTGGCCCGGTTCCGCTATCTGTAGAAGTGCCATCGTTCTCGCTGAATCGTCATACTGTCATCATTAACCGCGTACGCCCTCACCCCGAGGGTGAGGGTTGGGGTGAGGGAAGCTGGAAAGCCATGGCTATTCTTCGTTCCCCGCATCCTCTCCTTCTCCCAGGGGGTAGGCACGCTAGTCGTCATCTCCTGATGACGCCCACCCTTGGTGTTTCTTCGCCAGCCGCAACGGCATACGGCGCGATTGTCATCGTTTCATTCCATCTCATCTTCCAGATCCGCGGCAACGTTCTCCGCCTCGCTGCGTAGCTTCTGCAGGAAACGCATTTTGCGCAGGATCTCCCGGGCCGCCTCGAGCTGATCGGAAGTGGGGGTCTCGAACTGCACCGCCATCTGTCCCACCAGGCTGGTGATCTGCTTGTTCACCCGGTTGTTGATGTCGATCACCGCCGCATAGGGGTCGGGCTGGTTGCGCACCCCTTCCAGCTCCTCGCGCAGCTCCATCTGGTGCATGAGGAACTCCATGTCCTGGGTCGATTCGTTGAGGGTGTCCATCTCGACACCGTGCAGGCCCAGCAGGTAACCGCCACGGGCCACCGGGTCCTTGAGCGTCTCGTAGGCCTCGTTGATCAGCGCCGCACCCTGGATGGAGAGCCGGCGCTCCTGGTCCGAGGCGTTGGCAAAGCGATCGGGATGGACGACGCGCTGCAGTTCGCGATAGCGCTCGGAAAGCTCGGCCCCATCCACGATGTAGCCGACCGGCATACCGAAGAGTTCAAAGTAGTTTTTCGAAAAATCCAGCATCTCGAAAAAGAACGGCCGCCGAGGGGCAGCCGTCTCTCAGTTGGGTGTCAGCGGGCGTTAACAGCGGCTCAGACCCCGAAGCTCTCGCCGCAACCGCACTCGCTCTTGGCGTTGGGATTGTTGAACTTGAAGCCCTCGTTCAACCCCTCCCGGGCATAATCCACTTCGGTACCGTCCAGATAAACCAGGCTCTTGGCGTCGACCACCACTTTCACACCGTGATCCTCGAATACCTGATCCTCATCCTGCAACTCGTCAACGAACTCCATCTCGTAAGCCATGCCGGAGCAACCGGAGGTGCGCACAGCCAGACGGATACCCAGACCCTTGCCCCGGTTGGCGAGGTAGGACTGCACATGCTTGGCGGCGGCTTCGGTAATGGTGATGCCCATGGCGTTTCTCTGTCTGTAGTGAATCGAATATGACAGTTTAGCTACTTGGGCTTCTTTTCGGAATAGTCCTTGATCGCCGCCTTGATGGCGTCCTCGGCCAGTACCGAACAGTGCACCTTGACCGGCGGCAGGGCCAGCTCCTCGGCAATCTCCGAGTTCTTGATCTGCTGGGCCTCCTCCAGGGTCTTACCCTTCACCCATTCGGTGAGCAGGCTGCTGGAGGCGATGGCGGAGCCGCAGCCATAGGTCTTGAAGCGGGCATCTTCAATCACGCCCTTTTCGTTGACCTTGATCTGCAGTCGCATCACATCACCGCAGGCGGGTGCGCCAACCATGCCGGTACCGACGCTCTGGTCGTCCTTGTCGAAGGAGCCGACGTTGCGGGGATTCTCGTAGTGGTCCAGGACCTTGTCACTGTATGCCATATCGTTAAAACCTCAATCAATTGCGCTGGCGCTCAATGCGCCGCCCATTGGATCGACTTCAGGTCGATGCCGTCTTTGAACATCTCCCAGAGGGGTGACAGCTCGCGCAGTCGGTCCACCTCGGTGCGAATCTTATCAATGGCGTAGTCCACCTCCTCACTGGTGGAGAAGCGGCCCAGGGTGAAGCGGATAGAGCTGTGGGCCAGCTCGTCCTCACGTCCCAGGGCGCGCAGCACGTAGCTCGGCTCCAGGCTGGCGGAGGTGCAGGCGGAACCGGAGGAGACCGCCAGATCCTTCAGCGCCATGATCAGGGACTCGCCCTCGACGAAGGCGAAGCTGACGTTGAGGTTGCCGGCCACCCGCTGGTGCTCGTCGCCATTGAGGTAGACCTCCTCCATGTCCTTGATGCCGTCCCACAGCCGCTTGCGCAGGCCGAGCACCCGCTCGTTCTCCGCCGCCATCTCCTCGTTGGCCAAGCGGAAGGCCTCACCCATGCCGACGATCTGGTGGGTCGGCAGGGTACCGGAGCGCATACCGCGCTCGTGGCCGCCGCCGTGCATCTGGGCCTCCAGGCGCACCCGGGGCTTGCGCCGCACGTAGAGGGCGCCAATGCCCTTGGGGCCGTAGATCTTATGAGCGGAGAAGGACATCAGGTCGACCTTCAGCTTCTCCAGGTCGATCGGCACCTTGCCGGCGCTCTGGGCCGCGTCCACATGAAACAGGATCTTGCGTGCGCGGGTCATCTCGCCGATGGCCTCGATATCCTGGATCACGCCGATCTCGTTGTTGACGTGCATGATGGAGACCAGGATGGTGTCGTCGCGCAAGGTGGCCTCGAGCTTTTTCAGATCGATCAGGCCGTTGGGTTCCGGGTCGAGGTAGGTGATCTCGTAGCCGTCACGCTCCAATTGACGGCAGGTATCGAGGACCGCCTTGTGTTCGGTCTTGCTGGTGACGATATGTTTGCCTTTCTTGACATAGAAATCGGCCACGCCCTTGATCGCCAGATTGTCCGATTCGGTCGCACCGGAGGTCCAGACGATCTCCTTGGGGTCGGCATTCACCAGTTCCGCCACCTGCTTGCGGGCGCGGGTGACGGCCTCGTCCGCCTTCCAGCCGAAGGCATGAGAACGGGAGGCGGGGTTGCCGAAATCGCCGTCCGGGGTGAGGTAACTGCACATCAGCTCAGCGACACGTGGATCGACCGGCGTGGTCGCCGAGTAATCCATGTAGATGGGTAACTTCATCGCTTACTCCGCAAATTCTCGATTCAGATGCCCACGCGGGAACCGGTCTGTCCCAACATACTGGCATCCATATCGCCATTTTCCTGGCGATCCGCCACCTCCTGTACCGCTTTGCGGTCCATCAGGTCCTGCAGGCTGATGTTGTTCAGGTAGTTGTAGATCTGGTTGCTGAGGTCCGACCAGAGATCGTGGGTCAGGCAACGCTCATTGTTTTGGCAGTTACCGACGCCATGGCATTTGGTGGTGTCCATGTTCTCATCGACGGCGGAGATCACCTCGCCGACATAGATCTCACGGGCGTCTTTGCCAAGACTGTAACCTCCGCCCGGGCCGCGCACACTGGAGACCAAGGAGCGTTTGCGCAGACGGGAGAAGAGCTGTTCGAGGTACGAGAGGGAGATACCCTGCCGCTGAGCGATATCAGCCAGGGTGATCGGGCCCTCTCCGTAGTGGAGCGCCAGATCGAGCATGGCGGTCACGGCATATCGGCCTTTGGTGGTTAGCTTCACGTCATCGGCTCCATGTATATATCCAGTCGCTAATATACATTCCCAACTAAAATAGTCAAGATTTCGACACCCCTTTTATTCAGAGGTTTTGTCCTCTTCTGGCACGGTTTCGTCGAGCTTCTGCAGTTCCTCTGCAGTTGAGATGATCTCGCAGGTATCGAGTTCAGGCAGCTCTCCTGCCATCTCCTCTATACCCATGCGCTTCATCGCCTCGCACATGGACTGCATTTTCTTGTCCATCACGTGCATATGATCGAGCATGCAGTTGATCGCCTGTGCCACCGGGTCGGGGGCATCCTTGGTGGCGCCGTAGGCATCGAAACCGATCTTCTTGGCGATGGCTTCCCGGTGGCCGCCCTCCTCCTTGCGCTGCGGAGTGATCAGCTTGCCCGGCACACCGACAACGGTGGCGCCCGGCGGGACCTCCTTCACCACCACTGCGTTGGAACCGATGCGTGCTCCCTCGCCGATGAGGATCGGCCCCAGCACCTTGGCGCCGGCGCCGACCACCACGTTGTTTGCGAGTGTTGGATGACGCTTGCCTTTCTGCCAGCTGGTGCCCCCCAGGGTGACACCGTGATAGAGGGTGCAGTCATCGCCGATGATGGCGGTCTCGCCGATCACCACGCCCATGCCATGGTCGATGAAGAAGCGCCGGCCGATCACCGCTCCGGGGTGGATCTCGATGCCGGTGAACCAGCGTGCGATATTGGAGAGGATACGGGCCAGCCACTTCAGGCCCATGTTCCACAGCTTGTGGGAGAGGCGGTGGAAGATGATGGCGTGGATGCCGGGATAGGCGGTCAGGATCTCGAAGGTGTTGCGCGCGGCGGGGTCCCGTTCGAAGACACTCTGGATGTCCTCTTTCCAGTGGGAAACCTGTTTTTCTGATGATGATGTTTCCAATGCCATACCTGACTCGTGCAATACCCAATGGGGTTGATAAACAATCGTGACATGAGGGTGGGAAATTATCCACAATCCCGTATAAATTACTAGGGTATTCCCGGAAATGTTCTGTTTCCCGTGAACGGGGTGCCTGAAGGTCGCGCCGCTTGGCCGCTGTTAGCCCTCCATTTTGGTGGGCCAGGGCCCCTGCCCTACCCGGAATGATCTATAGGGTGGGGCCCTGCCCCACCGAAACGTTCTCCATGGCTGGCATCCCTGCCGCTAGACAGCTGGCAGCTCACTCCCCCACCACATCCCAATTCAGCGACAACCGCACTATCGACGGGCCGATTTCCGCCCCTGCATGGCGCTGAGGATACCGCGCAGGATGTTGATCTCGTCCTTGTCGGGGCGAGCCCGCTGGAACAGCCGCCGCAGGCGGCGCAACAGTTTGTCCGACTGCTCCGGATCGGTAAAGCCCACGTCGTCCAGCGCCTGGGTCAGGTGGTCGTGGAAACCCTGCATCATCTCCGCCGTCGCCAGGTCCCGCTCGGCTACCGGAGTCTGTCGCCGGCCGCCCAGGTGGGCGAGATGGATCTCGTAGCTCAACACCTGCACCGCGGCCCCCAGGTTGAGGGAGCTGTATTCGGGATTGGTCGGTATGTGCACGAGAAAGTTGCAACGCTCCAGTTCGCTGTTGCTGAGCCCCGATTGCTCGCGTCCGAAGACCAGAGCCACCTCGCTCTGCGCCGCCTCCTCAACCAGCTTCTGCGCTGCTTCGTGGGGCGCCAACACCGGCCAGGAGACGGTTCGCGATCGGGCGCTGGTGCCTACCACCAGACGACAGCCCTCGAGTGCCCGGTCCAGGCTCTCATGGACCTTCGCCCCGGCCAGCAGGTCGTCGGCTCCGGAGGCACGCGAGGTGGCCTCCTCGCTGGGATAGCGTTGCGGCGCAACCAGGTCGAGTCGCTCAAGCCGCATGTTCTTCATCGCCCGGGCGGCGGCTCCGATGTTGCCGGGATGGCTGGTCTCGACGAGAACGATATGGATGTTGTTCAGCATGGAGCGCAAGCCTACCTCAATTGCAGCGGCTTGTTGAGCACAGAGGGGGTATTGATCGCCAGCAAACGACAGCGACTGCCGGAATCACGTCCGATACCGGGAAATCTCGATACGGCAGGGTGAAAAAAGTTTATCGCCATCGTCACATGCGGTATCCTCGCGGCCCATGAATCCGATGGTAAACATTGCAGTACGGGCCGCCCGTGAAGCGGGTCGCGTGATCACGCGTAACTTCGGCCGAATCGATCGTCTGACCGTTGCCGACAAGGGACGTAACGACTTCGTCACCGAAGTCGATCGTAACGCGGAGGCTGTCATCATCGGCATTCTCAGAGACAAATACCCCCAGCACGCCATCCTCGCCGAGGAGAGCGGAGCACAGAGCGGTAACGATTTCGAATGGATCATCGATCCGCTCGACGGTACCACCAACTTCCTGCACGGCCTGCCCCAGTTCGCGGTCTCCATCGCCCTCAAGGTCAAGGGCCGACTCGACCTTGGCGTGGTCTACGATCCGATCAAGGAAGAGATGTTCACCGCCAGTCGCGGAGAAGGTGCCTTGCTGAATGATCGCAAGATCCGTGTCAGCAACCGTAAGGGTCTGGAAGGCGCGCTGCTTGGAACCGGCATCCCCTATCGCGATCTTCGATTCATGGACAACTACCTGGGGATGTTGAAAGACCTCACCCGCGACACCGCCGGCATACGCCGCCCCGGTTCCGCCGCTCTCGACTTCGCCTATGTGGCCTGCGGGCGCACCGACGGCTTTTGGGAGCTCGGCCTAAGCGAATGGGATTTTGCTGCCGGGGCACTGCTGGTCAGGGAGGCCGGCGGATTGGTGACGGACATCGGCGGCGGCGAACGCTTCCTCGAAACAGGCAACGTCATTGCAGGCAGCATCAAGGTGCACAATGCGATGCTGAGACGCATCCGTCCCCACCTGGACGACAAACTCACCGCTTAATTCCCATCGCTGCGAACAAGGTTCACAGATTCCCGGGTAGGGTCGAAAACCGGCTCAAGAAAGGCCGGTAACAACCGTTATCGATGGTAACTCGAATGGGTTATCTATGAGCGGTAAACGCCCTATGAATGAAAATAACAAGCCACCTCATGTATTGAGCGACATCGCCCTGGAGCGGGTGATGCGTGATGTTCTCAGCGGTATTTGGGAGATCTCGCCTGACCGTGCGCAGCAGGAGATCTCGAACTCGAATAGCGTGAAGAACGAAGGTCAAAAGGAATCGGAAACCGACTGACTCACGACATCACGCCTATCCCCGCTGCGGCCCCGCGGAGCCGCATACAGAGGGCTTCATGGCATGTCGTCGACGGCTCCTTCCTCTTTCTTAACCGGCATCAGGTCAGCCTTGCTCACTCCCATCATGATGATGGTGCTGCCAGCCACATAGATCGAGGAGTAGGTACCCACCACCACGCCGACGATCAACGCCAGCGCGAAGCCGTGGATGATCTCACCCCCGAAAACAAACAACGCAATCAACACCAGCAGCGTCGTCAGCGAGGTCACAAGTGTACGCGAAAGGGTCTGGTTCAGTGAGCTGTTGATGATCTCGACCGCCTCACCCTTGCGTATCTTGCGGAAGTTCTCACGGATACGATCGTAGACCACAATGGTGTCGTTGAGTGAATAACCGATCACCGCCAGGACCGCGGCCAGTACCGGCAGATCGAACTCCACCTGTAATACGGAAAAGAGCCCGATGGTGATGATGACGTCATGGATCAAGGCGATCACGGCCCCGATCGAGAAGCGGTATTCGAAACGGAGTCCCACATAGATAAGAATACCGATCAGCGCATAGAGCATGGCGAGACCACCGTCCTCGGTCAGCTCGTCGCCAACCTGGGGACCGACGAACTCGACCCGTCGCAAGTCCACGCCGCTCTCCAGGCTCTGCAGTGCCTTGAAGGCGCGATCACTCAGCTCGGCACTCGCCAGGTCCTCGCGCGGAGCCAGACGGATCAACACATCCCGCGAGGTACCGAAGTGCTGAACCACCGCATCGCCGAAACCCGCTTCAGACAGCTTGTCACGTACCGCCGGTAATTCGACCGCCTGAGGGAAACCGATCTCGACCAGCGTGCCCCCGGTGAAGTCGATTCCCAGATTCAAGCCACGGGTGAGGATCGAGCCCAACGCGATGATGATCAACAGACCCGAGAGCATCATGGCCAGCTTACGCTTGCCCATGAAGTCGACATGCGTTTCTTTCTTGAACAGTTGCATCTTTATTGACTTCCTTAAACCGACAGGGTCTTGACCCGGCGACGTCCGTAGATCAGGTTGATCACGGCGCGAGTGCCGATAATGGCGGTAAACATGGAGGTGAGGATACCGAGCGCCAGGGTAACGGCGAATCCCTTGATCGGGCCGGTGCCGAAGCTGAACAGCACCACCGCGGCGATCAGCGTGGTGACGTTGGCGTCGATGATGGTCGAGAAGGCCTTTTCATAGCCTGCCTGTATGCTCGCCTGAGGCGTGCTGCCATTCTTCAGCTCCTCGCGGATACGTTCGAAGATCAGCACGTTGGCGTCCACCGCCATACCGACGGTAAGCACAATACCGGCGATACCCGGCAGGGTCAGGGTGGCCTGCAGCAATGAGAGCAGGGCCACGATCAGCACCAGGTTCATGCCCAGCGCCAGATTGGCCACCAACCCGAAGACCCGGTAGTAGACTCCCATGAAGATCATGACCAGGGCCAGGCCGATCATCACCGAGAGAAATCCCTGGTCGATGTTGTCCTGCCCCAGGCTGGGCCCGATGGTACGCTCCTCGACGATTTCGATGGGAGCGGCGAGCGCGCCGGCGCGCAGCAACAGAGCCAGGTCGTGGGCCTCTTCGGGGCTGTCCAGACCCGTGGTCTGGAAACGCTTGCCGAAGGGCTCACGGATGTTGGCGATGGAAATCACCTTCTCCTCTTTGACTCTCACCTTCTGCGGTTCGCCGTCGACCATGCGGGTCACGGTGCGGCTCTCGATGAAGACCACCGCCATCGGCTTGCCCACATTTTCCGTCGTCATGCGGCGCATGCGCTTGGCACCGATGCCATCGAGACTGACGAAGACCGCAGGCTGGCCGCTCTGCTGATCGAATCCGGAAGAGGCGTCGACGATCTGGTCGCCGGTAACGATGACCTGCTTCTTCAGCAGCACCGGCATACCGTTGCTCTCGTGGTAGAGCCGTGAGCCGGGGGGAACCCGGCCGTTGACCGCATCCTCCACACTGTGCTCGGTATCGGCGAGACGATACTCCAGGGTGGCGGTGGCGCCGAGGATATCCTTGAGCTTGGCCGGATCCTGCGCCCCCGGCAGCTGGACCACGATACGTCGATTGCCCTGCTGCTGAATCAGCGGTTCCGACACGCCCAGGGCGTTGACCCGGTTACGCAGGGTGGTGATGTTCTGCTGCAGGGCGAATTTGCGCACTTCCTGGCTCTCACTGGGAGAGAGTTTGGCCGTAACCAGGAACTCATCACCCTGATCGACGTTCTCCAGGATCAGTGAGCGAAACTCGTTATAGATGATATCGGCGGCCTCATCCCGCTTTTCGGCATTGTTGAACTTGACCACCACCGCATCGTCTTCACGCCCGATCCGCACATAGCGCACCTTGTTCTCGCGCAACAGGGTGCGAATGTCGCTGCTGTAGCGCTCCAGCGCCTGCTCGATGGCGCTCTCCATGTCCACATCGATCAGCACATGGATGCCTCCCCGCAGATCGAGGCCCAGGTACATGGGTTCCGCGCCCAGGCTTCGCAACCAGCCGGGAATGTTCGGCGACAGCGTCAACGCCTCGGTGTAGTCGTCTCCGAGCGTGGCGGCGATGGGATCCATGGCCTTCAACTGGGCTTCCGAATCGGAGAACCGAACCAGGAGTTTTCCGTTGCGGAGCTCGATGCCTTTGGCGGTCACCCCCGCGCCCTGCATGGCTTCCTCGACCCGGTTCTGTGTAGCCTGGTCGATGACGATGTCACGCTGCGCGGAGATCTCCATGGAGGGGTCCTGGTCGAAAATATTGGGCAGCGCATAGAGCCCGCCCAGCAGGACCACCGCCGCTACCAGCAGGTTTTTCCAAAGCGGATATTGGTTCATAGCCTAATCTACTGTTCCATCTCAAATGAATGCCGGACAGTCACCAATCGACATGATCCGGTGGAGAAGTGGTGTCACTTCCTATTGCGGAAACTGCAACTGCCAGGCCGACTTCCAAGGTGGCCGTCAACCTCACAGCGCAGGGGTTTAGAGGTCGGACCGGCTCAAAGTTCCTTCAGAGAGCCTTTCGGCAGTACCGAATCGACGGCCTGGCGGCGAATCTTCACCGTTGTCCCTTCGGCGATCTCGATGAGAATGAAGTTCTCGCCCATGTCGGTGATCTTGCCGGCCATGCCGCCCGAGGTCACGACCTCGTCACCCTTGGCCAGGGCATCGACCATCTTCTTGTGCTCCTTTTGACGCTTGACCTGAGGGCGAATCATCAGGAAATAGAGCACCACACCGAAGATCACCAGGGGCAGCAGACCGGTGATGGCGTCGGCCTGTCCCGCTGCCGCAGGCGCCTCTGCCAATGCGTCAGAAATAAAGAAACTCATATCAGCAACCTCTGATTGGGTAAAAAGTGGTCAAAAGGGCGCGGGCGTCGTCGCCCCGCGAAGAAAATCAGCGGCCGATTATGACACAGAAGCCGCCAAGATACAGGATTTGAAGGCAATCACGCGCCCCTACGGCCCGCGCAACCACTGTGGCCCGGAAGCGGTAAGACCAGGAGCGGACCGACCTCCTTCGTCAGACAAAGGAGACGATGACCGGGTCCCGTGTTGCGGAAGGCGTCAGTACCAGATCGAAAGATAGGCCTTGATGACGTTGGCCGAGAAGCTGTAGAGGGGCTCATCGCCCGGGGTAAAGGTCCCCTCCACGGTCAGATCGCGAAAGTCGTCATAATCGAACTTGATGTAGTCCAGTTCGAGGTTGAAGCTTCCCCGGTCGACAAACTGCCACTTCTCTGGCTTGAACTCGTAGCTGACGCCGACACCGATGGTGTGGTCCATGAAGGTGCTCAGCTCCTTGTCCCGTGCCATGTAGTTCTGTTCGTCGGCACGCGTGAAGAGGTCACTGTAGAAGTCCGCCGCATCCTGATTGTAGTAGCGGTAATGGATATTGAACGTCCAGTCCCGCTCCAGTGGGTGGGTATAGCCGATCTCCACATTGCTGGCCTTGACGCCCCAGGTGTCGTCGTAATAGCGATACTCGCCACTCAACGCGGCCCGGTAAGGCAGGAAGTATTTCAGACTGAAGGCCAGCGCGTTACTGGTACGGGTAGTGGGATAGATCTCCGGCGCCGAACCGCCGGTTCCGGTTGCGCTGTTCCAGTAGCGATAGGATCGGTATGGGCTGCGCAGAAAACCTTCGTCGGTGATGGTCTCCAGATTGACTCCCAGAATGCTGTTCTTGGTCAGCACCTGGGTCACCCCGACACGAAAATACTGCTTTTTGGCCCTGGCGCTGAAGCTGTCGTCGGTGTTGTTCTTGATGTCGTCATTGCCCACCGAGTAACCGAGACTGACGGTGGTCAGATCGCCGAACATGTCGTGACTGATATCGAAGCTGCTGGTCTCCGACAGATAGTCGCTCTCGTCACTCTTGGTGAAGGAGAGCGTCATTAGGGTCTTGTCGTAGAGATAGTCGGCCGACAGGCTGGTCTCGGTCCGTTCCTCGGTGTAGGCGGAAGCACTGGTAATCACATCGACCGAGGCACAAGAGATGGAATCGACGTAGTAGTTGGCACTCACCGAGACGCTCTGACCGATCGATTTGCGCACCAGGATCGAAGGACCGTCGACGGTAACACCGCCACCGTCATAACGGTGAAACATGACATCCGAGCGATCTTCCGGCAACACGGCAGCCGACAGATTGACGCTGACAGCGAGCAGCAGCAGTCCGATGAAAGACTTAGTTGCAGCCACAGCCACCTCCGCCGGCACCGGTGGCGCCACGTGCTCCCTCGCGTACCTCATAGATGTGATCCATATAGCGCTTCGCCACCGGGTTGGGTGAAAAACTCATGATCGGATCAGCCAGGTTGGCACGCTCATAGGGCTTGACCCAGGGTTCCACGCTGCAGGCCGTCAGCGTCCACAGCATGACGCTGACCATCCCTGCATGAATGAGGCGACGCGTCATCTCTTATTCCCGCACGAGTTCCCGGATCTGCTGCTGGTAATCCTCTTCGTACCCCGGCAGATAACCCTTGTGCAGATAGCGCACGTTGCCGTCACGGTCGATCAGGACGGTGCTCGGCATGGCGCTGACCTGATAGGTCTCGCTGACCTGATTCCTGTTGTCGAAGAGCACCGGGAAACTGACCGGGATCTCTCCCAATACCTTCTCGGCCGCCTTGCTGTCCTCCTCCACATTGACGCCGAGCAGGGTGAAACCCATGGGCTGATAGCGTTGATAGAGCTGGTCGAGCAGCGGCATCTCCTGCCGGCAGGGACCACACCAGGAGGCCCAGAAATTGATCATCACCACTTGGCCTCGCAGCTCGCTCAGCTTGATGTTCTCGCCGGTGCGACTCTTCAGGGTGAAATCGGGTGCGGGTCCGGAAGGGGCGGCCGCGAGAAGCGGACTCATAACGACGCCAAACAGCATGGCGAACACGATGCATTTTATCCAGACAGCAGAGTGTTTCTGTTTCAACATTACATACTCCCTCAGAAAAAGACGGTCAGACCGCCATGAACCTCGATATTGTGTGTAGTCTTGGCTTCGCCCAACAGGTCGGACTCAAACATGTGGTCACGGGCATCCAGATGCACGGCCATCCAGTCGGTGATCAACAGACGGTAGCCTGCGCCCACATTCACGGTGAATTCATCGTTACCGGCGAAACGGGTGCTGCCGACGCCCGCAATCAGGTAGAACTGACTGTTGAGGGCGTAACGATTGAAAAAGAACGCCTCTCCGGGTAACAGATTGTAACCGGCGGAAAGATTGTAATAGGTGAAGTCGCGCTCGTCGTCGGTCAGCAGCTGAACATTGCCACTGAGTAGCTCGTAGCTGGTCTTGTCCGCCGTACTGGTGCCTGCCGCCGCCTCGAGAAAGATATCGTCGGTGACATGATAGGCCAGCCTCACCCCGTAGACAGGGCTGGTGCCGAAATCCTCGATGCTCAGAAAGCCCACGTAGCCGCCAACTTCGAAATCCTCCTCGTCGATATCCGGCTCGACGATCTCACGACGGGCGATTTCCGGCTGTACCACCGGTTCCGAACGCAGACCGTCGCCGATCAGGTCCTCCGCCATCAGCGGAGCGGACAGGACGAGAGCGATGACTAGAAAAAGAATCCGAATCCGATTTTCCACTGATCAAAGTCCTCATTGTCTTCACGGCTGGTAAACACCGTGTAGTGCCTGAATTCGGCACGCAGAAAGAAGCGTCTGGTGATATAGGTATGCAGACCCACCCCCACATGGGCGGTGCTGTCTGTACGGTCTTCGGTCTGCACCAGCGTGGTATCCGGCTTGGTATTGATCATGCCGCCGCCGACGGTGAAGAACGGGCTGTAACGCCACTCCGGAAAGGGGTGGGAGACCAGGTTCACATCGACCAGGTACTCGCTGGAGTAGGTACCCAGTGACTGGGACAGGCTCAGTTCCGCCGAGAGATTCTTGTTGAAGGAGTATCCGCCGTAGACACTCAGCACCGCCGCGCCGTCCATGTCGCCACCGAGAAAACCGAATTCCCAATCGCGCTGTTTGAAATCTTCCAGGGTGTACTGCTTGACGTCCAGCGGCACACCCTCGGCGATGCGGGTCATGCGCATCTGTTCCACATGCACCCAGCCGGTACGGTCCCGATGGGCGTGCACCTGAAACCAGTCGGTGCGCCGTTTGATGATCTCGACCCATTCGCCCCGCTCGACCACCTGGTCAATGGGATAGGCATCACCGGGACCGGTGTGCATTTCGATGTAAGGCGCGGTCACCTCGACACGAAGCGGCGGTTCATCCGCCTGCCCGACCAGGGGTACCAGCCACAGCCAGCAACAGCCCAGCCGGGAGACAAGCTTTAACAACTTTTGGCTCAAACGTCAGTCCAGAGGCACGTCAAAGGGGTTATTGTAGTACTGTGCGCCTATATCGAGCCACTCGGAGACCAATTTTTTCTCTGCGTCGGTGAGATAGCCCTCATGGGTTCCACCCGCATCGAACTTGCCGAGGAAACGCCCGGCGGCCGCATTGCCGGCAATCATGGAGGGTCCTCCGGACACGGGAACACGAACGTCAGGCAGGGGGATGGGGTTTCCGTCGCCATCGAGTAGCAGATTGCCATCCCCATCGGTCTCGTAGAGCTGGTTGCCGTCCGCATCCGTCTGCGGCACGTACTGGTACTCGAGCACACCGTCGGCGTTGAGCACCTCGACAAAGGTCGTATCGAGCAGTTCATGATAGGCGGCCAGGTGATCCGGCTCGTTTTCGTCGGGACCATCGGTCAGATTGAGCTGGCCGTCCGGTACCTTATCGACACCCATATCGTCACTGGTATGACAGGAGATACAAGTGTGGTCCTCGACCAGGTTACCCATACCATCCAGCACTTGGCGATTGACGCTCCAGATCGGGTGGATGTGCTGCTCATAGTGGATGATGGAGCGACACAGGCCATGCCAGCTGCTGTCGCAGGTGGAGTCGCTCATCGGCTGTGTGGTGGTCAGATCGTCATAGCGATAGCTGATATCCGGATCCGGAGTGCGAACGGTCATATCCGTCCAGACATCGGTGAAGAGAACGTCCATGGTGGGTTTGCAGGCACCGTTGCAGTCAATTCTGTTGCGTATCTGTGCCATGGTATCGCCGGCTTCATCGGCCCACATGGCCGAATCGGTATTGGGAAACACCGCGCCGGCTCCGGACGCTCCAGCGTAGGCGCTCGGCGGAGCCGCACTCAGTCGACCATGCGGCAGCGGGCTCGCCGGATCGTGACAGCCGCCGCACTCGACCACTTCACCCGGTCTGAACTGCAGCCAGAAGGGATGATTGCCGGCGATCTTTCTGCCCTCGGCATCGACCACCTCGAAGCTCACCGGCACATTGGCCGGCACCCGCACCTGAACCGAACCGTCCGGTTCGATCGGCGCATAACCGATAATCTCCCGCATACCATAGCGACGGGTTATGCCGTAGGCAGAGGCCGGAAAATCAAGCACGTCCCGATCTGGAATGGTGACCTGTTTGATCAAACGCAGAAAACGCGGCAGTCGATCAGCCGCCAGCGTCTGCGCCGGATCAGCAACCGTTGGGATGTCCGGCACGGCGATATCGAGGCCGTCCATGTCGTAGATACTGCGAATGTGCAGCAGCCCCACCTGTTCCGAGACCAGGGTGGGATTGAGTTCGCCCGTGGTCTCCTTGTCGTAGATGATGGTTGGCAGTGACTTCGCATCCGCGGCCACCACATCGGTATACACGACCCCTTCCTCAGGTGCGACGATCGGTAACTGGGTCTGATCGTCCATGTTGTAGATGAAGATGCCGTAGAGGGGTGGCGCCTCGACCACATTGGGATCGGCAAGTCGCTCATCGGTACAGGGAACGATAGTGGTACCGTCCATCACGCGACACTGGCTCCAGCTGATCAGCATACGAGCGGTCCCGTCATAGAGCGGAAAGGCGCTGCTCAAGCGTCCGCCCAGGGACGGCGTGCCGTCAGTGGTGACCTCATGCACCGTGGCCGCCTGCTGAGCCGGACCGGTGAGTCCCGTGTTCTGCCAGGTGGGCTGGGTGTTGTCCACGTAGTTGGGCGTATCTATACGTGCGATCGCACCGCCGCCGTCGGTGCCGTCGAAGGGCATGAGCAGACTCAACAGCTCACCGTCCGGCATCTCGATGGGACGCATGAACTGCACGGTGCTGCCCCCCGTTCCCGTGTCGTGACTGTTGAGGCCATAGAGCAGCTCCAGCCCGGTGCCATCGGGATTCATGCGATAGAACTGTATGGCGTTGTTGCCATCCGCATTGTCCCAACGACTGAACACGACCTGACCGTTGCTCAGCACACTGGGATAGAAGTCATGCGCCCGGTTGAACGAGATCTGTTTGATACTGCTGCCATCGTCATTCATCACGTGCAGCACCATGGCCGGCTCGTTCACCGACTGCTCCATCGCCAGGTACTGCGGCTTGCTCTCGTCCAGCAGCCGGGCCTTGGCCTGTCGCTGTCGCGTGGAGGAGAACACGATGCGTCCATCCGGCAGGTAGTGGGGAAAGCGATCGTGGCCATCCTCGGCGGTGGTATCCGAAGTGATGATGCGCCGCAGTCGCGCTTCCTGGATATTGTACTCCCAGATATTCCAGGTCGGCTGATCCTCCGGATCGGCACCTTCGATCAGTGGCATGCGCAGTGAGAAGAGCAGTTTATCGCCTTCGAACGAGACGGAGACATCACGCACGTCCCCCAGCCCTCCGGTCACGCTTCCGGTGATGTTGTACTCGCTGGCGCTGGGAGATGCACGATCTCGCACATAGAGATCGCCACCCTCATCGAAAGCCTGACTGACACGGATGTCGGTGGTGGTGGTCTCTGTCACCGGGCGTTTGACATAGGCTATCGCCTTGTCGACCACCACGGGATCGGGCTGCTGACTCTCGGAGCCGCAACCAGCCAGCATGAACATTGCCGCGATGAATACCGAACAACTCGTAACAGTGTGACGGTGGACGCTATGCATAAATAACTGGTTCCTTCAGATGGCGTCCACGCGATCATGCCGTGTAACACCGGGTAGCGAATTTAATTCACATTAACATCAACTAAATCATGGAGTTGTAAAGTCTACGCCAAGAAACAGCTCAATCAGTGCGATATGTCACAAGATATAAAAACAGTCGTCACTTTTAGACTCAATTCGGTTGACTTTAGACCAGCGTCATATAGAAAGCACATAAGCAAGAACATTTTGACCACACCGTCACATGGATCTGGTCAAGGAAAGGCACCCAACATGGAGCAGAGGCAATCTGGCATGTCAGGAACGAAGTACCAAGCACGAAGCTCGCGCAAACAAACCGTCATCGGCTTGATGCTGCCGATCCTCCTGGTGACATGCAGCATCGCGTCCGCCGGCCCCCGGGAGCAGGCCAAACGCATGCATGATCGTCTGGCTGGCGTCCCCCCCACTGAAACCACCCTGCAGGAGATGGAGACGCTGATCAACGGCGGCGACTCCCTGGGAGCGGCCATGCTGGCCATCGAAAATCCCAACTTCTACAACGTGACACTGAAAAACTGGGTCACGCCATGGACCAACGAAGAGAAGACGGTCTTCGCGCCGTTGAACGATTACACCGCCACCGTCATCGGCATGGTGCGCGATGAGGTCGATTTCAGAGAGGTGCTCTCCGCCGACATCATCTATACCGGTCCGGATCTGTCCAACTTCTCCAACAGCAACAATACACACTACGAAACACTGGAGAACCAGGGCGCAAATCTGAAAGACGTACTGGTACAGAGAACTCAATCCAGTGTCACCGGCCTGCCCGCCCAGGCCACGGCCGGCGTCATCACGACCCGGGCAGCGGCTCGCGCCTTCTTCATCGATGGAACCAATCGCGCCATGTTCAGCTTTACCATACTGAACCATCTCTGCCGCGATCTGGAGATGATCAAGGACCCCACCCGCCCCTCCGATCGCGTGCGCCAGGATGCATCACGCAGCCCGGGTGGCGACAGTCGCGTCTGGTTCAACAATTGCCTCGGTTGTCATGCCGGCATGGAGCCGCTTGCCGAAGCCTACGCCTACTTCGATTACGACTATCCAGAAGGTGACATGGATGGCGGCCAACTCAACTACATAGGGCCCGGCTCTTCAGCCTACGTTCCTGGCGTCGTGCAGCCGAAATATCTGATCAACAGCAACAACTTCAAAGACGGCTACGCCACCTTTGACGACAACTGGATCAACTACTGGCGCGAGGGCTCCAACTCCGTGCTGGGGTGGAACACCAGCCTGCCGAACCGCGGAGGTGGTAACGGTACCGGAGACGGCGCCAAAACCATGGGTATTGAACTGGCCAACAGTCAGGCCTTCGCCGAATGCCAGGTAAGCAAAGCTTTCGAGGCCGTCTGTCTGCGCTCCCCCGAGGATAGCACCGACCGGGCTCAAATCGACGCCATGACAACCGACTTCAAGAACAACGGCTACAACATGAAGCAGGTCTTTGCCGAATCAGCCGTCTATTGCGCAGGGCCATGAGCTGCCACCAGCCAAGAGAGTGATCATGCAGAAACGGAAGATTAACACTCACGGATGGGCACACGGGCTCATCGCAGTCAGCATCATATCTTTTTTCGGCCTGGTGCTTCAGGGTTGCCAGGACGGGGTGAGTACCGAGAGTCAGCCGCCGACGAGCGTTACCAGCAGTACCTACAACGGCCCTGCAGCCAGGACGGACGACATTCAGAATTTCCGCATCAGCCTGTGGGAGCCGCTGCGCGCCGAGAATCGTTGCGGCGCCTGCCACAACACGGGCGGACAAGCACCCCAGTTCGTACGCGAGGACGACGTCAACCTCGCCTATGAGGCTGCCAACTCCTATGTCAACCGCTCGGAACCCGATGAATCGGCACTGGTGACCAAGGTCGGAAACGGCCACAACTGCTGGGAGGCGAGCGACAGCGCCTGTGCCGCCATCATCACCAACTACATCGAAGCCTGGGTCGGTACCGGTGCGATCACAGGCCGCGAGATTGAACTCGAAGCCCCGGTCGACCACGTGGTTGGCGAGAGCAAACAGTTCCCCGATGACTCCACCCTGTTTGCGACCTATGTGCACCCACTGCTCACGACATACTGCGTGAATTGTCATATCGAGACCTCCGTCTCGCCGCAATCCCCCTATTTCGCCGATAGCGACCCCGATGTGGCCTATGCGGCGGTAAGAAATGCCATTGATCTCGACACACCCTCCAACTCCCGCCTGGTGCAGCGGCTGCTCGAGCTGCACAACTGCTGGGACGACTGCCCCAGCAATGCCGCCGAAATGGAAACCGCGATCACCCAGATGGCCGACGGCATTCTGCCCACCCCCATCGATCCTGCGCTGGTGGTGAGTCGTGCGCTCTCCCTGCCAGAGGGTGTCGTCGCCAGTGGCGGCAGCCGTCATGAGACCGATCTCATCGCCCTCTACGAGTTCAAGACCGGCAGTGGCAACATCGCCTACGACACCAGTGGCGTCGATCCGGCGATCAACCTGAACTTTTCCGGCAACGTCTCCTGGGTCGAAGGCTGGGGCGTCCAGTTCAACAGCGGAGGCGGCAAGGCCCAGGGCACCACCGGCGACAGCAGCAAACTCGCGCAGCTGATTCAAGCCACCGGCGAGTACTCCATCGAAGCCTGGGTGGTGCCTGCCAATGTCACCCAGGAGGGGCCGGCCCGTATCATCAGCTACTCCGCCGGTGAGGATGTACGCAACTTCACCCTCGGGCAGACGATGTACAACTACAACTTCCTGCATCGTTCCAGTACCACCGACGGTAACGGTGAACCCGCTCACTCAACGGCGGACGCCGACGAGGACCTGCAGGCCTCCGAACAACATGTGGTGATCACCTTCGATCCCACCAATGGACGTCGCATCTACGTCAACGGCGTTTTCACCGACGACATCGACGAGACCACACCCGGCGCCCTCAACGACTGGGACGACAGCTACGCGCTGGTGCTCGGCAGCGAGGCCTCCGGCGCCTATCCCTGGGAAGGCAAGATCCGTCTCCTGGCGGTCCACAACCGGGCCCTCTCCGAGAGCCAGATCCAGCAGAACTTCGCCGCCGGCGTGGGTGAAAAGTACTTCCTGTTGTTCAATGTCAGCGACCTGGTCGGACTGCCGCAAAGTTACGTCATGTTCGAAGTGAGCCAGTTCGACAACTACAGCTACATGTTCCGGGATCCCCGCTTCATCAGCCTCGACGAGAGCGTCACCCCGAGCTCCATTCCGCTGGAGGGCATGCGTATCGGCATCAACGGCAAGGAGGCCTCCATGGGACAGGCCTATACCGAGCTGGCCATCACCCTCAACGATGCCGACTACACCGCCAACGGTCAGTCTCTGTCGAATATCGGCACCACCATACCGCTGGAAAAGGGCGCCGACGGCGACCAGTTCTTCCTCACCTTCGAGCGTCTGGGCAGTAACGTCAACGTCTATACCGAACCGGCGGTTCCCGTGCCTGCCGTTCCGGCTGACAGCGATCCCGCCTCGCGTGTCGGTCTGCGTACGTTCGAAGAGATCGCCGCCAGTATGTCGGCACTGACCGGTGTCCCGCGCACCAACGGCGCCGTGAGCACCACCTACAACACCGTCAAGCAACAGCTGCCCTCGGTAGAGAACATCAGCGGCTTCCTCTCCTCGCACCAGGTGGCCGTCTCCCAGCTCGCTATCGAATACTGCAGCGAGCTGGTGGATGATTCCACCCTGCGCAGCGGCTTCTTCCCGGGTTTCGACTTCACGGCCGATGCCAATGCCATTCCCGATGCGACCTGGCAGAATCAGGTGGTCGATCCCATCATCGACCGCTTCCTGGGGCAGAACCTCACCACCCAGCCGCTGCCGGCCGATGTGCGAGGTGAATTGATGCTGTTGCTGACCAACACCACCGACAGCAACAGACCGCAAGGCCTGGCCCGTTGCGGAACCAGCTGTAGCGCGGATCGTACCTACGTGGTCACCAAGGCGGCATGCGCCTCGGTCCTGGGCAGTGCCGCACTGCTGTTGCAATAGCTCACAACGGAAGATTGAACATGCGCAGAAAAGTGAAAGATCTCTCACCGGACGCCCCGCTGCTCCACCCGGACCACCCACGACCGGTGACCCGTCGTGACTTTGTCCGTCAGGGACTGCTCAAAGGTGCGGCCATGGTCACCGCCCCCTCCCTGTTCAGCCTCTTCGCCAATCCACGCCAGGCCTATGCGGCCCTATCGCCCGACCTGGAGGCACTGAAAGCGGCCGATCGCTGTGACCTCAGTACCCTGGGCGGAGGCAAAGTGCCATTCATCTGTTTCGATCTGGCGGGTGGCGCCAATATCGCCGGTTCCAACGTGCTGGTGGGCCAGGCCGGAGGGCAGCTCGATTTCCTCACCACCGCCGGCTACAGCCGTCTCGGCCTGCCGGGTGACATGATCCCCTCCATCGTCAACCCCACCACCGGACTGAGCGACTTCATCGATATGGACCTGGGGCTGGCCTTCCACTCCGACAGCGCCTTTCTCAGAGGTATCAAGGAGCGTTTCGGCGCTGGCAATTGGGCGCTGACCAACGGCGCGGTCATTCCGGCCCGTTCCGAAAACGACACCGGTAACAATCCGCACAACCCGATGTACGCCATCAACCGCTGCGGCGCCGACGGTGAGCTGTTGACGCTGATCGGTTCGCAAAGCTCCGATTCCGGCGGCAACTCGGTGGCCCCCGCGGACATGATCGATCCAACCGTGCGCCCGACCAAGGTCGACCGACCCAGCGACGTCTCCGGCCTGGTCGACACCGGCAAGCTGGTGGGACTGCTCGACCAGTCGGATGCGGTGGCGGTGATGGAGTCGATACAGCGTGTTTCAGACATGAAACTGGACAGCGTCGACACCGGCATCACCACCGACGCGGTGATCAAGGAACTTGTGCGGTGCGGGTATGTAAAGAGTGCCGATCTGGTCGACCGCTATGGCGACCCGGCCGAGCTCGATGTCACCCAGGATACCGACATCGTCGGTCCAGCCGGTATATTCACCCAGGCCGAGTTCGACGGCGACTCCGAATTTCGCAAGGCCGCCTCGATAATGAAACTGGTGGTCAACGGCTACGCCGGCGCCGGCACCATCACCATGGGCGGCTACGACTACCACACCGGCGACCGGGCCGTCGGCGAGCTGCGCGATCTGCGCGCCGGCCGCTGCATGGGAGCCTGCCTGGAGTACGCCGCACGCAAGGGCGTTCCGCTGATGCTCTATGTCTTCAGCGACGGTTCGGTATCCAGTAACGGCACGGTCGACAACTCCGTCGATGGCCGCGGCAAGGGCGTCTGGACCGGCGACAACCAGTCGACCGCCGCCTCCTTCTTCCTGGTCTACAATCCGGGCGGTGTGCCGACCCTGATCAACGATGACATCCTGCGCCAACAGATCGGTACCTACAGTGCCGACGGCTCGGTCAACAACGCCTCCAGTCCGGCGGCCAACAATGTCAACCTACTGGTGCAGACGGTAGCGCTCAACTATCTGGCCCTGCATGGCGAACAGAATCGCTTCACCACCCTGTTCGGAACCAGCCTAGGGAACAGCAGCATGCTGGACAGCCTAACGGTGTTCAACCCGCTCACCTAGCGGCCCCGTACGATACGTTCAACAAACCTCTGCGCCCCACCCGCGACTGGGGCCTAGACGAGCGGAGGTATCCATTGTGGTACAAGGACGTGTGGCCGCGAATGGCATATGCTGTCCAAGAAGTGCGGTGTGCACGGCCGATAGGGACGACCGCAAACGGATTCGAGTGCTGCCGTCACCAGAGCTGTCATCGGGTGTTAGAACCGATGGCGATAAGCGAGGTTGATCATGAAATCTGGAATCGTATCGGTGGAGAGATTTTCCCCGATCGCCAGATCGACCGCTCCAGCATCTCCACCGACCGGGATGCTACCGCCCACAGTCAACATCACCGAACGTAAGCCCAGCTGATCCAATTCGCTGTCGTAGAAGGAGCTGTGCGCGTCGAGCTGTGCTTTCAGCATCAACCAGGGCCAAGCCCGCCAGTGAACCCCGCCACCACCGAACCAGACGACACTCCGTTGCTGATCGGGCAACAGATCCCCTTCGTCAAGCAACAGCAGACCGGCCTGTAGATACCCCCCCACACGCCAACTTTCGATCAGTGTCGGAGCCGCACCGCTGAACCAGAGCGCCAAGTCGGTGCCGCCGCTGCCCTGAAACCGATCGGCATCGCCGGTCGGCAGTTTCAGGCTGGCATGCAGGGCCAAATGCCTTCCCGTATCCGACACCGCAAGCTGTTTCGAAACCTGCAGTTGCAGATCCCCCAGTCCGGTAGAGCCATCCGTCAATTCAGCCTCGATCTCGCCGTTTCGGCTGTAGCTAAAAAACAGACGATTCTTGGGCCAGGGATCCCGGTCACTGTTGGAAAGCCCGAATATGTCGTGCCAGTCCTCAATGAAGTTGTCCATGACACCGGGACCGTGTGCGATCACCGGCAGTTCCACGCTCGCCTGCCAACCGTTGCCCAAACCCCGGCGATAGATCATGGCCAGACGATAGGTTTCACCATCCAGCACGATAAGCTCTTCCGGCGTCTCTGAGCCCTTCGAGTTGTTGCTCACATCGAATTGAAGCTGCAGACTCGACTCATCCTCCGTCAAGAGCTCGGACGGTACAGCGCTGGGCAGGCCGTAGACGATGATGAATGGGTTCTGGTTTCTGACGCTGAACGGCTCACTCAGCAGGTCCTGCTGTGCAACAGCCCGACCGTTCGGTAACAATCCCGCCATCAGGCAGGCCCCCAGCACGAGGCTTCGACCGGAGCACATGCTTGGCCTCCCGCGATCATCAGAGCGCCGACGATCCTGGAAGGAATGGAGTTCGTGGTCGTTCATCGAATACCCGTCACCGCCGCCTCAGACGCAACTGGGAAGCTGTATGATGATGATTTATGCTTGGGCCTGTTTAACGTTATCTCGCTAGAGCGCTAAAGGAGTTGCCCCTTCATCGCTGGATGCAGGCTAACACAGTTGCACGTTCAAACAACCTTACCCGAGCCGGACATTTTCTTCGGCGGACCAAGGGTTGTTCTTCACGACATGGATTCCATGTTGACGTAGCGATAGGAATGCAGTTCCGCTATGATTCGCATTTGGGAAAATAGAACCAATTTTCAGATTCAAGCTGTGACTATGATCGCAAACGCAAATCACTAATTCATATAGATTTATGGGCTCACCGTAGGGCATTACAACCGGGACCGCAATCTTGAAAATCCTCGCACGTACCCTTCTCTCCCTCCTTTTCAGTCTCGGCGTCACACTCGCGGCTGCCGAAAACGCTGAAACTCAGGGAAAGGCTCTCGATCAACAGGTCCAGGACCTCAAGCAGGCGGTACTGGAGGTCAACCGGGAACTCTTCATTCTGGAAGAGGAGATGCTCTTCCCGGGCAACACCCAGGTTTCGGTCTTTCTGTCGATGGATATCGGCAACTATTTCAAACTCGACTCGGTCCAGCTACAGATCGACGATAAGGAACTCGCCAACCATCTCTACACCGAGCGCGAAGTCAAGGCGCTGCAAAGAGGTGGTGTGCAACGCCTCTACCTGGGCAATATCAAGTCAGGTGAACATGAGCTGGTCGCTTTCTTCACCGGCGTCGGCCCTCAGGGGCGAGACTACAAACGTGGAGCCACAGTCACCTTCAGCAAGGGAATCGGCCCCAAATATCTCGAACTGAAGATCGTCGACAGCGTCGCCATGCAGCAGCCGGACTTCGAAATCCGGGAGTGGGAGTGATCCCTTGCGATCCAGCCCGTTCAGACGCCTGCTCCTGACTGCTTCACTCTGCCTTACCTTCACCGCACACGCAGAGATAAAGACCGGTGAACCTCAGGAACTGAAAGACCTTCACTACGGTGAAGCCCTCTATCAGCTCTATCAGGAGAACTACTTCCAAGCCATCGTGCATATCCTGGCCGCCCGCAAGCAGGGGCTGATGCAGGCCTATGAAGACGAGCCCGAACTGCTGCTCGGTGGTCTCTATCTCGCCTATGGCATGCCCGACACAGCCGAAGCCCTTTTCGAACGGGTTCTGACCCGCTCCGCCACCCCCGAATTGCAGAGCCGTGCCTGGCTGCAGCTGGCGAAATCGCGTCATCGCCGCAGTGACCAGAAGGCGGCCAAACAGGCGCTGAGCAAGGCCGGCGAGGCGCTCGAGACCCAGGCCCGGGACGAACGCATCAATCTCATGGGCCTGCTGCAGATGCTCGACGCCGAGAACGGCCAAGCTGTGGAGACCCTCTCGACCCTGTCGGCAAAGAGCGACTGGTCCGAGTATGGCCAATACAACCGCGCCATCGCACTGTTGCGCACCGGCAAGCGAGATCAGGGTGTTGCGCTGCTGGAGGAGATCGGTACAGGTAAAGCCGAGTCGAACGAGATGCGCTCGATCCGTGATCGCGCCAATCTGGTACTCGGTTACCTGCAGCTGGAGTCGGAAAAGCCCGAAAACGCATTGGAGGCGCTACAGCGGGTGAGGCTGAACGGAACCGCCAGCAGCCAGGCGCTGCTCGGCGCCGGCTGGGCCTCGCTGAAGATGAATCAACCGGCCCAGGCCCTGGTGCCCTGGCAGATGCTGGCCAAGCGTGACACCCAGGAACCAGCGGTCCTCGAGGTGCAGCTGGCCATCCCCTACGCCCTCTCCCTGCTCGAGGCGGAACAGCAGTCGCTGCAAGGTTACCGCGACGCCATCAACCGCTACGACTCGGCCTTGAACGCGCTTGATAGCGTGATCGCGCAGGTACAGCAAAGCACTTTTCCCAACATGCTGCTGGATAATTCCGAGTCTTCGGATGCTTCGCCCGATCTGCTGGCGCTCAAGGCCCAACTGCCGATACTGCTCAGCAAAAACGCCTTCATCGAGCGCCTGCAGGACTATAACGACCTGCGTCAGCTGGAGCGAAACCTCCATCAATGGCAGGAGAAGATCACCACCTATCGGGAGATGCTGGCGGTTCAGCTGCAGGCCTACGCGGAGCAGACCCCCAAGGTCGACGCCTATCTGGAGGGCAACAGACTGCAGGCCATGGAGCAGGAGCGTGACGCGCTGCAAAATCAGTACGATCGCGCCGCCTCGCCGGAAGAGCCCCCTTTCATCCTCACCACCGGTGACGAGAAACAGTGGCTGGCCCGGCTCGACCGCATCGACGCACTGATCGAGAAACACGGTGCCGGCGGTCAGTTGCAGGCCCAGCAGGATATCTCCCGCCTGATGCGTGGCATCCTGGTCTGGCGCAGCGTGACCGAACATCCGCAACGGATCTGGACCCTGAAAAAGCAGATGGCGGAGCTGGAACAGACCCTGGAGAAGACCCGTGAACTGGAAACCGATCTGGCGCGGGCACGGCAAGAGACCAAGGGCCGTTTCGAGGGGTATGCCCAGCGTATCGAGCAGCTGGAGGGCGGCATCCCGTCACTGCTGGAACAGGTCGCGAAACTGCGCATCAAAGAGCGCGAGCAGCTGCAGCTGATGGCGGTAGAAACTCTCGAACAGCGTAAAACCCTGCTCCACGACTATCTGATCCAGGCCCGATTCGGCGTCGCCAGTCTGCTCGACAGCGCCAGCGCGAGGGAGGACGGCAAGCCATGAAGAGGCCACTCGCCGCCATCATCGTCGTCAGCCAGCTCACCGGTTGTGCCGGCCTGCTCGGGCGGGGAGACGACGAACCCACGCTGGCCAATCTGGAGAAACAGGAGATCCAGATCGAGAAGAGCCCCCTCACCGCCGCCGACCGCGCGGAGGTGATCCAAAACTACAAGGCCCTGCTGGAGCTCAATCCGGACCGTCGATTGAACAGCGAGGCCACCCGCCGACTGGCCGACCTGGAGCTGGAACAGAGCGAAACCCAGCTGATGCAGTCCGACTCGGCGACGATCGAGCAGGCGGATCTCGAAAAGTCGATCCGTCTCTACGAACAGCTGCTGGAGAAGGAACCCAACTACCCCTCCCGCGACCTGGTGCTCTACCAGCTGTCCCGCGCCTATGAGCTCAACGGCGAGCTGGACAAGATGATGGTCCGCCTGCAGGAACTGGTGGATCACCATCCCGACAGTCCCCATTGGCAGGAGGCACAGTTCCGCCGCGGCGAGCGCTTTTTCGTGCTGCAACAGTTCGCGCGCGCGGAACAGGCCTACGGCGCCATTCTCAAACAGTCGGGCGACTCCCCCTTCTATGACCGCGCCCTGCTCAAGCACGGCTGGTCCAGGTTCAAGCAGGGCCATATCGAACAGGGCCTCGACTCCTTCACCGAACTGCTCGACCGTAAGCTGGGCAGCGGACAGCGGGTCGACCTGAGCCAGGTCTCCGACGCCGACCGCGCCCTGCTGAAAGAGACCCTGCGGGTCATCAGCCTGACCTTCTCGGAGCTGGGTGGCACCCAGCGCATCAGCCGCTACTTCAAAGACAAGGGGCACCGCAACTACGAATACATGGTCTATCGAGGCCTCGGTGACCTCTACCTCAAGCAGGAGCGGATCCAGGACGCGGCCGACGCCTACCTGGCCTTCGTCGATCTCAACCCGGCCCACCCCCAGTCACCCCGCCTGGCGGTCAAGGTGGTGCAGATCTACACCGACAACAACTTCCCCAGCCAGGCGCTGGAGAGCAAAAAGGCCTTTACCCAGCGCTATGCCGTACACAGCGAGTTCCGGCAACAGCTGGACGAAGCCGACCGCACCTGGCTGAACGCCCAGCTGCGCAGCTACCTCAAGGAGCTGGCCGAGTATCACCACGCCCTGGCGCAGCAGAACGCCAAGCTGAATACGCCAAAGGCGGCCGAAGCTCAGGAGCGTGAGGGTCGCGAGGCGGCGCACTGGTACCGTCTCTACCTCGACTCCTTCCCGGACGACCCGACCGCCGGCAGTATCAGCTTCCTGCTCGCCGAGCTGCTGTTCGAGCTCAAACAGTATCCTGACGCGGTGACGGCCTATGAACAGAGCGCCTATACCCTGCCGCCGCACGACAAGCGGGCCGAGGCCGGATACGCCGCCCTGCTCGCCTACGCCGAGGAGGAGAAGCGGCTGAAAGAGGCGCAGCGACCGGCCTGGCGCAAGCGGGAAGTGGAGAGCGCCCTGCGCTTCAGCGCCGTGTTTCCCCAGGACCCGCGCATGCCGGCGGTGTTGACCAAGGCCTCCGAACAGCTGTTGGAGATGAACGACCTGGGCCGCGCCCGCGGTGCCGCCCTGCAGGTGGTCAATCTGCAGCCTCCCGCGTCCACCGAGCTGCGGCGGACCGCCTGGACCGTGGCCGCCCACGCCGCCTTCGAACAGAAGGACTATGCCGCCGCCGAGGTGGGCTATCAGCAGGCCCTGGCCCTGGTGCCGAAGAAGGACGAGCAGCGTGAAGCGCTCGAGGAGCGCCTCGCCGCCAGCATCTACCAGCAGGGCGCCACCCTGCGTGACCAGGGCGACCAGCAGGGCGCCGCCAGTCAGTTCCTGCGGGTCTCCAGCTTGGTGCCCGGGGCCTCTATACGCGCCACCGCCGAATACGACGCCGCCGCCAGCCTCATCGCCAGCGGCGACTGGACACGCTCGGCCGAGATCCTCGAGGCCTTCCGCAAACGCTATCCCGACAGCGAGCTGATGGCCGATGTCAACAGCAAACTGGCCACCGCCTATCTGGAGACCGACCAACCGCTCAAGGCGGCGTCAGAACTGACCACCATCGCGGCCCAGGGCGAGACCCCCGAACTGCGTCAGGCCGCCGGCTGGCAGGCGGCGGAACTCTACGAAAAGGCCGGCCAGGAAGCCAAGGCCATCGAGGCCTACAGCCGCTATGTGGAGCAGTTCCCGATCCCGCTCGAGCCAGCTATGGAGGCGCGCCACAAGCTGGCCGGACTCTACGAGAAGAACGGCAAGCCGAAGCAGCGCGACCACTGGCTCGAACAACTGATCGAAGCCGACGCCGGTGCCGGCAAGCTGCGCACCGACCGCAGCCGCTATCTCGCCGCGCAGGCCTCGCTACGCCTGGCCGAACCGGATCACGAGCTGTTCAAACGCATCGCCCTGAAGGCGCCGCTGGAGAAGAACCTCAAGCGTAAGAAAGACCAGATGCAGAGCGCCATCGCCGGTTACAAGCGGGCCGCTGAATACGGCATTGCCGAAATCACCACCGCCGCCACCTACCACATCGGCGAGCTCTACCAGCAGTTCGGGGCGGCACTGATCAAATCTGAACGCCCTAAAGGCCTCAACGCGGAGGAACTCGAGCAGTATGAGATCCTGTTGGAGGAGCAGGCCTATCCCTTCGAGGACAAGGCGATCGCAGTCTACGAATCGAACACCAAGCTGACCACCCAGGGCATCTACGACGAATGGGTAAAGAAGAGCTTCGCCGCCCTGGCCAAACTGCTGCCGGCCCGTTACGCAAAACAGGAACAGAGCGAGGAGGGTGTCGATGCCATCAATTAGATCATTCGCCCTCGGGCTCTGCGTCGCGCTGCTGCTCAGCGGCTGCAGCTCGCTGCCCTCCACCTCGGCCAAACCCAGCGCCTCCGGGGCGGCGGAGAAGAAGCCTGCCGACAGCGCCCTGCAGCGCCGCTTCGAGGAGGCCCTCCTCAGCCTGCGCCAAGGCGATCTGGACCAGGCCCTGCAGCAATTTCAAAGCCTCGCGGAAGCACATCCCGAGCTGGCGGGACCGATGACCAACATCGGCATCATCCACCTGAAGCAGAATGATCCGGTGGCGGCGGAAAAGGCCTTCCGGGAGGCCCTGTCACGCAATCCCGAAAGCGCGCCGGCACATAACCAGCTGGGTGTGGCGCTGCGTCAGCAGGGGCGTTTCCAGGAGGCGGAGCAGGCCTACCAGCAGGCCTTGGAGCTCGAGCCGGTCTATCTGCTGGCGCACCGCAATCTCGGCATCCTCTACGACCTCTATCTGGCCGAGCCGGCCAAGGCGCTGGAGCAGTACCGTCTCTGCCAGAAGCTGGCGGAAGCACCGAACCAGGAGATCGAAGGCTGGATTCTCGATCTTGAGCGCCGTGTGGACGGAGGGAAATAGCCATGCGTACGAAACACCTTCCATATTCGACCTCCCTGCTTCTCGGCCTGATGCTGATCCTGGGCTTTTCGCACCAGAGCCTCGCCGAACAGCGCTTGGAGATGGAGGGAGCCGCCATTTTCGGCAACAAGGAGTCACCCAACGTGCTCTACGTGGTGCCCTGGCGCCAGGCCAAGCGGCTCACCGGCATGATGCCGCCGGAGATGACCACGATGGAGGAGCTTCTGGTTCCTCTGGACCGTGATGTGTTTCGCAGACGTGTGGATTGGTACCAGACATTCGGCGAAAAACCGTAAAGAATCCGGGCATGTAGCCGATTCGTCGACGATACGGCCGAGCCCGCATAACATTCGTAACTCAAGAGACTAGTACGGAGAAACCCATGGAGCTTTTCGAATCCATCATTCGCTTCTTTCAGGAAGGCGGGATGTTCATGTACCCCATCCTGTTGATCTTCGCCGGCGGCGTGGCCATCGCCATCGAGCGTTGGCTCTACCTCACCCTGGTCACCGGCAGCAACAAGCGGACCTGGAAAAAGGTCCTGCCGATGCTCAACAGCGGCGACTTCAAACAGGCCATGGACGCGGCCAGCCGATCCAAGACCGCCATGGGCACCATGCTCACCTACGGTCTGGCCCGGGCCCGCACCGCACGCCGCCGCGACGATGTCGAAGTCGCCATGGAAGAGGGGCTGATGGAGGCCATCCCACGCATGGAGAAGCGCACCCACTACCTCAGCACCCTGGCCAACATCGCAACCCTACTGGGACTGCTCGGCACCATCATCGGTCTGATCCAGGCCTTTACCGCGGTCTCGAATGCCGATCCCGCAGAGAAGGCCGACCTGCTCTCCGCCAGTATCTCGGTGGCCATGAACACCACCGCCTTCGGCCTGATGGCGGCGATTCCGCTGCTACTGGTCTACGCCCTGCTGCAGAGCAAGACCACCCAGCTGGTCGACAGCCTGGAGATGGCCTCGGTCAAGTTTCTCAACATCTTCAATGAGAAGGCCTATTCCGCACGGAGCAACGCATGAGAAAACGTCTGCGTCACCATCACAACGAGGAGGGGCTCAACATCACCGCCTTCCTCAACCTAATGGTGATCCTGATCCCTTTTCTGCTGATCACGGCGGCCTTCAACCGCTTCTCCATCCTCGAGCTCTACCTGCCGCCGGCCAGTGAAGGCGCCCTGCAGGCGATCAAGGAGCTGCAGCTCGAAGTGATCATCCGCAAGGACAGCCTGGAAGTGGCAGACCAAGCGGGCGGCCTGATCAAGCGCATCAACAACAATGCCGAAGGCTACGATCTCAAGGCGCTCAACGATCTGCTGGTACAGATCAAGGTCCGGTTTCCGGAGAAACGTAACGCCTTCATCCTGTCGGAACCGCAAACGAGTTATGAAACCATGGTCAAGGTCATGGACGCTGTACGCATGACCGAACAGGTCGAAGCCGGTTCCCTGGTACAGGCTGAGCTGTTCCCAGAGATCTCACTGGGCGACGCGCCACCACAAGCCACGGCACAAGGTAACGCCTCATGAAGATGTCGCGCCGGGCGAAGCGAATGGATCGCCACCATAAACGGAACAAGAGCAGCGCAGTGCTCAACCTGGTCTCGTTAATGGATATTTTCACCATCCTGGTCTTCTTCCTGCTGGTCAATTCGGGCGAGGTGCAGGTGCTGCCCAACGCCAAGGCATTGAGCCTGCCCGAGGCCAAGGCCGAGCAGAAGCCGAAAGAGACCCTGGTGGTGATGGTCAACCACGACGAGATCCTGGTGCAGGGCCGTCGCATTCTCGACCTCAGCCAGCCACTGCCGGCGGGCATCCTGCTGCCGTCCCTGAAAGAGGAACTCCAACGCCATGCCGACCACGCCAAGGAGAGCACCCTGGAGCCCTTCAGCGGGAATATCACGATAATGGGCGACAAAGGCATTCCCTACGATCTGCTCAAGCGGGTCATGGCCACCTGTGCCGAATCGGAATATCCCCATGTTTCCCTGGCCGTACTGCGGCAGGCTGAAAAGATGGAAGGGGGACAGACGTTGTGAGCATCTCCTACCGCCACACCGCACAGTTACCCTGGAGCACCCTGGACCGGGACGAACGTCGCTTCTATCTAATCACCACCATCGTGCTGCTGATCGCCCTGCTTTTCGGCCTGATCGTGCCCGTGATCGATCTGCCTGAAAAGGAGCGTTTCAAGAAGCAGTCGCTGCCGCCGCGTCTGGCACGCCTGATCCTGGAACAGAAAAAGGTGCCACCTCCGAAGCCCAAGCCGAAGCCGAAGGTCGTCGAGAAGAAAAAGCCGGAGCCCAAAAAAGAGAAGCCGAAGGAGGCGAAAAAGCCCGAGCCGGAGAAGAAGCCGCCACCACAGGTGGCGAAGCAGAAGCCACCGCCCTCCTCCACGGAACAGGCGCGCAAGAAGGCCGCCAACTCCGGCTTGCTGGCGTTCGCCGATCAACTGGCCGATCTGCGTGAAGAGCCCGCCGTGCCCTCGACTGCGGGCATTCAGAAACGGGCCGTGACGGGTCAACGGGCGACCACCGCCCAGCGTTCCATCATCACCTCGGGCGCGGCCCAGGGCAGCGGCGGCATCAATACCGCAGCGTTGAGTCGGGATACCGGTGGCCAGGGCCTGGGTGGCCGTAGCACGACCCAGGTCTCGAGCCGCGCGGCCGAGGCCAAGCGGGCCCAGACCGCCGCCAGCAGCAAGGGCAAAGGCAAGAACCACAAGGGCAACCGTACGCGGGAAGAGATCCAGACCGTCTTCGATCAGAACAAGGGCGCGGTCTATGCCCTCTACAACCGGGCCCTGCGTAAGGATCCAACCCTGCGCGGCAAGGTGGTGCTGGAGCTGACCATCTCACCCGATGGACGCGTCACCAAGTGCCGTATCGTCTCCTCGGAGCTGAACGACAAATCGTTGGAGCGCAAGCTGGTCTCACGCATCAAGCTGTTCAAGTTCGCGTCCAAGGATGTGGATACCGCCGTTGTCTCCTATCCCATCGACTTCCTGCCCTCCTAGGGTAGGGTTTCGTAAAACCCATGGGGTCAAGATCCATCGCCCTGGCATGGCTGTTGATGACGGCGTTGCTTTCAACGCCGTCATCTGCGGCCTGGGTCAGCCGACAGGCGGCCATCATGGGCACCCGAATCGGGGTGGAGGTCTGGCATGAGGATCAGGCCGAGGCGGAACAGGCAATCGACGAGGTGCTGGCCGAGTTTCGGCGTCTCGACCAAGCCCTGAGTCCCTATATCGAGAGCAGTGAACTCTATACCGTGAACCGTGACTCCGCGCAGCACCCGGTGGTGATCTCGCAGGAGTTCCTCCATCTGTTGCAGACCTCGCTGGAGTACTCCGAGCTGACCGGCGGGGCCTTCGACATCACCTTCGCCTCCGTCGGCTACCAGTATGACTACCGCAAGGGAATCGCACCTGACGAGGAGGCAATCGCCGAGGCCCTGCCGCTGATCAACTATCGATTGATCAAACTCGATGCAAAGGACTCCACCGTTGCCTTCGAACAGCCCGGTGTGCGTATCGATCTGGGTGGCATCGCCAAGGGATACGCGGTCGACCGGGGCATTGCCATCCTGCGTTCACGGGGTATCGAAAACGCCCTGGTCAGCGCCGGCGGCGACAGTCGCCTGCTGGGAGACCATCGCGGCCGCCCCTGGCACATCGGTATCCAGGCGCCGCGGGACAAGAAAGGCATGGCCGCCGTGCTGCCCCTGTCGGAGACGGCCATCTCCACCTCGGGGGACTACGAACGTTATTTCGAAAGGGACGGCGTACGCTACCACCACATCATCAGTCCCAAGACCGGCCGCTCGGCCGGTGAGCTGCGCAGCGTCACCATTCTCGGCCCCAATGCCACCCGCACCGACGCCCTCTCCACAAGTGTTTTCGTGCTGGGCCTGAAGCAAGGGCTCGCCCTGATCGACCGGCTGGACGATGTGGAAGCGGTGATTATCGACAATCAAGGTGAGATGCACATATCCAATGGCATGGCGAACCAAGCATCGCCATCTCTTCCCGAGTAACCCCCACAGGAATCAATAACTGTGTAGCCTGGATGGAGCATCGCATAATCCAGGGTTTCAGGCTCATCGATTCCCCGAATTTCACTTCGTTGCATCCCGGCTACGTGGTGAATCCCGGCCTGCGTCGGAATGACAGCGGATATAGCTTTATGTAAACGCCATTCCACTTTCACACCATTATCGTGCAACGCAGATCAGGCACGAATAGACCGACGACGAAACCCACTGTTTCGAGAATCAGCAACAGCCAAGCGTAGAGTCTGATCTGCTCTGCCTTCCAGTGTCCGGCAAACCAGCCGATCGCTGCCCAGGCCTTCCAACCCTCGAGCCATTCCGCACCACCCCAGCGGAGTATCCAGAGCCAGAGTAATATGCTTGCGATATAAACCAATATCCATAGGATCACATCCATGATGCCTTCTCCGTGACAGATTCCCTGTCATAAGTTCAATCACCGGCGCGCAGGTCATAGAACTCCTGCGCAAACGCGGCCAGCCGGCTCTCCTCGATTGCCTTGCGGATATCCCGCATCAGCTTCTGATAATAGTAAAGGTTGTGGATGGTGTTGAGCCGCGCGCCCAGGATCTCGTTGCACTTGTCGAGATGGCGCAGATAGGCGCGACTGTAGTTGCGGCAAGTGTAGCAGTCGCACAGAGGATCGAGGGGACCCTCGTCGTACTGATGAGCGGCGTGTCGGATCTTCACCACTCCATGATGGGTGAAGAGATGGCCGTTGCGGGCGTTACGGGTCGGCATCACGCAGTCGAACATGTCGATGCCGCGCTGCACCGACTCGACGATATCCTCGGGCGTACCCACGCCCATCAGATAGTGGGGTTTGTCGGGGGGCAGCTCATGACTGAGATAGTCGAGCACCCGCCAGCGATCCTCCGGCGGCTCGCCCACCGAGAGACCGCCCACCGCATAGCCATCGAAACCTATGGCCTTGAGCCCGTCGAGCGAGGCGCCGCGGAGGCTTTCGAACATCCCACCCTGCACGATGCCGAACAGGGCCGAGGGGTTGTCACCGTGGGCCTCTTTGCTACGGGCCGCCCAGCGCAGGGAAAGTTCCATGGAGTCACGGGCTTCGCGTTCCGTCGCCGGATAGGGGGTGCACTCATCGAAGATCATGACGATGTCGGAACCCAGCTCCCGCTGCACCTGCATCGACTCCTCCGGTCCCATGAAGACCCGGCTGCCGTCGATGGGGGAACGGAAGGTGACGCCGGCCTCACTGATCTTGCGCATCTCGCCCAGGCTGAATACCTGAAAACCGCCGGAGTCGGTCAGAATCGGCTTTTCCCAATGGGTGAATCCGTGCAGATCCCCGTGACGCTGGATCACCCGGGTACCGGGGCGCAGCATCAGATGGAAGGTATTGCCGAGGATGATCTCGGCCCCCAGGTCGACCAGTTCCTCCGGTGTCATGGCCTTGACGGTGCCGTAAGTACCGACCGGCATGAAGGCGGGAGTCTCCACAGACCCCCGTGGAAAACTCAAGCGACCACGCCTTGCGTCGCCATCCGTTTGAAAAACTTCAAATTTCATCCCGTTATCTCGACATCATCACCGTCATGCCCGCATCTGCCCTTCGTTATACGTTGTTACACGTAGAAATGTGATCGAGTTATAAGGGTTTTCCCTTAAAAAAACTTGACAGGCGGCCTGATACATTAGAAACTGTGAATGTGCTGATTCGCCAGCCGAATCAGCATTTTGCCCTCCTTAACCCTGTGGGCACGGGGTCAGAAACATCGCATCACCATAGCTGAAGAAACGGTAACGCCGCTCCACAGCATGGCGGTATGCCCGCATCACCCGCTCGTGTCCGGCAAATGCCGCCACCAACATCAGGAGCGTAGATTTGGGCAGATGGAAATTGGTGATCAACGCATCCACGCTGCGGAAACGGTATCCGGGCCGGATGAAAAGCCGGGTCTCACCCCGGTAGGGCCTCAATTCACCGCTGGCGGATGCCGCCTCGAGACTCCTGACGCTGGTGGTGCCAACCGCGATGACACGTCCCCCCGCCGCCCGGGTTTCCCGTACCTTGCTGCACACCTCCTCATCGACTTCCACCCACTCACTGTGCATGACGTGATCGTCGAGGTTTTCGCATCTCACCGGTTGAAAGGTTCCGGCTCCCACATGCAGGGTCAGGTGTACCTGCCCGACGCCTTGAGCCGACAGCTGATCGAGCATGCCTTGATCGAAGTGGAGCCCCGCCGTCGGTGCCGCCACCGCACCCGGACGCACGGCATAGACCGTCTGGTAGCGTTCCTGATCGAAGGCGCTGTCGTCGCGTTGGATATAGGGCGGCAGGGGCATATGCCCCTCCTCGGCCATCAATTGATGAAAATCGCCCTGCTCGAGGCGGAGTTTGAACAAGGCACCCTGGCGTCCCTCCACCACCACCTTGCGTGCGGAATCACCGACCAGCAGCAGCGTGCCGGGCTTGGGACTTTTGCTGGCACGCAGATGGGCCAGCGACTGCCGATCGGAAATCACCTTCTCGATCAACAACTCGATCCGCCCCCCGGTCTGTTTGCGACCGAACAGCCGGGCGGGCATCACCCGGGTATTGTTGAACACCAGCAGGTCACCAGCCCGCAACAGTGAAGGCAACTCACTGAATCCCAGATCCTTCGCCTCCAGCTCACCATCGAGCAGTGCCAGCAAACGGCTATGGCTCCGCTCGGACTCGGGGTATTGAGCGATGAGCGATTCCGGCAGTTCATAGTCAAAATCAGACAGATGCATAGGGCGCGGATGGTAACACGCGGTAGAGATGAGGGTGAATCTCTCAACCCGAGCGGGAGAAGAGTGTGACTCATGGTTCAAATCAACCACGAAGTGACTGATCTTTCTTGTAGAACGGGAGTAGGAATATTACAACTATTAGTAGAAGAAGGATTTGCTAGGGAAAGGAGCTACTCCCAGAATTTTGACGAGCCCGAGAGGAGTCACCGACAGGTCCCTATGCAGTTCCAAGGAGGATCCATGAGCATTTTCATCCCTACGCGTTCATTGCTCGGGATACTCCTGACCTGCTGTTTGCTGCTGACGACAACGCCAGTCCTGAGCGATCTCATTGCCGAACAGCAATCCTCCGGGTTCATTGCCACCGCCCAACTGTTACCTGGAGAAGCGCAGAAAAAAGCGATTCTCATCTTGCACGGCTTCCTGCAGACAAGGGATTTCTTCACTGTTCGCCGCTTGGGCGAAGCCCTCCACGACATGGGATACACCGTGCTCCTGCCCTCCCTGACACTGGGTATCGACAACCGCCGTCAGAGCCTCGCCTGCGAGGCGATCCATTCCCACTCAATGGATCAGGACACAGAGGAGATCGGCTTCTGGATCAACTGGTTGCAGCGTCGAACCGGCAAGAGACCCACCCTCATCGGGCACAGTGTAGGCAGTCTCGAATTGCTGGCTTACCTGGACGAGGAGCCCGATCCTCCCATCGAGCAGGCGATCCTCATCAGTCTGATCGCCTTCGTCCAAGGCCCTATCGCCAAGGAGAACGAAGCGGAGCGCCAGCGCGCGCAGCAGCAACTTGCCCATGGCGACAACTCACTCACACACTATTATCTGGCCTATTGCGACAGCTACACCACCACTCCGGAAAACTACCTCTCCTATGTCACTTGGGATGGTAATAAAACGCTTGAAGTACTAAATAATCTGGCCGTCGAGCCGACAATTGTCTTAGGCGGTGAAGATCGCCGTTTGGGGGATGATTGGCTGCCTTCATTAAGGCAGGTGGGTGTGGAGGTGGTAGAGATACCCGGCGCCAATCACTTTTTCGACCACGAGTATGAATTCGACCTCGTGGATAGTATTCAAAAACTATTAGAACGTTAGTTCATTGAAGAACGAACAAAATGAAAACCCTTTTCAGGCCGATATCCATCACCCTCTTTACTGCGTTCTTTGTCGTCCTGTTTCTGATTCTCCTGTTCGTTTTCGGCCGCATCACCTTCCAGCAGATCGACCAGCTCGATAGCACCTTCCAACAGACCAGCCGGGCCCGGGCCGAAGCGGAGATCGAGCGCGGCCTCGGCCTGAGTATTGAGAAGATCCGAAATCAGACCCGGCTCCTGGCCGAATGGGAGGAGGTGCGTCAACAGCTGCATAATCCGACCTTTTACAGCTATTGGTATCGTCATCGGGCAAAGACCAATGATCTGATCTCGTCCCATGTCATCGACGTCGCTCTCTACGATGCAAAAGGCCGGATGCTGAATCTGGTCGACACTGCGCTGCTACCGCAGGAGATCGATATCGAAAAGGACCGGGAATATATCCTGATGAGTCAGTTCGAACCCTTGCTGGTGATGATCGAACCGGTGAAAGACGTGGAGCGGGACCGGACCTTTGGCTACGTGGCCACCCTCAGTCGCATCTTTCCCCTCTTTCTCGCCAGCGGACAGTTCAACCTGGTCAATGCGGAAACCCTGAGTGTCGACAACAAACACGATGACATAATCAGCGAGCAGGAGCTCAAGCCCCTGATCCACTACCAGCTCAACAGTGATGAGTATGCCGACAAACTGCGCCAGGTGATGACCAAAACCGTGACCACACTGGCCAGCCTGGCGGCCATTCTCAGCCTGATCATCTTCCCACTGTCCGCCCGCATCATGAGCCGGCCGATCCTGCGCATCGCACAGCAGATCGATTCACTGAAAAACAAACCCAGGGAACCGGTCCATGAGGAGTTCCAGCAGCCACTGCTGATCCGGGAGCTGGACAAGATCCGTCAGTCGCTCAACGACTATCACAACCAGTTGAGCGACGTCAGTACCACGCTCACGGAAAAGAACCGGCAACTGCAGAACCTGACCCACCACGATCCACTGACCGGCGCCAGAAGCCGCAGTGCTTTCGATGAGTTCTGGCATGAGATCAACGACGTTTTTCAGAGCGGACGCGGGCGCGTCAGCCTGATCCTGTTCGATGTCGATCACTTTCGCGCCGTCAACGACACCTATGGCCATGAGGTGGGCGATGAACTGCTCATCACCGTCTCCCAGCTGATCAAAAGCAATCTTCCGAGTCGCGACCAACTGTTCCGCCTCGGCGGGGACGAGTTCACCGCCGTCCTCATCGGTTGCCATCCCCGCAAGGCGATGCAGATCGCCAAGCAGGTACACATGGCGGTCAGCCGCTACCCCTTCGGCAAACTCGGCATACGGGAGCCGGTGCGCATCAGCATGGGCATCGCGCACACGCGTCCCAGCGATGTCTCCAGCCTGGCCTCGCTGCAGTGGCAGGCCAATACGGCCATCTACCACGCCAAACGCCCCGGGCAATCAAATATCGCCCTGTTCTCGGAACAGATGGCGGAAACGACCCAGGGTCTCTTCTCCAACCGCACCAACAGCGCGGTCTTCGCCGCCGTCTCCCAGGGCACCGGGCTAATGATGCACTACCAACCCATCGTCGACCTGCGCACCGGCCAGCCGCAATATTTCGAGGCCCTGGCCCGTATCGTTCACGAGGGACAGCTGATCATGCCCTCGCATATCTTTCCGCTGATCGAGGCCAGAGGCTTGGAGGTCGACCTCGACCGGGCGGTGTTCCGGCGCACTCTGCACGACCTGCGCAAGGGGATGATCCCCAGCGGCAGCGGTATCTCCATCAACATCTCGGCACCAACCCTGGTCGAGAGCGATCTCTTCGATTGGCTCGAGGAGATGTGCGCCTACATGCATGACTACAAGATCCTGCTGGAGATCACCGAAACCGCCCTCATCACCCAGATGCAGACGGCCCGCAGCCACCTGAGCCGCCTGCAATCGATGGGCTTCCGCATCGCCCTGGACGACTTCGGTAGCGGGTACTCCTCGCTGCGCTACCTGGGCACCATGCCGGTGGACGTGGTCAAGTTCGATATCAACCTGACCCGACTCGTCGACACCCAAAGCAATCCGATATTGACCCATCTGGCCCAGATGATCCTCGATTGCGGCCATCTGCTGGTGGCGGAGGGCATCGAAAGCGCTGCCTCGGCCAAACAGCTGGCCAGCCTCGGATTTCGCTACGGACAGGGATTCTATTTCGGCAAACCGAACAGCACCATCGATATGGGGACTGACGACAGCCAGCAGATCAACTACTCCGCCTAGCGGCAGTGAGACTCTCCCGACATCGGGAAGTGTGTGCCGTGTGGATACCGGTCGGACTCAGGGCGATCGAACCCCTTCCAAAGTGGGAAAATAGAGTATATTCTCCCCCCCTTCCACGCCGGGGTGGCGGAATTGGTAGACGCAGTGGATTCAAAATCCACCGGTAGCAATACCTTGCGGGTTCGAGTCCCGCCCCCGGTACCATCCACTACTCAATTCTCTCCCATCAAGTGGATTTTACCCCCCGCATCTGGTGAAATGTGAGGCCGCTGTCGGGCAGTCGAGTCGAGCTGCCGATGATGGCGGATCTGACACCCTTCGCAAGAATAGGCAGCATGACCGCTTCGGAACCCAATCTACCCGATGACTTCTCCGACGTGGAGGAGATCAGCAGAGGCTCCGGCCGGCTCCGGGTGACCCTGGAGATCACGGTCGCCATCCTCATCCTGGTCGGCATCTACTATCTGTTTGCCCCGGAAGAGGAAGTGGAACTGCCGCCCCTGCCGCAGTCGGAGATCGATCCGATCATCCGGCAGCAGATCAGACTCTGAGCGACGGCAAAGCCGCGAGGCAGCTCATCGCCGCCCAGCGCGACGGCAGCGACAAGCGAAAACTGTCGGAGATCGACCGACTGGCCCAGGAGTATCAGCAACAGGGGCATACCACCGATGCCTATCTGCTCTGGTTCTACGCCGCCCGCCAGGGCGACGGCAAGGCCGCTTTCGCCCTGGCCAGTCTCTACGACCCCAACCACTTCCAATCCGGCAGCACGCTGGTAACCGCCGCCGACGCCACCCAGGCCTACAAGTGGTACAGTACCGCCGCCCGACAATCCATCCCCGAGGCCGCCGAGCGACTACAGGCACTGCGCGCCAGGCTCGAGTCCCAGGCCGAGTCGGGCGACATGTCGGCACGCCGTCTGCTGCTCAACTGGCAATAACCCTTTTCGAGGATCCGAGCGATGCCACCTCTCAAATCGGCTCTCTTCGCGTTGATGTTGTTCAGCTTCTGCGCTCAGGCCCTGGCGCAGGCCCAACCCCTGCTGATGGAAGGCAAGCAGGCCCTCTATCAGCGAGTGCTGAGCAAGCCCGGGGCACGCATCTTCGATGCCGTCCAACAGGGTCAGGGCAGTGCTACCACCCCATTCAGTGCCTATTACGTCTACGACCGTCAGAGCCGGGACGGCAGCGACTGGGTACAGCTCGGCCTCAACCGCTACGGCAAGATCGCCGGCTGGATGCCGGAACAGGACACCATCCCCTGGAACCAGGGTCTCACGGTCGCCTTCCGCGATCCGCTGGGCGCCGACCGGGTGCTGCTGTTCCGCGACAAATCGAGTCTGAAGCATCTTATCGACGATCCGGATCAGGCCGCCTATCGCACCCTCTACCAAGCCGCTGAGTCAGGCAAGCTCAGCACCGACTCGCCGGTCATCGCGATCCAGCCCCGTACCCATATCGACATCCTCAAGGACTTCTACCTGGTGCCGATCCGCGACCACGAGGACGTCTATCTGGGTAACGAACAGGCGCGCATGCTGCAGGTCTCCAGCGTGCCCCTGCTGCCGCCCAGGACAACAGTGAAAAAGACGGCAAAGCCGGCTGACGCGGTCAAACCCGCCAAACCCTTCCGCTCGGCGGTGGTCTTCGTCATCGACTCAACCCTCTCCATGGACCCCTACATCGACCGCACCCGCGAAGCGGTGCGCAAGATCTACGACACCATCACCAAGGAGCAGCTGACCGGCGACGTCAGCTTCGGCCTCATCGCCTTCCGTGACAACCCCCAGGCGGCGCCGGGACTCGACTACCTGACACGCACCTATGTCCCGCTGGAGCAGGGCCAGGACGCAGAGAGCTTCTTCCGGCACGTGGCCGAACTGAAGGCCGCCACCGCCTCCAGCCGCGACTTCATCGAGGACAGCTTCGCCGGCGTCAACGAGGCCATCGCCGGAATCAACTGGGAGGGACAGGACGCCCGCTACGTGGTGCTGATCACCGATGCCGGGCCCCGCGAGGCGGGCGATCCCCTCTCCGGCACCGGCATGTCGAGCGCCGCCCTGCGCCGGCTGGCCCAGAACAAGGGCATCGCGCTGTCGGTGCTCCACCTGCTGACCCCCGCCGTCATGGCCGACCACCCGAAGGCGGAGGCGACCTACCGTGATCTCTCCTACTATCCCGGCATCGGCAGCTTCTACTTCGGGGTTGAGACCGGCAACGTGGAGCGTTTCGGCCGCGTGCTCGACGCCCTCGCGCACCAGATCACCGACCAGGTGAAACTGGCCGCCATGGCCGCCGCCGGCAAGAGCCTGGCCGAAAACCGCCAGGCCCAGGAGGAGGCACAGCCACAGCAGGCGGAGGCCGAAACCGACGAACTTGCCCAGTTTCAGGCCAAGGTGGCCAAGCTGGGTTACGCCCTGCGTATGCGCTACCTGCAACAGGGTGACAATCAGCAGGTACCCAATGTCTTCAATGCCTGGCTGGTCGACCACGACCTCAGTGATCCCCGACGCCAGACCCTCGACGTCCGCGTACTGCTGACCCGTGACCAGCTCAGCGACCTGCACAGCATCCTGCGCCAGGTGCTGGTGACCGCCGAGGAGGGACTGCTCTCCCCGCGCACTTTCCTCAACGACCTCAAGAGCCTCGCCGCCACCATCGCCCGCGATCCGGAACAGCTCGGTACCACCACCCGGGCCACCGGCGCCCGCGCCGGAAACCTGGCCGACATGGGCTTTATGCGCGAGTACATCGAAGACCTGCCCTACCGCGGCGAGGTGATGAACCTGGCCCTGGACAATTGGCAGGACTGGCCGGCCAAGGATCAGATCGAATTCATCAATCGCCTGGAAGAGAAGATCAACTACTACCAGGTGCTGCATGATCACACCGACCTCTGGGTCTCCCTCGACGGCGGCCCCATCAACGGTGACTCGGTCTTCCCCATCGCCCTGGAAATGCTGCCCTGACCGTGACGCTGCCTGAAACCAGTGCCGGCGCAGGGCTGACCGGCGACAAGGTCCTGATCTATCACCTGCGCGACGTGGTGAAGACCCGCGAGGCGGAGGGCACCGCCTTCCGCCTGCGCGTACCCAGCCTGCAGATCGCCCTGGGCGAGAAGATCGCGCTGATCGGCGAGAGCGGCTGCGGCAAGAGCACCCTGCTCGACATGCTCTCCATGACGCTGAAACCGAGCGAGATCGGCTCGTTCCGTTTCCGTCCCGAAAAGGGGGCCGAGCCGGTCGACATCGCCCAGCTCTGGCGCAAGAAGCAGCTCAACGCCCTGGGCGATCTGCGCCGCCTGCGCATCGGCTACGTGATGCAGACCGGCGGCCTGCTGCCCTATCTCACCGTGCGCGAGAACATTAATCTCTCGCGCCGCCTGCTCGACATGCCCGACGACGGCCTGGTCGACGAGCTGGCCGGCGATCTCGGCATCCGCCGCCACCTGGACAAGCTGCCCCACCTGCTGTCGGTGGGCGAGCGCCAGCGGGTCGCCATCGGCCGCGCCCTGGCCCATCGCCCCTCCATCGTCATCGCCGACGAGCCGACCGCGTCGCTCGATCCGATCGCGGCAGAGCGCATCATGTCGCTGTTCATCGAGCTGGTGGACGAACTGCACATCACGGTGATCCTGGCCAGCCACGCCTGGCGCCATATCAATCGGCTGGGCCTGCGCCATCTGGAGCACCACACCCGACGCGAGGAGGACGGCTCGATGACCGAGACCGTGGTCACCGGCTGATGAAACACCGCTTGAAGGACACCCTCTGGCTGGCCGGCCGCGACTACCGCAACGAGTGGCAGATGTCGGGCTTCTTCATCCTCGCCCTGGCCGCCGTGCTGGGGCCGATGCTGATCCTCTTCGGGCTCAAGTTCGGCATCATCGGCAGTATGCTCGGCAACCTGATCGAGGACCCCCGCAACCGGGAGATCCGTCCCGTCGGCAGCGGCCGCTACGACCGGGTCTGGATCGAGCAGATGCGCAGCCGGCCCGAGGTCGCCTTCATCGTACCGCGCACCCGCGCCATCGCCGCCACCATCGACCTCAAGAGCGAGACCGGCAAAGACATCGTGCCGGTAGAGATGATCCCCACCGACCGCGGCGACCCGCTGCTCAAGCACCAACAGATGCCGCAAGGCATGCAGCAGCTGATCCTCTCGGACGCCGCCGCACGCAAGCTCAACGTCACCGCCGGCGACACCATCGACGGCAGCATCTCCCGTCGTTTCAAGGGCCGCAGTGAGCGGGTCCACGTATCGCTCGAAGTGACCGGGGTGGCGCCAGTGGCAAGCTTCTCCCGTGACGGCGCCTTCGTCCCGCTCTACCTGCTGGAGGCGGCCGAGGACTTTCGTGACGGCCATTCGGTTCCCGCCCTGGGGTGGAGCGGTACGCCGGCCCCGGACGCGCGTACCTACCCCAGCTTCCGGCTCTACACCCGTTCGATTTATGACGTCTCGTCCGTCAGCGAAGCGCTGGCCAAACTCGGCATCGAATCGAGCACCCGAGCCGCCGACATCGACATCGTGCGCAGCATGGACCGCAACCTGAGCGCAGTCTTCTGGCTCATCGCCGTGATCGGGCTGGCCGGTTTCTCGCTCTCGCTGAGCGCCAGCCTGTGGGCCAACGTGGATCGTAAGCGCAAGGAGCTGAGCGTGCTGAGACTGGTCGGCCTGCGTACCGCCGATATCGTCTGGTTCCCGGTCATCCAGTCGACCTTCACCGCACTGTTCGGCTGGCTGGTGGCCTCGCTGATCTTCCTCGTCGTCAGCTACACCATCAACACCATGTTCGCGGCTCAGCTGCAGACCGGCGAGACGCTGTGCCGTCTGCTGCCTTCCCATTTCCTGATCGCCCTGGGGCTGACCCTGAGCGCCGCCATCCTGGCCGCCTCCATGGCCGGCTATCGGGCTGCGCGCATCGAACCCTCGGAAGGCCTGCGGGAGATCTGATGGCCTTCGCCAGCGGGGATGAGCAGCCGTCCCGGCCGAGCCCGCTGCGCGTGCTCTATCGGGACGACCACCTGATCGCCATCGACAAGCCCGCCGGTCTGCTGGTCCACCCCTCCTGGATCGACCGCCACGAAACCCGTAGCGCCATGATGTTGCTGCGGGATCAGATCGGACAGTATGTCTACCCGGTCCATCGCCTCGACAAACCCACCTCCGGCGTGCTGCTGTTCGCACTCAGCCCGGAGATCGCACGGCGACTCACCGAAGTGTTCAGCGAGCGGTCGGTCGACAAACGCTACCTGGCGGTGGTGCGTGGCTACACCGAGGAGTCCGGGCTCATTGATTACCCGTTGCGCGAAAAGCCCGACAAGATGACCGATCGACAGACCCAGGCGGACAAGCCCGCACAATCCGCCGTGACCGCCTACCGGCGACTCGCCACCCTGGAGTTGCCCGTGCGCGTCGACCGTTACCCCAGCAGCCGTTACTCGCTGATCGAAGCGAGACCCCGGACCGGCCGCAAGCACCAGCTCCGCCGCCATTTCAAACACCTCTCCCACCCGATCATCGGCGACACCCGCTACGGCAAGTCGAATCACAACCGGCTGTTCGCAGAACAGTTCGGGTGTCATCGGCTATTGCTAGCCGCCACCCGTCTGATTCTGCCCCATCCGGTCAGTGGAGAGACACTGACACTAGAGTCGGCGCTCGACCCCGTGTTTGCGCGTGTCACCGAGGGTTTTCAGGCTGACATCGACAAAAGCTAGCCTGATTACCCACGTCCCTCAGCCATGAGGATCAGTCGCCAACGGCCGTGTTGAGTCTATTGCTGGGGCGTTCGCCTCGCTCACGAATCAATGGTTCCCCCCCTCTCCCGCAAGGGCAGAGGGAAAGCGCTATTTGAGTGGATCGAGTGCATCCTGTCCGGTCGTGGAATCCAGCTGTTTGCTCGCGCTGAAGCCCAATCCAGGCATCCCCTCTCCCCTTGCGGGAGAGGGCCAGGGAGAGGGGGAATCCGTAATCCGTGAGCGCAGCGAACACATCAACCGAAAACTTAACACTCGGAACTCAAAATTTTTCACTCTGTTACTCAATTCTCGATCCTGCATCAACATGGCTGAACTTGGTGGGTATTCAGGAAAGCTAAAAACGCTGCTTCGAGGAAGCGCGCTTACCGGTGCGGCTTGCCGCGCCGTACCAACTTCCCGTTTGCTGATCCGAAAGTAATATAGGCAACAGGTTCCGACTGAAAATTCTCGGCTGCTTGCTGACAGGTCCACGAGAACCGGTTGGTCAGGCAACCTGTAACTCAGTACTATTTCAAGTCACACTGTTTCGACAATGCCGGGGCTTTCCGCAAACTCGGCAATCAGCCACTCCTAGGAGCCTGTCTATCCCGTGACCGACTACCTGAGCGCCCCGCTGCCTTCGAAACGCCTACCGGCAGGCATCCCCTACATCATCGGCAACGAGGCGGCCGAGCGCTTCAGCTTCTACGGCATGCGGGCGGTGCTGGTGGTCTTCATGACCCAGTATCTGCTCGACGCGGCCGGAGTCCCCAATCCGATGAGTGAGGAGGAGGCCAAGGGTTGGTTCCACCTGTTCGTCTCGGCGGTCTATTTCACACCGCTACTCGGCGCTCTGATCTCCGATGGCCTGCTCGGCAAGTACCGCACCATCATCCTGCTCTCCCTGGTCTACTGCCTCGGCCACTTGGCCCTGGCGCTGGACCACACGCGCCTGGGTCTGCTGCTGGGACTGGGTCTGATCGCGCTGGGCTCCGGCGGCATCAAACCCTGCGTCTCCGCCCATGTGGGGGACCAGTTCGGCCAGAGTAACGCCCATCAGCTGCCGCGCACCTTCGGCTGGTTCTACTTCGCCGTCAATCTGGGTGCCTTCGCCTCCACGCTCGCCACCCCCTGGCTGCTGCAACAGGTCGGTCCCGCCTGGGCCTTTGGCGTGCCCGGCCTATTGATGGTGGTGGCGACATTGCTGTTCTGGGCCGGACGTCACCGCTTCGTCCACATTCCACCGGGTGGCTTGGCCTTCGTGCGTGAGACCTTCAGCCGCGACGGTCTGCTAACCCTGGCAAGGCTGTTGCTGCTCTATCTCTTCGTCAGCGTCTTCTGGTCGTTGTTCGACCAGACGGGTTCAGCCTGGGTGTTACAGGCAAAGTCGATGGACCGAACCCTCTTCGGATTGGAGATCCTGCCAGCGCAGATCCAGGCCGCCAATCCGCTCCTGGTGATGCTGCTGGTGCCGACCTTCGCCTATCTGCTCTATCCCGCCTTTCAGCGGCGATGGCGACTGACCGCCCTGCGCAAGATCGGTTTCGGCATGCTGCTGGCGGCGCTCGCCTTCGGCATTTCCGGCTGGGCCCAGCATCTGATCGACCTCGGCCGGACACCCTCGATCCTCTGGCAGCTACTGGCCTACCTGGTGATGACCAGCGCCGAAGTGATGGTCTCCATCACCTGCCTGGAGTTCTCCTACACCCAGGCTCCCAACCGCATGAAGGCCTTCGTCATGGCCTTCTTCATGATGTCGATCGCGCTGGGCAACCTCTTCACCGGCGTGGTCAATTTCACCATTGAAGGACGCGGTGTTTTGCAGGGTGCCGACTATTACGGGTTCTTCACCTTGCTGATGCTGGTGACTGCGGGACTGTTTTCCCTGGTCTCCCGCTATATACCGGAATACACCAGACTACAGCACGAGGCCTCAGGGAAATTGGCCGACCACTCCGAGTGAGGCCGATATCAGGCCGGTACCTGTTCACCCGGCAATCGGCATTGGGGGGAGCGGTTACTCGATGATGCGAAAACGTCTTCTCGCTGTATCCTTCTCTATGCCATTGAAGTGCCACCACTCGTGGCTCAATGGCTGGAAACCGGCACGCAGCATCGTATCCGACAGCAGCTTTCTGTTGTTTCGCTGTACATCGCTGAGGTCGAAACCCATCTTCATCAATGCGTAGTGCCAATAGATTTCCAGGGTGCTCTTTCGAAACGGCGTCGGTCCCATATCGAGTTCATTGCCGTCTCCATCGACGATCGTGATATCCACGGCGACACCAAAGTTGTGCATGGAACCAGTGGCGGGATTGGCCACAAATCTTTCGAAGCGGGTACCCTTCATATGCTCGAACATTTGTTTCGATACGCTTCGTGGTCTGGCCGCATCGAGGATCTGCAGTGAATAGTCCGGGTAACGCCTCTTCAGAATCCGTTGCGCCTTGGCCAGTTTTTCAGCCACCTGCCTCCTCAGATAGGCCCGGTTCAATCCCTGGTAAAAGTTCTCCCTGAAAATATTCTTGGCGGGATCCGAGTTGACGAGATCGACCCGAATGGACGGATCGACACGAGCCACATCGATCAATCCGGCATCGATAAACTTCTGTTCGATCGCATGGGTTGCGCCTGCAACGACTCCAGACTGGAACAACGACCACAAAATGAAGAGGATTGAACAAAGAGCCGTTCTCATCCCTCTCGACATTGGCATATCACAAGTTCCCTACGTCAAGCCTACTCCTCGACGACTTTTCCGAATCCATAGTGCAACCGGGTTGCACCGCCGATCTCGTCCCGCTCTATCCACACCAGGTGCAGGTTTCCAGCCTGGTCTATCGCCATGCTGGGATTGCTCTGTTGCCCCTGACCCGAAGCAACCGGCACAGGCCAGTCGTCGCTCCAGCCGTCGTCCTCGCGCCAGCTCAACATCAGGTCGGCGTTGCCTTCGCGCTCGTCGTCCCAGGCCACCGCCAGCATGCCGTCGGCATGACCGACAACCGTGGCATGGCGCTGTTTGGAGAGACCGCCGAAATCGTCCTGTACCCGCTCGTTGCTGCCGAAGGCGGCTTCTCCGGCATGATGGAAGGCGCCCCAGATGTCATAACCGTTGCGGAATTCGCGCTTGTCCGCCCAGGCGGCGAAGGCTTGAGAATCAGCAACTCTGTCAATAGCGACTCGCGACACGCCATGTCCTGCACCGTAGGGCAGGTTTCTGCCCGCCGGCTTCTCGCTGATACGGGAGGGCTTGCTGAAACGGCAGGAACCGGGCGACATCTCCACCGCCGCCATGATGATGGTATGCTTCGGCCGCCTGTCCTCCCAGGCCACCACCAGTCGATCCTCGACCAGCGTGGCGGCGGGATAGAGCTGTTCATCGACCGGCGGGACCGCATCGACGGGACATTCACTCCCTGGATGCAGCTTCAGGCCCTGGGCTTCGAGGTATTGTGCGCGGATGCGTCCATAGCGCTCTCCGGTTTCCGACCAGAGAACGACCATCCGCTCGCCGTCCCCGGTCAGGCTTGCCTGCGCACCCTGTCGTTGCCCGATCTTCCGCATAGGGCCCTGCGCGGGCGCATCATCGAAGCGGATCAGACGTGACCAGACCGCTCTCTCCTCCTCCCAGGCAATGGCAAAACGTCCTTCACTCAGGGCGATCAGGCTCGGCTCATAGGCCTCTCCCGGGCCGCTGACAGGCACAGCGTCGGCAAATCGATCATCAGCGAAGCCCTTGTAGGCGACATAGATTCGGGGAGTCCCGTCGCGGTCATCCTCCCACGCCACTGCCACACCCTTGGCGTCAGTGGCGATGTTGCGACGGCCAGACGAATCGAGATGATGGAAGACTTTTCCTGACATCATGGGCGTCACCGGGATGGCTTGGTCGAAGGACCAGGGCGCGGCCATTGCCGACGGCAGCACCTGGCAAGCCATAAACAGCGCGTAAAGCAGACGCCTCATGGATTTCCCGCCTGCGGCAATGACGCCTGAATCCTGTTGTCGGCCTCGATCAGATCCTCGATACGCTGCACACCAACCATGCGATAGAGGGGATCGCCCTCGCTTGTCATGAAGGTGAAGATAGGCGTCACCAGCGCATCGTAGCGGGTGCCCAACTCACGCTCGGGTATGCGCTCGCCGCTGGGCAATCGCAGGCGTTTGCCACTCTCTGCGTCCACGTACGCAAGCACATAGTGATCCGTATAACGCTGCTTGACCTCGGGATCGACGAAGGCCTCTTTGTTGGTCTTTTCGCAGTAGCCGCAGCCATAGCGTCCGAAGTAGACGAACATCGGCTTCTGTTCGGTTTGGGACAGGGCCATGGCCTCGTCGAACGGCAGAAAGGGATAGCCTTGCGGCGCATCGGCCTGGGCCACACCGGGCGCTGCCAATACAATCGCCATCATGTAAATACGGAACCGGCTCAACATGTTGCTGACTCTCCCCCTGGTCGTGATGTTCTACGGTTAGAAGCATAGAAAGTTGCTCTATGAATGCCAATACCGGGGAGCCGTCAGTGTTACTCCACAACGAAGTTCCTTGATTAGTTCCGCGCATGGGTGTAGCATCTCAGGTCTGCACGACCTAAGTCCTCTCTATACCGCGTTATTTTCACTGTTTCTTCACCGTTACACCTAAATAAGCTCTCATAGCGTTTTCCTAGTTCGCGTTGGTTGTCCGTTCACCAACGGACGTTTATTCCCTATTCACACAGGTATTGATTGATGTCAGAAAGACAGACTGGAACCGTCAAATGGTTCGACAGTGCAAAAGGTTTTGGTTTTATTGAGCGCGAAAGTGGCAAGGATCTCTTCGTCCATTTCCGCTCCATCGCCGGTACTGGCCACCGTTCGCTCGAGGACGGACAACGGGTTGAATTCACCGAGATCGCCGGCCAGAAAGGCCCTCAGGCAGACAACGTCGTTCCATTGTAAGCCACAAAGGCTCACGACTTCCCGGCACATCCGAGCCGGGGAGTCGCCGCTGTCGTTGCGGCTGTTTTTTTACCGCCGTAGCGACAATCATGATCAATCCAAGTCACCCTAGCCTCAGGTTTATTCCATTGATTACACTTTCTGTTCGTGGTCTCCCCAGATCAACCACGGAAGAGGGGCTCAAAGCACTCTTCTCCCAATATGGCGTTGTCCGTTCATTCAAGATGTCGCGCGATATTTTTTCCGGCGACTGCCGCGGCTTCGCGACCATCGACATGGAAGGGCATGAAGCCCGCGCTGCCATGTCCGCATTGGACAACAGCGACTATCAAGGCAGCATGATCCGCGTCGGCCCCGATCGACCAAAAAAAGGACGCGGCGGCAGAAGACGCTAGTGTACCCCGTCATAGATTCTGTAACATTCAGAGCCACCCCAATACGCCAGATCAAGGCGTGGCTCGCTGGGAATGGCGCGCCCTTTCCAAGAGCCACAACGCAGAGCTGGCGTATTGGGGCGGCTCCCTGCGGGCGAGCCAGGAAGGGGCCATCCGCGGCGTTATGCCTCTTGGAAAGGGCCGGCCATTCCCTGCGAGGCATGCCTTGCGGCTAGCCCCTTCCTGACTCGCTGAATGTTACAGAATCTATGACGAGGTACACTAGCCTGCACTCAATGTGTAACTCTGTCCGGCACTGTCGCATATCAGTAACAACAGATACCTATGGATGGATGGTTGCTGCGACTTCCCGCACCCTACGCCATGATCGGACGTAGGGCACGACAGCTCCGCAATCCGCTTGTTCAGTGAAAATCGTGCTCCACCTGAAAGGCATTGAGCATGATGTCACCGGCGACCTGCCAGGCGCCGTGGGCCAGCGCATCGAAGACTTCACGCTCGCTGCAGCCCAACTGCCTCAGCGCCTCGATATCCTGCGCCGTGATGCTGTTCGAGTCGCCGGTCCCTTTCATGACGAACTGCAACAGCGCCCGCTCCTTCTCATCCAGGGGCGCCTGTTCCGGTGACTGCTTGACCCGTGCGATATCCTCCGCGCTCATGCCGTGCATCTGCATCAGGATGCCGGCGTTGAGGCCTATGCAATAGTCGCAATGGGTGGCTTCCGAAACCAGCAGCCGGATCAGGGTGAAAAGTTTCGATGACAGGCTCTCATGTGCGATCGATTCCTGAATCCCCTCCCAATGGCGGGCCATGTGATTCGGATTGATACTGTCGAGCTGGATGGCATTCGGAATAAAACCGAACTTGCTTTCGATGTCGCGATAGATCTCCGCTGTCTTGCCTTCGGCCTGTTGCGGTGGTGTGGTGGTGATTAAAGACATGCTCATCTCCTTGGGCTCTGGCCCTGTTCTCTGTTAAATAGCCGCCCCTGTCCGCATCAGGGCGGACATCGGACAGACACGGGGAAAGCGTCAGATCCAGCGCCTGGTCTGCGCCTGATAGGCCTCGTATGCCACACCGAAGCCTGCCTTCAGACGACGCTCTTCAGGCCGGATGTTGCAGCGGTTGATGACGAACACGAAGAGGGGCCCCAACATCAGGGCGCTCATGCTCTGTAACCACAGACCGAGGGCGAGCAGGGTCAACAGCAAGCCCAGATACATCGGATTGCGGGTATAGCGGTAGGGACCACGGGTGACCAGGGTCCTGGCCTCGGCATAGGGATGGGCGGTGGTCTGTTGTCGCCTGAACAGCAGGGCGGCCCACAGCGCCAGCACACCGCCCCCCGCAGCTAGCAGGTAAGCGAGGGGCCGAATCAATGCCGGTAGCGGCAGGGACAGCGGCAAAAGGTTCGCCAGCACGATCGCGGAGATCGCAAACAGCAGAAACCAGAGTGGTGGGTAGAGTCTCAAGGGTGATCCGTCTATGTTCAGAAACCTGGTATCCCGGTTCATGCTAGCACGCTCCTTGATCACTAATGATTCACAGGCGAAGGTCACATCGACCATCCCTGCATCGCCACTCCCCAGTGTTTTGACCTCGATGCCCAAGCCCTGGTGTGGCGATCCCATTTCTTGGCGATTGGAGATGATTATAGTAGACCGGTCGGTCTATTCAAGGTGCAAAACGTTATTCATCCGATAAAGCATCGTGGTCAACGCCCGGTTGCTGTATACTCACGCCCCTTTTCCCTCGACGAAACGGGTTCGCCCTTTCTCGCCAAACCGGATCCACTGATGACCGCTTCCGACCCCAGCATCACCTTCGCCAGCCTCGGTCTGGCCGCCCCTGTCATGCAGGCCGTGGCCGCCATGGGCTATGAGACACCTACATCGATCCAAGCCGAAGCCATACCCCATCTGCTGGAGGGCCGGGATCTGCTGGGCCAGGCACAAACCGGCACCGGCAAGACCGCGGCCTTCGCCCTGCCCCTACTGAGCCGGCTCGATACCCGCACGCACCCACCCCAGGTACTGGTGCTGACGCCGACGCGCGAACTGGCCCTGCAGGTCGCGGAAGCGTTCAAGAGCTATGCCAAGCAGCTGGACAGGTTCCATGTCCTGCCCCTCTACGGTGGCCAGAGCATGACCCTGCAACTGCGCCAGCTGCAGCGTGACCCACAGGTCGTCGTCGGCACCCCCGGTCGGGTAATGGACCATCTCCGGCGAAAGTCGCTGAGTCTGGAGCACCTGCACACACTGGTGCTCGACGAGGCGGACGAGATGCTCAATATGGGATTCATCGAGGACATCGAATGGATCTTCGAACAGACCCCGCCCCAGCGTCAGGTTGCGCTCTTCTCGGCCACCATGCCCGAGAGCATCAAGCGCATCGCCCGCAAGCAGCTGCACGACCCGGTGGAGATCAAGGTCAAGGCGAAGACCGAGACGGTCACCGCCATCGAACAGTCCCACTGCCTGGTCACACGTCACCACAAGATGGACGCCCTGACCCGCCTGCTGGAGATCGAACCCTTCGACGGCATGATCATCTTCGTACGCACCAAGACCGCCACCGTGGAGGTGGCCGACAAACTCGAGGCCCACGGCTTCGCTGCCGAAGCGCTCAATGGCGATATGAATCAGGCCATGCGTGAGAGAGCGGTCAGCCGTCTCAAAGCGGGCCAACTCGACATCCTGGTCGCCACTGACGTGGCCGCCCGCGGACTCGATGTGGAGCGCATCAGCCATGTGGTCAATTACGACATCCCCAACGACCCGGAATCCTATGTCCATCGCATCGGTCGCACAGGCCGGGCGGGGCGCACCGGCAAGGCCCTGCTGTTCGTACAGCCCCGGGAGCGAGGGATGCTCAAGGCGATCGAGCGCTCGACGCGTCAACAGATACCCGCCATCGAGCTGCCGAGGGCAGAGGATCTGAGCGAACATCGCATCGATCGCTTCATCGAAAAGCTGCGCGAGACCCTCGTTGATCAGGATCTGGACTACTACTACCACCTGGTCAGCCGAATAGAGAAAGAGCTCGAGACCGGCGCGCTCGAGATCGCAGCCGCGCTTACCTACCTGGACCAGAAGTCCAGACCCTTCATCGTCGATGAGTTGGCGACGCCGGATAGCGGCAAGCGCGAGCGCAGCGGCGACAGAACCGATAAGAGACAGCAACGCACCTCGAGCAAATCCCGGCCACGACAGGATGCCGACTATCCACTCGAACGTTACCGATTGGAAGTCGGATCGAATCATGGGGCCACACCGAGAGAGATAGTCGGCGCCATCGCCAACGAGGCCGGACTCGATGGTCATCTGATCGGACGGGTCGAGATCCAACCGGACCACAGCATCGTCGAACTGCCGGCCGGCATGCCCAAACCGATCTATCACCATCTGCGCGGCGTCTTCGTGCGGGGTCAGCGATTGAATCTGTCACAGGTCGAAGCGACCAGAACCACTCGACAGGGACGCAAAAAGGGTGACAAAAAAGGTCGGCGACCGCGGAACACTTGAACCACTGAATCCAAGGCGAAACAGAACTGCGCCCCAATCCCGGCATCGGCGCAAAACAAGTATCAGTTCACATTTTTGTTAATTCAGAATCGGAAGGCGCCGATATCGGCATGGATAGTGCCCAATAATCTTGTATTCTGTTCAGCGAAGGACCATCGGCTGTACAGGGTCTGAATCCCGCTAAAAAACCCTGGCCAGGGTAGGCCTTATTTTCCCACCTGATGCGTCAGAATCATCTGTGCGCGATTGATCAAACAGACGGATTTTCGCCAGAGAGCTTGAGAACAGATATGTGGATCTTTTACCGACAGCTACCGCATGGCACCACAACACGGCAGATCAACAAAGTGACAATGAAGGGATGCAAAACCAAATTGGGCTTGGCTTCCCTGTTCAAGAAGAACGTCATCAAACGATGCAAGATCATTCGAATCCAGGATCTGAATACCAACAGCACTGAATATCATGCGATCGTACAAGTCGACTCACCGATAACTGCCGGTAGCATCATCCAAAATCTGTCCGGCAAGACCATACACGGACTTTTCCTGAACCCCCATCGATACCACCGTCGCTATACCTCACGTGACAGACGCAGCCATCAGGCCACCTCGCCGAACCTGAGCGAGCGACGCAAGGGCGACAGACGCCGAACCAATCTGATCACACGGGTAATGGAAGTCTCCTGAACTTCCGCACAGAGGCCCGATAGATAGAACACCGCACGGCATTCTTCCGCAAATCGAAAGATCCACTGTGATACCGGGCAGGGTTCCTGAACCGCTCGCGGAGTCAGGCCGATGCCGCCGCCATAAACCATGTCGGCCGGCCATGCCAGGCCTGCGGCTGTAACTATCACGCGGCCGAAGGTTTGATACGTCGGGTTAGTTCGTTACCTCTATGGAAACGGTATTGGAGAGCCCGCTGAAATTGCCATCCACATCGTAGATCTTCAATGCCACATAGTAGGTGCCGGGTTCCAGTTCATCGATGGTGTAGGTGGTGATGGAACTGTCGGTAATATCCACCACTTCCTGCAGACTGTCGACGGAAGTACCCAGATAGACCACATATCCACCGATCTCCGAGACATCCAGGACCGTAGCGTCGGTACGCGTGGCCGGTGGCGTCCAGTCGAGGGAGATGGACCCCAGAACCACAGTCGACGTGTTCACCGTGATGGAGAACGCTGACAGGGATGTGGTATCGGAACCATCGGAAACAGCGATCTGGATATTGGAATAGACACCCACATCGGACTCCTGGGGCGTACCGGAGACTCTACCGGTGGCGCTGTCGAAACTGGCCCAGGAGGGCAGATTGTTGACACTGAAGCTCAGGCTGTCACTGTCGCCATCGCTGGCATTGGGAGTAAAGCTGTATGCCGATCCAGCCGTCACGCTCAATGTCGGACTGCCACTGATGACAGGCGCCTGGTTGACATCCGCAACAGTGATGGTGAACGGGGCCAGAGATGCGGTCGCAGCACCGTCGGTGACACTGATCACGATATTGCCGTAACTGCCCGCTGAATCGTAATCGGGGGTTCCCGACAGCCTACCCGTAGCGGTGTTGAAGCTGGTCCAGGCCGGTTGGTTGCTGATGCTGTAGGTCAGGCTGTCGCCGTCAACATCGCTGGCACTGGGCGTGAAGCTGTAGGCGCTCCCCTCGTCCACCGAACTGGCGGCCGTGCCGGAAATCACCGGTGCCCGATTGAGATCGGCCACGGTGATGGCAAAGGGAGGCAGTGACGCACTGACACTACCATCGCTCACGCTGATGACGATATTGCTGTAGGTACCGGCGTCGGCATAACCGGGAGTGCCGCTGAGATTGCCGGTCGCCGCATCGAAGACCGCCCAGGAAGGCTTGTTGGTGATACTGAAGCTGATGCTGTCGCCGTCAGGATCACTCGCCGTGGGAGTGAAACTGTAAGTCGAGAGTTCGACCACATTGGCCACGGGAGTACCGCTGATTGTCGGCGACCGGTTGTCCGAGGAGACGACAATGGTAAAGGGAGCCAGGGTCGCGCTCGATTCGCCATCGGAGACGCTAATCCCGATGTTCCCGTAACTACCCGCATCGGTTGCCGCCGGCGTACCCGAGAGGGTACCGGACTGAGCGTCGAAACTGGCCCAGGCAGGCTTGTTGACGATCGAGAAGGTCAACAGGTCCATCTCAGGATCACTGGCAATCGGAGTGAATACATAGGTGTAGCCCACAGTGGCACCGGTGTCGGGAACGCCACTGATGGATGGCGTCTGATTCCCCCCGTTGGAGCCGCCCGTTTCGTTCGCTGTATAGCTGACGGTCAGCAGTGCCGCATTGCTCGAACTCCCTTCGTACGACTCCGCTGTTCTCGAACCCTGTCCGGAGACCACCAGCACCAGATGGTTGTTACTGTTCCATCCGGAACGCTGTACGACTTCCTGAATCACGGACGAAAGGTCGCTTGTTGTCTGCGCTACACCGCTCTCGCCGACATTCGACCACCCCTGGGGTTTCCAGATCACGTTGGCAATCGTGGCTGCGCGACTGGAGATATTGCCTGAACTGGTTGTAAAAGGTTCGGCGTCGTCACTGGCCTGCGCCCAGATCACCAGATCGGTTTCGGCGGTTGACGTCTCGTCGGTGGTGAAGCGCAGATTCGCCTGGGTGATGACGGCATCCTTGGGAACCGGCAGGGAGAAACGCAGGCCCACCAACTGATCATCGCCGTCGTTGATCAGTTCAAGATCAGAGCTGTCCACATACATGGCGCTGTCGGCCTGCTCTTCCACGTCATCCATACCGCTGACGATGCGGGCACTGACGACCTTTTGGCTGGTGTCGCCTTCCACCGAGATGGAGAAGGGGGCGAGGCTCGACTGGTCGCTGCCGTCGCTGACGGTGAGAACGATTTCACCGGTCAGACCGACGTCGCTGCTACCCGGGGTACCGGACAAGGTACCGGTGGTGACGTCTAGCGAAGCCCAGGAGGGTAATCCTGTGGCTGTGAAGCTCAAGCTGTCACCATCGGGATCGCTGGCATTGGGTGTGAAACTGTACACCATGCCGACAGTGGCGACAGCCGATGGCGTTCCGTCGATTTGAGGCGGCTGGTTGCTCGTGGTGATATCCGGCGTCGTCACATCATTCGACGGATTGCCTGCCGTATCGCCAGTGGGCGTGTCGGTGCCTCCGCATGCTGAAAGAATGAGAGTGATTGCCAATAAAGGAAGAATTTTGAAATACGACTTCATGTCGACTGCCCCACAATGATGTAATGTCATGCAGGCTAACGGCTTTGGCGCTAAAGGCATTAGCCGCCAGGTCACACTTCGGGCAAACCGAATTCACACTGTTGGGGGCCATGTTTCAATTGCATGAAACAGATCACGAAGCGAGTGTGCGAATGCGCAAATTGCGGCTGCGGATAATGCGCTTTCAAAGCTTTTCAGAGGATTTCGAATTCGCCATTAAATGCGTTTTTCGAAAAGCCATCAATCAGGACGATGACCGATTCGCAGGCACCTTACCGGCGTCTACCCTTCCCCGGACAGCAGCGGAATACCCCGCCCCCGGCAGGGGGGTGCCGGCTTGAAGCCGCCTCCGCAAGCCACTTATACTCAGCCCCCACTCAAGCCGTTGAGCGGCAATCCACATCGCTGAACAGAGAACAAAGGCAACCAGCATGACCACACCCAGCTTCAACCCGCCTGTACGCACCCTGATGGGCCCCGGCCCCTCCGACGTCCATCCCCGCATTCTCGAGGCCCTCTCGAGACCGACCATCGGTCACCTCGACCCGGTCTTCGTCGACATGATGGAGCAGACCAAGGGACTGCTGCAGTACGCTTTCCAGACCGAGAACGCCCTCACCATGCCGGTCTCGGCGCCCGGTTCCGCCGGCATGGAAACCTGTTTCGTCAACCTGGTGGAACCGGGCGACAAGGTGATCGTGTGCCAGAACGGCGTCTTCGGCGGGCGCATGAAGGAGAACGTGGAGCGCAGCGGCGGCACCCCGGTCATGGTGGAGGATGAGTGGGGCAAGGCGGTCGACCTGGCAAAAGTGGAAGCGGCACTACAGAGCAATCCGGACGCCAAAATCCTCGCCTTCGTCCACGCCGAGACCTCTACCGGTGCCCGTTCCGACGCCAAGGAGCTGGTGGAACTGGCTCACCGCCACGACTGCCTGGCCATCGTCGACGCCGTCACCTCGCTGGGCGGCTGTGAGGTGAAGGTGGACGAATGGGATATCGACGCCATCTACTCCGGCACCCAGAAGTGCCTCTCCTGCACCCCCGGCATCTCGCCCATCAGCTTCAGCGAGCGCGCCCTGGAGAAGGTCCGCAACCGTTCCGGCAAGGTGCAGAGCTGGTTCCTCGACCTCAACCTGGTGATGGGCTACTGGGGCAGCGGCCAGAAGCGCGCCTACCACCACACCGCCCCGGTCAACGCCCTCTACGGCCTGCACGAGGCGCTGGTGATGCTGCAGGAGGAGGGGTTGGAGAACGCCTGGGCCCGGCATAACCGCATGCACAATGCCCTCAAGGCGGGTCTGGAGGCGATGGGACTGACTTTCATCGTCGATGAGGCCCACCGCCTGCCCCAGCTCAATGCCGTCTCCATCCCCGAAGGGATCGACGACGCCACTGTGCGCAGCCGTCTGCTCAACGAATACAACCTGGAGCTGGGCGCCGGCCTCGGCGCCCTGGCGGGCAAGGTCTGGCGCATCGGCCTGATGGGCCACAGCGCGCGGGCGGAGAACATCCTGCTCTGCGTCGGCGCCCTGGAGGCGGTGCTGAGCGACCTCAAGGCACCGATCAACACCGGCGTCGCCCTGGCCGCCGTACAGCAGGCCCTGCAGGCCTGAGATGGCGGATGACCTGCCCCTGCTGATCGAGCCGGAGGCACTGCGTCCCCGGCTCGATGAGACCGACCTGCTGGTGGTGGACCTGTGCAAGGACACCACCTACCAGCAGTTGCACATCCCCGGCGCCGTCCACCTGCCCTACGGGCAGATCGTCGCCTCCAGCCACCCCACCCACGGCCTGCTGCCCGATCCCGACCAGCTGGAGCAGGTCTTCTCCGCCTACGGCATCGGCAACCAGACCCGGGTGGTGGCCTATGACGACGAGGGGGGCGGCAACGCCTCGCGCCTGCTCTGGACCCTGGAAGCGATGGGGCATACCCACTTTGCCCTGCTCAACGGCGGCCTCCATGCCTGGGCCAACGAGGCACACCCCTGCGACCGGGAGACGGTCAGCGTACCGCCTGCGGTGTTCAAAGCCGCACCCAATCCCGCGGTGGTGGCGGAGGCGGCGCATATCCTGCAACGCCTGGGCAGTAATGACCTGGCCCTGTGGGACGCCCGCAGCAGCAATGAATACACGGGCTTCTCCCGCTTCTCCCAATATCCCGGCCACATCCCGGGCGCGGTCAACCTCGACTGGCTTGAGGTGATGGACCGGCAGAGCAACCTGCGACTGAAACCAGAGCCGGTGCTGCGGGAACTGCTGAGCGGGCTCGACATCACTCCCGACAAGGAGGTGATCGCCTACTGCCAGACCCACCACCGCTCGTCGCTCGCCTGGTTCGTGCTCAAGTACCTGGGCTATCCCCATGCGCGCGGCTATCCGGGTTCCTGGTCCGACTGGGGCAACCGGGACGAGACCCCCAAAGAGACCGCATGAGGCGTCCCTCGAGCCGCCAGCGCCGTCTGGTCATCCTGAGCCTGGCGGTGATCGCCTTCGGCCTCGCCTACTACGCCGGCAGCCGCTACAAGGACCGATCCCTGCTCCCACCGACGATCTCCGGGGTGGCAATTCATCCGCCGACCCCTCTGCCGGAGCTGCCGGAGTCTGCCGACACCCTGCTCAAACCGGAGGCGCTGAGCGGCCACTGGAGCCTGCTGATGCTCGATCCCCATGCGGGAGAGACCCGTTCTCCGGCGCTGGTGCGACTGCTGCAGGTCCACAACCGTCTTGCATCCGAGCCTGATCTGCAGCGGAAACTCGTCTACCTCTACCTCGCCCCGAGTCTGCAGGGGGAGACACAGCAGGCTATCGAGCGCCTCGGAGACAATCTCCATGCGCTCACGGGCGATGCGGATCAGGTGGCGGAGATATTCCGCCGTTTCGGTGTTGAACCTGACAGCGAAACAGCAGCGCTCTACCTGATCGGCCCGCAAGTCAGGCTCCACGCCTTGTTTACCCCGGATCAGGATACCGCTACCATCACGGTGGACCTGACCACCCTGATCACCCTCGAACCGTAGTATTTCATGAAGGACAAGCACCCCCTGCCCAAGGGCACCGCGCAGAAGATCGCCGAAACCCTCTTCGTCGCTCTGCAGTACCTGCTGCCCCACCACCTGCTCTCTTGGCTGATGCACGCCGCCACCCGAGTCGAGATGAAGGGCTTCAAGGAGACCCTGATCCGCCGCGTCATCGACTGGTACAAGGTCGATATGAGCGAGGCGCTGGAGAGCGATCCCGGCGCCTACCGCAGCTTCAACGACTTCTTCACCCGCGCCCTGCGCCCAGACGCCAGACCGGTGGCCGAGGCCGCCAACGCCATCGCCTGCCCGGCGGACGGCGTCCTCAGCGCGGCGGGGGACATCGAGGACGGCTACTTGTTCCAGGCCAAGGGCCACGACTACGCCCTGCTGGAACTGCTCGGCGGCGACCCGGCCCTGAGCCGGCTGTTCGAGGAGGGAAGCTTCGCCACGGTCTACCTGTCGCCTCGCGACTACCACCGGGTGCACATGCCCTACGGCGGAAAACTGAAGAAGATGGTGCATGTGCCGGGCCGGCTCTTCAGCGTCAACGAGACCACCTGCGCCAAGGTGCCCCGGCTGTTCGCCCGCAACGAGCGGGTGATCTGCCTCTTCGATACCGACCTCGGCCCCATGGCGGTGATCCTGGTGGGAGCCATCTTCGTCGCCAGCATCGATACCGTCTGGGCCGGCACCGTCACCCCCGTGCGCCAGCGCATCAGCAGCTGGGACTACCCGCCGCTCGGCCGCGCCAAGGCCATCACCCTCGACAAGGGCGAGGAGATGGGGCGCTTCAACATGGGCTCCACGGTGATCGTGCTGTTCGGCAAGGATGCGGTGGAGTGGACGGAGGAGTTCACCGCAGGCTCGGGGGTGAAGATGGGGCAGGTTGTCGGCGAAGCTTGCTGACGAACGAGTGTTGAGTTGTGAGTTTTTAGTGTTGAGTTAGTTTTGAGTTCACTGCGCTCACGACTTTTATTATCCCCCTCTCCCTGTCCCTCTCCCGCAAGGGGAGAGGGAACGCCTTGTTAAAGAAAGAAGGCAGCCGGAAGCAACCACTCAACTAAGTGACTCGGGTATTGCTCTAAACTCTCCGCACAACTCCCTTCTCCCTCTGGGAAGAGGGGACGCCCTATTAACGAAAGAAGCCAGTCGGAAGCAACCACTCAATTAAGCGACTCGAGTATTGCTCGAAACTCTCCGCACAATTCCCCTCTCCCCTTGCGGGAGAGGGCCAGGGAGAGGGGGATAAAAGCCGTGAGCGCAGCGAACACCACGACTCAAAACTCACCATTTAAAACTCAAAACGCTCAAGGCGTCGGTTTAATCGCCTCGATCGTCGCCGACACCACATAGTCCTCCACCCCGCGTCCCGGCGCCCAGTCACGGATGAATTCGCGGGACTCGTCCTTGGGCTGGATGCGGATGTCGACAAAGCCCACATCGGCCATGATCGCCTCCAGCTCCTCGATCAGCGAGGCATTGCCCATGCAGCCGGCGATCAGCTGGGGATCGTTACGCATCTCCTCCGGCAGTTCCACTGTGGCCACCACGTCGGAGATGGCCAAACGGCCCCCGGACTTGAGCACACGGAAGGCGTCACGGAACACCTGCGGTTTATTGGGGGAGAGATTGATCACGCAGTTGGAGATGATCACATCGGCAGAGGCGTCGGCGATCGGCAGATACTCGATCTCGCCGAGGCGAAACTCCACATTGTTGAATTTGCCTTTGATGGCGTTGCCCCGCGCCTTGCTCAACATATCGGGGGTCATGTCGACACCGATGACACGTCCCTCCCCGCCTACTTCGGCAGCGGCCAGAAAGCAGTCGAAACCACCGCCGGCGCCCAGGTCGACCACCGTCTCACCGGGCTGCAGGGAGGCGATCGCCTTGGGGTTGCCGCAGCCCAACCCCATGTCGGCCCCCAGGGGCACCGCCGCCAGGTCGGCCTCGCTGTAGCCGAGACGGGTGGAGATGAGGGTGTTGATGGCGGCATCGTCGGAGACCCCGCAGCAGCTGGAACCGACCCCGCAGGCGCTGTTTTCGTTGCTGGCCTGGGCCACCTGGGCATAAGCCTGCCGAACCCCCTGACGGTGGGCGTCCGGGGCGTCCACCAGGGTCACCTCCGGTGTACAACAGGACGGGGTGCAGCACTCCTCTTTCTCGGACATAGTCATCTCCTCAGGTTTGGATAGTCTCATTAATGGCAAAATAACCGGCCAGACGCTCCAGGATCGCCGGTTCGATCCAGCATTTGATCTGTTTACCCTGTCGCTCCATCTCGATCAGACCCGCGCGATGCAGCTCCTTGAGGTGGTGGGAAAGGGTGGAAGGTGCGATTTCCAGCCCCTCGCCCAGCTGTCCGACAGTGAAGCGAACCGACTCCAGGTCACAGCGGGTACCCGGACAACAACAGGTGGTCAGCCGGTGAAAGATGGCCAGGCGGTGGGGGTTGCCCAGCGCCTTGAACATCTCGGACAGCGCATCGCTCTCGATTTCATATTTCGACATATTTCGAAAAGTAGTACAAAGCAGTCGACTTGGCAAGCCGTTAATGCGCTGTGGCAAATCTCCAATTGGGTCTAAATAGGGATTGAGTCGAGAAAACCACATCAACTTTACACACTGAGCGGTACGGCAAGCTCCACCCTGCAGACCCGCAAGACTGGCAGGGTGCGGTTTTCCGCACGGAGATCCTGTCGATTTGCCTGATAAAACAAGGTTTCAGCACAACGAGATCCGGACTGGAGCGGGAGCCGATTCGATGGTCTCGTCTCTACCTGTAACAGGGTCTCATGTACGCTACATTTAGGTATGAATGCGTTTTTGATGCACAACCGGGGCGGGATGAAAGGACTGTTTCCAGCACCCTGCGAGAGAGTACGATGAAACCCTTCCGCTGCTCCTGTGTTCAGATTCCGGGTCTCTTCGCCGCTCTGTTGATCTGGCTTGCGGCCTGTGCCCCTAAGCCTTCTCTGGTCGTCGGCGTGCATCCCTGGGTGGGTTACGAACCCCTCTATCTCGCGCGTGAGCTGAAATGGTTGCCCGATGCGATAGAACTCCGTGACGATATGACTCTCGCGGCATCCATTGACGATTTGCGCTCCGGTGCGTCCAGCGCGGCATGCATGACACTCGATGAGATGATGCGCGCCCGCGATGCCGGTATCCCCTTGTCCGCAGCGCTGGTGTTCGATGTTTCCGCAGGGGCTGATGCGGTCGTTGCGCGTCCGGGGATCGAGACACTGAACGATCTGGCTCAGAAGCGTATCGGCTTCGATCCCGAAGCCCTGGGTGCACTGGTGTTCGAGAAGCTGCTCGAAATGAGCGGGTTGGAGGCTTCTGAAGTCATTCAGCTCGACTTACCGCCGGATCGACAGCTCGAAGCCTGGCGTAACAACGAGGTCGATGCCGTCATTACCTACGAACCGATGATCAGCGCCTTTTTGCGTGAAGGCGCACATGTGTTGATCGACAGCCGGCAGATGCCGGACACCATCATCGATGTATTGGCCGTGCGGCGCGACCGTCCAGAGGTGCTGCCGCTGGTAAGGTCCCTGGCGGCCGCCCATTTCCGCGCCGTCCACTACATGCGGACCCACGAGCAGGATTTCCTGCTGCGCGTATCGGCGCGTGAAGGGGTCAGCCCGGAAGAGGCACGTCTCATGCTGGCAGGGGTGTCATTCCCCTCCCCGGCCGCCAACCGATCCTACCTGAGCGGCGCCAATCCACGGCTTGTCCAGGCGGCCGTCAGACTCTCCAGACTGATGGTACGACGCGGGTTATTGGAACATGAGGTCACGCTCGACCAACTGGCGCTGCCGGAGGGACTTCCGGGGGAAGGCTAGGCATGCAACGTACCGGACTCATTCTCCTTGTGCTCATCGGTACACTCTGGTCGATGGGGCGGGTCGCTGTTGCGCAGAGTGACTCTCCCCTCAGGGTCGGCGTGCTTTCACTCCGGCCTGCGGCCCACATGATCTCTCAATGGCATCCGCTTGCAAGCTATCTCGAATCCACTCTCGATCAGCCGGTGATCTTGCGCCTGTTTGACCATGACGCACTGGAAGCTGCTGTCAGCCAGCGCGCCGTGGATGTCGTCATAACATCCCCCGGCCAGTTTGTGCTGCTACAACAGACCAGCGGCTTGTCGGCGGCCCTGGCGACCCTGGTCACCGGGCAGCCCGGTCACGAATCAAGCGCCTATGGCGGTGTGATCGTCACCCTTGCCGAGCGCTCTGATATCACATCGCTGCGGGACCTCGCGGGAAAGCGTATTGCCGCCGTCACCCCGCAATCCTTCGGCGGTTATCAGGCTCAGGCCTATGAACTGGTGGAAGCCGGTGTGCCGTTGCCGACGGATGAGCGGCTGCATTTCACCGCACTGCCGCACGACAAAGTGATCGCCGAGGTGCTCTCCGGTCGTGCCGATGCCGGTTTTGTCAGAACAGGGATCATCGACGCGCTGGCTCGGGAGGGAAAGATCGACCCGGCACGGTTCAAGATCATCAACCGCCAAAACCTTCCCGGATTTCCGGAGGCCTCATCCACCCGGCTCTATCCCGAATGGCCGGTTGCCGTCATGCCGCAGATCGACAAGCAGCTCGCCAGCCGCATCGCAGCCGCACTGCTCTCGATGCCACACGGCATTCTGGGTGAAGGGACTGAAGTCCACAGTTTCGAGATACCCGCCAATTACGACGGTATCGAAGATCTGTTGCAACGTTTGCGTCTACCGCCCTTCGAGGGGGTTCCCGAGATCACCCTGGCTGACCTCTGGCATCGCTATGCGCCCTGGATACTGGTGTTGACGGGATTGCTGCTCCTGTTGACGGGCGCCAGTGTCGGCCTGATCATCCTCTACCGGCAGACGAACCGTTCGGCGGCCGCGGTCAGGGCGCTCAATGCGGAACTCGAGGATGAGCGGCGGCTGTTCATCGGCGGACCGAACGTGGCTTTCAAATGGCGGGCCAGCGAAGGGTGGCCGGTCGAATACGTCTCGCCCAACATCGAGCAGCAATTTGGCTACAGGGTGGAGGATTTTACCGGGGGAAGGGTTCCTTACCTGAGCGTCATCCATCCCGACGACCTTCCCCGTGTTGTCGAGGAAGTGACGGCAGCCGGGCAATCCACGGCACCTTTCCTGGAGCAGGAGTATCGCCTCCGCCATGCGGACGGTGAATATCGCTGGATCTACTCTTTTACGGTGGTCGCGCGGGATGCCGATGGGGAGGTAGTCGCCTATCACGGCCACCTGAGCGATATCACCGGGCGTAGAGAGACCGAAATACAGCTCGAACAGGCGGTGGAATTTACCGAGGGGATCATCAACGCCATTCCCGACATACTGTTCGAAGTGGATGGCGAGGGGCGCTATCTCAATGTCTGGACGCGCAGTCCCGAATTACTGGCGACACAAAGGGAGCATCTGCTCGGTAAAACGGTGCATGAGGTGCTTTCACCCGAGGCGGCCGCTATCGCCATGGCGGGTATCCGTGAGGCCGATGAACAGGGGCTCTCCTTCGGTAACCTTATCCGCATCGATCTACCCCAGGGCGCCCACTGGTTCGAGCTCTCCATATCGAAAAAACCGGCCGCGAATCCATCGGCCGAACCGCGCTTTCTGATCGTCTCGCGCGATGTGAGTGAACGTAAACGTATGGAACAGGCGCTGCGAGCCAGTGAACAACGCTTTCATGCGATCTTCGAACAGAGTTTCCAGTTCATTGGCCTGATGTCGACCGACGGCACCCTCCTGCAAGCCAACAAGGCCGCCCTCCAGTTTGCCGGGGTCGACGAAGCGGAGGTGCTTGGCAGACCCTTCTGGCAAACCCCTTGGTGGGCCCATTCAACGCAGATGCAACAACGGCTGAAACGAGCGATCGACGAGGCGGCGAAGGGGGAGTTCGTGCGTTTCGAGGCCAGCCACCTCTCGGCGGAGGGAGAGATTCACTATCTCGATTTTTCGGTCAAGCCCATCCTCGATTCGGAGGGGCATGTCATCCAGCTCATCCCCGAAGGGCGGGACATCACCGAACGCAAGCATGCCGAAGAGGAACGTTTGCGTTACCGGCAGCAGCTCGAGGAGACGGTCCAGCAGCGCACGACGGAGCTGCTGCTGGCACGGGATGCGGCGGAGGCGGCGAACAAAGCCAAGAGTGTGTTTCTGGCCAATATGAGTCACGAACTGCGCACGCCGCTCAACGCTATTCTGGGGTTCTCCAATCTGGTCCGGCGCGATCCGGCGCTGCCGCCCGAAGAGCGGGAGAACCTCGACACCATCAATCGCAGCGGAGAGCACCTGCTCTCCCTGATCAACGATGTGCTGGAGATCGCCAAGATCGAAGCGGGCCGGCTGCAGTTGGAGATCACGCCATTCGATTTCGGCGCTCTGGTGCGGGACGTGGTAGAGATGATGCAGTTGCGAGCGAAAGGAAAGGGGTTGCGGCTGAAGCTGGAGATGACCTCCGACGTTCCGCGCTACATCAAAGGCGACGAGGCGCGTCTGCGCCAGATCCTGATCAACCTCGTAGGCAATGGGATAAAGTTCACCGAAAAAGGCGGTGTCACCATCCGCTTCGGGAGTCACAAGAACGATCGGTTGCTGCTGCTGATCGAAGTCGAAGACAGTGGCCCCGGCATTGGCGAGGAGGACCGCAAGCGACTCTTCAAACCCTTCGTGCAGCTGGTCACCAGCGGGGAGCAGAAGGGGACCGGACTGGGGCTGACCATCACCAAGCAGTTCGTCGAACTGATGGGAGGGGTCATCACCCTGGACAGCAGAGTGGGTACGGGCTCTCTGTTTCGAGTGGAGCTACCGGTGGATGTTGCTGAAACGAGCGACCTTGCCAAGCCGGAATCGAAGCGGTACGGAGAGGTCGTGGGACTGGTGCCAGGGCAACCACACTACCGCATCCTGGTCGTGGAAGACCAGACCGAGAGCCGGTTTCTGCTGAAGCGGCTGATGAGCGACATCGGACTGGAGGTGAAGGAGGCGGAGAACGGGCTGAGTTGCGTGGAGTGCTTCAAGGCATGGCATCCCGACCTGATCTGGATGGACCGGCGCATGCCTGAAATGGACGGTGATGAAGCCACGCGCCGTATCCGTCAGCTGCCGGGAGGGGACAAAGTCAAGATCATCGCGGTAACCGCATCGGTCTTCGCGGAGGAGCAGGAAGAGATGCTCAAAGCCGGGATGGACGATTTTGTGCGCAAGCCTTACCGATTCGAGGAGATCTACCGCTGCCTGTCCGAGCAGTTGGGTCTACGCTACATCTTCGAAGAAAAGCCGGAAGGCGATAAGGCGGTTGCAGAGCTGACGCCGGAGATGATCGCTGTGCTGCCTGAAACGCTGCAGATCGATCTGAGAGATGCCCTGGAAAGCCTTGAAGCGGAGGCTATATCCGGCGCCATAGAACGGGTGGGGGGATATGATGCCGAACTGCAGAAAGTCCTGAGACGTATTGCTGATAATTTTGAATACCCGGTAATCCTCAAAGCGCTTGATCGCGTGGTGTGATGATGGCGGGAGCCAGTCTCGCATCTCACGGCATCAGCCATCATGGCCAGGCGGCAGATTGCATTTGGGTGCTGAGATGGGATTGAATCGAGGAGACCACCACAACATTACATACTGAGCAGTGCAGCTTGCCGCAACGAAATCCGGTCGATCTTGTGTCCGTCTGGAAAAATACCGTCCGCTACCAGTAGCGCACACGCCCGGTGTCGACGTGAACGAAGTTGGATTTGGGATAGTAGCCGACGCCGCCGGCCTTGAGGGAGAGCGCGGTCTTGCGCAACCGCTTCAGATCGCAGCCGCAGACGCGGATATCGATCGCCTTGCCTTGCATGTGCAGGCTGCGCTTGGCCACACCGCCGCTTTTGCTGCGCAGCATCTCGTTGGTCTTCGGAGAGCGATAGGCGGAGATGATCTCGAATTCCCCCGGTTCACCGAGCTTGAGCTGCAGTGCGTAGAGGGTATCGAGCAGATCCTGGTCCATGTGCGCCTGCTCGCCGGTGCGGTGGTCCCGCAGCAGATGATCGAGGGCCTTGAGATTTTCGGCCAGATATTCGCCGTCGCGCCAGTAGGTGATCTCCGCCCGCTCGCCGGTATGGGTATGGTGGAAGGAGAGGGTGCGCTGTGACGACGGGGCCACCGCCGCCAGCACCGGGGAGACCGCCAGCAGGCCCGCCGTCGAAGCGAGGCCGGTGATGAATGCTCTTCTGCTGATGAGGACGCCTTGGGGACGGATTATCGGATCGTCTTGCATGAAACCTGCTGCCATTCGTGTCTGCCGTTGTTGCCGTCATTGTCGGCAGGAGAGGGGCAAAATCCAGCGCAGGTTAACAAATTGTGGGGTCACCAGGCCAACCTTGTGACCGGATTCACGGCTCCTCCGATCGATATTCCTGGTATGACAGGAGGTTTCAGAGCGAAGCGGGCGACGGTTGGTCCGGCCGCAGGACCGTCATCGGATGCTTCTGGCGAGCGAAGGCGAGCATCAGCTCGTCATCCCGTTGATAGATATCGGGACGGAAGTGGACCTCGCCCGCCGTGTCGACCCAGCTGGTGAAATAGGTCAGATAGACGGAGAGGGGTTGCCGCAGGGGGATGATCAGGGTTTCGCCCGTCTCCAGGGCCTGGTTGAACTTCCTGGCCTCCCACGGATCGGCACGCTCGATCAGCAGCCGGGCCAGACGATCCGCCCGCTCCACCCGCACGCAACCCGAACTGAACGCCCGCTCGCTGCGTCCGAAGAGACCGACGGCCGGCGTATCGTGCAGAAAGATGGCATTCGGATTGGGCATATGAAACTTGATCCGGCCGAGGCTGTTACCGGCGCCGGCCTCCTGCTGCAACACGAAGGGAAAATTGTCCTGGTCATAGGGTGACCAGTCGATGGAGGCGGGATCGAACGCCTCCCAGCCGGCGCCGTTGCGCCGATAGACCTGGATCCTTTTGCCCGTCAGATAGCCGGGATCGGCCTGCTGCCGGGGCAGCATGTCCTCGACCGCGATGCGACGGGGTACGGTCCATTGGGGATTCGCCACCAGGTGCGTGATGCGGCTGATCATGGAGGGGGTCGGCCGTTCCTCGCTGCCGTTCACCGTGCGGGCGGAAAAGATCACCCGGTCGTGGGAGTGGTACTCGATATCGAAGCCCGCCGTGTTCACCAGCAGATGCTCCGTCTCCATCTCATGGGGCAGCCACCGCCAGCGCTCCAGATTGATGCGCAGCTGCTCGATGCGTCTCGCCACCGGCACGTTCAACGCCTCCAGGGTTGCCGGTCCCGCCACACCATCGGCAGCCAGTCCGTGCCGTGTCTGAAACCGCTTCAGTTCGGTTTCCAGTCGGGCATCGAACAGTTCGGGATCTTCAGTCTGCTCATAATCCCGGCCTGACTCCAGGGCCAGTCTTTCGCGCAGTCGCTCGATCTGGGGTACGCGCTGGCCCGGGCGCAGGCTGGTGCCGGTCACCAGTCTCGGCCAGCCCCCCGCCCGCTCAATGGCCCGGTAGCGTGCCAGTGCCTGGCGCAGGCGATCGTACTCCGCACCCGCCGGACCGAGCTGCGCCAGCATGTCGGCGAGACGGTCTTGTGCCAAGGCCCGGATCAGGGTCACCACCGGATCGAAGGATTCGGCTTGCGCCGTCCAGAAGGGGTCGAGCGCGCGCGTGGCCCGGTTGCCCTGCCTGAGATCGACGGCAAGGCGCAGGTAGGCGTCGGTGAGCAGCAGCTCACGCAGCATACTGTCTTGCGTTGCAGCCTGATTCTGGAGTCGCTGTAGATGCTCGACATGGTAGTCAGCGGGTTTCAGCCCCTCCTCGCCCGCGGCTTTCAACCAGGCCAGGAGCTGTCGCCCTCGCGCATTCATGTGCCCCTGGCTATGCCATATGGAGTCCTCGTCAAGCCGCTCGTAGAGACGGCGAATGGCCGGCCAGTCGAGGTCCAGTTTCTGCGCCGGACTGGCCTCCACCTGTTGCACGAAGCCCGCCTCATCGAAGGTCACAATGGTCGCCTCGGCCGTGGGCACGGCCAACAGCATGACCAACAGCAGATCGGTTCCTAGCCTCCTGACTCCCAAAATTGCCTCCGCGCCGGCTTTTAGCGGGCAGTAACGGTATTCAGGTCTTATCGCCTTGTCTGCCCTGGCGTGAATAGCTTACACAGCCGGTCTGTTTTCATTTTAATGCGAAGTCAGCCGGTCTGGATTGAAAAATTGTCAAATCGATCCGCGAGCAGGAGCTTCACCGCTTGTTCAGGAATCCGCTTCCCGGTCGTTCAGGCTCGCTCGATAGCGAAGGCGAGGGTTTCACGGATGTGGCGGCTGCCGGAGAGCACCATCAGCAGTCGGTCGACCCCCAGCGCCACGCCGGCCGAGGGCGGCATGCCCGCCTCGAGGGCGGCCAGCAGGTGCTCGTCAGGCGGCACCGCCGGCAATCCCATCGCCTGGCGGCTCCGGTTATCGCCGACAAAGCGCCGCCGCTGCTCGGCGGCATCGACCAGCTCGTGAAAGCCGTTGGCGATCTCCACCCCCTCGAGGTAGAGCTCGAAGCGTTCCGCCAGCGGCGGATCCCCGGCGCGCACCCGGGCCAGCGCCGCCTGGGATGCCGGATAGTCGTAGAGGAAGGTCATACCCTGGACGCCCAGATGGGGCTCGATAAGGTGGCTCAGTAACAGATCCAACCAGGCATCGCGCCCCTCCAGTGCAAGACTCTCCGCGCCAGCGATTCCCTTCTCGATGGCGCAGTTGCGCAGGCTCTCGACTGAAGCCCGATGCGGATCGACCCGCAGATAACACTGGAAGGCCTCGGCGTAGCTCAACCGCTCCACCGGCAATGGCTGAGGCGACAGGGCCGCGACCAGGGAGGCCACTTCCTCCATCAGCCGGTGGTGATCGAATCCCGGACGGTACCATTCGAGCAGGGTGAACTCCGGATTGTGCCGCCGTCCCTGCTCGCCATTGCGGAATACGCGACAGAGCTGGTAGATGGGTCCGCTGCCGGCGGCCAGCAGTCGCTTCATCGGGAATTCGGGCGAGGTCTGGAGATAGAGATCAGCACCGGCAGCCGCACCGGGGCCGGTGTAGCGGGTGGTGAAGCTCTCGATGGCGGGATCGGTGACCCCGAAACGTGAGCAGGCCGGGGTCTCCACCTCGAGCACCCCGGCCTGCCGGAAGAAATCGCGAATCCGCGCCAGCAGGTCGGCCCGGGCCCGGAGCATCGCCAGCTCGGCCGTGGGCCGCCAGTCGCTCGCTTCGCCCATGATGGCGCGGCTTACTCCTCTTTGGCCCGGGAGACGTACTCGCCGGAGCGGGTATCGACCTTGATCGCCTCGCCGATCTGCACGAACAGGGGCACGCGCACCACGGCACCGGTCTCCAGCGTGGCCGGCTTGCCGCCGCTGCCGGAGGTGTCGCCCTTGAGGCCGGGATCGGTGTCGGTGATGGTCAGCACCACGAACTTGGGCGGCTCGACGATGATGGGAGCACCGTTCCACAGGGTCACGGTACAGAGGTCCTGCTCCTTCAGCCACTTCACGGTCTCCCCCACGGCGGCGGCGTCGGCGCTGACCTGCTCGAAGCTGTCCGGATCCATGAAATGCCAGAACTCACCGTCGTTGTAGAGGTACTGCATTCCAGCATGATTTTCAGACCGCCCTTAAACTCATTGGTACTGTAGGTAGCCATGTCTTCCTCACGAAACAGATCGAATGCGGCGCACATCATACCTGAGTGCGCGGCAAGTTTGCAGACGCCCGCCTGGCAGCAGGCCCTAAGCGAGGCCTTCACCGATCTGCCATCGCTGCTGGCCTACCTGGAGCTGGACCGGGTTCCCCTGCCCGCGGAACTGCACGCCGCACGGCAGTTCGGGCTGCGGGTACCCAAGGCGTTCGCTGCCCTGATGCAGCCGGGCGATGCGCTCGACCCCCTGCTCAGACAGGTCCTGCCGCTGGCGGAAGAGACCGTCCAGCTGCCGGGCTACAGCGACAATCCGGTGGGAGACCGGGAGGCCGAGGTCAGCCCCGGACTGCTGCACAAGTATCCGGGGCGCGTGCTCATGGTCGCCACCGGTGCCTGCGCCGTGCACTGCCGCTACTGTTTTCGCCGCCACTATCCCTACGCATCGGGCACCGCCTCGCCCCGCCAGTGGCGCGCCATCCTCGACTATCTGTGCGCCCACCCGGAGGTGGAAGAGGTGATCCTGAGCGGCGGCGATCCCCTGATGGTGAGTGACGCCCGTCTCGCCGACTGGCTGTCGCAGCTCGCCTCCCTGCCCCACCTCAAGCGTCTGCGCCTGCATACACGTCTGCCTGTGGTACTGCCCGAACGGGTGACGCCGGAGCTGGTGGCGCTGCTGTCCGCATCCCGCCTGCAAAGCCTGGTCGTGATCCACGCCAACCACCCCAACGAACTCTCCGCCACGGTGGCGAGGTCACTGGCCATGCTGAAAGGCGTCGGCATCCCCCTACTCAACCAGTCGGTGTTGCTGAAAGGGGTCAACGACCATGCCGAGACCCTGGCCAGGCTCAGCGAACGCCTCTTCGAACTGGGTGTCCAGCCCTACTACCTCCACCTGCTCGACCGGGTCGCCGGCGCCGCCCACTTCGACGTGGAGGAGAGCCGGGCGACCGCCCTGCTGAGCTCTCTGCGCAGTGCGCTGCCGGGTTATCTGGTACCGAAACTGGTACGGGAGATCGCGGGCGAGTCCTGCAAGACGCCCGTCGTCTGAGTCTCCCGCCGCCGTTTCGGTCTCTGCGCAGGCACCATCACGTCGATCGAAAACACCCGCCCAAGCGGACAGCACAGCATGCCATTTGACCCAAAGGCTCTCGCTGATGTGTCAAATCACATGGTTAAGACTGCGAGCTGGTCAATGCGACGAATTGTTCCTTTACAAGTCTTCATCTTTGATCTATCTACCTCTATTCCAGCGCTACAGGCCAGCGCGCTCGTAGCGCTTGGGTAACGACCATACAAAACTGGAACGACAGCGGATTGTCATCGTCGATTCGGTTCTATTGATATGGAAATAACATAGGGAAATCACAGTGGAGGAACCCAAATGTCTTTAATGGAATGGACACAGGAAGCGTACGGTACCAACGTCAACGTCTGTGACGAACAGCATCAGGAGCTGTTCGTTCGGGTCAATGCGTTGAATGAAGCGGTGACGCATAACAACCGCATGGAGATCGGCAACCGGCTGGATGCGCTGATCGATTACGTGGTGGAGCATTTCCAGACCGAAGAGCGCCTGATGGCAGAGCGCGGCTACCCCGGCCTGGAAGCACACCGCCAGGAACATGAAAATCTCGTCTCGACCTGCACCGACCTGCAGGGAAGATTTCATTCCAACCAAGCCGAGATCGAA